>JAFUFD010000088.1 GCA_017470055.1 Prevotella sp. | reverse complement strand
TTTATTTGCATTGCTGATTGATTTTTCCTCTCCACAGGACTCAGACAACCTCATCGCTACGCTCCGAGAACGTCTGAGTCCTGCGGAGAGGGAGTCTATTTCTACTCCCAAGAAATTGCACTTCTATCTTGAAAGTTTACGTTCAAACGAGTCGTTTGTGGCTTACATTCACCCCGTTTGTAAGCCACAAACACCTTGAAAGTAATCACCTACCGACTGACCACTCTTCAGTTACCGACTGATTTTTAAAGAATTCGCAAAATTTTGCTGATAATCTTCTCTCTATCTTCCTTTATATCGAATGTATTTGTGCCACACATCCAAGACAGCATCAGAGACATCCACACCATCGAAAAACGCAGCCTGACATTTTTCCTCAAATGGTGACCAATTGCCACAGATGATGCCGTCGCTGGCTATGACGGGTTGGAAGATGCCGAAGTTGTTGTACGCCCGATGACGATGTGCTGCAGGGAGCACAACGTCACGGCTCTTATATCCAATGAGGTATTCATCGTAGGGAGGTATCAACAGAGCCTGTCCTTTCCTGAACCCTCGTGTACGGCAAGCGTCTGTAAGGTAGAAATCCCGACCTTGCCATGATTCCTTACGAATCGTTTCACCTAACATTTCTATACCCTTCTTGCATTCGCTTACATTCAGTCCAGACCACCACACATAGTCCTCCAACGTAGCCGGTTGGCGGCTCTGGAAATACTTACGGGTGAAACGCATCAGGGCTTCATCCCTGTCTATGGAGGTTGGCTTCTTTACTTTCTCTGTAGCGAGGGTATATGTCGCTTTTGTCGGATGCAGATTGCCACTACAGAGGATTCCCGACATTTCTGCCATGCGGATATGGTACGACAGGCGGTGACTATCCATATGGATGCCTTTCTCCGCCAGCGACTGCACAAAGTCCTCCTTCGTGGCACTCCCTTTGTCAGCAGCAGTCTGCTCCAAGATGCCCCGGACCTTTATCAGTTCGTCATCAGGGATGGTAACTTTGTTGCTGCTCATCCAGCCTTGGGTGACAGCAATGGCCTTGGGTGCGCATAGTTCGAGAAATGACCAATAGTCCTCGGCTGATATCAATTGCCAGGTGCCTCGCATCAGGTGCAGACGGATAATCGTCCCCTCATCGTATGCTTTCTTGAAGGCTTTGTGCGATGGTTTACCTGTCCGCATCGCCACCGCCCAGCGCATCATGCGATAGTCTTGGGCTTGCATGGCTCCCATGTGGCTCACCACCTCAGCAGAACTGCCAAACTGAGGCGCAGCCAACTGTTGATTGAGAAGTCGGATTGATACTGGATTCATCGTCACTTATTCATTATAATATATCTGCACACTTCTCCTTCAGAATCTCTTCCATCCTTGGGCGGAAGCCGCAACTGGTGTCTATGGGTATCTTCTTGTTGTACATATCAACGGCAAAGTTAGTGCAAAGGTACAAAAAATCCCGCAGATTATCGTCACTTCTCCCTGAATACTGCGAAAATTATCAGTATTCCGGCGTTTGGCGGCTTCGTGGTATCGTTACGCAAATAAAATAGTAGTAATGCCCAATCCCGCAGCCCTGACGACCACATTAGCCGAAGGTGCTAATTGGGCGACATATTATAATGACAATGCCAATGTGAAAGTTGACGACAACACAACCGTATATAAGGCAGAACTAAGTGGTTCCACGATTACGCTAACGGACACTGGCAGCAAGATTATTAAGGCTGGCGAGGCTGTGGTGTTGAGTTCGTCAACATCGGAAGTTACCTTAACCTATACCGCTACACCTAGCACAGGCGACTATGCCGGCAACTCACTGCTAGGTAGTAATACGGCTGTGACGCAAGAGAGTGGCTACACCTACTATGCACTTGCGAACCTGACAAACGATTTGGGATTCTATAAAGTCAGCAGTGGTTTGAATATCCCAGCCAACAAGGCATATATCAAGGTTGACAACTCGCTTGCCCGTGAGTTTATTGGCATAGACGGTATGGCAACTTCAATTGACCAGACTGTGAAATCACCGACAGAGAATGCAACATACTATGACTTGAACGGTCGTCGTGTAGAGAATCCCACCAACGGAATGTATATCGTGAACGGTAAAAAGGTTATCATTAAATAAATGTAGGAGGACTTAGTTATGAAGAAAAGACAATATATCATTCCAGAAGTAGAGATTGTCAAACTCGATATAAAGCAACCTGTGTTGATTGCGGGATCACTACAAAATAATGAAGAAATCAATGATGAAAATCTATTCATCTGATTAAAGAAAGAAGCAAAAAGGATGGCACTTGTCAATCACAGGTGCCATCCTTTTTTGTCTACTCCCAACAAGCAATATCCTGTGCTATCTCTGGCAACTGGGTACGGCGGAAGGTTGGCTCCTTAATGCCCTGCCGCTTCTGTTGCCGATAGTCGTCGAGCAGACGGAACACATATTTCCCTAACAGAGCGATGGCGATGAGGTTGCATGCCGTCAGCAATGCCATGCAGAGGTCTATCATGCTCCATACCACTTCCAATGTCGTCCAAGCGCCAAACAGAACCATCACACCGCCAGAGGCTAACCGATAGACGGTCATCGCCTTCCGACTGGAAGTCATAAAGCGTACGTTTGCCTCTCCGTAGTAATAGTTGCCGATCATCGAGGAATAGGCAAAAAGGAAGATGGCGACGGCGACGAAGACTGGTCCCCATGAGCCCACCTCTGACTCCAGTGCTGCCTGTGTCAGCATGATACCATTCAGTTCTGGCGAGGTATACAGTCCACTAATCAGAATGATAAAGGCTGTACAGGAGCAGACCACCAACGTATCGGTAAACACACCCAACGCCTGTATCAGTCCTTGTTTGACGGGATGCGACACTGATGCCGTTGCCGCAGCATTAGGTGCGCTACCCTCGCCTGCCTCGTTGCTGAACAAGCCTCGCTTTACCCCATTCATGATGGCGGCTCCTAATGTGCCACCCACAGCCTGCTCCACGCCAAAGGCACTCTTCACGATGACAGACAACACATGGGGCAGCAACTGGATATTCATCACGATAACCACGACGGCAAGGATGAAATAGCCGACAGCCATCACAGGCACCAAGATAGAACTGACATGGGCAATGCGCTGGATACCGCCAAAGACGATGATAAGTGTCATAACCATCAATACCACACCCGTCACAAGGGGATTCCAACCGAAAGCCCCCTCCATGGCGCCACAGATGGTATTCGTCTGCACGGAGTTATTCGCCAAGCCGAACGAGACGGTAATCAGTATGGCGAAGAGGATTGCCATCCATCGGCAGTGCAGTCCTCGCTGGATATAATAGGCGGGACCTCCGATAAACGAGTCTTTGTGATACTGCTTGAACAACTGTCCTAAGGTCGACTCCACAAAAGCCGTCGCAGAGCCTACCAGTGCCATCACCCACATCCAGAACACAGCGCCAGGTCCACCTACGGCAATCGCCGTTGCCACTCCCGCCAAATTGCCCGTTCCCACTCGTGAGGCGAGTGACACGGCAAAAGCCTGGAACGAGGAGATGTGCTTCTCACTGCCTTGCGGTTTTACGGAGGAGTCAGTCAACAGGCGCAGCATCTCCCCTATCATGCGGAACTGCACGAAGCGGGTACGCCACGTAAACCATAGCCCACACCCTATCAGCGCCCCTATGATCAGGTAGCCCCACAGCACATCATTGATCTGGTTTAATAGTTCCATCAGAAATGCGTCAATAGACTCGCGGTCCAAAGATGGTGGTGCCTACACGTACCATGGTACTACCCTCCTCCACTGCGATGGGATAGTCGTGACTCATACCCCACGAGCGTTCGCAGAAGGAAGGCTCATCCGCAAAATACTGGGTTTTGAGTTCGTCGAACAACTGTCGGGCGATACGGAACTCCGAGCGAATCTGTGACTCGTCCTCCACATACGATGCCATCATCATCAAACCACAAATGCGGACGTGGCTCAATGAACGCCATTCTCCCTCTGCGAGCAACTGTCGGCAAGCGTCAGGGGTGAGTCCGTATTTCGTCTCTTCCTCTGCGATATGGAGTTCCAGCAGCACATCTATAACCCGCCCATTCTTAGTCGCCTGCTTGTCTATCTCTTTTAAGAGTTTGAGGGAATCAACAGCCTCAATCATCGTGATATAAGGAGCAATGTATTTCACCTTATTGGTTTGCAGGTGACCGATGAAATGCCATTGGATATCTTTAGGAAGAGACTCCACTTTCTGGCGGAGTTCTTGCTCATGACTCTCGCCAAACATACGCTGTCCCTCCTGATAGGCGGCTTCGATATACTCGTTGGGATGATACTTACTAATAGCCACAAGGCGAACACCCTGTGGCAGATCAGCAAGCACTTGCTTTAAATGACCTTTGACATCGTAGTCCATCACCCTTCGTATTCTGGTTTGTCGTCCTGAGTAGACTTGCCGTACTCAAAGACATCCATCAACGTTGTCTCTGCGACACTGGCGATAACATAGTCGATCATCGTACCTCCCATCACTTCCTCAATATTGTTGACAGCCCCTTTCAAGGTTGCGGCATGCACGAGGTAGTTGACACTGCTACGCTTCTCTTTCTCCGTCTTCTCATCGATGGTGATAAACTGCAGTTTTGCCTTATACCAACGGTCGGCGGAGGGCTCGTCGCTGAAGAATATCTCCTTATAAGGAGCAATCTTGATATCCTTGACTGTGAACTCACCACTGATATAACTCGACATCTCCTCCATGATGCGCTTCTCAGCCTCGGTGAAACTAAGGGCATCGACGGTATAGGTCTCGTTCACTTTTTTCTGCAGACCATCCTCCATGGTCTTCTCGTAGTTGATTTTACACTCAAACCAAATTGCTGTTCTACTTCTCATATTTTTCTTTTTTTTTCGATATTGCGATATAACGATATTACGAGGGGGCAACTATTTCTGGATGCCACGACTATTGGAGCCACCCAACGCATTCTTCTTCTGTTCTGTCAGGCGCTCAATGATCTCTGTGGCTATCAACTGACTTCTGGAAGGATCAAGTGCCGACTCTGCGGCGATTTCCTGTTGTACCTTCATCAAGTCATTAACGGTCGACTCACTCTGAGACAGGAAATTCTTCTCACTGACATTCATATTCTCCTTATTATATATCTTGGAGAGGATCTTATCTGCAGCCTCTGTGTAACGCTTGCGGAAAATCGCCTCAGCCTTCGCCTGATACTCCTCTTGCGACACACGCTCGGCAGCCACCAATGAGTCACCGTCGCTCGTCACACCCAGTTCCTCAGGATTAAAGCCGTCGTCTATCAGATCATCAGTAGCCTGACGGGGTGCGGGCTTCACAAACTCCACGGGATTGCTCTCAGGCATCATATCGAAATAGAGGGCTATCGCCAGACCTGCAATGGCAAGGGCAATGACGGTCGTTACCAAAGAACGATAGGTATTGCGTTTGCGATTGATGCTCGACAACATATCCGTAGGGGTAGCGAAACGATCCTCAGGAGCCTCGCTGACGGCACGCTTGACAACCTTACGCAACGCCAACGGCATATCAGCCTGGTCGAAGATTCTCTGTAGTAACTTACCGATGGAATAGATGTCGCAACGATTGTCAATAGTACCTTTGCCCATCACCTCGGGAGCCACAAACTCCTCCATGCCGTCATGATAGAGTTGGGAGGGGTCGCTCATCGTCAGATAGTGGGAACCCACATGCGACAACAAGACGGCATTATCTCCCTTACGAAGGAAAATGGTTTGGGGAGAATAGCACACGCCATAGACACCCTGCTCATGCAGATAAGCAGCTGTCTCCAACAACTGGCGGGTGAACTCTTCGATGAAGTTAGGCTCTGCGACAATGGACGGGGTGTCATTCAACACCTGCTGCAAGGGCTGATACTGTCCCTGCTCCATCTCCAGACGAGTGATGTCATGACCTCCCTCTTGCGGACGGAAATGCAAGATATGCTGGTTGGTAAGAGTCGCATTCTGCTCACACTCCGTCTTCAAAGCCTCACAGAACTTGATATTACTATTCAGTTCAGGCTTGATATCCACCACACTACGATATTTCCCGTCAATTTGCTGACGGTAGTAATCGCCAATCGGCAAACGGGTCTTATTCAGTTTCCCATCCTTTCTCGATGCCAATAGTTCTTCGTAATTCATGTCTTTGGTTCGTTTCGTTGCGCAAAAGTAAGCATAAAATCCGAATATCACAAAATAATTATGATAATTATGAATTATTAATTGTGAATTATGAATTAAATTCGTACCTTTGCATCCGATTTACGTAAATTAGAGAACATGCCGGAAATATCTGTTCGCGGACTGGAGATGCCCGAGTCGCCAATTCGGAAACTCGCACCTCTTGCCGCTGCCGCTAAGAAAAGGGGTACCCGTGTGTACCATCTGAACATCGGACAGCCTGACCTGCCCACGCCACAGGTAGGACTCGATGCCTTGAAGGAAATCGACCGTAATATCCTGGAGTATTCTCCCTCGCAGGGCTATTTGAGTTATCGCGAGAAACTGGTCAGTTATTATGCGAAATATAATATTAATGTCACTGCCGACGATATCATCATCACATCGGGTGGTAGTGAGGCGGTATTGTTCGCCTTTCTCTCCTGCCTGAACCCTGGCGATGAGATTATCGTGCCAGAGCCTGCCTATGCCAACTATATGGCATTCGCCATCTCCGCTGGTGCGAAGATCCGTACCATTGCCACCACGATTGAGGAGGGTTTCTCCCTTCCCAAGGTAGAGAAGTTTGAGGAACTGATCAACGACCGCACCCGTGCTATCATGATCTGCAACCCTAACAACCCGACAGGCTATCTCTATACTCGTCGTGAGATGCAGCAGATTCGTGACTTAGTGAAAAAATACGACCTCTACCTTTTCTCTGATGAGGTGTACCGGGAATATATCTATACGGGGTCACCTTATATCTCAGCCTGTCACCTGGAGGGTATTGAGCAGAATGTGATTTTGATTGACTCGGTCTCGAAGCGCTATAGTGAGTGTGGTATCCGTATTGGCGCATTGATCACGAAGAATGTAGAGGTGCGCAAGGCTGTGATGAAGTTCTGTCAGGCACGTCTGTCACCTCCTCTGATAGGACAGATCGTCGCCGAGGCTTCGCTGGATGCTCCCGAGGAATATTACCGTGATGTCTATGACGAGTATGTGGAGCGTCGTAAATGTCTGATTGACGGTCTCAACCGCATTCCAGGGGTATACTCCCCCATCCCGATGGGCGCTTTCTACACGGTGGCTAAACTACCTGTCGACGATGCCGAGGAGTTCTGTCGCTGGTGCCTTGCCGACTTTGAGTATGAGGGTGAGACGGTCATGATGGCACCTGCCGCTGGATTCTACACCACACCAGGGGCTGGCATCAATCAGGTTCGTATAGCCTACGTGCTGAAGAAGGAAGATCTGGAGCGCGCCCTTGTCGTACTACAGAAAGCGTTAGAGGATTACCCGGGAAGAGTCTTGGATTAATGAATCTCCCGTTTTTCCTTGCCTACAGGATCTATTCCGATCATGGCGACCTGCGCAAAGTGAGTCGTCCTGCTATTCGTATAGCCACCATTGGTGTTGCTATCGGACTTGCCGTGATGATTGTCACGGTCAGTGTCATCATGGGGTTCAAGCATACCATCCGTGACAAGGTTGTCGGTTTCGGCAGCCATATCCAAGTGGAGAGTTTCCTGACTTCTCAGAGCACTACACCCTATCCTGTCTGCATCAACGACTCGCTGATGCGTGTTCTAAAAGACATTCCTGGTGTACGGCATGTCGGTCGCTATGCGTTGACACAATGTATTCTCAAGACGGACGAAGACTTCCTAGGAGTCGTTCTCAAAGGTATTGGTGAGGACTACGACACCCATTTCCTACAGAATAATATCGTGGCTGGCAAGATGCCTCAGTTCTCCAGTAAGAAGAACTCCAACCAACTGGTCATCTCGCAGAGGATGGCAAATAAACTCAAACTGAAGGCTGGCGATCGTGTCTTCGCCTATTTCATCAGTTACAATGATGTCAGGGCACGTCGTTTCACAGTGGTTGCCATCTACGAGACTAATATGACACAGTTTGACGAGAGCCTTTGTTTTACCGACCTTCCCATCCCTGTCAAACTCAACAAATGGAATGCCGACCAATGCAGTGGCGCGGAACTACTGGTAAGTGACTTCAACCAACTAAAGACTACCGCTGACTTGGTTGTTGAGAGAGTCAACAGACATACTGACAGTTATGGGGAGATATTGACTTCCCATACCATACAAGAGAGTTATCCCCAGGTCTTCTCCTGGTTGTCTCTTCTTGATATCAATGTATGGATTATCCTCGTCCTCATGGTATGTGTTGCCGGTTTCACCATGATTAGCGGTCTACTTATCATCATCTTGGAGCGTACGCAGATGATTGGATTGCTGAAAGCATTAGGAGCACGTAACAAGAGTGTGCGCCATACCTTCCTCTGGTTTGCCGTCTTCATCATCGGACAGGGTATGCTCTGGGGCAACCTTATTGGTATTGGCTTCATCTTGTTGCAGCAATATACTGGTTTTATCAAACTCGACCCCGCCAATTATTATGTAACCACGGCACCCATGGAACTCAATATCCCCATCATCGTACTACTCAACATTGCTACCCTGGTCGTCACCCTCTTCGTTCTCATCGCCCCCTCTTTCCTCGTATCCCGTATTCATCCCGCCCGTTCCATGCGGTATGAATAACAGATAAAAGAGTGGAGATTCAATATTTTTTCGTAACTTCGCACCTGAAATGGCAAAACTGGAGACATATAAACTCGACACGGAGAATCAGGAGTGGCAACAGGCACTGCAGATTATCCAGTATACACGACGGTCGCTTTTCCTAACAGGAAGGGCGGGTACGGGTAAGTCGACCTTTCTGCGCCATATCGCAGAGACGACGAAGAAGAAATATGTGATCCTTGCCCCAACGGGTATCGCCGCCATCAACGCTGGAGGACAGACACTGCACTCCTTCTTCAAACTGCCGTTCCATCCGCTGTTGCCCAACGACTCCCGCTATAACATCCGTAATATCCGCAAGACTCTGAAATATAGTGGTGTCACCACTAAACTGCTGCGGGAACTGGAACTGATCATCATCGACGAGATATCGATGGTGAGAGCCGACATCATCGACTTCATCGACAAGGTGCTGCGCATCTACTGCCGTAACATGCGAGAGCCCTTCGGAGGAAAACAACTGTTGTTGGTGGGCGACATCTTCCAGTTGGAGCCCGTGGTGAAGGAAGATGAATGGAGGTTGATGCAGCCGTTCTATGCCTCCGCCTATTTCTTCTCGGCGAAGGTGTGGCAGGAGATGAGTCTGGTGAGCATCGAACTGCGTAAGGTATACCGCCAGACGGACGCCCACTTCATCGGCATCCTCGACCGCATCCGACAGAACCATGCGACAGAACGGGACATCGAGGAGATCAACAAACAAGTAGAGACCTCCCCCCAACAGGGAAGACAGGAGGGGTCGCTGCCTATCACCCTCGCCACCCGACGTGACACAGTAGACTATATCAACGAGCAGAAACTGGCGGAACTCGACGGGGAGCCGACCATCTTCTACGGCAGTATCACGGGCGAGTTTCCAGAGACTTCCCTACCCGCCCCGATGGAACTGGAGATCAAGCCTGGCGCACAGGTCATCTTCATCAAGAACGACAAGGAGAGACGGTGGGTGAACGGCACGCTGGGTGTCGTCATCTATATTGACGAGGAGGAGGGTGTCATTACCGTGGTCGATGAGGACGGACACGAATACGACGTGGAGCGTGAGGTATGGGAGAACATGCGCTATACCTTCAATGAGAAGGAACAGAAGATTGAGGAGGAGCAACTGGGCACCTTTATCCAGTTCCCGCTCCGCCTCGCCTGGGCTATCACCGTGCATAAGAGCCAGGGACTGACCTTCCGCAAGGTGAGGATCGACTTCTCGGGAGGCGGTGCCTTCGCTGGCGGACAGACGTATGTCGCCCTGAGCCGTTGCACCTCGTTGGAGGGCATTACCTTGGAGGAGCCTATCCACAGGCGTGACATCTTCGTACGTGCCGAGGTCGTCAGTTTCGCCAGTCGCTATAACGACGGACAACTGATCCAGCAGGCACTCTATGAGAGCAAGGCTGACAAGGAGTACCACGATGCGGTGGCGGCGTTCGACCGTCAGGACTTCGACGCTTTCCTGCAGAATTTCTTCCTCGCCATCCACAGCCGCTATGACATCGAGAAACCTGCCGCCAAACGACTCATCCGCAAGAAACTGGGTATCATCACCCAACTGCAACAGGAATGCAAGGACCTGAAGGAGGAGATCGCACGGAGGGAGGAGACGCTGAAGCGACTTGCCGTGGAATACGTGATACTGGGCAAGGAGTGTGAGAGGGAGCACATGCCCGAGGCAGCCATCCGCAACTATGAGAAGGCACTGGAACTATACCCTGACGCCATGGAGGCGCAACGACGAATCAAGAAACTCAAAAAGAAATCATCATGAATATATTCCCTATCGCGAAAGTGAATCTCGGACTGAATGTCGTGGAACGCAGAGCCGACGGTTACCATAACCTGCAGACGGTGTTCTATCCCGTCGACATCAAAGACGCACTGGAGGTGTTCCCGATGGCAAGTGACTTCCCATCGGACGTGGACTGCGACATCAAGGTAACGAATATCAAAGTGGAGGGTGACGAGCAGCGTAACCTCGTCGTGAGAGCCTATAACCTGTTGAAACGTGACTTCCCTGCCCTGCCCCGAGTGCATGCCCACCTCTATAAAGGCATTCCGACACAGGCGGGAATGGGTGGCGGCTCCAGCGACGCCTCCGCCATGCTCCTTCTGCTGAACAGGGAGTTCGGACTAAACCTGTCGGAGCAGCAACTCATCGACTATGCCGCCCAGTTGGGTGCCGACTGTCCTATCTTCATCCTCAACCGCCCTGCCTATGCGGAGGGCATCGGGGAACAACTCACCCCTATCACTGTCGACCTCAACGGCTGGTATATGGCAGTGGTACGTCCCGACATCCCAGTACCCACCAAAGAGGCTTTTGCCCGCATCACCCCGCAGATGCCGCCCAAATGCTGTAAGGACATCGTGGCACAACCCGTTGAGACATGGAGAGACGAACTGACCAACGATTTCGAACAGAGTGTCTTCGCCGTCCATCCCGAACTCGCCGCCATCAAGGAACAACTCTACCAACTCGGAGCCACCTATGCCGCCATGAGCGGCAGTGGCAGTGCCCTCTTCGGACTCTTCAGAAAACCAATCGACGTGGAGGGTGCTTTTCCTGATATGTTTACCGCCTGTATCGCCCTGCGATAGAAAGGGCATAAAAAAAGAATGATTGTCTCACGACAATCAATCTTTCATTAACCTTAATAATCTAATACCATGAAAAACACATTGCAAAAATACGAATATTATTTTATTCCTTGCAAGTGTTGTTATAACAATTAATACGTATTTAACGTATTTTTAGTACTTATTGCACCCATTCTATATTTTTTAACCATGGTTCGATTTTTTGCTGCTCCTCGTAAGCGATAGGATCCAAGGCGACGACACCTTTGAGACGAATCGACGTGCTACCTTCCACAAAGGAAGCCTCATAAGGGGGACGGGGCAAACCAGACAGGTATTGTTCCGACAACAACGGACGCCAACGGACGGAATACACGGCAAGTTGACTCTCAGGAGCATCCTTGCCATAGGTGGAAATCATACACACTACCTGCTGACAACTGTCTACCGTCTCGGTGACGGGCATCAAACGCATAACAACCTTCATGGCAGGACTGACCTGTATTGCCAGCGCACTGTCGGACAAGGACAGCATCTCACTCTTACCACCCAGTTCGTTAGTCACCTCCGCCTTCATGTTAGAGTCCATGAAATCGAGGAAGTCAAGGCGGTTGTTCTCCGTCAGATACGGCAGAAGACTGTCGGGCATCTGGAGGAACACATCCCTTATCTTCTGCTGTGCCTCACAAGGAGACAACAGCAAAGACAACAGGACATATATCATCAGTCGTTTCTTCATATACCTTATTATATTATATATCAATGATCTCTGAGTCGTGCCATCATCACGGCAGCCAAGCCCGCTGTCTCCGTACGCAGCCTGCTATTGCCCAGATGAATGGACTGGTAGCCTTGGGCGACAGCCTCCCGCACCTCGTCGATGGAGAAATCGCCCTCCGGTCCTACTAATATCGTGACACGCTCCGCCGATGGCAGTTGTCGCAGTTCGTCAAAGAGACTCCTGCGCTCCACCTCCTCATAGCAGTGGGCGATATACCTCGCTCCCTCCGCATTCGCAGTGACAAAATCCTTAAAAGATGTCATCCCATGCAGTTCGGTCTTCCACGCCTTTCGGCTCTGTTTCATCGCAGACACGACAATCTTGTCGAGCCGCTCTGTCTTCACCACCTTTCGCTCGGAGAAGCGACAGTCGAGGAAGGTAATCTCGTCGACACCTATCTCCACCGCTTTCTCCACCATCCACTCCATGCGGTCCATCAGTTTGGTGGGCGCTATGGCGAGATGGATATGTCCCTGCCACGGACGTTGCTGGGGCAGTGTCTCATGGATGGCATACATACAGTGATGGTTGGAGGCTACCGTCACCTCCGCACGATAGAACGTACCAGCCCCATCCATCAGCATCATCTCGTCGCCACTACCCAGACGAAGGACCTTCACGGCATGTGACACCTCATCCTGTGGCAACTCACTCATCTGAGCGGCTTGGGGTACGTAGAAATATCGTGTCTCTTTCATCTATACTATTACTTCCTCCTTCTTTGGACGGAATATGAGGGCAAAGGCGACGCTCACCAACAAGGCATAACTGGCAAAAACATACCAGCAACTGTTCCAGTCGACAATTCCATCGGGGGAGGTATGGGCGTTCACCACTTGCTGGGCACACAGCGAACCTATCGTGGCACCGACACCATTCGTCATCAACATGAAAAGTCCCTGTGCACTGGAGCGAAGATGGGCAGGTGCCGACCTGTCGACAAAGAGGGAGCCACTGATGTTGAAGAAGTCAAAGGCGACTCCATAGACAATCATCGACAGGACAAAAAGCAGGATACCGTCGCCAGGATTACCAATACCCAACAGGGCAAAGCGGAGTACCCAGGCGAACATGGCTATCAGCATCACGTTCTTGATGCCATAGCGTCTCATAAAGAATGGTATCAACAGAATGCAACAGGTCTCACTAATCTGAGAGATAGAATATAATACCACCGGATATTTCACTCCGAAGGAGTCCACATACTCGGGGATAGTTTGGAAATGGTCAATGAAAGGAGTGGCAAATCCGTTGGTAATCTGCAGACTGACACCCAGGAAGATGGAGAAGATGAAGAAGATGGCCATCTTCTTCTGCTTGAACAACGAAAATGCCTGTAACCCTAAAGCGTCCGCAAAGGTCTTTTTCTCAGCGCCTTTGTTGACAGGACAGGAAGGCAACGAGAAAGAGTAGACGAACAAGATGATACTCAGGATGCCACTCGTCACGAACTGGTACTGGTTCTGCTCAAAATCCAACACGTCGACCAGCCACATCATGGCGATAAAACCTATCGTTCCGAAAACACGGATGGCAGGAAACTCCTTCACCGTATCCATCCCTGCCCTTGCCATTATACCATAAGCCACGGAGTATGACAAGGCGAGTGACGGCATATAGAAAGCGATACTTAAGGAGAAGAAAGTGAACAATACCGGGAATTGGGCTTCGTTGCCCTGCTGATAACCATACCAGCCAGCCATCAGCATGAAGATACCCGCCAACAAATGACAATAGCCAAACAGACGCTGGGCTGGTATCCAACGGTCGGCGATGATACCTATCAGCGCAGGCATGAAGATAGAGACAAAACCCTGCATGGCGAAGAAGGAGCCGATATGGCTACCCATCCCTATCTTGGTGAGATAGATACCCATGCAGGTCAGATATGCTCCCCATACCGCGAACTGCAGGAAGTTCATGACGGCTAAACGTACTTTCAGATTCATCATTCGCTATATAATAGGTTTATCATCATTCCAAAGCGTCACCGCCCCTTGCTCATCCTCCCTTAGGCTTAAGCGGTTGTTTGTCCACTCGGTGAAAGGGAGTTCTTCTGTCAGGGGATAATATCCTACCACTATCCCGTTGAAGAGTTCCACGACGTGTCGTGTCAACACCGCTCCTTGGACTGTCAGTAACTCCGGGCAGGCTATCCGCCTTATTCTCCTCATTGGGTCTTGGTTCATCTTTTTTCTCTTTTTGATGGAAGCGTATCAGTTGTATCTGGCTGATGAATAACATCTTCCTGACCTCATTGCCATGCTCGTTGTTATTCAGATAGATAAAGCCTCGAAGTTCCTGCAACCTGCCTTCCCGATTCTGGGGAATACGGACCTGTGACTGTCCCGTCATGGAGACATGACTGATAGTCTGGGTAATGCTGTCACCCTCATATTTGGCGATGAGACATACGACTGCATCTCTCGAACCACTTTGATAGACGAAGTCGGACATGAACTGGAACATGAACGTGTCGCCCTTATAATAAGAGGTGTCCGCCTTTACATAGATATCGTACCGGTTGCTAGTGGGCTGTGGCGTCAGCAGCAGATCCGTCTCGTTCTGCCATACATTTGCCGTATCACCCGTCGCACTATAGGTGGAATACTTGTTGATGTCACCCACAGAGGCGCCCAATGCCTTGGCATCATCATTCAGGCGTTCCATCACGTTCTCATAGATATTCTTCAAACGGTCGGCATGGGAATAGTAGTACACCAAAGAGGAGTCAAACTCCGCCTCCGTGACATGATATTTCCTCAGGACAGCAAGGAAATAGGCATTCTTGTTATAGTCGTTCTCCTCCCTGCTCCTGGAACGGTCCTCATCAGCCATCGCCCTTACCACATGATAGTCATAGAGGATATCCTCCAAGTCACCCGGCTGGATATACTCTGACGGCACTGTAGGCTTGCAGCCTATCATTGCTATCATGAGGAGGACGATAGTGAGGCTATTCTTCATTCGACACCTTTTCCGTTTCTTTCTTCATCGATATCTCGCCTATCTCTTTCCGATAGAACAACAAGAGGAGGACGACGCCCACTGAGATAGCGGAGTCGGCGAAATTGAATACCGGGCTGAAGAACACAAAAGTGTTACCACCTACCATCGGCACCCAATCGGGCCATGTCGTGACAATGAGCGGGAAATAGAACATATCCACCACCTTACCCATCAGGAACGGCGCATAACCAGTGCCGAAGGGTACGAAATAAGAGGTGTAGAACTCTGAGGAGGCATTGAAGACAAGACCGTAGAACATGGAGTCGAAGATATTACCTGCCGCACCAGCAAGTACCATGGACAGACAGACGATATATCCCCAACGTGCTTTCTGTCTTACCTGTTTGGCAATATACCAACCCAGGATACCGATAGCGACAATTCTGAAAAGGGAGAGAACCAGTTTACTGCCCAGTTCCATGCCATAAGCCATCCCGTTGTTCTCGATGAACACGATCTTAAACCAAGAGAGTATCTCAATCTGCTCATGAAGAGTCATATTCGTCTTCACCCAGATCTTGATAATCTGGTCAATAGCAAGAATTGCCATCACAATAGCAATGGCAAGCCAGCCGCGTTTTGCGATGCTTCTTTCCTTCATTTATTTCTTGCCAGCCATCTTTGACTCCACGCTCAAAGTCGCATGGGGAACGGCGCGCAGACGCTCTTTTGGAATCAGTTTGCCCGTGATACGGTCGATGCCATAGGTCTTGTTCTCGATACGCACCAAGGCAGCCTTCAATCCCTGAATGAATTTCTGCTGACGGGATGCCATCTGAATCAACTCCTCCTTCGACTGGGTCGCACTACCCTCCTCCAGCGCCTTATACGTAGGAGAGGTGTCGTCCACATCATTAGAGTCCTTATTCATCAACACATTCATCATCTGGTCATAGTCGCGCTTAGCGAGTGCCAGTTTCTCATTAATAATCTGGCGGAACTCCTCGAGTTCCTCGTCGGAATAGCGTGTTTTCTCAGCCATAATACTTAAGATTTAGTTATTTGAATATTCAGTTTAAAGTCATCAAACTCCACTTCTACACCCTCGTTAGGTGCTATCGTGATATCATCAGCAAGCACCTGCGTCCGGATATAGTCACCGAAGCCTTCCACTGCCTTCTGTATCTCGGCATGGGGCGCAATGGTAATATGGATACGGTCGGTTATCTCAAGACCACCGTCCTTACGGAGGTTCTGCACACGGTTGATAATCTCACGTGCCATACCTTCCTGCTTCAGTTCCTCAGTCAGTTCCACCTCCAAAGCGACAGTCAGACTACCCTCGTTGGAGACGAGCCAGCCAGGAATATCCTCGCTGATAATCTCGACATCCTCAGCGAGTATCTCCAGATTGTCAATACTCTCCAGCGCCCCCAGATGAATGCGTCCGTTAGCCTCCAACTCGGCGATCTGCTCCTGACTCAGGGCATCCACTGCGGCAGCGACAGCCTTCATCATCTTACCGAACTTCTTACCCATCGTGCGGAAGTTACACTTCACTTTCTTCACCAGGATACCGGCTCCCTCCACGAACTTCAGTTCCTTCACATTCACCTCGTTCATAATCAGGTCCTTGACAGCCTCGATATGACGTTTCTGCTCTTCTGTAGCAGGAACCATGATACTCTGCAGTGGCTGGCGCACCTTGATATTCACCTTACGACGCAGGGCAAGTACCATTGAGGTGATCTTCTGCGCCATCTCCATACGAGCCTCCAAGTCGGCGTCAATCAGTGACTCGTCTGCTACGGGGAACGTATCCAGATGTACACTGTCTTTCTCTCCACCGAGGTCACGATACAACTGGTCGGCATAGAACGGAGCAAATGGTGCCAGGAGTTTGGAGATAGTCAACAGACAGGTATAGAGTGTCTCATAAGCGGAACGCTTGTCATCACTCATCTCCTTACCCCAGAAACGTTTACGGTTCAAACGGACGTACCAGTTCGACAGGTCATCATTGACGAAGGTGTCAATGAGTCTGCCAGCACGGGTCGGGTCGTAGTTATCCAATTCTGCCGTCACCTTTTTTATCAAAGTATTGAGGGAGGAGAGAATCCAATGATCAATCTCTGGTCGTTCTGTCTGTTGCTGTGGCACAGCAGCAGACGGAACAAAGCCATCCACATTCGCATAAAGGGCAAAGAAAGAATAGGTGTTATAGAGTGTCCCGAAGAACTTACGACGTATCTCGTCCACACCCTCTGGGTCGAACTTCAGGTTATCCCATGGCTCGGAGTTAGTCATCATATAGAGACGCACAGCGTCAGAGCCGTATTTCTCTATCATCTCAAACGGGTTGACGACATTACCCACGTGCTTCGACATCTTATTACCTTTCGCATCGAGCACCAGTCCAGAGGATATCACGTTCTTAAACGCTACAGAGTCAAAAATCATCGTAGCGATAGCATGCAGGGTAAAGAACCAGCCACGAGTCTGGTCGACACCCTCATTGATAAAGTCTGCGGGGAACGCCTTGTTCTTATCGATAGCATCACGGTTCTCAAAAGGATAGTGAATCTGCGCATATGGCATGGAACCTGAGTCAAACCATACATCAATCAGGTCACTCTCACGCTTCATCGGCTTACCGCTCTCGCTGACAAGGACGATATAATCCACATAAGGACGATGGAGATCTATCTTGTCATAGTTTTCCTGACTCATATCACCAGGCACAAAGCCTTTATCCTTTAAGGGATTAGATGGCATAACACCAGCCTTTACAGCCTTCTCTATCTCGTTATAGAGTTCCTCTACGGAGCCAACGCATATTTCCTCTCCGTCCTCTGAGCGCCAGATGGGAAGAGGTGTACCCCAGAAACGGCTACGGCTGAGGTTCCAGTCATTCAGGTTGTCGAGCCAGTTGCCGAAACGTCCTGTACCCGTAGACTCTGGTTGCCAGTTGATTGTCTTGTTGAGTTCACTCATGCGCTCTTTACAAGCCGACGACTTGATAAACCATGAGTCCAAGGGATAGTAGAGCACAGGTTTGTCGGTACGCCAGCAATGCGGATAGTTATGCACATGCTTCTCTATCTTAAATACCTTGTTCTGTGCCTTGAGGTCCATACAAATGGAGATATCCAGCGTCTCATCCTTGTCGGTCAGTGTGTCGTCATAGGCGTTCTTCACATAACGTCCAGCGAACTTATTCCACTCCTCGACATTCACGTAGTTTTTCACGAAATCGGCATCGAGATCCTCCACAAGATAGTATTTTCCTTGCAGGTCGACGACAGGACGCTCTGCGCCTTTCTTGTCAATCAGGACGATAGGACAGATACCTGCCTTCTTTGCCACAAAAGCATCATCAGCACCAAAGTTAGGAGCGATATGCACGATACCGGCACCATCCTCTGTCGTCACATAGTCACCAGGAATCACACGGAAAGCGTCACCCATCGGTTTGATGGCTGGCATCAACTGCTCATACTCCATGCCGACAAGGTCTGTTCCTTTGTAACGGGCAACGATGCGGTAGGGAATCTGTTTCTCACCTTTCTTGTATTCGGGCAACTCACCACCGTCGGTGATAACACCCTCAGCGGGCAAGTATGCATTCAGACGAGCCTCGGCAAGAACCAGTGTCACCTTGTCTGCGGTATAGGGATTATAGGTCTGCACAGCGACATAATCAATCTTCGGACCAACACAGAGTGCCGAGTTAGCGGCAAGGGTCCAAGGGGTGGTCGTCCAAGCGAGGAAATAGGGGGTTCCCCACTCTGCCATCTCGGGCTTAGGGTTCTTCATCTTGAACTGCGCCGTACAGGTGGTGTCCTTCACATCACGATAGCAACCTGGCTGGTTCAACTCGTGGGAAGACAGTCCTGTTCCTGCTGCGGGCGAATAGGGCTGAATGGTATAGCCCTTATAGAGGAGTCCTTTCTGGTAGAACTGTTTCAACAACCACCACAAAGTCTCGATATACTTATTGTCGTATGTGATATACGGATGATCGAGGTCTACGAAATAACCCATTTTCTCCGTCAGTTCCCGCCACTCAGCAGTGTACATCATCACATTCTCACGACACTTGCGATTATAATCCTCCGTAGAGATATAACGCTCACTCTCCTTGTTGTCGATATCCGCTTTCGTGATACCCAACTCTTTCTCCACGCCTAACTCCACAGGCAGTCCGTGGGTGTCCCAACCTGCCTTGCGGTACACTTGATAACCTTTCATCGTCTTATAGCGATTGAAGGTGTCTTTGATAGAACGTGCCAATACATGGTGGATACCTGGGTGTCCATTTGCTGAGGGAGGTCCCTCAAAAAACACAAACTGAGGACATCCCTCACGCTCGTCAATAGAGCGGAGGAACACATTGTTCTCCTTCCACATCTGCAGGATATCATTGTTCACCTGCGTCAAGTTCAAGCCGTTATGCTCGGCGAATCTCTTTCCCATAAATTGTATCTATTTTTTACCTTTTCTTAATTTAATGCGCAAAGGTACATAAAAAAAATGAAATTACAAATTTCTTTTGAGTATATTAACGAAAGAATATGAAGGGAGGCAACACCCTATATCAAACGTCAGGCTACTGCCACGGAAACAGACAGCACCTCAGTAGTGGAGTCTGACACACGATAACGATGGTCGGTACGGATACCAACTAACCAGACAATCTGGTTATCAGCATCAGTAACGACAAGTTGACGACGTTTCTCGAAAAGTGACATCTTACGGTCAGTCATCAAGTCACTTAAAAGTTTACGTCCTTCCATCCCATACGGCACCATCCAGTCACCTTTCTCCACCCGTCTGACGGTCAATGGGAACACCACTTTCTCTGCGTCAAGAGTGGCGACCTTCGGGTCTTTAGACACGGAGACTGCCTCTTTTCGGACAGTGATTCTCGTATCTTCGTCCAGCACATAAGTCCCTACCTCTGGTATACGCAAAGAACGTAGTGGTTTCAACGAGGACGCTACAATATAACTATCACGGTCTACCAACAGATCATAACCCAATGAGGAAGTGAAAAGCCGCCCCGTATCCGCAGTGAGGATTTGCTTTACCTGACTACCATTAAAACCATAGTTTTTAAGCCACTCAAACAAGATATATTCCCTTGAACCGTATTTATCTAATTCGCTGAAATATACTTGGTTATTATCTTTAAAAGGAGATGCAACGGCATCTAATACCTTCTGTGCTTCTGTCAAGTGTGAAACCATCTTCTCAATATTCACAGAAAAGGCTGGATTGATGCTCTGTAATAAGGGGAGCACATTCAAACGTACCTTATTACGCTGTACCTCATCTTCCAGATTCGTACTATCAGTCACATAAGACTGCTCTTTCTCATCCAGATAGGCAAGGACATCCTGTTTGGAGACGCACAGCAGCGGACGCAGGACATTGCCGTTACGAGGCTGGATGCCGCAAAGCCCACGCAGTCCAGTACCCCGCACCATATTCAGCAGAACCGTCTCCACCAAGTCGTCCCGATGATGCGCCACGCATACGCCACTGGCTTTTATATCCTTTCGCAACTGTTCAAAATAGCGGTATCTGAGTTCACGTGCCGCCATTTCAACGCTAACCTTATGGGTTTTCGCATACGTGAAGGTATCAAAATGGATGCGATGAAATGGGATGTTTTTTTGTTGACAGAGGGTCTCACAAAACTGCTCATCCCTATCCGACTCGACTCCCCGAAGGTGGAAATTACAATGTGCCGCATGGATTTGATAACCAATTTCATCGAGTAACAACAACAAAGATACACTATCTGCCCCACCACTTAACGCAACAATGTATAACTTACTGTCATCAAGTAGTTTGTGTTCTTGAATATATTTCTTTACTTTACTCAACATAGAGCACCAGTCCCTTCAGATATTCGCCCTCAGGATGATAGATATTAATGGGATGATCGGCAGGTTGGTGCAGTTGATGGAGAATGCGCACCTTCCTTTTAGCAAGTGCCGCTGCAGTGAATACCGCATTGCGGAAATGGTCTTTCGTCACTACCTGAGAGCAGGAGAAGGTGAAAAGGACACCACCTTTCTCTATCTTCTCGAAAGCCTTCTGGTTCAAACGTGTATACCCCTTCAGGGCATTATGCAGAGCAGCACGGTGCTTGGCAAAGGCTGGTGGATCGAGGATAATAAGGTTGTAATCAGAACCCGCCTTCTCCAAATACCTGAACGCATCCTCACAGTAGGCCTCATGACGGGAATCGCCAGGAAAGTTCAGAGCCACATTCTCTTTGGTCAGTGCTATCGCTTTCTCGGAACTATCGACGGAATGCACCAGTTCCGCCCCGCCTCGCATGGCGTAGAAAGAGAAGCCTCCCGTATAGCAGAACATGTTGAGAACCCGTTTGCCTCTCGCATAACGCTCCAATAACGAGCGATTCTCCTTTTGGTCGACAAAGAAGCCCGTCTTCTGCCCCCTCAACCAGTCTACACGGAACTTCAAACCGTTCTCCAAAGCGATATTGTCATCACTGCTCCCGTATAGGAAACCGTTCATGTCCTCTTTTGACATGAAAGGTAGCGTCGTCTCGCTCTTATAATAGATATGATGGATTCGCGATTCCATCACAGTAACAAGTGCGTCGGCTATCTGTTTACGCATCAGGTGTATACCGATGGAATGGGCTTGCATCACGGCTGTGTCACCATAGACATCGATAATCAGTCCTGGGAGGTTATCCCCTTCCCCGTGCACCAGTCGGTAAGTGTTATTGTCTGGATTGTCGGCAATACCGATGGAGAGACGCATTTGGAGGGCTGACGACAAGCGGGAATGCCAGAACTCCGCATCAATCTCCACGTCGGAGAATGACAACACACGGACAGCGATAGAGCCTTGTTGGTAATGTCCTACGGCAATGAATGTGCCATCAATAGTGACCACACGCACCAAGTCGCCCTCCTCAATGCCCTCTTCCATTTGCAGGATAGCCCCAGAGAACACCCAAGGATGAAATCGTCTTAGACTCTCATCCTTACCCTTCCGTAACTGTATCTGTTTGTACATCCGTCTCTACTTTTATCAGTTCATAATCACCCGTCTGCTCCAGTCGCAACAGTTCCTCATAGAGGAGGATACAGGTCCATGCGTCTGTCGCGGCATAGATTTTCTGCTTGTCTTTCAGGACATCCATCTCCCAGTTAGAGAGACGGTCGCGCTTACTGATCCGCTGTCCGAAGAAATTGGCAAAGAGTTTCTGCAGACTCATATCCTCCACTCCTATCTCTTTCACCTTATCCTGCAAATCGATGAAATAGCCACGCTGGAAATCCCCCCGCTTAGCCAGCATCATCAGATCGTCATGCAGGGAGAGCCCTATCTTGGGTACTGTCGTGTCTTCCAACAGTCGCTTTACCGCTTCCGTCATACCAATCAAGTTCAGCCGAAACAGAAAACAGACCTCATGGCTGGACACCTGCAAGAGGGCGACTTGGTTGACATGTCCCTTTTTGAATGAAGGACGTGTCTCGGTATCAACACCAAGGATTGGCTGACTCAACAGGTAGTCCACCGCTTTCTCTGCCTCCGCCGCACTGACGACCACCACGATCCGTCCCCCGAAAACCACTCTTGGCAATGTGCTTATTTTCGTCTTGTCGTACTTGCTATATAGTATCTTTTTCATCAAACTTTTGTTTTCAAGGTGCAAAAATACAAAAAAAAGACGATTTTATGGCGATTTCTGAGATTTTTCATTTACTTTTGCACATTATTTATAATCTTATGGCAAAGAAAAAGAAGACGAACACTGTCTCATCCTTCAAGGAGGCAATTGGTTTTGATAAGATATTCCACAATGAGCGACTGAATTTCTTCCTCGGATTCCTGTTGCTGTTTGTGGCAGGTTATCTCATCTGGGCTTTCATCTCCTATTTCACGACAGGAGCAGCAGACCAGAGTATGATAGAGGCACCGAAAGACGGTGAGGTACTGAACCAGAACGGAGAGTTCCAGAACGCATGTGGCTCATTGGGAGCCTATAGTGCATGGTTTTTCATCAAGCGGTGTTTCGGACTGCCTGCCTTCTTGATACCTATTTTCATCTTACTGCTCTCCGTCAATCTGATGAGAGCATACAAGGTCAACTTGCTGAAATGGTTTATGGGACTTGCCATCGTGATGATATGGACATCCGTGACATTTGCGAAATTCCTCACCCCTTTCTTTACCGATGCCCATTTCAACCCCGGTGGTGACCATGGCTTAGCCATTTGTGACATTTTAGAGGGATTGTTTGGAGCACCCGGGCTAACATTCTTATTGGCAATCTGCGCCATTGCCTTCCTCGTTTATCTGAGTGCGGAGACTATCATCATTATCCGTAAGATATTCAATCCTTTGCGCTATCTGAAAAAGATACCGATGGAGATTAATATCGGCAAGGGAGACACAGACGACAAGCAGGGGATTGAGACCATAGAAGACCCTCCCGTTTTCGATGACCCGCAAGAGCAAACCGTGGAATTCGAGACAGATGCCCCCACTGAGCCTATGACTCCTATTGCCCCCATTACTCCCATCAATTCCACGACGACAAACGATGAAGTGGAATTGGAGATTGAGACGGGAGAGAAGGAAGAGACGGCAAGTGGCAAAGACCTCGTAGGTGAATATGGTGATATCACCACTCCCTACGATCCTAAGCGTGACTTGGAGAACTACCACTACCCGACTCTCGACCTGCTGAAGAAATACGATGATGACGGCAAGCCTTATATCGACATGGCGGAACAGACTACCAACAAGAACCGTATTGTCGACGTGCTGCGTAACTTCGGTGTGGAGATATCCTCCATCAAGGCTACCGTAGGTCCCACCATCACCCTTTACGAGATCACCCCTGCTCCTGGCGTTCGTATCTCTAAAATCCGTAACTTGGAAGACGATATCGCTCTAAGTCTTTCCGCCTTGGGCATCCGTATTATCGCTCCTATCCCTGGCAAGGGTACGATAGGTATTGAGGTTCCGAATGCGAAGCCCAGTATTGTCTCGATGGAATCTATTCTGAACTCGAAGAAGTTCCAGGAAACGACGATGGACCTGCCCTGCGCTGTCGGTAAGACCATCACCAACGAGGTCTTCATGTTCGACCTCGCCAAGGTGCCCCACCTCCTCGTGGCTGGTGCCACTGGCCAAGGTAAGTCCGTGGGACTGAATGCCATCATCACCTCTTTATTATATAAGAAGCACCCTGCTGAGTTGAAGATCGTTCTCGTCGACCCGAAGAAGGTGGAGTTCAGTGTCTACTCCTCTATCGAGAAACATTTCCTCGCCAAGATACCCGACGACGAGGCAGAGCCTATCATCACCGACGTGACGAAAGTGGTGCGTACGCTGAACTCCCTCTGTAAGGAGATGGACACCCGTTACGACCTGCTGAAGATTGCCCAGGCACGTAATATCAAGGAATACAATAAGAAATTCATTGACCGGCAATTGAATCCTGAGAAGGGACATCGTTTCATGCCCTATATTGTAGTGGTCATCGACGAGTTCGGAGACCTGATCATGACGGCTGGCAAGGAGGTGGAACTTCCCATCGCCCGTATTGCCCAGTTGGCACGTGCCGTCGGTATTCACATGATTATTGCCACGCAGCGACCTACGACGAATATTATCACTGGTACTATCAAGGCTAACTTCCCAGGTCGTGTCGCCTTCCGTGTAGGTGCCATGATCGACTCCCGCACCATCCTCGACCGTCCCGGCGCCCAGCAACTGATCGGTCGTGGTGACATGCTGTACCTCAATGGCGGTGAGCCCGTCCGTGTACAATGCGCCTTCGTCGACACGCCCGAGGTGGAGCGCATCAACCAGTACATCGCCCAACAGCAGGGCTACATCAGTGCCTTTGAGTTGCCAGAGCCCGACATGCCCGACGATGATATGGGCGAGGCTGCCGATGTGGACATGCAGCACCTCGACCCGATGTTTGAAGATGCCGCCCGTCTGATTGTTATCAACCAGAGTGGCTCGACCAGTCTGATACAGCGTAAGTTTGCCATCGGCTACAACCGTGCCGGTCGTCTGATGGACCAGTTGGAGAAGGCTGGCGTGGTAGGTGCCGCCCATGGCTCAAAGCCCCGTGAGGTATTGATTCAGGATGAGAACAGTTTAGAGAATTTACTAAGTCAATGGAGAAGATAAGGATAACCCTTATGATGCTGCTCATTGCTGTGGCATCATACGGACAGGACGCGAAAGCGGTACTTGACAAGACAGCAGGCATCATTTCCCACAAGAATGGTGTGCAGGCATCGTTTACCATCACCTCACAGCAGTATGGCAACACCAGTGGCACCATTGCCATCAAAGGACGTAAGTTCCATGCCAACACCCAAGAGGCGACAGTATGGTTTGACGGCAAGACACAGTGGACGTATGTCAAGCAGAACGACGAGGTGAATGTCAACACCCCTACCCAAACCGACCTGCAGGCAATCAATCCCTATAACTTCATCTATATGTACAAGCAGGGATATACCGCCACGATGGTGAAAAGCGGTCAGAACTTCATTGTCACCCTCAAGGGGAAGGGCAAGGGTATTCAGGAGATGGTCATTACCATCAGTCAGAAGACCTATGTTCCCTCCCAGATCAAGATGCTCCAGAACAAGAAATGGACCACCATCAAGGTATCGGGCTTCAAGACAGCGAGTCTCTCCGACGGCATGTTCCGCTTCAATCCCAAGCAATATCCTCAAGCAGAAATCATCGACCTGAGATAAATGAATAAGATTCAACTGTTCCGTTTACTTCGGAAGCACAAGAAACTTAGTGACGAGCGTAACGTCATGTTTGAGGCCAACCAGTACGGCAAGTTCTTTGCCTACCTCGGTCTGGGCTTCTTTGTGTTGTATTTTGTCGCCATCGGCACCTTCCTCGGATGGGTCGCCGCCACAGAGGACGAGCAGCAGGTC
Source organism: Prevotella sp. (assembly GCA_017470055.1). GTDB lineage: Bacteria > Bacteroidota > Bacteroidia > Bacteroidales > Bacteroidaceae > Prevotella. The sequence continues at coordinate 203,630 of JAFUFD010000088.1, read as the reverse complement.
ATCTTCTTCGTCCTGCCCTTCCTGCTGATCCTTGACTTTTTTGGTCGTTTCATGGCGCAGCAGACACCCGTCATGCTTGTCAAGCCCTATCTGCTGATGCCTGTCAGCAAATATGCGGCTGTCGACTGCTTCCTCGTGTCGCAGTTGTTTGACAGCAGTAATCTCATCTGGATGTCACTATTCCTGCCCTATACCTTTATCTGTGTCTGCGGCAACATGTCGCTATGGGCGGGACTGGGCATGTTGCTGATGCTGCACCTGATGATACTGGTCAACAGCCAGTGGTACCTGCTGGTGCGCACATTGGTCAACAGGAGCATGTTCTGGTGGGCATTGCCTATTGCCTTTTACGGCTCTTTTATCGCTCCCGTATTCTTCCTCTCCAACAAAGCAGCAGATAAGTTCCTTGACAACCTGTTCGATTTCATCGGAGAATGGGGATTCTCATGGATAGGACTCCTCCTCTTCTTGGTGCTCTTCATCGTCCTTTTCATCGTCAACCGCCAGTTGCAGATGCACCTCATCTATGATGAGATATCCAAGCATGAGAAGACGAAGATGAAGCACGTGTCAGAGTTCTCGGCACTCAACCGTTTCGGACAGATCGGCGAGTATCTGAAGTTGGAGATTAAGAGCACGATGCGCAACAAGGCGATCCGTACCCGCTTCATCCAGGGTGTTGTCATCATCACAATGCTGTCCCTGATGATAGCCTATACCGATGCCTATACCAGTGGCTTCGCCCGTAACACGTGGTGTCTCTACTGCTTTGTATTCTTCGGTGCTGTCAATCTAACTAAGGTGATGGGACCCGAGGGGAACTATATCGACCTGTTGATGGTTCATGAGGAGAATATCCTGACACTGCTTCGTGCCAAGTACTATTTCTACTGCGCTATTGTCCTACTGCCGTTCCTATTGCTCCTGCCCCCTATCATCTCCGGCAAGTTCTCCTTGTTGATGGTACTTGCCTATCTGCTAATCACCATAGGACCAGAGTATTGTCTGCTCTTCCAACTTGCGATTTACAACAAGCAGACATTGCCTTTAAATGATAAAATTACGGGAAAGAACCAGTTTGAGAACAAACTCCAACTGATCATTGAACTCATCGTGTTCTTCGTACCCGTCACCCTCGTCCTGATACTTCAGGCTCTTTTCAGTGATACCGTTGCCTTCAGCGTGATGATCGTCATCGGACTTGCCTTCACCCTTGCCACCCCGTATTGGATGCGCAACATCTATAAGCGCATGATGGTACGTCGTTATGAGAATCTGGAGGGTTTCCATTCTACAAGATAAAAGATTACTAAGATATGTATTTCACAGGTATTATCATTGCCATCAGCACCTTCGTGACCATTGGTATATGGCATCCTATCGTCATCAAGACGGAATACCACTGGGGCACCCGTCCATGGATCATCTATCTCATCATCGGACTCGTATGTATCATCTCCGCCTTATTCATTGAGAACACCATACTTTCCGCCATCATCGGAGTCTTCGGTGCTTCCGCCCTTTGGGGCATCGGTGAACTCTTCTCCCAGAAGAAACGTGTACAAAAGGGATGGTTCCCTATGAATCCCAAGCGTCTTGCTGACTATGAAGACACTGCTGATACAAGTCGGTAAAACCGTCAATAAGCATTTCGTTGCGGGCATTAATGACTATGTGGAGCGCATCAACCATTATATGCCTTTCGAGACGGTGACCATTCCTGAACTCAAAAATACGAAGAGCCTGACGGAGGAGCAGCAGAAGCAGGCGGAAGGCGAATTGATTCTCAAACAGTTACAGCCGTCCGATACCGTCGTCCTCCTCGACGAGCATGGCAAGGAATACCGTAGCGTGGAATTCGCCCGTTGGCTGGAGCAGAAGCGCAACACGGCGCGTCGCCTCGTCTTTGTCATTGGCGGTCCTTACGGCTTTTCCAAAGACATCTATGCCAGAGCCAACGAGCAACTCAGTCTATCGAAGATGACGTTCAGTCATCAGATGATTCGCCTCACCTTTACCGAACAGGTCTATCGTGCCTGTACCATTATCAAAGGCGAGCCCTATCACCATGAGTGAATATTAATCTTGCGGTGGAGGCTTACTTACTACACGTGATGGAAGGCGTCAATTAACGACAACAGGTTGACTTGGAGTCAAACAATCGGTTGACATAGAGTCGAACGATCGGTTGACTGGAGTCGGCAACCGATTAGGATGCTTCCAACGATTGATTACAACGGCACTTCACATCGAATACATAGGGACTTACAACTGCAAAGGATGGCACCTACACAACGTGAGAGACGGGGAGTTTTTTCAAAACAGACTGCCTATCTGGTATACTGCCGCACTGACCACCCAGGCGAGTACCGTCGTATAGCAGGCTGCGAAGAGCGCCCATTTCCACGACCCCGTCTCATGCTTGATGGCGGTGATAGTGGCGATACAAGGGAAGTAGAGCAGCACGAAGAGCAGGTAACAGTAAGCCACCAACGGTGTGATGCCCTCCAATCCACCCAGCACACCGATAGTCGAGGCAACGATCTCCTTAGCCCCCACACCAGCGATGAGCGACACGTCCAACTGCCAAGTAAAGCCCTGTGGCGAGAACAGCGGAGCCACCAACTGCCCCATCCGTCCGATATACGACTGGTCCATCGAGGGTGCCACACCCATCGTACCGAAGTAGCCCAACGCCCATACGATGATACTTGCCACGAGGATGATGCCTCCCATCTTCTTCAGGTACTCCTTACCTTTCTCCCACGTATGCCTTCCTATTGCCTTTGCCGTAGGCCATCGATAGGGAGGCAGTTCCATCACGAAGGGAGTGTCCTCGCCCTTGATGACCACGGTGGAGAAGAGTTTGCTGACAATCACCGCCATCAGGATACCGATGGCATAGAGCGACAGCATGATCCACGACTGGTACTCAGCGGCGAAGAAAGTGCCGATAATCATGATATAGATAGGCAGACGTGCCGAGCACGACATAAAGGGCAGTATCAGCATGGTGATCAGGCGGGAGCGACGGCTCTCTATCGTACGGGTCGCCATGATGGCAGGCACGTTACAACCGAAACCCATCACCAAAGGGATGAACGACTTACCGTGCAGTCCCATGCCATGCATCATCTTATCCATGATAAAGGCGGCACGAGCCATATAGCCCGAGTCCTCCATCAGGGAGATGAAGAAATAGAGTATCAGAATCTGGGGCAGGAAGACGATGACGGCACCCACACCGCCAATAATACCGTCTACCAGCATGGAGCGCAACGGTCCGTCAGGCATCCTGCTACTCACGAAGTCACCGAGCCACTCCACACCCATGTCTATCCAGTCCATCGGATACTGTCCAAGTACGAAGGTCGTCTGGAACATCAAGAAGAGGATGGCGAAGAAGATAGGGAATCCCAGATATTTGTTCGAGAGGATATTATCTATCAGATGGGTGGCACGGTAGGTGTCCTGCTTGTCACCCGTCTTGAACTCCGCCTCGGTCAGCGCACCGTTAATAAATCCGTATTTCGCATCCATAATTGCCGTCTCCGAGTCGGTCAGCGTCTCCTCATAGACACGGGCTGCAGCCTTGTCACGCTCCACAAGGATTGCCTTACTGCGCTCTCCTGCTTTCTCCCGCACGAAGTTCTCGATATCCGTGTCATGCTCTAAGAGTTTCAGGGCGACATAACGGGTGGAATATCGGGGATGAATGGTAGGGTCAGGTTTCAGGAACTGCTGGATATGACGGATGCCGTCCTCTATCTCATGTCCGTAGTTGATGTGGATATGACGTGCCGTCGTGTTAGCGCCTTCATACACCCCAATGGCGGTCCTAAACAATTGCTCCACACCCATGCCACTCTTAAACGAGGTAGGCACCATCGGAGTACCGAAGAGTGTCGACAGTACTTGCAGGTCGGCGGAGTCACCACGACGCTCAAACTCGTCAAACATATTCAGGGCGCATACCATCGGCAGGTCCATGTCTAACAACTGCGTCGTCAGGTAGAGGTTACGCTCGATATTCGACGAGTCGATGACATTGATGATGACATCGGGGGTCTGCTCCGTGAGATGTTTCCGCACATACAGTTCCTCTGGCGAGTAACACGACAGGGAGTACGTGCCAGGCAGGTCGGTGAGGTTGAACTCATAGCCGAAATAGTGGGCATGCGCCTCCGAGGCATCCACCGTCACTCCCGAGTAGTTGCCCACATGACCGTGGGCTCCCGAGGCAAAGTTGAAGAGGGAGGTCTTTCCGCAGTTAGGGTTGCCCACCAGTGCCACGTTCAGCGTACGGTGCTCCCGCAACGCCATGTGCTGCAGATAGTCGTCAGGGTGGTTCTCGGGAGTTATCTCCTCCCTTTGCGACGAACTTCGTGGTTTCTCCTCGTACCCATGTTCCTTGGAGATCACCTCAATCATCTCCGCCTCCTGACGGCGCAGACTGACCTCATAGCCCATCACCTTGTATTTCACGGGGTCCTGCAGGGGTGCGTTCAGCAGTACCTCTACCTCCTTGCCCCTGATGAAGCCCATCTCAATGATTCGTTTACGGAAGCCGCCATGTCCTTGCACCTTCACAATGACACCATGCTCACCTGTTTTCAGTTCAGATAAATTCATCGTCAGTCAGATTTTATTGGGTACAAAGGTAGGAAATATTCTCCATATTCTCAACAGTTTCCATATAAATACCTAAAATTGAGGATAGTATTAGCCTAACAGGATCTGCACGATACGCTCTGCCGAGCGACCGTCCCAGCGGTCGGGCAATGAACCGCTCCCCCACTCCCCTGCCACCAGTCGGTGCAAGGCGGTGCGCAACTGCTCCGCATCCTCGCCAACCAGTTCGTTGGTACCTTGTTTCACCGTCTCGATATGCTCTGTATAACTGTTTAGGGTGATACATGGCACGTGATGGAAGGTCGCCTCCTCAGCGACATTACCTGAGTCGGTGATGATGCCTTTGGCATGCGCCGTCAAGTAGCCGAACTCCAGATACGGAAGAGAGTCGACGAGCGTGAGACCGCCAGCAGGGAGCGATGAAATCGCCTCTTTCACCGTCGCACGTAATGGGGCGATGACAGGGATGCCACCCACCTCTTTCCCGATGACATCGAGCATTTTTCGTAAGTTCTCCTGATCGGCAAGGAGAGCCTTACGGTTGATAGTGAACACCAGGTACTGCCCGTCGGCGATGCCCTCCAGACACGCAGGACGCTGCCAACGGTCGTGGTTGTAGCGCAACGAGTCCATCAGGATATTCCCCACCATATATATCTTGTGCATCTCGGCTCCCTCACGGGTAGCAATACTGTTCGAACTGACACCAGCCGTAAACAGTAAGTCGCTTAAGCCGTCAATCACTAATCGGTTGATTTCCTTGGGCATACGGATATCGAAGGAACGGGTTCCAGCAACTAAGTGCGCTAATCGCAATCCTCTTTTCTTCGTCACGATGGCAGCCGCCATCGTTGAGGCAAGGTCATCGACCACAATGACGGTATCTGTCTCATGCTGCTCCAGATACTGCTCGAACTCAGACATCACCCTACCCGTCAACTCATTCAGGTTCTCGCAGTCCACCCCCAGGAAAATATCCGGGTGAGGCATCTGCAGGTCGCCAAACAACGAGTCTTCCAAGGTGGGGTCATCCTCCCTGCCGGCATACACCAACTGGTACGTAATGCCCTCCGTCTTTCCGATGGCACGGATGATGGGTGCCACCTTCACGAAATTAGGGCGTGCCCCTGTGAAAATACAAACCTTCTGCATAGTGTTCTCTTATTTTGTGTACAAAGATACAAAGAATTTCCATGAAAAGTTCCAAATAAATTTGGATTTTATCATTTATTTTCGTAATTTTACACCCCACATGAGAGAATTGAAAGTCACCATCTATGAACATGCCTGGGAGTTACCCGCTACTCTTGAAGGCAATTATTTCCATAGTCCAGAACTGATGGAACTCTGTGAGCGCACGCCTCGGCAGAAACCTCTGATGGCGGTGGTGACACAGAGCGACGGCAAGGTGGTGGCTCATCTGCTTGCCATTGTCTATTACAGGAGGTCGTGGCTCCCACCTTATTTATATATGAATGTCAGGGTGATGGGTGAGGGAGTCTATCACCAGACAGAGAACCATAATGAGCAGCAACTCTTCGGACTGATGGCGGAGGCTGTCACGGAACGTCTGCAGAACCGATGCCTATACATCGAGTTCAGCCATCTCTCGCAGAAGATGTTCGGCTACAAGGACCTCAAGCGGATGAACTACTTCCACGTGAAATGGATGAATATCCACAACTCGCTGCACAGCAGGACTCCCGAGGAGCGTATCACGGAGCGACAGATGAGGCGCATCGAGGCGGCTCAGGAACGTGGAGCCGTTACGAAACTGGTAGAGACGCATGCCGAGTTCAGGGATTTCTCGAGACTGCTACGTCGGCATAACTGGCTGAAGCCTCGCCGCTACCTGCCCGACGACACGTTCTTCGAGGAGATGATGAAGAGCAACCGTTGCAGACTGTTCATCACGAAGGTGCGTGACAAGGTGATCGGTTGCTGCGCCTGTGTCATCTCCAATGGTGACATGTACCTGTGGTACTCCGCCTCACGCAGGAAGAGTTACGCCATCTATCACCCCAATGCCGTCACCATCTGGAAGGCGATGAAATACGCCCATGAGGAAGGCATGCAGCATTTCCGCTTCGTGGACGTGGGTCTACCCTTCCGTCGCAGCCCTTACCGTGACTTCATCATGAGTTTCGGCGGCAAGGAGGTGACGGGGTTCCGTTGGTTCCGCATCAGCATCCGATGGGTGAACGCCATCGCCTCTTGGTGGTGGAGGGAGTAACGATGTAATAAATCCGGAATCTTTGCGTTATAATTAGTGATGAAAAAGAAAAACTTATTTCTCACTATATTCTTGCTGCTCATGGGCAGTACGCTGCTGAATGCGCAGTCGTTCACCCTCTCAGGGGTCGTCAGCGATGAGGAGGGCAACGGTATCGAACTCGCCACCGTCAGTTGTCTGGACCAGGGCGCAGTGACGATGGCGAACCTGAAAGGTGAATACTCCCTGACACTGAAGTCTGCCGACTCGGTGGTGGTGAAGTTCTCGATGGTCGGTTTCCAGACCCGTACCCGTGTGCTCCGCAACCCCAAGGGAAGACAGCGCATCCTTATCACACTGCCACCCATCAAGGAACTCGACGAGGTGGTGGTGACAGAGAGGCGCAGGCAGACGACAGGCACGGAGCAATTAGACACGAAGGACCTGCGGCAGAACCCCTCGACGACGGGTAATGCCGTAGAGGAACTGGTGCAGCAGCAGGCTGGTGTGTCGACGCATAACGAACTGTCGAGCCAGTATAACGTGCGTGGAGGCTCCTTCGACGAGAACTCGGTCTATATCAACGGTACGGAGGTGTACCGTCCCCTGCTCATCCGCAGTGGTCAACAGGAAGGACTGTCCGTTATCAACAGTGACATGGTGGAGAAGATCGGTTTCTCGTCCGGTGGCTTCGAGGCGAAATACGGTGACAAGATGTCGAGCGCACTGGATATCCAGTACCGTAAGCCCACCCGTCTGGAGGGTAACTTACAGGCATCACTTCTGGGAGCCAGTGCTTTTATAGGCTATGGAAACAAGAATTTCTCGATGAGCCACGGTCTTCGCTACAAGACCAACCGATACCTGTTAGGATCGCTGGAGACAAAGGGGGAATACAAGCCGAACTTCCTCGACTACCAGACCTATATCACATGGCACCCCAACAAGCGGTGGGACTTAGAGGTGATAGGCAATATCTCCGAGAACCACTATAACTTCTCGCCCAGTGACCGTGAGACCTCCTTCGGCACCATGGAGAATGTGAAATCCTTCAAGGTCTATTTCGATGGACAGGAGAAAGATATCTTCCGCACGCTCTTCGGCACCGCCTCCATTACCTACCATCCGACAGAGACGACACATGTGAGGTTGCAGGCTGCCGCCTTCCATACCAAGGAGCAGGAGACTTACGACATCCAAGGACAATATTGGCTGGATGACACACAGACATCAGAGAACTTAGGCGTGGGAACCTATATGGAACACGCCCGCAACTACCTGACAGCGAACGTGGAGAGCATCAAACTCACCGTCAACCACAAGGCGAAACGGCATGACATCGAGGGCGGACTGACCATGAAATGGGAGGAGATAGAGGAGAACGCTCGAGAGTACGAGATGCGTGACTCCAGCGGATACAGTATCCCCCATACGGGTGACCGACTGGACATGATCTACTCGCTCGCCTCGAAGAACAAGATGTCGTCAACACGACTGGAGGCTTACATACAGGACACCTACCGTTTCCAGACAGGTAGTGCGGAGAAGCCTAACCTGTGGACTTTAAATATGGGTATCAGGCTCGCCAACTGGAGTTACAACAAGGAGACAATCCTCTCCCCACGTATCTCCCTCGCCATGATTCCCGGCTTCAACGAGGATATCACCTTCCGACTCTCGACGGGTATCTATTACCAAGCACCGTTCTATAAAGAGTTGCGTGACACGATGACCGTCAATGGCAGGACGATTGTCACCCTGAACAGCGATATCAAGAGCCAGCGGTCCATCCATGTCGTGGGAGCCTTTGACTACCGCTTCCGACTTGCCGACCGCCCCTTCCGCTTCTCAGCGGAGGCTTACTATAAGATCATGGACGACCTCGTGCCCTATAACGTGCAGAACATGAAGGTGGTTTACTATGGCGAGAACCTCGCCAAGGGATATGCTGCAGGACTGGATCTGAAACTCTATGGCGAGTTCGTGCCAGGTACCGACTCGTGGCTGACCTTCTCGCTGATGAGTACCCGACAGAAGATCAAGGGGGTGAGCATCCCGATGCCTACCGACCAGCGATGGGGTGTCAACCTGCATTTCACCGACTATTTCCCTGGCACGGAGCGATGGAAGATGACACTGCGACTCGCCTTCGCCGACGGACTGCCCTTCGGTGCGCCCCACCGAGGACTGGAATACCAGCAATTCCGGGCACCCGCCTATAAACGCGCGGATATTGGTATGAGTTACCTCGCTGTCGGAAAGACCGACCAGCAACCATCCTTACGCCATCCCCGTGTATGGTTAGGCATTGATGGACTGAACATCTTCGGCATCTCCAACGTGAACAGTTACTACTGGGTGACCGACGTGACCAACCAGCAATATGCCGTGCCCAACTACCTCACTGGCAGACAAATCAACGGAAAAGTCATCGTGGAGTTTTAATAATCTTTAATTATTAATTCTTCCTGCCCTATTCTCGATTAATTGTTGTACCTTTGCACCTTAGTAAAATACAACATTAATTTTATTGCAATATGAAAATTTCACACATTGAGCATCTGGGCATCGCCGTCCAGAGTATCGAAGAGAGCCTGCCGTTCTTTGAGAATGTGCTGGGACTGAAATGTTATGCCGTTGAGACGGTAGAGGACCAGAAAGTAAAGACCGCCTTCCTGAAATGTGGCGAGGTGAAACTGGAACTGTTGGAGCCTACATCACCAGAGAGCACCATCCAGAAATGGATCGACAAAGGCAACAAGGGTGTGCACCACGTAGCATTCTGCATAGAGGACGGTGTCGCCAACGCACTTGCTGAGGTTAGTGAGAAGGGGGTCCGTCTGATTGACGAGAAGCCCCGAAAGGGTGCTGAGGGACTGAATATTGCTTTCCTGCATCCGAAATCCACGGCAGGCGTCCTGACCGAACTTTGTGAGCATCCTGAGTAAGTCAAAATATCGAAAAAGAATAAAACAATGAGTAAACAATTAGAGAAAATCAAACAACTTATCGAGAAGCGCGAGCAGGCTCGCCTCGGCGGTGGCGAGAAAGCCATCCAGAAGCAACACGATAAAGGCAAGTATACAGCACGTGAGCGCATTGAGATGCTGCTCGACAAAGGCTCGTTCGAGGAGTATGATATGTTCAAGGAGCACCGCTGCCATAACTTCGGCATGGAGAAGAAGCAATTCCTCGGTGATGGTGTCGTAGCAGGTAGTGGTACCATTGACGGTCGTCTGGTATTTATTTTCGCACAGGACTTCACCGTACATGCCGGTTCACTATCTGAGACGATGAGCCAGAAAATCTGTAAGGTGATGGACATGGCCATGAAGATGGGAGCCCCCGTCATCGGCATCAACGACTCAGGTGGCGCCCGTATCCAGGAAGGTATCAATGCCCTTGCTGGCTATGCTGAGATTTTCGAGCGCAATATCCTTGCCTCTGGTGTGATTCCACAGATCTCTGGTATCTTTGGTCCTTGCGCTGGTGGTGCCGTTTATTCCCCTGCCCTCACCGACTTCACCCTGATGATGGAGGGAACATCCTATATGTTCCTCACCGGTCCTAAGGTGGTGAAGACTGTTACGGGAGAGGACATCGACCAGGAGCACCTTGGTGGTGCCAGTGTGCATGCCTCCAAGAGTGGCGTGACCCACTTCACGGCAAAGACGGAGGAAGAGGCTGTCGAGATGTTGAAGACCCTGTTGAGTTATATCCCCTCCAACAATATGGAGTTGGCTCCCCGTAAGCAGTGTACAGACCCCATCGACCGTCTGGAGGACTCCCTGAACGAGATTATCCCGGAGAACCCCAACGAGGCATACGATATGTACAAGGTCATTGGTGCTATCACGGACGATGGCGAGTTCTTCGAGGTACAACCTAAGTTCGCCAAGAACATCATCGTGGGTTTTGCCCGCTTCAACGGTCAGAGCGTGGGTATCGTCGCTAACCAGCCTTCATGCTACGCTGGTGTGCTTGACGTGAACGCCTCTCGCAAGGGGGCTCGCTTCGTACGATTCTGCGACGCCTTCAATATTCCTATCGTATCACTGGTTGACGTACCAGGATTCCTGCCTGGTACTGGTCAGGAGTACAATGCCGTCATCCTGCATGGTGCCCAGTTGCTTTATGCCTACGGAGAGGCTACCGTGCCCAAGATCACCGTCACCCTGCGCAAGTCGTACGGTGGCTCGCACATCGTGATGGGCTCTAAGCAGTTGCATACCGATCTCAACTACGCATGGCCGTCTGCGGAGATCGCCGTGATGGGTGCCTCCGGTGCCGCCGCTGTCCTCTATGCGAAGGAGGCAAAGGCAAAGAAGGAGGCTGGTGAGGATGTCAAGGCATTCATCGCCGAGAAGGAGGAGGAGTACAACGAACTCTTCGCCAATCCTTATCAGGCTGCCAAGTACGGCTATATCGACGATGTCATCGAGCCACGCAACACTCGTTTCCGCATCTGTCGCGCCCTTGCCCAACTTGCCACTAAGCGTGACGCACTGCCCGCTAAAAAGCATGGTAATATTCCTATGTAATAAATATCTCTGCGTATGAAGAATGAAATTTATGCAGCCATAGCCCTTGCCCTCCATGAGTTCAAGGGAAACAACGTCCACGACAAAGAGCCAGGTGTCATCACCATCAAAGAGAAACAGACTCAGTGGAACGGCTATGCTCAGACTATGACAGAACATCCATAAAAAGAGATTATCATGAAAAAGGAATATAAATATACTATCAACGGCAACAAATACGAGGTTGCCATTGCGGATATTGTGGAGAACACCGTTATCGTCACTGTGAATGGTGAGGAGTATCAGGTGGAGATGGAGCCCGAGCCCGTAGAGGAGAAGAAAGTGGTTGTACGCCCCGTGGCTACGGCAAGTTCTTCAAATACATCCAGTGACTCTAATAATGCAAGTACCACCAGTACTGCCTCTGGCGATGCTGTCAAGGCACCGTTACCTGGCGTGATCACGGAGATTTGCGTCAACGTAGGTGACGAGGTACAGGCAGGTGATACTGTCGTCGTACTGGAGGCTATGAAAATGGCTAACAATATTGAGGCAGAGAAAGCCGGTAAGATTACTGCTGTATGCGTCAAACAAGGACAGACCGTCATGGAAGACGACGCACTGGTAGTGATTGAGTAAGAAAAATAGACAATAACAAGAAAGGCTGCTCCATGTGGGCAGCCTTTCTTATTTAGAGTTTATTTCCTGCTTTAGGGAACACCACGGTGGGCTTAAAGGTCTTTGCCTCCTCAAAATCCATAGCGGCATAGGAGATGATGATGACCACGTCGCCAACCTGTACCCGACGGGCTGCCGCACCATTCAGACAGATGCAGCCACTACCCCGTTCGCCTTTTATGATATAGGTTTCAAAACGCTCTCCATTATTATTGTCAAGCACCTGTACCTTCTCACCTGCGATGAGATTGGCTGCATCCATCAAATCCTCATCGATAGTGATACTACCCATGTAATTGAGATTCGCCTCCGTAACGGTGACACAATGGAGTTTTGACTTCAATACCTCTATCGTCATGACTCTTTATATTTAATATGGTCAATTAATCGGATGGGAGTCTTGCCACAATAGACGGTGATACATCCGACAACGTATGGAGAGTCATCCCAGTCGTTGATGTCCTGCAAGGTGTTACCATCGACAATAGAGAAATACTCCACATCCAGTCCCTCCACACTGTTAATCTGCTCTACGATTTTATCGTGGGTCTCTGTAACAGTATGATTCTTAGCGTATTCTATACTATTCTTTAAAGCCTTATAGATGGCAGGGGCTATCGCTCTCTCATCGGGAGACAACAAGGTGTTACGGGAACTCTTGGCAAGTCCGTCCTTGTCACGGACGATGTCACATTCCACAATCTGCACACCCAGTCCCAGATGACGCACCATTGCCTTCACCACGGCGATCTGCTGCCAGTCTTTCTCTCCGAAATAGGCACGGGTAGGCTTGACGATATAGAACAGGCGACTGACAACCTGACAAACACCATTGAAATGACCAGGACGATGAGCACCCTCCATGACAGTAGACACTGGGGGATACTCAAACTGGCGTGTGTCTGGTGTGGGATACATCTCCTCTACTGAAGGAGCCAGCACGTAATCTGCGCCACACTGCTCAAGTAACGCACAGTCGGCATCGAGCGTACGAGGATAGTTTTTCAGGTCATTCTTGTCATTGAATTGTGTAGGGTTGACAAATACCGACACAACAGTTATCCCATTCTCCTTCACGCTACGTTTCACCAGTGAGGCATGCCCCTCATGCAAGGCACCCATCGTAGGAACGAGCCCGATCTCCTTTCCTTGTTTTCGATCTTCGAAAAGTTGGTTCTGAAGGTCAACAATCTTATCGAATACTTTCATCTTCTTTTTCGAGTTGTATATAAAATCGGGTGCAAAATAACAACATTTTTATCAAATAAGGAAAAAATATCGTAAAAATATGCCAAATTCGTGACTAAAAATCCTTAAATACGCATAAAACTGCGCTTTTGTGAATTATTTTTCGTACCTTTGCAGGGATAAATTATACCGATATGGCAAAGAAGATTCTGTTCATCAACCAAGAGATCGTACCTTATGTCCCTGAGAGCGAGTTGTCACTCATGGGTAAGGCACTCCCACAAGTCATCCAAGAAAACGGGCATGAGATTCGCACGTTTATGCCCAAATGGGGCGTCATCAACGAGCGCCGTGGTCAGTTACATGAGGTTATCCGTCTCTCTGGCATGAACTTGATTATTGATGACACAGACCATCCGCTGATCATCAAGGTCGCCTCTATTGCCCAGACACGTATCCAAGTATACTTTATCGACAATGACGACTATTTCTCTAAGCGTCAGATGACAGCCGACGAGAAAGGTGTTGACTATCCTGACAACGGGGAGCGTGCCATTTTCTTCGCCCGAGGTGTGCTGGAGACCGTCAAAAAGTTGCGCTGGGTTCCTGACATCATCCACGTACAGGGATGGATGGGAGCCGTTGTGCCTCTCTATATCAAGACAGCATATCACGAGGAGCCGTCATTTGCCAACACCAAGGTAGTCACCTCTCTCTTCACCAAGAGCCTGAACTCAGACTTTGGCACCAATTTCAAGAGATGCGTGGAGTTTAGAGAGGCGAAGGCCGACCTGCTGGACAAATATCAGGACAACTTTGACTTCGAGGAACTTGGCAAACTCGCTATCGACTATAGCGACGGTGTTATCGCAGCCCATAAGGAGGTGAATGAGGATTTGCTGAAATATGCCCAGTCTAACAACATTCCAACCTTGGCATACCCGGGTGAGGAATTTGGTCCCGCATACGAGGCATTCTATGACGAGATCTGTAAAGAGTAAAAAGTAAAGGATAATATCATTAAGATTCAAGTACTTCAATGATGAGAAAATTGCTATTGACAGGGATTGTAGCCTTCATGATGTTTACAATCTCTTCATGTGATGAGGATACGGCAACAATAGGTAAGTCCCTCACCAGTAATGTCGACTTATTTACGATTGTGACAGACACCTTCGACGTGTCCACACACTCTATGACCGTTGACGCCGTCCTCTCACATAGTACCTATGGTTACTTGGGGCGCATCAAGGACCCTGAGACAGGTGCCTATATCACATCCGATTTCATGACACAGTTCGCAACACTCGAGAATGCTGTCGACAGTCTGTTTCCTCCCAAGGAGAATATCCTCAACAAGGAAGACGATGAGGTGATTGCCGACTCATGTATCATCACGCTGTTGGTCAACGGCTTTACTGGTGACTCGCTGGCAGCCATGAAACTTACGGCATACGAGTTAGACAAGCCCGTGGAGGAGGGAAAGATGTATTATACCGACTTCGACCCGGAGGCAGAAGGATATGTCAGGAATGACGGGCTACAGCGTCATGTGGTATATAGCCTGACCAACATGCAGCAGAGCGACAGTCTCAGGAAAGCCAATCAAAGCAGTCTCGCCATCAACATCAAACTCGACAAGCCCTATACCGACAAAAGCGGAAAGGTGTACAACAACTACGGTACCTATGTGCTGCGGACCTATTATGAGCATCCCGAGTATTTCAAGAACTCCAACATTTTCACCCAGAAGGTATGTCCTGGTTTCTATTTCAAGACGACAGACGGTGTAGGTGTTATGGCGGAGATCAGCATTGCCCGCATGTCCATACACTATAAGTTCCTGATGAACGAGACCACCTATAGTAACTACACCCTATTCTATGGTACGGAAGAGGTGTTGCAGACTACCCATATCAGCAATGACCAGAATCTCATCGACAAGATGGCGGAGGAGACGGAATGGACCTATCTGAAGACACCTGCGGGTATCTATACGGAGGTGACACTCCCTGTGGATGATATCAAACAGAATCATGAGAACGACACCATCACGTCTGCCAAGATCATATTCCATAAGATGAACGATAAGACGGAGTTGGCAGAGAAACTGCTGAAAGATCCCACTACCCTTCTCATGGTGGAGAGAGACAGTATGGAGACCTTCTTCGAGAAACGTAAGAAACCAGACAACATTTCATCGTATCTTGCTACACTGAGTTCCTCATATAACTCCTATACATTCAACAACATCTCCGCACTGATCAATTTCCTGTATACGAAAAAGAATAACGGCGGAGCCAATTTCACAGCAGAGCATCCAAACTGGAACAAGGTGGTGTTAGTGCCTGTCCAGACGACAACGACCTCATCGTCGTCCTATTACTCCACCTCGACAACTATCAGTGCGGTGAATAACGAGATGTCGATCACCAGTTCCCGTCTGGTAGGTGGTCCTGATAACCAGCACGATCCCATCACTATCAGTGTGATATACAACAAGGGGAAATAGGGATGGCGGATAATTTCCTGGAGAAACACTTCGAGGAGTATGAGGCACGAAAGGCTGCCTACCTCCGAAAGAAGAAACACCTGCCAAAGATAAAGCATCATCTCCCGGAACGTCCGGAGGATGATGCTCTTTAATTGTCTAGCGAATAATCGTATATTTGGCGAACTTCAGCAATAGTTGCTTGGTTCCTGCGTTCTTGAAGGCTACCGTCGCTTTCGTGTTCTCTCCGTCACCTTCTATTTTGATGACCGTGCCTACTCCAAAGCGCTGATGCTCTATCACATTCCCCTCTTTGAGTCCTATATTGCCAATGGCGGACTGAGGTCTGGGAGTCTCCTGACGCACGGGAACCAGTCGGGGTTTAGGGTCAGCGATAAACTGAGTGGCAACAGGACGTGGGTTCTGCACTCGTGGGGCAGGACGACGCACGACAGATGACGGGGTGAATCCTCCTCCCCTCTCCGACTCTACCTGCAAAAGAGTAGGATCTATGTCTTTGATAAAACGTGAAGGGGTGTCATACTCCATCCTTCCATAACGCCAGCGGTTCTGCGCACAGGTCAAAATACAATGTTTCTCCGCACGAGTGATGGCGACATACAGCAGACGACGCTCTTCCTCTAACTCCCGCATACTATTCGTACACATCGGTGACGGGAAGATATTCTCCTCCAGTCCGACGACAAAGACTGTTGGGAACTCCAGTCCCTTCGCACTGTGTATCGTCATCAGTGTCACCTTGTCATCGGCATCCCCCGTATCGCTGTCAAGGTCGGTAAGCAACGCCACTTCCTGTAAGAAATCTGAGAGGTATATCTGGTCACCCATGTCCTCCTCTTTCCTACCTTCCACGAAATCCTGCATTCCTCCTAAGAACTCCTCCAGGTTCTCCTGCCTCGACAAGTCCTCAGGATTGTTAGAACTATAGATATCCTTACTGATTCCACTCTCCATGATGATAGCATGCCCCAGTTCATAGGCATCTTCCTGTCCGACACGTCCCGTCCATCCCTCTACCAGTTGTCGGAACGCCTCTAATTTTGCAGCAGTGCCTTTCGCCAGTTTCAGGTCAAAGACTATCGGCTGACTAATGACCTGCCAGAGACTCACACCGTGCATGTTCGCAACCTCCACAATCTTGCTGACGGTAGTATCACCGATACCTCGGGTTGGATAGTTGATGATACGGCGCAACGCCTCCTCGTCATTGGGATTCGTCACCACACGATAGTAGGCTATCACGTCCTTGATTTCCTTACGCTGATAGAAACTCAGTCCACCATAGATACGATAAGGAATACCATCCTTTCTCATCTGCTCCTCAAACGAACGACTCTGGGAGTTAGTGCGGTAGAGGATGGCAAAGTCACTATAATGACACATATCCTGTCGTTTGATACGCTTGATATCGTTACAAACAATGATAGCCTCCTCCTTATCACTATAGGCTGGTTTGAGCATTAGTTTCTCCCCATGCTCATTCTGGCTGAAGACATCTTTGGGAATCTGTCGCTCATTATGCCTGATTAGGCTATTTGCCGCTTGTACTATTAATTGCGTCGAACGATAGTTCTGCTCCAGTTTGGAGAGTTTGGCACCACCATATTCCTTCTGGAAATTCAGGATATTATCGATGTTAGCGCCACGGAAACTATAGATACTCTGGGCATCATCACCAACCACACAGACATGACCATGCTCCTTTGTCAACAGCACCACAATCTCCTGCTGGGCATAGTTAGTGTCCTGATACTCATCCACCAGCACATACTGGAAGCGCTCGATATACTTCTGTCGGATATCCTCATATCGCTTAAACAAAAGATAGGTATAAACCAATAAATCATCGAAGTCCATGGCGTTAGCCTGACGACAACGGTCACTATACCTTATATATATATCCTTGATGGCGGGACGCTTATGCTGGACATCATCCGTAGTCCATGCGCTCTGGGCATAGGCATGAGGCAGCAACAGGTGGTTCTTTGCCATCGATATCCTGTCAGCGACACTGGCAGGCTTGTATGTCTTATCGTCCAACTGCATCTCTTTGATGATGCTCTTCACCAACGAACGGGAATCGCTCTGGTCATAGATGGTGAAGTTCGACTGGAAACCAAGAACCTCAGCCTCTGCCCTCAGAATGCGGGCAAAAACAGAATGGAAAGTACCCATCTGCAAGTAACGGGCACGCTCCCCCCCCACCAGTCTGCCGATACGCTCTTTCATCTCCCGTGCCGCCTTGTTGGTAAAGGTCAAGGCAAGGATATTCCAAGGATTCATTCCCTGTTGCAAGAGATAGGCGATCTTATAGGTCAACACACGTGTCTTGCCCGATCCCGCACCAGCAATCACCAGTTGGGGACCGTCACAATAGACGACGGCTTCACGCTGCCCTTCGTTCAACTGTTCTAAGAGATTCTCATTCATCATCATTAGTTTTTGGATAGAATGAGCCCTCGATTCGCATCGGGGGCTCATAACAACACAAACACAAAATAAACACAGTCAAATAAATGACTGGTTATATGTCTCTACTATTGAATTCCTTCCTCGCGCAGTTTCTTCTGCCAATTCCAGGCACTCTTCAAAGTATCTTCCAAAGAGGTCTCAGCCTTCCACCCCAACACCTTGTTGGCTTTCTCCGGATTAGCCCATACCTTCTCGATGTCGCCAGCACGACGAGGAGCGAAAGTCCAGTTGAGTTTCACACCTGTCGCTTTCTGGAAAGCATCAACGATTTCCTTAGTCGTACAACCATGACCAGTACCCACGTTAAACACCTCCAGTTTATCACTATCAGTATCTAAGACACGAGCCATCGCCTTCACATGAGCCTTGGCAAGATCGACCACATAGATATAGTCACGGATACAAGTGCCATCAGGCGTGTTATAGTCGTTACCAAACACCTTTAACTGCTCCCGGATACCCATCGCCGTCTGGGTCACATAAGGAATCAGGTTCATGGGTACGCCATTAGGCATCTCACCAATAATAGCAGAAGGATGCGAGCCGATAGGATTGAAGTAGCGCAGCAGGATAGCCTTGATAGGAGCACCACTATTGATGTCATCACGGATAATCTCCTCGTTAATCTGCTTCGTATTACCATAGGGGCTCTCCGCAGGTTTGATAGGCGCATCCTCTGTCACAGGGAGATTCTCCGGGTCTGGCTGACCATATACGGTACAACTGGATGAGAAGATAATACCTTTTACATTATATTTCGGCATCAACTCCAGCAGGTTCACCAGACTGACGATATTATTACGATAATAGAGCAGAGGCTTCTCCACGCTCTCTCCTACTGCCTTGGATGCGGCGAAGTGGATAATACCCTCTATTGAGGGGTATTTCTTGAATACATTCTCCATTGCCTCCAAGTCACAGCAGTCCACTTTCTCGAAAGCGGGACGGACACCTGTTATCTTCTCGATACCGTCAACGACCTTTTCATTGGAGTTTGACAAGTTATCAACTATGACGACCTGATAGCCGGCATTCTGCAATTCTACGGTAGTATGGCTGCCAATAAAGCCCGTACCTCCCGTAACAAGTATGGTTTGTTTCATTGATATTGATTGTTTGTTTGATTATTCGTCTTTCTTCAAAGGAATAGTGAAACTGAAGATAGAGCCCTCACCAAGAACCGACTCTACTTTAGCGTCACCACCGTTCTTCTGGGCAAAATCCTGACACAACTGAAGTCCAAGTCCAGAACCTTCCTCACCACCTGTTCCATAAGTTGTCTCTCCCTTATGGAAGATAGAGTCGATACGCTCAGGGGCAATACCCACACCATGGTCTTGGACACTGATTCGGGCAAAGTTACCCTCTCGCTTATAGTAGACCTCGATACCTTTTCCTTCTGGAGTGAATTTGATGGCGTTGGAGATAAAGTTACGAATCACAGTCTTGATCATATCATTATCCGCATGGACTGTCAGTTTCTCATCACTGGGGATATACTGCAACTTGATCTTCTTCATCTCCGCAATCATCATGAAGATATCAACCACACCAGGAACGACATCGTCCAACTCGACATCCTGATAAACGACATTCAGACGACCCGTCTGGCTCTTTGTCCATTTCAACAGGTTATCCAACAAATCATGGGTCTCCTCTGACTCTCGGTTAGCCTTATCCAAAAGTCCGAAGATTTCCTCGCCAACGGTCTCGGGTGAGACAACATTCACGGCAAGGTTGAGCACCATGCGGATAGATGCCATGGGAGAGCGCAGGTCATGGGCAATGACGGAATACATCTTATCACGGTTGGAGATAGTGCGTTTCAACTCCTCGTTCTGACGAATGATAATACGTTTGGCGGCTACCAGATTAATCTGGTGCATCACACGCATCACCAACTCCTCCTTGTTGAACGGCTTCGTGAGGAAGTCATTGGCTCCCACCTGAAAACCATGCACCAAGTCGCTGGGATTATTCAATGCGGTCAGGAAGATGATAGGTATATCCAGCGTCTCTGGATCCTTCTTCAAAATAACAGCAGTATCAAAACCGCTGATATCAGGCATCATCACATCCAACAGAATCAGGTCTGGATGCTCTTTCTTTGCTTGTTCTATACATGTATTACCATTCGACGCAGTGCATACCTGAAACTTCTCGTTGGTCAACAGAATTTTGAGAAGCAGGACATTACTAACCACATCATCAACGATAAGTATCTTATAGTCACTTCGATTTATTTCAGACTCAAAGGTGCCGGTTAACTCCATTTTTTGTTGTTCTTTAGTTATTTACCTGCAAAAGTAGCAAATATTTGGCGAATCGCCAAATATTTGCTGAATTATTTATCAATACTCACTCCACGACTTAATACCTATCTGGTCGAGTCTTACCGTACAGAAAGCATGAATAAACGCTGAGGCAAGACGGCTGTTGGTAATCAACGGCACATTGAGGTCGATGGCGGCACGACGTATCTTATAACCGTTCGTCAACTCATGGGTGGTCAGATCCTTAGGGATATTGACAACCATGTCAATCTGATGGTCGTGTAATAAGTCGAGAGCCTGCGGCTGCTGGTCAGGGTCACTGGGCCAGTGCACCAAGGTATTGGCTATTCCATTGTCGGCAAGATACTTCGACGTACCACCTGTGGCATAGAGTTCATAACCATTCTCCACCAGCATGCGGGCCGCATCCAGCATCTCCGCCTTCTGTTTTGCCGTACCTGTCGACAACAAAACGGTCTTCTGGGGAATACGATGTCCTACACTCAGCATAGACTTCAGTAATGCCGTATTTGTATTATCACCAATACAACCCACCTCACCTGTTGAAGCCATATCCACTCCCAATACAGGGTCTGCCTTCTGCAGCCGATTGAAAGAGAACTGGCTTGCCTTGATACCCACGTAGTCGAGGTCGAACAGGTTCTTATGTGGCTTCTCGACAGGTAGTCCAAGCATCACTTTCGTGGCAAGTTCTATTAAATTCAGTTTCAGCACCTTAGAGACAAACGGGAAAGAGCGTGAGGCACGCAGGTTACACTCTATCACAAGGATATCGTTATCCCTTGCCATATACTGGATATTAAACGGTCCGTTGATATGCAGTGCCTTTGCGATCTGTCTGCTGATACGCTTGATGCGGCGCACTGTCTCCACATATAGTTTTTGGGGCGGGAACTGGATGGTGGCATCGCCAGAGTGGACACCAGCGAACTCAATATGCTCACTAATGGCATAGGCAAGAATCTCACCGTCCTTTGCCACCGCATCCATCTCGATCTCCTTGGCATGCTCGATGAACTTAGACACCACCACAGGATGGTCCTCGCTCACATTTGCCGCCAACTGCAGGAAACGCTCCAACTCTTCTTTGTTGGAGCATACATTCATGGCTGCACCGCTAAGCACATAGGATGGGCGCACCAAGACTGGGAAACCGACACGCTCCACAAAAGCGTCAATATCCTGCATGGAGGTCAGCGCACTCCATTCCGGCTGGTTGACGCCTAACTCATTCAGCATCTGGGAGAATTTCGCACGGTCTTCCGCACCGTCGATATCCTGTGCGGAGGTACCAAGGATGGGCACATGCTGCTCGGCAAGTGACATGGCGAGGTTATTAGGTATCTGTCCACCTGTTGACACGATGACCCCATGCGGCTGTTCCAGGTCGATGATATCCATCACCCGCTCAAACGTCAACTCGTCGAAATACAGGCGGTCACACATATCATAGTCGGTAGATACCGTCTCGGGGTTATAGTTGATCATAACACTTCTCCACCCCTCCTTACGAATGGTGTTCAGCGCCTGTACACCACACCAGTCGAACTCCACACTGGAACCGATACGATAGGCACCAGAGCCAAGGACAATGATACTCTTCCCGTCATGCTCAAAAGGTATGTCACTTGCCGTGCCACTGTAGGTCACATACAGGTAGTTGGTCTGTGCGGGATACTCAGCGGCAAGGGTGTCAATCTGTTTGACGACAGGCAGGATACCCTTCTCCTTACGCAGTTTACGTACCTCCAGCATCGCCTGATGCATATTACCCATCTTATCCTCCAGTCCAATGGCACGTGCTATCTGGAAGTCGGTAAAGCCATAGATCTTTGCTGTACGAAGGAGTTCCAAGAACTCCGAGGACGCTGAGAGCCCCGAGATTTTCCTCAATCGCTCATCAATATCAATAATATGCTTGAGTTTATAGAGGAACCACTTGTCTATCTTCGTCAACTCATGGATACGATCGATATCATATTGTGGCAGGTGCATCGCCTTCGAGATGACGAAGATACGCTTGTCGGTAGGCTCTCGCAAGGCGGCATCCACATCAGCGATCTCCAACTCCTTATTCTCCACAAAGCCATGCATGCCTTGTCCGATCATACGGAGTCCCTTCTGGATAGCCTCCTCGAAGGTACGACCTATCGCCATCACCTCACCGACAGATTTCATCGACGAGCCTAACTCCTTGTCGACACCATGGAACTTCGAGAGGTCCCAACGGGGTATCTTACAGACCACATAGTCGAGGGCTGGCTCAAAGAATGCGGAGGTCGTCTTGGTGACGGAGTTCCTCAACTCAAAAAGTCCGTAGCCCATACCCAGTTTCGCAGCCACAAAAGCGAGCGGATAACCTGTCGCCTTGGAGGCAAGGGCGGAGGAGCGACTCAGACGGGCATTGACCTCAATGACACGATAGTCCTCCGACTGCGGGTCAAAGGCATACTGCACGTTACACTCACCGATGATACCGATATGACGGATAATCTTGATGGCAAGGGCACGCAGTTTATGGTATTCCGAGTTGGTCAGTGTCTGCGAGGGAGCGATCACGATAGACTCACCCGTATGGATGCCCAACGGGTCGAAGTTCTCCATGTTACATACCGTGATACAGTTGTCGTAACGGTCACGCACCACCTCGTACTCTATCTCCTTCCATCCTTTCAGTGATTTCTCCACCAACACTTGTGGGGAGAATGCGAAAGCCTTCTCGGCGAGCCGATCCAACTCCTCCTCGTTATCGCAGAACCCAGAGCCAAGTCCACCCAAGGCATAAGCGGCACGAAGGATGACGGGATAACCTAACTCCTTGGCAGCATGACGAGCCTGCTCTATCGTCTCACAAGCCTCGCTCTTGATAGTCTTCACGTCAATCTCATTGAGTTTCTCGACAAACAACTCACGGTCCTCTGTGTCCATGATAGCCTGCACGGGGGTACCTAACACTTTCACGCCATATTTGTCGAGCACACCACTCTTATAGAGTTCCACGCCACAGTTCAATGCCGTCTGACCGCCAAACGAGAGGAGGATGCCGTCAGGACGCTCTTTCTGGATGACACGCTCAACGAAATAGGGCTGTACAGGCAGGAAGTATATCTCATCGGCGACACCCTCTGAGGTCTGCACCGTGGCGATATTCGGATTGATGAGGACTGTCTTCACGCCTTCCTCACGCAATGCCTTCAATGCCTGACTACCCGAGTAGTCGAACTCACCAGCCTCACCAATCTTCAAGGCACCCGAGCCTAATAGCAGGACTTTCTTGATATTATCGTATCTCATATTATAATGCTTCTATAAAACGGTCAAACATAAATTCTGTATCAACGGGACCTGAGCATGCCTCAGGGTGGAACTGGCTACTGAACCAGGGATTCGTCTGATGACGGATGCCCTCGTTCGAGCCATCGTTCATATTCACAAACAACTCACGCCATTCTTTCCCAAGGGTGGCGGCATCCACCGCATAGCCATGGTTCTGACTGGTCACATAGCAACGGTTGGTACCCACCTCACGTACTGGCTGGTTATGCGAGCGGTGTCCGTATTTCAGTTTATAGATAGTAGCACCACCAGCCTTCGCCAGCAGTTGGTTACCCATACAGATACCACAGATGGGTTTACGACTCTGTGACATCTGCTTGCGGATGATGTTGACGGCATCCTCACACATATCCGGGTCACCAGGACCATTGGCAAGGAAGAGTCCGTCGAAGTCCATATCGGTATAGTCGTAGTTCCAGGGAACACGGATCACCTCTACTCCCCGGTTGATCAGACAGCGGATGATATTCGCCTTCACGCCACAGTCCACCAACACCACTTTCTTGCCCGCTCCCTCATTATATCTAATGATATCCTTGCAGGAAACACGGTCCACCCAGTTGACCGTCTCGTATGCCGCAACCGTGTCGCAGCCCGAAGTCCCCTCGAACTCCAGTCGTCCCATCATCACACCATGCTCACGCAGCACTTTCGTCAACTGGCGGGTATCGATGCCTGTCACTCCTGGCACCTTCTCCCGCTTCAACCAGTCGGCAAGGCTCTCGTGGGCGTTCCAATGGGAATACTCCTCGCTGTAGTCACTCACGATAATTGCCGAGGCGTATATCCTGTCACTCTCCATAAAGGTGGGCAGACCGTTCTCCTCGAAGGAGAAGCGAGGCACACCATAATTCCCTACTAACGGATAGGTCAATGCCATCAACTGCCCCGCATAGGAGGGGTCGGTCAGTGACTCGGGGTATCCCATCATCGCTGTGTTGAATACGACCTCGCCCGCAACAGGTGCGTCATATCCAAAACTCTTTCCTTTGAATCTCGTTCCGTCTTCCAGAACCAATGTCACTTCTTTCATTCTATTTTGCATTTGTATTCTATATCTTAATAAGAAGGGCGAAACGTCAATGACGAATCGCCCTTTGTATCATTCAACGGTAACGCTCTTAGCAAGGTTTCTCGGTTGGTCGACGTTGAGACCTTTGCAAACAGCGACATGATAGGCAAGCATCTGCAAGGGTATCGTCGCCAATAGCGGCTCCAGACACTCTATCGTATCTGGCAACTCAATCACCTCGTCGGCGATATGGCTGATGGTATCATCGCCCTCACTGACGATGGCGATGACCTTACCCTTACGTGCCTTCACCTCCTGGATATTGGAGATGACTTTCTCGTACATCGCATTATGGGTGGCGATGACGACGACAGGCATGTCGGAGTCTATCAGGGCGATAGGTCCGTGTTTCATCTCTGCGGCGGGATAGCCCTCGGCATGGATATACGATATCTCCTTCAGTTTCAAGGCACCCTCCAGGGCAACCGGATAACTGAAGCCACGACCCAGATACAGGAAGTTACGGGCATAGGTGAAGGTACGGCTGAGGTCAGCGATACGGTCGTTGAGCCGCAGCACCTCCTTGATCTTTGCCGGTATCTCGTGCAACTCCTTCACGATATGCATATAGTCTTCGTTGGAGATGGTACCCTTCTCTTTCGCCAAGGCAAGGGCAAGCATCGTGAGCACGGTGACCTGACCGGTGAATGCCTTCGTGGAGGCGACACCGATCTCGGGTCCCACGTGGATATACGAGCCTGTATCAGTGGCTCGTGGGATGCTGGAGCCGATAGCATTACAGATTCCGTAGATAAAGGCACCTGCCTCTTTCGCCAGTTGTACGGCGGCAAGGGTATCGGCGGTCTCACCACTCTGCGAGATGGCGATGACCACATCCTCTTTCGTAATCACTGGATGGCGATAGCGGAACTCGGACGCATACTCCACCTCGACAGGGATGCGGCAGAGTTGCTCTATCATCTGCTTACCGATTAAGCCGGCATGCCAGGACGTACCACAAGCAACGATGATGAAGCGACGTGCGGAAAGCAACTGTCGCTTATAGTCAATCACTGCCGAGAGCACCACATTATCCGTATCTACGTTGACACGACCACGCATGCAGTTCGTCAGACAGTCGGGCTGCTCGAAGATCTCCTTCAGCATGAAATGCGGGAAACCGCCCTTCTCCAACTGTCCGAGGTTGATATCCACCTTCTTCACGGCAAGTTCCTGTTCCTCGCCGAGGATGCTGACCACCTTCAGATCCTCGCCACGACGAATCACGGCGATATTACCATCCTCCAGATACACCACCTTGTCCGTATATTCTACAATGGGGGTGGCATCGGAGCCCAGGAAGAACTCATCCTCACCGATACCCACCACCAGCGGACTCTGTTTGCGGGCGGCGATGATTTGGTCGGGATCCCGCTTGTCGATGATGGCGATGGCATAGGCGCCAATCACCTGATAGAGTGCCACCTGCACGGCTGTCAACAGGTCGAGTTCCTTCTTCTCCATGATATACTCCACGAGTTGCACCAGCACCTCCGTATCGGTATCGGAGCGGAACTGTACTCCTTTCGCCTTCAGTTTCTCCTTCAAGTCGGCATAGTTCTCGATGATGCCGTTATGGATGATGGCAAGGTTCTTCGACTCAGAGTAATGCGGATGGGCATTGACGGCGGAGGGCTCGCCATGAGTAGCCCAACGGGTATGGGCGATACCGATGGTACCACTCACGTTCTTATCACTACAATACTCTACCAAATTGTCTACCTTTCCCTTCGCCTTGCACACATTCAGGTTGCCGTCGTCGTTAATCAAGGCAACACCAGCGGAGTCGTAGCCACGATACTCCAAGCGTCGCAAGCCTTTAATCAGTATGGGGAAAGCGTCTTGATGACCTATGTATCCTACTATTCCACACATATTTTATAATCTCTCTCGTAAGTTTGTGTTGTGTCGTTGGTTGTGTTTATTCTTTAATCGTCTTCGGATCGTAGCGCACTGACATGGTCGGCTTGTAGGTGTTCTCCAGGGTTACGGTGATAATACCGTCGGAGGCATCGAACTTGGCCACCTTATGGTCATCCTTCAGGATCGGACAGTCAGGCCATGCACCCAGTTCCTTCTCCAGACCGTCACGAATCTCCTGCCACAACTGGCGGGTACTGTCGTTGGTCGAGAAGGCGTAGTTCTCCTGAACGGCGATAATCTTCTCACCACTATGTGCCATCAGCACACGGTATTTCTCAGCACTGCTGGCAAACACCACCGTTTTACCGCTATCGGAGGCGGCACTGTCGATAGCGAAGCCACGAGCCTGCATCGAGTCAACAAACTGACCCTTGGTAAGGACCAAGGGAAGTCCACGATAGTTGAATGGCTTCTCGCTCTCCGAGCAGGCTATCAACATCATCATCGTCACGAATATAAAAGCAACTTTCTTCATCTTCTTTTACTTTTGACGCTGCAAAGATACAAATAAGTGAGCAAAATGCCAAATTTATTTGAGCATTTTCGAGATGCCACCTCCTTTCTGTTGCAAAGATAGGATTCTTTCGTAAACAGCCAAATAATTCGTTAAAATATTTGGAAATCAAAAAATTTATTCCTACTTTTGTGAACTGAAAATACAAATTATTGAGAACATGAGTTCACGAACCAATCTATTGCAAACCATCCTGACAAGCCCGAGAACGGTATTTAACGTACAGTCTCTGATGCTGATGACGGGCAGTGACGACAGCCTGAGACTGACCAAATCGCTTCACTATCATGTTGCCGACGGGAAAATACTGAACCCCAGAAGAGGAATATACACCAAACTGAATTATAATGAGCAGGAAATGGCTTGCAGCCTGTTCCGTCCATCCTATATCTCACTTGAGTATGTGTTGGGGCGCACTGGGGTCATATTCCAGTGGGACGATACCATCAGCAGTGTCAGTTATCTCAGCCGACAGATTGAAATAGACGGCAGGCAATATCTCTTCCGAAAGATCAATCCTGAATTGTGGATAGGCATGGAAGGTATTGAGCAGCGGGATAATGTGGCGATGGCATCTGCGGAACGAGCCTTCTTGGACATGGTGTACTTGAGTGCGGGAAATTGCTATTTCGACAATATTCACCCGCTCTCCATCAAGAATATCCGTGAATTGCTGCCCCTATATCGCTCCCCTATACTTAATGAGCGAGTAGCCAAACTGATGAACATCAAACTATGAAATAATATGGATAAGCAAAAGCATAAATTGTATATGGCGCAGATTTTGAGCCTGATCTATAAAGATAAGGACCTTTGTAACGTATTGGGGTTTAAGGGGGGGACTGCCTTGATGTTCTTTCATGGTTTGCCAAGATTTTCAACAGACCTTGACTTGAACCTGCTAGATACTGACAAGTTGGACATTGTATATAATAAGGTGCGCAATATCCTACTACGCTTTGGTATCATCGATGATGAAGCCAAGAAAAACTATGGACCAGTTTTGGTCCTGAACTATGGAAAAGGCGAACGGATGTTGAAGGTTGAGATTTCGACGCGGCAGTACGACAACCACTATGAGACGATGACGCTGGCAGGCACTGATATCAAGGTGCTTACCATTCCCGACATGTTTGCTCACAAGTTATGTGCCATGGGTGAAAGGCTCTCTCCGCGCGATGTCTTTGATGTCTGGTTTTTCTTGCAGAAGAAGCATGCCAGCATTAATGAGCAAATCATCTTAGAAAGAACAGGGAAGACAGTTTCAGACTATGCGGCATTATGTGCTCAGCGAGTTCGTGAGGCAAGTCCAAAACTCTTGATGCAGGGACTTGGCGAGGTCATTGATGACACTCGTACTAAGAACTTTGTGAAAACAAGACTCATAGAAGAAACAGCCCAGGCGTTAGAACTGTTTTCTGCCTTCCCACAGATATGTAGATGACATCCCCCAAAAGCCCCGCTCTACAAAATGCCTCCTCACGTAAAATACCAGCCTCCTCACGAGAAACTGCAACATTTATGACAACAAAATTCGTCGAAGATACCTGCCGACTTAGAGTCAACAGACCTGTCGACTGGAGTCAGCATCCTTGTCGACTGGAGTCAGCAACCCTGTCGACTGGAGTCGAACAACGAAAAGGATGATTCCAACGACTGATTACAACGGCACTTATTATTGAATACATAGGGACTAATAAACGCAAAGGATGGCACCTACACAACGTAGATGCCATTCCTGCCTTTATCATACACAGGTGCCGCCTCCGAAGGGAGGATGTTGGGGCTTCATCTCCTGTAGCAGGGCTGTAGCACCATTGTAGTAGGGTTAGTCTCAACCCTGCTACAGGCTCCACCCTTTATACATCGACATTTCAGCCCTCCTGTAGCAGGGATAGCAGGGTTAGTTTGGTTTTCATCTTGTAAGGAATCGTTATAAACAAAAATGGACAGGAGCGTATATACCCCTGTCCACAAGCAAAGAGCCGTCTCCTCACGTCAAACAGCAACCTTATATGACAACCTCAAAAAGGTTGTCTAGGAAGTGGTTTTCGATGTTTTATCAACCTGACAACCTTTAAAAAATATATTTTCCCTCTCAATCTGCGACCGTCTGGTCATGTTCTAAAGTTAATTCGGCAGAGCCACAATTTTTTTCAAATAATCAGTCTTCATAATTATTGCTTTAGGATTGTGCCACTTACTAAAACGAGCCATAAAATTCGGTAATATTCTTAATCCTTGACCACAATTCCATGATATCCTCCGTATGTCCCTCACCAATCCACCATACACCACCATACCGATAGACAGGTATGTTCTCTGTATAGGTGTGAGAACCAGCACGCTCGCCGTAACCCATTTCTATCGTAAAAGCAACAGAAACAGTTCCATAATCGCCATTGATGTTCTGGCTGACTATTTCGTAACTCATTTGCGGTCCAAGACCGTTGGCGCAGGCACTTCTTATCATTTGCACCATATCTTCCATGTCAGACATAGAGGTACCAGCCGCTTCTGCTACATAGGATAAGACTTCCTCGCCATTTTCTATACATGAAATTGCCCCATGTAAATCAATGTTAACGATGCTCTGCGCATAAGTCTGAACCACACCAATAGCCGAGTTTTGACGAGAATTACACCCACAAAACAAAGCATAAAAGGCAATAAGTAATTTAACGGATATTGTTTTCTTCATAAAATCTCTATTAATAAATTATTAAAACCACACCAATTTATTTTCATTATTACTATCTCATTAACCACTATCGCTCAAACTCGACTTCAGAGCGTTCATAAACCTGATGTACTCCTTTTGTGTTATATCAACCTTACCACTGCATTTCTTGTGTGGATACTTTTTCATATATGCAGCCCTAACCATCTCATGGGTTACAATATTTTCTATAGGAATATCGTATTTCTTGATAATGGGTTTCAAATACTCTATAGCACTATAAATCTGGTTCTCTGTCAAAGGCTCAACCAACGTGTTCCCCTGGAATTCAATTCCTATTGTAAAGTTGTTGCAGTTTTCTCTTCCATCGAGTATAGACAACCCAGCATGATAGGTTATTTTCTCTGGCTTTGCCAAAATATATCGCGTTCCATTCGTATCAATAACAACATGTGTACTCACGCTTTTCACTCTAGTAGTTAAAATTTCAAGCGAACGATCAACTGTTGGCTCCGCAGTATGATGTAGGATGACCCCTCTTACATCATTTACGGCATCTCTGTCAAATTTGGGGGTCGGATAATCTATCTCTTGATAGCCAACATGAGCCTTAACTGCGGTTATAGTATCATGAACAGTGGCTACAGTATCTGTCACTGTAGTTAACGGTTCTTTCATCTCCACATAAGTCATTTCCTTCTCTTCACCTCGTGCATGGCTTAATACCAGTGACACGAACGACGCAGAGAATAGAATGACTATGATCCATATAGCAAATTTCTTCATTCTTCACCTTGACATTTCAAATGGCATTCGATTGCCTTTCGTGTTTATAAACTCTCCTCTAAAAACATCATTGCTCAATGTTCCTAGGAAATGTCCTGTAGGTGTTCCATTAGCATCAGTCTCGTTTATGTCAAGTTGTCCATTATTATTTGTTCCAGACAAGTTAAGTTTTGCCCCATCACCTACCTTTTCATATTGCCGATCATAATAATAGTAGCCTGTGACTTGTGTTCCATTGATTTCAATATACATGGTAATGGGATATGTTGAAACCGTCCCACTAAGGCGATAAGAAGTATTTGTTTCATTTTCAACATTTCTTCTGTTTTCTTCAGACGGCCAAGAGATACTACATTCTGTTGTTATTGATATCTTATCATGATCAGAGAAATCAATAAAACTACCATTAGATATCCAATAAGAGTTTCCAATAAAAACTTTCAGTGTTGTTTCCGCTTCCTCTTTCTTTGCATTCCAAGTCCTTCTGTCACATTCTATTGTCATACTTGGATCCCCATGATTCTTTGCAGATATATAAGTTACTATAAAGGATGTGGAATTATTCGTTGGGAGTTTATACACTTCTTTGGTGATTGTATATTCATATTCGTTCTCATCTTCAATTTCTGTTTCCTTTTTGGTTTTTGTGTCAATCAAAGTAAAACCATAATCTGTTAAGACAGACTTCTTGCCTTCACTCATGTCATCGAACATAATACCTATACGTTGAACGGAAGGTATTTGCACTTCGCTGTCATTGGGCGAATCTATCGCAACAGATATTGAATCATTTGCATTATCTGACGCTACACTTCTTTGGGTATGCCAATAATAAGAACCGCCAATTATTCCTATAAGAACTACCGCAACTATAATCCATAACCATTTCCTTAATTGTTGACTACTCTCATCGTCATATATCGGTGTTTCTTCTTCCTTGGAATCTATAGCGGTATCCTCCACAATAGGAGACGTTGCTTTAGAATCAGAATATGTTTGGCTCTCTGCTTCTTGACGGGTTCCGCAATAAGGACAGAAGTCACTATCGTCCTCTATCACTTCTCCACAATTAACACATGTTCTCTGAATCTCTTGTTTGCTTCCGCATTCTGGACAGAATAGAGCATCGCTATCAATTTCCATCCCACATTTTTGACATCTTTTCATTTCCTATAGTTTTTAATATTTGGATCCAACCTCAATATATTTTTGACTACCGATAGCCGACTATCTGTGACTTTTCAACCTTTATCGGCTCACTTAACAATTTGGCTACTACCGCTTTTGTACAAGAACATTTGGGACCAAGTGTCAAATGAGTAATAGTAAAAGGCAATTGGTCAATATCTTTCTCTATATAGTGAACAACACTTTGAGTAAAATCAGACCATTCCGTTTTCTCTTTTGGCGAGGGCGATATATGCAACCAACGTATTTCGTTCTCCTCCTTATAAAAATCGTATTTGAAAAAGTATTTCCAGTAATGCCATAAGCGGAAAGTAAACATAAGACCGTCGGCAATCTCTATAGACATCAGTCCATCTAAAAAACTCAATAGGGAATCCTTGTCATTTTTTCCTTTCTTGATATAAACTACAGGAGCAATGAAGTCTTTTTCATTGGAAAAGTCCTGCTTCCTTTTCACGTTCATGCAGATACCCTTTCCTTGGTCTCCATACATGTGCCAATTGAACAACTTGTCCATTCTTTCTTTTTCCGTGAAGCACATGACGTAACCTTTATTAGCATATTCGCTAATGTACTTTGGGGTCTCTCTCAAAGCGTGATAGTCTTGAATAACTTTTGTCTCATATTCATCATTCATCGCCTCTGGAGCGTATAGCCGAAAAGACTGATTGTAAAGTGATGTCAGTACAGTCTTTGTCGAGGAGAATCTGCAAAATGAATTCAAGGCATTTGTATTCTTTTCCAACATCAAAAGATCCTGCATAAGTGCCATCTCCGCTTTTCTTCCTAAAAACAAATAGCGACCATGACGTTTTAAATTCTTTCCAGTCTTGAGATGGTGTACTAACACCTCGGCATATCTGCCCCACTCCTTTTTGCCTGTAACAACATTCTCTATCGGCTTCACATACTCAGAACCACTTTTCGCTGTTTTCGCAATAGATCGACTAAGCCGCTCAAGGACAACACTTTCTTTATTGCTCCGAATCTTTTTTCCATCATAATAATAGTATAGTCCATTAACAACTGCATAAAAAGATAAGTTCTTTCCTGCTTTGTTAAAGACATCAAAATATACTTTTAGCCTCTCTTTTAACTCATCCATAGAAGTAGGAGACACCTTCAACTCAATAATTGCAAACACTTCACCTCCAAACTCCACTGTAATATCTGGAAATAAAGCAGACATACCACACACATGGAATGGATTAGGTTCTGGACATACTTCAATATCAGCGTATTCTGCAAACTGTCTCACAATATGGTCTTTTAGTTCTACTTCCTTTTTCATCTTCTCTATTTTCTAGTTAGGGGGTACTCAGCGTCACTCCATCTCATTCACAATCGTTAGGGGGTAAATCACTCAAAGGAGATACACGGTCAGGATAAACCCAAAAGATTAATTCTGATCTACAATAACCCCGAGAAAAATAATGAGTCATATACCAATAATTACGATGCTCATTATAACCAATTCCCGACCACTCCAAAGGTTGATACGAAGGATACAGCCTCTTTAAGTATGCTGACACCATTCTCTTTGCTTCATCCTCACTAATAGTTGAGAGTGACTTTGAGCCCCTCGAATTATAACTATCTGAACTTGAAAAACTATTAGAATTACCACTCTCGTAACTTGGATTCAAGGGACCCCATACAAACATGAATGCTCCTGCTATACCAAGTCCAACTAATGTTTTTCTTGCAAACTCGTAGTCGTCAGTATCGAATGTTCCGAATAACATGAGCATTGTAACTCCTATGCCGAGTATGACAAGATACCAAAACCAATTAAACCCAAATCCCGTAATAAAGAATGGGGAAAGAAAAAGAAATGCACCAACTGCTAATGCAATCTTTACAAGAGTATTCGTTTTCTTTATAATTGATTCAGATATCGATGAGGCCTCCTCTATTCTCCCTCCAGGAGTATGTGTTTGGATTTCATTTTTGTCATCAGTAGACTGAACTTTTGACTTAATTACCTGCATAGAATTATTATAATCCTCAATTTGCTTAGAGGTCTCAACAGATGTCACTACTTTTTCATCCTGCTCCTTTTTATCCTCTTCTATAGGATAAGGAGTCCCACATTTGGGGCAGAACTTATGCCCCTCACGCTGTTCGGTTCCACACTTTTTGCAAAACATATTCTATATATTTTATAATTTTACCACTTAAAAAGCGACTTTACTGCTTTCCGTGCAGCTTCCTTATTTTTCTGTGAAGAAGGCGAAGAAGATGTTTCTTGCGTTGATGAACTATTCATTCTCAGACTATTCATGTCAGTAGAAGAACAGTTATATTTTCTCAACTGCTTGATATCAGATGCACACAATTTAGCAAGATCTTCTCTATGGTGATCTTTTGCCCACCGCTTTGCTTTTTTAAGTTTATCTTGAAGTCCTTCATACTGTTTTGTGGGTGGAAAGACCCCCTCTTTATCCGCCCTATCCATGTACAAATAATATAACTTTTTGTATAATATGGTCATCTTTTTGATTTCTTCTACCATCTGATTATACTCATCCAATCCATCTTCTGTAGTTAAAGAGCCTTCATAAGCAACCATTCGTACAATATGCACATAACTTATAGGCTTTAAATCTGCTTTGCAATGTTCATCGACATAAACAGTAAGATTTTCGTTGTAAGCACCTCCAAAGATATTTCCAATATACGTCACCGATGCAGGAATTTTAAATTGTGTTAGGCTCTCACAATGTGCAAAGGACTCAGAACAGATGCTATCGACACCATCTGGTACATTGAAAGACTCAAGACTTTTACATCTAAAAAAACACTCTCGAGGTATTGTTTTCAGACTTGCAGGCCATATAACATTTTTAAGATTATAACATTTGAAAAAGACTTCATCACCGATACTTTCTACACTTTGAGGTATAGTGATACTTTCCAGATTTTCGCACAAATAAAATGCTTGGCGACCGATTCGCTTGACAGAAGAAGGAATGTTTATACGTTTTAAATCACGCTTATGGGAAAATGCACGTTCACATAATTCGTCTATGTTCTTTAACAGACAAAATTCGTAAGGGCTTGTAGATGATTCCCAAAGCAATTGTATCTTATTGACTTTGTACGCTTTACCATAGAATGTTATTTGCATAGGAATTGTCAGAAAGGCACTATTGCCATACTTAACTTCAAAATGAGTAACAATTAAATTCTTCGTTTTTGGGAAATAATGGAAATGCCATTCCGCATCTATTTCTGCGTCTCTCTGCTTTCCTATCAAGTAGTAGTTGTCCACCCCGTCAAACACTTTGCTAATGTCCGTCACTTCTTGATAGTTTATCCAAGGATGGTTTGGGGACGAATATTGTTGTACTCCTTGAATATAAACATCTGTGAGATTCGTATACCCATCTAATAATTCGACATTTGCGATATTGGTCGCATCCGAATTGTCCGACATAGTCTCTTCCGCATTGTATACGTGGTCAAGTCCACCGTTTCCCAGTTCAATCTTACCTGGTTCAGTTGCATTATAGACGAACGGACCGATAGCCTTGTACTGCAAACGTTCATTATAATTAACACTGGTTACTTTTCCCTTTATTGGTTTTTGAGCGGCATAGATGGTCTTTTCAAACGCATCGGCTGGATCACTATAGCCTTCCTCGTAGTAGTCGTTAGGAACCAACACCTCCAACAGCCCATATTCCTCTGCACTGGCTATAAACTTTTTATAGTCAGCCTCATCGAAGATATGCAAGGTAAGGGTTGGCCTCATCTCTCCTGTCTCCAAACAGAAACACCATGCGTGGTCGCCTGTAGCCTTAGGGTATCTGTTCGAGTCAAATCCAATGTTTCTGCCGACAATTTTCGTCGTTTCGTAATAATATTGAGGATTTGTCCATTCCTTCACGGTGAGTCCAAATTTTGTCATCATGCTTTCTGGCGGCAGTTTATATTCGTTGCCTCGGTTCATGGATTCATACAATATCAGAAAATTCTCATAGGAAAGAATCTGGCTCTCTGCCTGTGCAAGGGTATTCTGCACGGAAAACATACAGAACACCATGGTTGTCAATATATATTTCTTCATATAAATAGTTTTTTGAAAAGGGTTTCGGTCATAATTCTTTTAATTAAAAATTTCATCGAAAGGGATAGTCCATTGAATATAGCCTCCTTTCCCATTTTCGTATTCACTCAATGAGACTTCCTTTACAATCTCTCCATTCGCCCACTTAAACTGGTAATACTTACCTACCAACTTGGCATGGCGTAAAAAATCTTCTTTCAGTTGAGCAAAGGCTTTTGCATTGAATACTTCTATTTCTACTGTTGCTCCATAGCGTGTAGGAGGGTTTTCCGTTATGCGAATAGAGGTTCCTTTACCAAAAGGAACGATAGAGATTATGCCGGCAGGAATAACAGTGAGTCCTTTGTAGTAAGGATGGTCATTATCTTTTTTCTTGACGCAATTTTTATAATATACAAAATATCCAGCCCCACGTCCACTAAAGAGTTCGGCTTGTTTGAAACCATGAGTCTTCACCAATGTCCCAAAATCGCCATTCGTCTTGAGAATATCGGAGAATGAAATAAGGTCGTTCAACTGTTGGGCACTCATGTTGGTGGCAAACAGCATTACCACTGCAGCGAATAATAACTTTTTCATACTTAATTTTATTTATATTAATAATGTAAATTTTCTATGTTTTTTAGAGAATCGCCACCCCAGAACACCTAACAACAGGCATACTATTATGAGGAGAGTCCCATAAAAAAGAATGTGGTTGCCAGGTGGTGTTGTAGAAGATGCAGAGGAGGACATAGAGGTACTATCTTGCTCAATTTCTTGTGATTTCACATTGGCTGTGCTATTGGGAGAAACAACATAAGTTACCTCAAAAATATCGACAGCGTTGCCACCACCATTTTTTCGACCTTGAGAGGTGGTGATCAAATAACGACCATCTGCAGAAATATCAAGCCCTACGGGATATGAGTCAACATCAATATTGGCTATGACTTTCATAGAACGAGTATCCACGGCATATAACTTGCTCGCATTATTGCAAGCAGCGAAGACATAATGACCGTCTGGGCTGAGACAGATAGTACGAGCCCCACGACCTACATTACATAACTCCCAGCCCTTAATGACAGCAGAATGCCCTTCCATGTGGAGCGCTTTTTCCAACAAATCACGCCATCGAATACGTTGTATTACACCACGACCATTAATGCTGAGATAAAGATAATCGCCACTAATCACCAGATGGCGGACATTAGGAAGCATACCTAAAATACGTCCCAAATATCTTTTATGGGTGATATCAATAACAGCAATGCCTCCTCCACCACCCATACAACCAACAAATAAGAAGTTCCCATCTGGAGTGAAGACAGTCCCACGAAGGGCATAGCCTGAATTGTTGTCTCGGTCAACAGATTTGTCAAGAGGGAAGTTTAAAGGTAGTTCTTTATCAATAGCCAACACCATAATATGCTTCCAGAACTTTGGGTTCTCTGACGAGACATCTATAAGTCCTACCGTATTATTACCCCAATGAGAAATTGCTATCATGCTTCCATCCGGAGATGTGGCTATCATTTTAGGTAAAGGACCAGTCTCCATCATGCGCACAATTCGATTGGTCTCGGTATCAATCACTGCCACTGCGGAAGGATCTTGAGCATTAATATCAAATGATCGGCGGTAATATGGGACCCACAAAAAGCGCCCCTTATGGGAAAAAGTACTTTCTACGGGCTTTCCCATAAATGTATTTAAATTTCTAGAATAATGACGCCATGGGTATAAACCAGAAGGCTTAGCCCATAAAGAGTCATCACGACCTTCTTGGAAATCATGACGTATAACAGAAATTTTCTTACCAGTAATAAAGTCGTAACAAACAGTAGCACCCCCTTCTAATGAATTTACATAGAACTTCCTGCCGTTGGGGTGAATATTCACAGACTTGGGACTATTGATGTCCGCATCCCATGTTAGGCTATCTGTATAATAAAAACCTTGCTTTTTATTAATTAACTTAATAGAAAGCGAAGAGTCTGCAGATATGACAGATAGTCCCAAACTTGGATGGATTATCAAATCTTGCGACATTGAAGGCAACAATCCCATTAAGAATATTATAATTATGAAAATAGCCTTTTTCACAATATTCATAGTCATTAGATATTTACGCTTTGACTGTATTACAGATCTGTTTTAGGTTTAAGACGACAATATACAGAAGTGTGAGCCTGTCAGCTAATCCTGCTGAAGGCCTTCGACTGCCCGAATAATAGATTAGAAAAACAGCTCACACCCTTGTATGACGTAGATGGCAAAGCCATTACTATCAACATCAAGGGAAGAACGTCTTTACTTTTCCAATTATTCATGAGAGTTGTCGAAGTTCTCAGCATGGAAAAAGCCAAACGCTTCCTATGTCATGTCTGCGACGGATTTTCCGTCACGGTGCAAATATAAGAAAAATTTAGCACAAACGTTCATTGTGAGCCGATTTTTTTGCAAATATAATCATTTTTCAAGAATTGACGTATCTGAGAATAGTCTTTTCTTTACCTTAAAGTGTGAATCTGCACTGTACCGCCAGTGGAGGTAAAACGCATACGTGGTCCTTTGTAGTTCTTAGGAAATACCACGCAAATGTCACTTGTGCCCTTCCATATTTCTTCATCTCCAATGGTTCCTGTCTGGGTTAGGGAACCATTGTACCAAATCATCACACCTCCACGACTCATGCAAGAAGAGGGCTGACTGCCCAAGAATCGCACAGAGCCATAAGTCCAATCTGCCATGACTACAGTCAACATTCCTAAGAATGCAAATAATAACATCATTCGTTTCATGTTGTTTTCTTCATTATGGGTTACACATTATTCTGTGGCGAAGATACTACATAAAAAAGAAACATGGAAGAAAAAGGACGACCATTTCCTCCATTTTGATAAAAAAGGCTATTTGTTGGCTGCCTCGATAATCAATAATTGGACATAGTTACGATATTCAGTAACGACTGTGTCCATCGAGAATTCGGGATGGGAACGGACAATCTGATCCAGACGTTGTTGCTCGCCAGCAAGAAAAATGCGTGACTGCATCATCCACAAACTGTCATTCTGACGTGGATGCTCCACAGAACCCAATGTGGATTGAAATACGGGAAGCACTAGTTTCTTGATATCTGAACGTAACTGCTCGATAGATTTCTGTTTAGTATGACCAGAAGGAGTGTCTAAAACGTGGGGCTTTGTTGGTGCAAGCGGTGTCTCGACAACAGGAGCCTTAGTAATATGTGGGGTGTCTGCTTTTTCTGGCATCTTAACAGAAGAGATGGTATCTGTGGCTACTGGCAGAATCTCTTCATGAGTGGTCTGCCGTTGTGGATAGAAGAGAAGGGCAATAGCGACAACAGGAATAGTCAACAGCAAGAGATAGGGATACCATCGCCTATGAGATAGGTCGTGCTGCAATTCGTCTATAGACTGATATCGATTAGAGGGGTTACTTGCCGTACATCGTGCTATCACCTTATTATATATATAAGCATGGGGGAGCATGGCAAGAATCTTGCCGATGGCATAGATGTCTGTGCGTTCGTCGACGACCTCTCCCCGTAATTGTTCTGGCGCCGCAAAGCCATTGGTATGTCCTTGGGTGTCCGAGAATGTGTCTGTATAACTGCATCCCAAATCTATCAACTTGACATCATCATTGATGCGAGTCAACAGAATATTGTCTGGTTTTAAGTCCAGATGCAGCACTTGATGGGCATGGAGATACTGCACCACATCCAACAACTGGGAGACAAACTTCTTTGTATTCTTGCGTGTGAAATATTGAGGATGCCTTGTCAGGCTGTCCGTTAGTGTCTCACCATCCACATATTCCATCAGGATACCATCAGAGGACAAGGATATATAGCGGACAAGGTTAGGATGCTCTAAGCGATAGCCTGTCTCAAACTCTTTGTGGAATGCCTCTTGGAAACAGATGTCGTTGGCATATTCCGATTTCAGTCGCTTCAGAAAATGCAGTTTGCCATACAACTTGACACGAAAGGTGTCGCAAGTGGCTCCATGACGCTCCAACAATTCTGCTGTGTCATCATTGAACTGCTGGTTGTGAAACTCTGACGACTCCATCATAAGGAAAGAAGGGTTATTGAAGAGAGACCTTCCACAATACCTGCCGTATAGGAACCAAGTGCCTTACCATCACGCCATACTTGAGATACCAAAAGGGGATGATGAAGGACGAATCCTTGTATCTCCACTTCATCACCTACAAATAGTTTGCTATTCTCACTTTCTGTTACCTGATAGCGACTGTTCTCCTTATACTCAAAAGTAACCTTCCTGTCTGGGAGATAGGTTATTTGAACACTGTCACCACTTTGCAGACTACTTGACTGAAGAACCTCAGCGGATTGATTAAAGTCTGAGTTTCCATTATCCTCTACCCTCATCAATGCTTCCCAATGAGCATAACCTAAATAGCGGGCAATGGCATCAAGGGTAGTGACATGCGGAGTACGCTCGTCTTGTGCGAAACCTAACAAGCGTTTGAGTGTAGTGGCACCAATATGAACCCCTATCTTGCTCTCAATATCATACGATAAATATTCACAATCGGAAGGTTGGCGCAAGCCGTTCTCCGACTTGTCCTTCAGCATCTGAATGATATGGAATGGCAAATGCATAACTTAAACAATTATAGTTATGGCAAAGATAAACATTTCTTCTGAAAGCCGCAAATGATTCCTAAAGAATTTAAGAAAAAGGGAAAGGAATTTGCATGAAATCCCCAGTTCGTTGTATGAAATGGATTTCATAAAAAACTCTCGGTCCTTTTTGAGGGGGGACCGAGAGAATAAAAGGATCATTATCTGAGTTACCGATTAATAGAACTTGAAATAACGGCGGGCGTTATTGTAGGAGATATCCTCCACCATCTTACCCAACAACTCACGGTCGTCAGGCAACAAGCCCTTCTCGACATCGTTACCCAGCATGTTGCAGAGGATGCGACGGAAATACTCATGACGTGGATAACTCAGGAACGAGCGGGAGTCGGTGAGCATACCTACGAAGCGGCTCAGCAAGCCCAGTACGGAGAGGGCGTTCATCTGACGCTCCATACCATCCTTCTGGTCGTTGAACCACCAACCG
Organism: Prevotella sp.; assembly: GCA_017470055.1. Lineage (GTDB taxonomy): Bacteria > Bacteroidota > Bacteroidia > Bacteroidales > Bacteroidaceae > Prevotella. The sequence goes on along the minus strand of JAFUFD010000088.1, from coordinate 162,443 downwards.
GAGCCAAACTGGATCTTACCTGGCTCACCACCCTGGAAGTTACCCAGCATGGTGGCAATCACCTCATTGGCACATGGGTTCAAAGTATATAATATGGTACGCGTGAGTTTACCCTCCATGTTCAACTTATTGAGGAACTTAGACATCGCCTTGGCGGTGTTGAACTCACCGATAGAGTCGAAACCAGTGTCAGGACCCAGTTGGTTGTACATCTTCGTATTGTTGTCACGGATAGCACCATAGTGGAACTGCTGTGTCCAGTCTGCGTCAGCATCCATCTCAGCCATCACGGTCAGGAAGCAGTTCTTATACTGGCGTACCTCCATGTTAGAGAGTTGCTGTCCACGCATAGCCTTCTCGAAGATGGTCTCAATCTGTGAGTCGGTGTACTCCTCATCATAGAACTCCTCAATACCGTGGTCGGAGAGTTTACATCCCTGCTCCTGGAAGAAGTCATGACGTTTCTGGAGGGCATCAACCATATCGGCGAACTTGGTGATGGTCACCCCACTCACCTGCTCCAACTGATGGACGTATGCGCCAAACTCAGGCTTCTCGATATTCATCGCCTTGTCAGGACGCCATGCGGGAATCATCAAGGGATCGTCAGCAGCCTTGTGCTTGGCATACTCGATATGGTTGTGGAGGTCGTCAACGGGATCGTCGGTAGTACATACGCACTCTACATGATAATGCTTCATCAAGCCACGAGCGGAGAACTCAGGCTGCTGCAGTTTCTCGTTACACTCGTCGAAGATCTCACGAGCCGTCTTGGGCGAGAGCAGTTTCTCAATACCGAAGGCGGTCTTCAACTCCAAGTGAGTCCAGTGATACAACGGGTTACGGAGTGTATAGGGAACAGTCTCTGCCCACTTCTCGAACTTCTCCCAGTCGGAGGTGTCCTTACCCGTGCAATACCTCTCATCAACGCCATTGGTGCGCATGGCACGCCACTTGTAATGGTCGCCGCCCAGCCAGAGTTCTGTGATGCTCTTGAAGCGATGGTCGTTAGCCACCATCTCAGGAATCAGGTGACAGTGGTAGTCGATGATAGGCATTTTTGCCGCATGGTTGTGGAACAGGTCCTGTGCTATCTCATTATCCAGCACAAAGTTTTTGTCATTGAATTTTTTCATAGTTATTTATTGTTTTAGTAATTTGTTTTCGCAAAATCCCTGCAAATATAGCGAATTATTTCCGCATAATAAAATATTCCCATTACTTTTGAAGAAAAATTAACGTAAACGATGACGGGCTGTATAAAAAAATGCGTACCTTTGCAAAAGAATGAGATATTCTAATTAACATAAACATTTATACTAATGAACAAAATGCTATTCTTAGGCGTTGCTCTCTTTGCAGCCACCTTGGGCGCCAATGCCCAGAGAGCCATGACCGCCCCCGCTGGCGGCAAGGCTATCAGCGACGAGTTAATCGGTATTTTCTTTGAGGACATCAGCAGTGCCGCTGATGGCGGTCTCTATGCGGAACTGGTCCAGAACGGATCGTTTGAGTACAGTCCCGTGGAGCGTGACGGCTGGGGACCTGGTACGGCATGGCAGACAATTCGTCCAGGACACTCGTTAGGTTATACCGAGACACGCATGGACAACTCCATCCACCCCAACAACCCCACCTATATGCGTCTGAACATCGAGCGGGTAAAGGAATACTATGATTATAAAGGATGGAAGGGCTTCGGACTCCAAAACAACGGTTTCGACGGTATTTCCGTCAAGGCTGGCGCAAAATACGATTTCTCCGCTTTCCTGCGCAACTTCAAAGGTGACGCCAAACAAGTGCGTGTCGTCCTTGCCGTTCCACAGGGATGGGGAAAAGACCCGAAACTACTTGCCGAGGCAACCTTAACCGCCGATGCCGCCAACTGGAAGAAATACGAGGCGACACTGACTCCCACGGAGACTGCCCCCAATGCCATTCTGCAAATCCTCGTGCTGACAACGGGTACGGTGGATATCGACGTGGTGTCGCTGATGCCTCAGGACACCTATAAGGGACATGGACTGCGCAAGGACCTCGCACAGGCTCTTGCCGACCTGCACCCGAAATTCATGCGCTTCCCCGGCGGCTGCGTGGTTCACGGTGGCGGTGACGGTTTCTGGAACACCTACCGTTGGAAGACCACTGTAGGTCCGAAGGAGCAGCGTCGCCAACTCAAGAACACATGGGGCTATCATCAGAGCATGGGACTGGGCTACTTCGAGTATTTCCAGTTCTGCGAGGACCTGAACATGGAGCCACTGCCTATCCTGCCATGCGGCGTGAGTTGCCAGGGTGCCAATGGCGGTTGGGAGATGTGGCCCCAACAAGCACAGGACGTATGCCCCATGTCGGAGATGGACGAGTGGGCACAGGAGGCTCTCGACCTCATCGAGTGGGCTAACGGTGATGTCAACACCAAATGGGGTCGTGTACGTGCCGAGGCTGGTCACCCCAAACCTTTCGGACTGAAATATCTGGGTATCGGCAACGAGGAGAAGATCTCACCCGAGTTCGCTGAGCGTTTCAAGTATATGTACGAGAAAGTCAGGAAGGCACACCCCGAGATTATCATCGTGGGTACGGCAGGTCCTGGCTCACATCCCGGGAACCCCGATTACGAGGCTGGTTGGAAACTTGCCGACGAGTTGCAGATGCCGATTATCGACGAGCACTATTATGAGCCTAACAAGTATTTCCTGGAGAGCCGCCAATACGACAAATATCCTCGTGACCGCAAGACGAAGGTCTACCTCGGTGAGTATGCGTCTAAGGACAAGAAACTCATCGACGCGCTTGCCGAGGCTCTCTACCTGTTGCATGTGGAGCGCAATGGGGACATTGTATGCATGACTTCCTATGCCCCACTCTTCGCCCGCAAGAACGCCACCAACTGGAACCCCGACATGATTTATTTCGACAACGAGCGACCATACCTGACATGCAGTTACTATGTGCAGCAGATGTTCGGACAGTCGAGTGGCAACTACTACTATGGCGACTGCGTGAAGATCAAGGATACCACGAACCTGCAGGAGCAGTCTGTCATCCTGAACACGAAGACACGACAGTTGTTCGTGAAGGTATGCAACGCCAGCAGCCAGAAGAAATACGCCGATGTCGACCTCTCTCGTTTCAAGGGGGTGAAGACTGCGGTGAGAACCACCCTGTCGGGCAAGCCTGACGCTGAGAACAATTACGAGACACAACCCATCGCTCCTAAGACGGAGACGGTGACGGTGAAGAGCAAGATGACATTAGACATGGAGCCCTACTCCTTCGTGATGCTGCAGATTTCCTTATAATCCTTCGTCAAGATGCAGGGGAAAGTATTACTTATCTATACGGGCGGTACCATCGGGATGAATCGCAACCCGAGAACGGGTGCCTTGGAGCCCTTCGACTTCGAGCACCTGCTGCATAACGTGCCGGAACTGAGACAGTTCGACCTTATCATCGACACCCATCAGTTCAACCCGCCCATCGACTCCAGCGACATGACTCCGGCGAGATGGACAGAACTGAGTCATATCATTGCCGACCATTACGACAACTACGACGGCTTCGTCGTCTTGCATGGCACAGACACGATGGCATATACCGCCTCCGCACTCTCCTATATGCTGGAGAACCTGACAAAACCTGTCATCTTTACGGGTTCGCAACTGCCTATCGGGCTGTTGCGAACCGATGGCAAGGAGAATCTCATCACCTCGATAGAGATCGCCGCCGCAAAGAACGAGCAAGGGAACGCCCTCGTGCCAGAAGTGGGTATCTATTTCAATGGGCACCTGTTACGTGGTAACCGCACGACGAAGCAAAGTGCGGAGGAGTTCAATGCCTTCGAGTCATTCAACTACCCGCACTTAGTGGATGCCGGCGTGAATATCACCTACCATACCGACCGTATGCTGAAGCCCGACTGGAGCAAACCCATGAAACCCCATTTCCGTCTCGACAACAACGTGATTATCTTCTCACTCTTCCCTGGTATTCGTGAGGACTTGGTACGACATATCATCGCCACGCCCAACCTGAAGAGTATCGTCATGCGTACCTTCGGTAGTGGCAATGCCCCCCAACGCCCTTGGGTGATGCAGGCACTGAAGGAGGCGACACGCCATGGAAAGGTGGTCATTAATATCAGCCAGTGCATGCAGGGAACGGTGGAGATGGGGCGTTACGACACAGGCTATCAGTTGCAGGAGGCTGGTGTCATCAGCGGTTACGATGCTACTGTTGAGAGTGCCGTCACCAAACTGATGTTCTTACAATCCCATTATAAAGACCCTGAGCAAGTAAGAGAACTCATGCGACAGAGTATTAGGGGCGAAATCACGGATAATTGAAAATACGGAACTATCAAAGGATGGCTCCGTTAATTTTATCAGTATTTCAACTTTCGAGCGTTAATTTCAAACAGCCGTTAAGCAGGACGACGGAATTGTTAAATTGCGACAAAAAGAAACGACAATTTGACAGTTTACCGATTTTTGCGTCTATATTTGCACTCGATTTCACGAACAATGAATATAAACATTTAACTGAATAGACAAATGAAAAAGATTGTAAAGAATTTCATTCCAGCGATTTACTTGGTAGTAATCGCATTCTCTGCGGCATCATGCAACAAGACACAGGCTGCTCCTGCCGCCGCACCAGGACAACCCGTAGACCTGACTTACGCAGCGGAGAAGTCGCTGCCCTCAGTCGTTTACATCAAGTCGGTCATCAACTCCAAGACACAGACGGTAGAGTACAGTGACCCCTTTGAGGATTTCTTCTCTGACCCCTTCGGCGGTTTCTTCGGACGTGGACAGGGTAATAATAACGGTACACGCAAACGCCAGGTACAGACCCCGAAGCGCGCCGCAGCAGGTAGTGGTGTCATCATCTCTGCCGACGGTTATATCGTCACCAACAACCACGTGGTGGACGGTGCCGACGAGTTGACCGTCACCCTCAACGAGAACTCCAAAGAGTATTCCGCCCGTATCATCGGTGCTGACAAGACGACAGACCTTGCCCTCATCAAGATTGACGCCAAGAACTTGCCTGCTATCGTCATCGCCAACAGTGACAATGTGAAGATCGGCGAATGGGTGCTTGCCGTAGGTAACCCGCTCGGACTGAACAACACCGTGACAGCAGGTATCGTCAGCGCCAAGGCTCGTCAGATGGGCGAAGGTGTCGCCTCCATGATCCAGACTGATGCCGCCATCAACCAAGGTAACTCAGGTGGTGCGTTGGTAAACACCCGTGGTGAACTGATCGGTATCAATGCGATGATTTATTCCCAGACTGGCTCTAACATCGGTTATGGATTCGCTATTCCTACTGCTATCATGAATAAAGTGGTAGAAGACATCAAGAAATATGGTACTGTACAACGTGCGATGATTGGTATCAAGGGATCGGATGTCAGCAACTATGTCGATGTGGAGAAAGAGAAGGGCAATGAGATTGACCTCGGTACCATGGAGGGTATCTATATCGCTGAGGTTGTCGAGGATGGCGCTGCCGCAGCAGCAGGACTGCAGAAGGGCGATGTCATCACCGCCATTGACGGACAGAAAGTAAAGAAATTCGGTGAGTTGCAGGGTATCATGGCTCAGAAGCGTCCTGGCGACAAAGTGACTGTGACCTATCTCCGCAACAAAAAGGAGAAGACCGCTACCCTCACCCTCAAGAACGAGCAGGGCACGACGAAGGTTGTGAAGAACGCCGATGTGGATATCCTTGGGATTGACGTACGTCCTATCACGGACTCTCAGAAGAAACAACTGGAGATCAGTTATGGTCTTGAGGTCCTGAAAGTCAGTGGCGGCAAAATGAAGGAGGCTGGTGTACCCAAGGGCTTCATCATCCAGGTTGTCAACGATCAGCCGATGCGCTCTTTCGACGATTTACAGCAGGCTGTCAAGGACGCCAAGGACCAGATGCTCGTCATCAAGGGACTCTATCCTACTGGCAAGCGAGGCGGTTTTGTAGTCTATCTGCAGAATGAGTAATAATTGACATCCTGACCATAAAAAGTAAGGTATTCTTTTGGTAGTTCCAAAAAAATACCTTACTTTTGCATCTGGCTTTTTAAAGACTACTAAATGAGACAACTAAAAATCACAAAATCCATTACTAATCGAGAGAGTGAATCTCTTGATAAGTACCTACAAGAAATTGGAAAGGAGGAACTACTCTCCACGGATGAGGAAGTAGAACTTGCCCAGCGCATTCGGAAAGGTGACCGCAAGGCATTAGAGCGTCTGACGAAGGCAAACCTCAGATTTGTTGTCTCTGTAGCAAAGCAATATCAGAACCAAGGGCTCTCCTTGCCTGACTTAATCAATGAGGGGAACCTCGGACTCATTAAGGCTGCGGAGAAATTTGACGAGACCCGTGGTTTCAAGTTTATCTCGTATGCCGTATGGTGGATTCGTCAGAGCATCCTGCAGGCCATTGCCGAACAGAGCCGTATCGTCAGACTGCCCCTCAATCAAGTGGGTGCGGTGAATAAGATCAATCGTGAGGCAAACCGCTTCGAGCAGGAGCACGAGCGTCGTCCCTCCACAGAGGAACTTGCAGAGAAGATAGACTTGCCAGAAGACAAGATAGACGATGCCTTGCATGTGGGAGGACACCATGTATCAGTAGACGCTCCCTTTGTGGACGGTGAGGACAACAGCCTGTTGGACGTACTGGTCAACGACGATGCCCCGATGGCTGACCGCCAGTTGGTGATGGAGTCGCTGAGGGCAGAGATCAAGAACGCCCTGCTGATGCTCAACGACCGTGAGCGCAAGGTCATTGAGGCTTTCTTCGGTATCGACCAGCCTGAGATGACACTGGAGGAGATTGGCACGAAATACGGACTGACCCGTGAGCGTGTCCGCCAGATTAAGGAGAAGGCTATCCGCCGCCTGCGTAGCAATACAAAGAACAAGATGTTAAAAGCATATTTAGGACAATGAAGATTTTAAAGTATATCCTTTTTACCCTGCTCTTGACAATGGCGTTGCCACAAGAGACACAGGCTAAGCGTGAGAAGGTGCCACAGATGTATATGTTCGGCTTCTCCGCATCCTTTCAGGACTCTATCATCTATATGACCGACGTACAGGAGGTCTCCGATGTATGGTATGACTCCAAGACGAGATTCCTGTTGGGCAGACAGCACTATTCCTACCAGTTGAGGAATTATCTCACCAACAATAAGCAACAGCCCAACCGTGTCTGCGTCGTCATGTTTGCGCTGACCCGTAAGGAGGCTGAGAAGAAATTCATCAAACTACGTAAGGAATACACCGTCAAGGCAAAGGGGAAATATGACGTGAGATACCTGCCGACGACAGAGTTCAAGTTTGAGGCAGTGGATATGAGTGAGGAATAGAAGAGAGGAACCTTGAGTGGGTTCCTCTCTTCTTTTTATACATCGTGATTGGCTTTCCAGATCTTCATGCGCTCCTCCAATTGCGCATACTGATGGTCTTCTATAAAAGAGGTACATACACGTAAGCCCTCCTGATGTGAGCCGGTCGTTATCAGACAGATAGCACTCACCCCATAGTACATCAGTTCCTTGGCAAGTTGCCCACTCGTCATCCCCTTGTAGCCAATGGTGAAATAGAAGCCGTCGGCAACAGGCTCGTCAAGGTCTTTGTCGTAGACGATATGGAAACCGTAACGGCAGAAGATATCCTTCAACTTACGGGCACGCTCACCATAGACACTCACCTCCTTACGGAAGTCGTATGTACCGTCACTTGCCGCCTTCAGCATCGCTGCCAAGGCAAACTGTGCGGAATGGCTCGTGCCAGAGGACAGCGCATACAGCATACGGGTAGAGAACACCAGTCCGAAAGGCAGTCCCTCGTAACGTGCCGCAAGGTCAGGATAGTGGCGATGGAACAACTTATTGGAGATGCACGTCACACCAATACGCTCACCAGCATAACTGAACGCCTTGGAGCCACTGATGAGCAGGATATAGTTATCAGTATAACGCCCCACCGTCGGCTGGTAAGGCGGTTGGAAAGGCACACTCAGATCCTTACGGAAGTCCATGGCGAAATACGCAAGGTCCTCCATCACTATCGTATCGTATCTCGTGGCAAGTTCACCGATGGTGCGTAACTCATCCTCATTCAGACATATCCAAGCGGGGTTATTCGGATTGGAATAGACGATCGCACAGATATTCCCGTTCTTCAGATAACGCTCCAACTTAGGTCCCAGTCTCTCACCACGGAAGTCATAGACATCAAAGGTCTCGTACTTCACTCCCTGTACCTGCAACTGCATCTTCTGCACAGGGAAGCCTGGGTCGATAAACAACACCGTATCCTTCTGCTTGTCCGCCTGCGAACAGGTCAGAAAAGAGGCAAAAGTGCCTTGCATGGAGCCACTGACAGGAACACATCCCTCTGGAGCGACATCCAGTCCGATAAACGCCTTGATGAAACGGGATGCCTCCTGTTTCAATGAAGGAGCACCTTGAATATCGGGATAACTATGAGCGATACCGTCTTGTAATGCCTTGATCTGGGCATCGACACCCACCTGGGCGGCAGGCAGTCCAGGAATACCCATCTCCATCTTGATAAACTCCACACCTGAAGCCTGCTCTGCTTTCGCAGCCACCTGCTTCACCTCACGAATGGTAGCCTTGGCAAAGTCCTTGATGCCCAACTCGGCGACCAACTGGTCGATAATCTCTTTCTTGATTGGTGTCTCCATTATTTCTGAGCCTTTTTTCCTATGGCAAGTGCCTTGATGTTCGCCTCGACGATAGCCTCACCTTTACGACCAAACACACGGCGGATAGCATCCTCTAATTTCTCATACTCAATACCCAGTGCTTTCTGGGCGGCACCCAACAGGATGACGTTCGCAGAACGGGGTACCCCATTATCTTTCGCAGCCTGCTCGATATCAAGCATAATGACATTCTTAAGTTCTGAAAGATCTGCTTTAATCTTCTCAATATCAGGATAATTGGGAATATTCACAAAAGGAGTGCTTGACGTGATGATCCATCCCTCTTTGGAGAGGAAAGGCAGATAACGCAATGCCTCCATCGGCTCCATCGAGATAATCACATCGGCACCACCTTTGGGTATCAGGTCACTGGCAATAGGGTTGCTGGAGATGCGAAGATTCGACTGCACATCACCTCCACGCTGTGACATACCATGCACCTCTGCCTGTTTGATATACAGGTTCTCGTTCATAGCAGCCTCACCGATAATCGTTGCGATAGAGAGGATACCCTGCCCCCCTACTCCACATAATATAATATCTGTCTTCATTTTTTTGCCTCCTGTGCTTTCTTTTGCTTTAAATGTCTCTGTAATGTCTGCATACACTCACGACGTGGGATGATGACACTGACTCCATGATAGTTAATCTCCTCACGGATGGTCTTGGTGATCTCCTCCATGTTCTTGGGCAGGGGTACCACCACTTTCAGGTGGTCGTCACTCAGTCCTAAGCCACGACAAATCGCCTCAAACTTATTCGTTCCCGCAGAGTCCTGTCCTCCCGTCATCGCCGTCGTCAGGTTATCACTGATAATCACAGTGATGTCGGCATTCTCGTTGATGGCATCCAACAGTCCCGTCATTCCAGAGTGTGTAAACGTAGAGTCACCAATGATAGCGACGGCAGGCCACTGACCAGCGTCTGAGGCTCCTTTTGCCATGGTGATAGAGGCCCCCATATCCACACAAGAGTGGATTGCCTTATAGGGAGGCAGGAAACCTAAGGTATAGCAACCGATATCGCCAAACACACGGGCATTGGGATAATCGAGTAACACCTGATTCAACGCCGCATACACGTCACGGTGCCCACAACCTTGGCAGAGTGCGGGGGGACGTGGTGCCACATCCTCACAAGGGGCATAGTTCTCGCCTATCTCCATACCCAATGCCTTTTTAATCAGGTCGGGATTCAATTCACCTGTACGAGGCAGTTCACCTGTCAGACGACCTTTGATAACAGCATTGCCAGGCATCACGCCACGTACCTGATCCTCAATAAACGGCTGACCCTCCTCGGCAACAAGCACGAACTCGCAATCGTCAGTCAGGCGACGGATCAGTTTCTTGGGAATAGGATACTGCGAGATTTTCAATACAGGGAACGGACATCCGTTGGGGAAACACTCCATCAAATAGTTATAAGCAATACCACTGGCAATCACTCCCAACTCACGGTCATCCGCATCGATATACGCATTATACTTGCTGTCTACCGACATCTGCTCCAACAAAGGCTGCTGTGCGGTCACGATATCATTACGCTTACGAGCAAAGGCTGGCAGTAACACCCAACTCGAAGCCTGTGCATCGTAATTGAGTTCGTTCTGTTGACGTGGCACATCAACACAGGTGACGACAGCACGGGAATGTGCCATGCGAGTGGTGACACGCATCAGGATGGGCAGGTGTAACTGCTCCGACAGGTCGAAAGCCTCCTGAATCATGTCGTATGCTTCCTGCTGACTGCTGGGCTCCAATGTCGGTACCATTGCAAACTTACCATAGAAACGGGAATCCTGCTCATCCTGTGAGGAATGCATTGAGGGGTCGTCAGCCACCAATACGACCAGTCCGCCATTCGTACCAGTCATACCAGAGTTGACAAACGGGTCAGCGCAGACATTCAGACCTACATGCTTCATGCAGACCAAAGCACGCTTTCCCATGTACGACATACCCAGCGCAGCCTCCATCGCCGTCTTCTCGTTGGTAGACCAACGGCTATGTACGCCACGCTCTTTTGCCAATGGCGACATCTGGATATACTCTGTGACCTCTGTGGAGGGAGTCCCCGGATAGGCATAGACACCGCTCAGTCCTGCGTCCAAGGCACCCTGAGCAATCGCCTCATCTCCCAATAATAGTTTCTTCATATCTCGTTAAGTTTTATTCCATAATGTGCAAAGATAGTGCAAAATTTCGATTAAACGAAGAGAAAACAAATTTATTTAAATAAAAAGAGAGCATTTGAATTTTATTTCGTAACTTTGCAAAATAACAACAAAGCAAAAGGATGAGAGTTATATGTGATGCCCCCGGACAGACCTGCAACAGGCTATGGACTTACCTTGCCTCTGTGGCACAATGTATCGCTGAACGGAAGAAGATGGTGATTATCTTCTATGACTGGACGATAGAGGATTTCCCGCATCTGCTCCACGCCCCCTTTATCTACTACCCTCTTTATCATAAGTGGTTCCTAAACCTGCCAAAGGGATGGGGATGGTATAAACATCTGACATGGAAAGTGACACATAATAAGGTATGGGATGCTATCTTCAAGAAACTGGGTTTCACCAAGGGATGGAAGACTCGTACCGACATCCGCTATCTTGCCCAGACCATGCCGCAACTGCAACAGGTGTTCCGTCCTAAGGAAGATATCATGCAGAAAGCAGAGGCAATGGTTGCTGACCTGCGGAAAGAGAGCGACCTCGTTGTCGGCGTACATATCCGTAGAGGGGACTATGCCACATGGAATGACGGACGTTTCTTCTATGAGTTAGAGGAGTACCGCCAGTTTATGTTACGCATCCAACAAGTCTACCCAGACAAGAAGGTTGGTTTCTTCATCAGCAGCAACGAGGATTTTTCCTTAGACACCTTCGAAGGTTGTGTCTGCCGTCGTTTCGGGAAAGAGCCCTCTGGTGCCATTCTCGACCTCTATACATTGACGCTCTGCGACCGTATCACGGGTCCTTTCAGCAGTTATAGCCGATGGGCGTCATTCATCGGGGAGGTGCCTCTCTGTTTTTTAGAGAGCAAAGACCAGACCTTCACAGACAAAAGTTTCTCTAAGATTGTCGACTTCTTCCACTTTGAGAACGGCAACGAAATATTCGACTGGTAATATCATGAGAATCGCAATTTTGACATCGGGTATTCTGCCAGTCCCTGCCGTGCAAGGCGGGGCTGTTGAGAACCTTATCGATTTCTATTTGGAGTATAACAACCAGCACCACCTGCACGACATCACGGTCTATAGTGTCGATGACGAGGAGGCGACGCGCCACCCTGCCCTACAGTCTGCAGTCAACCACTACCTTTTTATTGATGTCAGGAGTTTTGGTGCTAAGATTCGCAAGCACTTCCTACACTTGCTGAACAAGGATGAATACTACCACTATACGATAGAATATTATTTTGAGGAGTCACTTAAACAAATTATGGCACATGACTATGACATGGTGGTTATCGAGAACCGCCCTGGCTATGGACTGAAAATTCCTCGGAAATACAAGGCCAAGATAGTCTATCATATCCATAATGACTTCCTCAATGCGCAAAGTAAGGATCCTCAGGAGGTCTACGACCGTGCCGACAGTATCATCACCGTCTCAGAATACATCAAATCAAGGGTGCTGACGATTGATGACTTAGATAAGAAATGTAAGACTGTTCTGAACGGTATCGATCTGAAGACGTTCTCCGACTACCACCCCCAAGACAGGGCTTCCTTCGGCTTGGCTGAAGATGACTTCGTGATGGTTTTCTCTGGGCGTGTGATTGAAGAGAAAGGTATTCGTCAATTATTGTTTGCCATGCAGGAACTCAAAGAATATCCAGACATCAAACTCATGATTGTTGGAGGCACTTTCTATGGCAATGAGATGGAAGAAAGTCCGTTTATCCAAGAGTTACGAACCTTGGCGTCTTCGCTCAAAGACCGTATCATCTTCACAGGATATAAGCCTTATCGTGAGATTCCCTCCCTGCTTGCCCTTGCCGACATCGCTGTCCTGCCCTCTATCTGGGATGAGCCATTAGGACTGACCTGTATCGAGGCAATGGCGACGGGACTACCCGTCATCACCACCAATAAGGGAGGTATTCCAGAGACGGTTACTCCTGACTGCGGACTACTGTTGAATGTCACCGACACGCTCCCCCACCAACTTGCAGAGAGCATTCTACAACTCCGCCAAGACACGGTTCTCCGCCAGCAGATGGGTGAAGCGGCAAAAAGCCGTTCCCTGCAGTTTAGCAAGGAACGCTACGCTAAAGAATTCTTTGAGGCATTGGAGTCTGTAGCCACCTAAAGAAAATTCCCAACGTGGGAAAAGAAAATTCCCAACGTGGGAAAGATAAATTCCCAACGTGGGAAAGAAAGATTCCCAGCGTGGGAATTTACCTTAGGCTATTACTATTTCCTTCGACGTGCCCGATAATCCTTGACAATCTCCGCCGCAAAGGTAGAGTCCAGCAACTCATACCCTGCCAAATTGAGGTGGAAATGATCATCGGTATAGATGTTACGTTTGTCACGCCACCCCTCTGGATTCCATGAGGCGGCAGGAATATAGACGACACTGTCCATGAGATGATGAGCCGTCAGAGAGTCTTTCAACGCCCTGCTATAGTCGGAAGTACCATATAGTCCCGTCTTCAGGGCATGCATTGCAATCTGGGCACGAAGTTGGGTATACAGGGTATTCCCCTCATAGTACTCGTCGACATCCACGTCAGGAATCTCCATCACCACGGGACGGATACCATTGGCAAGCAGCACATGGATAATATGGAAATAGTTTGTCACGTAATAGTCTTTCCCACGACGCTGACGAGCATCATTAATACCTGCTGATATCACGCAATAGTCCGCCCCCTTCTCGATAATCGGCTGAGAGCAATGGCTCAAGTCATACTCCGTGGCGAGCATCCGCTCGGCACTCATCTGCTCAAAGACTTGTCCACTCGTGGCACCGCCTTTACCTTTTGCCGCCACCTTCACCTTACGATTTCCCAAGACACGCTTTAGGGTCTCCTCAAAGGTGGAGTCACGCCGAAGTGTCTCATGGAAATACACCCAACTGTCGCCAATCATAATGACTCGTAACGTGTCATCATCATGCTTATCCACCTCATAAAGAGCAAACGGCTCAACAGGTTTATAGAAAGGACGCCACAACCACGTGACCAGCAAGACGGATCCCGTTAGTGCCGCCGACACCATTAATAGTTTCCAGAAAACAGCGCTGCTACTCAGTCCCCTTACAAAATAGACCACAGGGATTGAGCATAACAAAATCGCCAACAGCAAGTAAATCACCGCTATCACGACAGGATTTCCAATGACCTCCAACTGCTCTCGGACATAGGGGGCTATCACTACGAAATAGAACAACTGGAAGATATAGATAGCATAAGAGTGCTCACCTAAGACGCATATCGCATTCTCTATCCTATTATTCGCCGGCAACCAATAGAAGAACTTGCAAAGGAAATACACCATCAGATAGGCGATGTAGAAATAGCATATCCAATGGAATGACTTCCAGTTCTCGGCATAGTAGAAGATGGGATACAGGCGGAAATCCCTCACCTCAAAACAATACAAGGCAAGAAGACTGACCAGCGACAAAGACACTGTCAGGATATTCAATGTGACTCCTCGCACCGCCATCTGATAACCCAGATAGATGAGGAAGATATACCGGATGAAGAGCAAGCGGTATTGCCACTCGGGCAGATGCGCCATATTACATAACACCTCACCTCCTATTGACAGCAACAGGAAGAGAGCGGCAAGCCAAAAACTGTTGAGACGGCGGAACAAAGGCGCCAGTAGCGGCAACAGAAAGGCAAACTGGATATACACCCACGGATAATAGGAGCCTGGACCACCACCTCCCCAATAGACCAAATAAGTCAGGATGGAACGCCAGGAGGCCATGGGATGCGCCAGCATCAGATATACAAAGATGACGAGTTCCAGAAGCACGAAAGGCCAGACGGCTCTCTTCCATATCCGCAACACATTCCATCTCTGTTCCTCAAAACCTCTCTTATAAGAATGAAACACCTGTATCAACAAGAATAAGGGGACGGCGGGATAGCCCCATATATAGAAGAGAGAATCCTGTTGGAACTGATGAGTCGTGGTATGGTGTAACAAGACCAGCAAGATACAGATACCCTTCACGAAATCCAATGACAAATCGCGACCTATCTTGCTGAATTCTATCTTCGACTCGAATCTGTGTAAGCCCTCCGACATCCCTTGTCTTTATATAAAACCAAATACAAAGATACACTTTTTTGTGTAAAAAGTCAAATTTTTTTGGTTTTTTGCTCACATAATCGTACCTTTGCCCTCAGATGAAGGATACTTTGATGCTATTACGCCCCCTGCAATGGTTTAAGAATGCCTTTGTGTTCGCCCCATTGTTTTTCAGCAACAACCTGCTGGACAAGGATTTATTTATGCAAACACTATGGACGTTCCTTGCCTTTTGCTTTGTCTCCAGCAGCATCTATTGCTTCAATGATATCCATGACGTGGAGAACGACCGCCTACATCCCAAGAAACGGTTGCGCCCCATTGCCGCCGGGAAGGTAAGTGTCTGGGAGGGCTACTTCGTGATGATCCTATGCCTGATAGCGTCCCTGTTGATCGTTACCTTATCTCACAGTGTCAACATGCCTATCCTCTATGCCATTCTGTTAGGCTACTGGGGTATGAATATCGCCTATTGCGTAAGACTGAAACAATACGCTATCCTGGATGTCGCCATTATCGCTGTCGGTTTCGTGATGCGTGTGTTGATTGGCGGTTTCACCACTGACATCTTCGTGTCTGGCTGGCTTGCCCTGATGACCTTCCTGCTCTCCCTCTTCCTTGCCTTTGCCAAGCGGAAAGACGATTATCGCATCTATGAACTGACAGGCACGATGCCCCGTAAGAGCATCACAGGCTATAACGCCCAGTTTATCGACCTCTCTGTTACGATTGTCGGAACCATCACGATGGTTTGCTATATCATCTACACCATGAATGAGGGAGTTATCGAGCGATTTGGTTCACCTTATATATATTTAACCAATTTCTGGGTGCTTGCCGGTTTGCTACGCTATCTGCAGAACATGCTGGTATATCAGCGCAGCGGCAGTCCCACCAAGGTATTGGTGAAAGACCGTTTCATCCAATGTTGCATCGTAGGCTGGGTCGCCTCTTTCTTCGCCATCATTTATCTTTAACACCAAAAAGGTAATGCGCCAAGAACGGGCTGAGGCGAAGGATGTGACTTACCAACAGACAAGCCAATACGACGATGAGGGCTTCAACTGTCACTATCAGGACTTCCAGCCATGTACTATGATAGGCAAGAAGCATCTGATTGTAAGGCAACAACGACTCTGGCAGGAAGAAAAAATGAAGCAGGTATACGTCTAATGTCCGCATTCCGACATATTGCAGGCAACGCCCTAATAGACGCTCTTTGGTAAACCATGAGGAAAACTTGCGGAAGAAGGTAAACACCATCACCATTCCACAGATACCACTCATGGCAAACCGGGTATAAGCAGACAGAAGAGTCTCATCATGCGGCAGTATTGCGACAAGAACAAAGATAGCAATGACCGGCAGCACCACCAACAGACGGTCAGTCAAGCGCTGGAACTCATCAAAATACTTCTTCGTCAATGTGCCCAGGAAGAAGAAAAGATAGTAACGCCAAGTGACGAAACCAAGGAAGCCCAACACATCACTTCCCCATCCTATTTGATGACTGAGAGTATGGTAATTGATATCATACCAGTAGGCTGCGACAGATATGACAAGTGTCACCAGAAGCATCCACCCGTCCTGATACTTACGTCGCCTTAGCGCCAAGGCTGACAAGATGTATATGACAAAATAGAAAAAGAGGGCAAACGTAAACCAATAACCTCCCTTAAAGGCTCCTAACTGATGGAAGAAATTCAACCGCTCATGCAAGGCAAGGAAGATAAAGGTTGGCACTATCTGTACCATAAACTTATTGCTGACAACTTGTTTGAGGGTCTGTGCATCCCATGTACGCCCGTACTTATAAAACAGCCAACCGCTGATAAAGAAGAAGCATGGCATTCGCAGCAAGAACAACACATCATTGAAGGCAATGAAATATGCCTTGAAACAAAATACACAGATATGCGAATATACTACGAGGAACATCGTCAGTCCCCGCATCGCATCAATGTATTGTATACGCTCTTTTGCCATATTTACCTGCAAAGGTACGAATTATTTCGGAATATTTCGTACCTTTGCACCATGAATGAGAGAATCAATTGGATGGACTGGTCGAAGTTCCTTGCCGTGGCACTGACCATTCCATGTCATATCCCGCAGACACGGGGCGATCAGCCTGTGACTTATTTTGAGGTCTTCCTCCTTGCCTGTCTGATGTTCAACTCCGGCTATCTGAAAAAGAAGCGCACAGACTGGAAAGACAATCTGAGGAGATACTGGCATTCCCTCATCATTCCCTATCTTGTCTATAACATTCTGTTTTATCCGTTCTGGTTTGCAAGGTTCTATATCATCCATGGATTTCTACCCACTCATCCGTCTGTGGCACTCAAGCCCATCATCGGCATGTTCCTGCTTCAGACAAATAGCAGTTTCTCGTATGAACTGAACCCCGTCACATGGTTTATCGCAGCCCTGCTCATCGCCCACCTTTTGTTAGACTTCAGTTTCCACCTGAAATACGGGCAACTCCTCATGGTTGTCTTATGTGCTCTTGGAATCGCCCTCTATGTTGTCAGTAAATACAATCACTTCACGGCGCAGTATGTACTCATTGGTATTTCCAAGTCCTTGATATTCTATTATATGGGCTACCTGTGCCGACAATATGAGGTATTCAAGAAGTGCGACCTGAGGAAAGACGCCACATGGTTTGCCATTACTTTCATACTCAGCATCGTGCTCTTTAACTACCACGCCAACGAGACGTATTTCCCCTTGCACATGCTCTCGTATTTCCCTACTGTACTGGCAGGACTGTTTGCCTTTATCTTCTTCTGTAAGATGCTGAATGGGGTCCGTTCTGATATCATCGTCAACTACTCCAATGGCACGATGGTATTCATCGGAATGCACTGGATGATGGTGGGATTTATCCGTTACAGTATTCTCAAGCCCATTTTCCATGTATCGGGAGATTATGTCTACACGCCGTTGGAGGCATATAGTTTAGGACTCCTTGTCACCCTCCTGCTCTATCCTATTATCTTATTCTTCCAAGCGAAGATGCCTTGGATGTTAGGAAAGAGAGGATAACTGCTCGAAGAGTTTTTTCCACATCGGCATGATTCTCTCTTCTGAGAAGCGCTGGGAAGAGACAATAGCCTTCATTCCCATCTGCTGGCGTAGATCCAAATCAGCCATTAACTCTCCCAAGCGCTCCGCAAACAACCGCTTGTCACGATTGGGAATTAGGAAACCCTCCTCTTGGTCTGTGATAATCGTGGCTGGACCATGAGGACAGTCAAATGACACGATAGGCAGTCCACAACTCATCCCTTCAGGCAACACCAGACCGAATGGCTCATAGAGAGATGTCAACACAAGGATACCGCTATTCTTATATACTTCAAAAATATGCCGAGTAGGCTCATGCACAACAATACGACAATTCAGCGTGTCAGCCAATTGACGGAAATGGTTCCAGAGGATTCCCTCGCCATAAAGATCCAATTGCCAATCAGGGAATTTGTGATGCACCATCTGCCAGATGTCAAACAAATCTCCTATGCTCTTCTGTTCCTCAAACCTGCCGACGAAAAGAACACGTTTTGATGTGCAATCACTAAACTGAGTCGTCTTGTTAAGATTCACCACATTGGGCATCACATGGACATGCTTGCTCACACGCCACCAGTCTTCCGCATCACCATTCGTAAGCGTTACCACAGCCTCCGTCTTTCCTATCCAATGATTATTGAGATAAGTGCGCAATTTCTGTTTCCAGGTATCTGGATGCAGGAAATTCATATGTGACTCCACCACCAAAGGAATATTGCCCTTGATTCTCAGCAAAGGTCTTACCGCCTGAACCGTAGTACACACCAATATGTCTGGAGCGATTTCCTGAAGCATTGCCTTCAACTGATGATGATAGGAACGAGACATCTTCCGATAGACCTCCCACCTACGCCATAGGCGATACCGATAACGCTGATGGAACCGGACATTCAGATCAATAAAACGGACACGCTCATCTAAATCAAAAGAGATCTCATGTTGCCCTTGGTCTGACGTAATCATATATACCTCATAGCCATACTGACGAACCAGATAGTTCATCTTATCAACCAGGATGCGCTCAATGCCGCCCCAGATCGCTAATGCAGGATATAGATAGACGACTCTCATTTGTTCTTGACTAGATTCTCCTCCTCATCCTCATAATGGTCCACCTTGTGGAAGATACGGGTAATCCCCCTCATCTGTATCTTAACATGGTCTACAAAACTTTGCCACAGCGACTGATTCCCTATCGTCCCATAACCTGTGACGGCTCGACAGCGACGGTCACACACAAAGACAATCTTGCCGTACTTCTTGAGATTCAAAGCCATAGAACCGTCCTCTCCTCGGATGATGTCCACCCTGTAAGGCTCCTGCCGACCATAGTCCGCATTATAGGCAAATACCAAACCACGGACAGAGAGTTCCGGTCGTTTGAAATGCTGCACCCATAAGAAGAGGTCACGCACCATCTCAAACAACTTTAAGCCAAGAGCGGAATGGTTGGCATCAGGAAAGAAGCCCCATGTCGCAGAGGCACAAGACACACCAGGCTTCATCAGATGCTCTAACATCACCTCATAATACTGAGGCGGATAGAGGGTGTCACTATCCACATCGAAATAGTACTTTCCTTTGGCATGCTGCAAGCCGCAACGGCGGGCATAGCCACAGGAATGCTGATACTCTGTGTAATAAGGTATTCCCGACTTCTCGTAGATCTCCGCCGTACGATCCTTGGAGTCGTTGTCCACACCGATAATCTCCACGGGATACTTACACTGTATCTCACTGATTGCCCACAGACAAGCCTGCAGATGAGTCTCCTCATTATAGCCGATAATGACGATAGAGGCTAATGGCTCCCCGCTCTGCAACTTCGCCAGTCGCTCACGAGTCCCGTCAATCACTTCTTGGGGTACCTCACTAAAAGGCTTCCCGTAAATCGTCATGTATTTGTCATACCAAGCCATCTCAGTAACCTTATACCATTTATCTTTGCAAAGATAGTCATTTATTCTGAATAGACAAAATAAATCTTGGATAATATCACAAGAGAATCATATCAGTCCTTTCCGTTTGCCAAGCATCCGTATCAAGAAAACAGAGACTGAAGGAGGTAGAACGCCAAACAGATGAAGGATGAGGTTGGGGATAAGAGCCTGCTTGAAGCGTATCACTTCTGGCAACCTCAATGGGGAGCGCATGATATCCCTGACTTCCCTCTTTGTATAGGCAGGACGGATCTTCTTCTCCTCATGCAAGATAGTGCATGCGATATAGAATTCCGTCAGCATGACCTTATAGGTACGCAAGGGAAGATAGGACTCGTTCTTAATACGCTCTGTGCTCCATTTGAGTTTGTTGATCAAGTCTATCGTCTGTTGTATCTCCTCCTTACGTATCACCGTCCGTTCCTGGAAATGCGACAGGGAACCGCTACGGCAAAAGTATCGATAAGTGACATCTGGCAACAGCACCACACGGGTGACATAGGTCGGAAAGTCAATCGATACTGCGAAATCCTCCCAGTAATTGACGGGCTGGAAACGTATCTCATTCTTGCGCAGCACCTCCACCAACATCAAAATATTCCAAACAGGAGCCTGGATATTATCATATTTAAGATAAGCAAAGTTAGCAAACTCGTCCTCATTTAAGAATTTCAGGAAAGGATAACAACACATAGTGGACTTTGTCTTTCCGCTATCACTTACCTCAATCCTCTCATAAGAGGCATAGACAAACTCTGCGTCACATTCTCTTGCAGAACGAACCATTAGTTCTATTGTGTAAGGTGAGATAGTATCATCCGCATCCATGAAATACAAATACCTGCCACGTGCTTCGTCAATCAGACGGTTGCGGGCATTGCCAATACCCATGTTCCATGGCTGACGCACGATACGAATATCCTTGCCACGGGGATGCGAGTGCTGATACTCATGGATGATCTCTATTGACTGGTCATAGCCACAATCATCACAGATTAGGATTTCTATATTGGGAAAAGTCTGCTCCATGATAGAATCCATTGTCTCACGAATATGTCTCTCCGCATTATAGACAGGTATTGCTATAGTAACTTCATACGAACTCATATCCTCATGATTCCACAGTATTATGATTAAAAACCACATCAACTACCTTTTCCATCTGAATCTTCCATTGAAGATCCTCCACAGTTTGACGGATATCCTCTGGCTTCATGGCAAAACCATCTAAAAAGTCAAGAATGCGTCGGATATCAATGGGTGACTCATTCGCAGGTGCCTTGATCACATAGGGCTGTTGGTCGAAATCACTATCTTGCTCGCTATATATAAAAGGTATACCACGTGTAGCATACTCCCGATTCTTCAATGTTTTAATCACAGTGATACCACTGCGATGACGACCTAATGAACCGATGGCAAACTGACACATGTTGAAGACCTCTGTCAACTGATCGCCAAACAAAGTGCCATGGAAGATAATCTTATCTTGTATCTGATATTTCTCAATAATCGGGGTAAAATATTCCTTCATCTGATGAGGATGCACACCACCCACAATATGAAAATAGACATCAGGGTGACGGGGGGTAGATGATGGAGGTTGACTATAGTATTCACCAATTCCTGCCACTACCCTATCGAAGGCATGCCAGGGATGGACCTCTGCGACACCGATAAGATGTAATTGGCTGCTGGCTGTTGGCTGTTGGCTGTGATGAAGAGGGATACTGTCGAAGTCTACGCCATTACTGATATTGATGGTACGCTGTCCGAAAATCTCCTTCGCATCAGAGAAGGTGACCACTGCGTCCATCTGCCGATAAAGGCTGTTACGGAACAATTGATCCAACTTTAGTCCCATGCGCATCTTCCACTCAAAATTGCGGAACTCCTGATCATACGGATAGGTAGGAATCTCTGTCACCGCATGAATACCAGCCTTGTGAAGTCGCTTAAAGAAACGGATAAGCCAAGGATTGGCATTCTGGAAGCAACGGGCATATACCAGTTCTATCTGGTGCTTTTTACAATAGTCATAGACACTATCGTAACCGATGCGCTGACGGATTGCGGCAACCATACCACTTCCATAATCCTTGATGACCTGACCGTTGACATACCTACAGCGATGACCTTCTGGCGAGAAATCGTAATAGCACAAATGCACATCATGCCCATTCTCACGAAGTCCTTTCACCTGATAGTGAATCTTCTTCGAGATGCCGCTATGCTCTGAGAATCCATGATATACAAGAAAGAGAATTCGCATCTTTGGTAGTTATTTGTTGCAAAGTTATAAAAAATTACACAAAAACAAGGCTTCTCTTCAATATTTTTTATTCTGATGGCATTCGCATCACCGTTTCATTTTAGCCTCATCGCCATCCGCATCAACATCACACAAAGTGAGGGGGGTAGTTTTCCTAATAACCAATAGAAAAGATTTTTTCCTCTGGAATCACTATCACCAAGAATCTGCAACAATTTCATAGGATGCCACATCATATCACGTATTTCCCGATCCGTATAAGGTGGCTCTGCCTGATTTGGATGCGACAAGATGGTACGGGCGAAATTATAGTCATACATCATTAGCATGGCACAACGTCGGGCAAACCACGGACGTCGTCTCATCCCTTGCCGTCTTTTCTTATCATCAATTGCTTTCAGGGCAAGATCCATCTGCTGTCGTGACAGTTTCTTATCTTTTCTTTTGCCATGAAAGACATTCTCCTCGATATAGTATTCATAAGTAATGTCGGGCAACAGGACAACCCTTGACACGTATGTGGGCAGGTCGACAGTAAAGGTATAATCCTCCCCATAGCCATGCCCCACTTCTGTCACCCTAAGATGATTACGACGCAGGATATCGACAAGAATCAGATAGTTCCAATTCTGTACCTGCATCCTTTCATGATAGGCATACCAAGCGTATTCATCACAAGTGGTAAACACTTTATATGGATTCATATAGATAGCCGCACCTGTCTCACCATCCCCCAAAATAGAGTGACGTCTACTACCATAGACCAGTTCTGCCTTATGTTGCTCTGCCGCTCCATGAAGTAGTTCGATAGTCTCCGCATGAATGGTGTCATCAGCATCCAAGAAAAAAAGGAAACGTCCCCTCGCCTCGTCTATCAGTCTGTTACGCGCTGCCCCGATGCCCATATTATGAGGCTGGTGAACAATGCGTATGTCTTTTCCTCGGGGGTGACTTTGTTGATACTCCTTGATAATATCAATAGAGCCGTCTGTCCCACAGTCGTCGCACAGTAGGAACTCGATACTCTCAAAGGTTTGATTCAAGGCAGACTCCAAGGTCACCCTGATGCGGTCCTTTACGTTATAGACCGGAATGCCAATAGTTACTTCGTAGTTCATTTTAGTTTTGTGTTTTAAGTTTTTCTGTTGTCAAAAAACCGCATGAGACATTTTGGCTGCCTTGTTCAGGCTAGGAGATGGCATTTCAGTTTTCACCTCATCGCCACCCAATGAATAGAAATAGCGTCCCTTAGCCTCAGTCATCATGCGGTTATCTTTTTAAATATCTCATTCAGCCATTGCTCCGCAACACGCTCAATCCGAAAGCGTTGCACATTAGCCAATGCTGCTTTTGCCATCTGCTGGCGCATGTCTGCATCATTAATTAAGGCAACAAGTCCTTGAGCCAAGGATATCCAGTCGCCATTGGCTGCCAGCAAACCATCCTCCCCGTCATGGATGATTGAACGAGGTCCCCACGGACAATCAAAGGCAACGACTGGCAAACCGCATGCCATCGCCTCGATGATGACCATGCCAAAACCCTCGAAACGGGAACTTAAAACGAAGATGCTGCTATTGCAATACTCCCGTTCTACATCATCGGTACGTCCATGAAGTTGACATCTTGTCTTGTCAATACCAAGACGGTCTATCTGATGTTCGTATAGTGTTCTGTCACCATCGCCAAAGACATCCAGTCGCCACTCATCACAGTAGTTCTCTACTTCCGCCCAGGCTCGCAACAACAAGTCAATACCTTTCTCATGAGAATAGCGGGCAATGGCAACTACCCGTTTCTCTGTCAAGGGACTGACCTTAGTAGGCACAAAGGGTAAGGGATCTGGTATTGTCACCACATGGTCCAGTTCCGCCCATGCCTCACGGTCTTTATCTGTCAGGACGACCAAAGCGTCCAACTGGCGGAGATGCTTCACCAAGTTATGCGACCACACCTTTGAGAACATCCGTTTAAGCCAATGGGCACCCTCTGCATCGAAGTTACGGTAATTCGCACGATTAATATGTATCTCCCCTATCTTCCTACTTCCGTCCTTGATGCCATTGATAAAATTAATCTCCCTGCGAAGCAGACTAATAGTGATATCAGGACGGATGCGCATCAGTTCCTTAGTCAGCAATTTCTTAAACTGTCGCTGCTTTCTCAGGTAAACCATGACTTTCCTCACAAAGCCACAGGTCCATAGTTCTTCGAAATTAATATCCAAGTTGATGACCTTGATCTTCTCCGACAAGGGATAGAACAAAGGCTTGTCTTTCCCCTCCGTCAGGATAATCGTGATGTCATAGCCGAAATGCTCGGCAAAATAGTTTGCCTTGAGGGTCAGGACACGCTCCACCCCACCTGCCATATACAAGGCAGGTGTCACATAGACTAATTTGAGTGGGGTGTTCGCCATATACTACTTTTTCTGATAGAATGCGGCATACCACTCTGCAAAGGCACGAAGTCCGTCACGCAGGGAAGTAGATGGCTTATAGCCATAGTCACGTTCCAAGGCGGAGGTGTCCGCATAGGTCACTGGCACGTCCCCTGGCTGCATGGGTACTAATTTCTTGTGAGCCTCAAAGTCATAATCCGCAGGAAGTACCTTTGCCCGTATCAACTCCTGTTGCAGGATATCCACGAAGGTCAACAGGTTCTCGGGTTGGTTGTTTCCTATATTATAGACAGCATAGGGCGGAACTGGTAAGCCATCGTCCCCTACCTTCTTCTCTGGAGCACCTTGCATGATACGCACCACGCCCTCCACGATATCATCGACATAGGTGAAGTCTCGCTTACAATTTCCAAAGTTGAAAATCTGGATGGTGTCACCTTTCACGAGTTTATTGGTGAAGCCGAAGTATGCCATATCAGGACGACCAGCAGGACCATATACTGTGAAGAAACGCAGTCCTGTGCTGGGGATGTTATACAACTTAGAATAGGCATGTGCCATCAACTCATTACTCTTCTTTGTGGCGGCATAGAGGGACACAGGATTGTCCACCTTGTCGTCCGTAGAATACGGAATCTTCTTATTGGAGCCATAGACCGATGAGGAACTGGCATACACCAGATGCTCAACACCTGCTCCGCCCTCGTCGTACGAGTGACGACAGGCTTCCAGAATGTTATAGAAACCTATCAGGTTCGACTGGATATAAGCATCGGGATTGGTGATGGAGTAGCGTACGCCAGCCTGTGCTGCCAAGTTGACCACCACCTGTGGATGGTACTTCTCAAAGATTCCGTCAATGGTTGCCTTGTCAGCGATATCCCCTTTGACAAACTCCCACTTATTCCCATGATGTCCATTCAGTTCATTCAACCCATCAAGTCTGAAATCCTTCAATGACACATCATAATAGTCATTCATATTATCGATGCCGATAATCGTGGCATCTTTCACATTCTGAAACAGGCGTTTCACCAGATTACTGCCAATAAAACCTGCAGCGCCTGTGACCAGGATAGACTTTCCGTTTAACTCTACTTTTTGCATAATCAAAGAAACTTTATAAATGCAAATATACAACAATTATTTGGAACTATCAAGTTTTTTTCGTACTTTTACGACAAATGCCGTGAACTTACTACGTCTCGGCATAAAAAAGATTAAAATCTTTTGTTCTGCACTCAACTTTTCGTAACTTTGCGACTAAATGAAGAAAATCTGTTTTTTGGTAGACTCCATCTTCTCTTTCGGAGGAGTGCAACGGGTAACGGCTGTCATTGCCAAGGCATTGGCTGAGGATGATGACGTGACCATTGTCACGCTCGACAATCCTTCGGCAAAAGACACATCCCTGTACGGATTGCAAGAAGCAGACATCCACTACCGTTTCTTCCGCTACCCATCCACAGGACGATGGAAGAACCTGTGTTGCAAGGCATATAGTGCGCTCTATCGGAAAATACTGCCCCAGACGAGACTCACCTCCAACTGGTATGCCCATAGTTCGTTTCCCTCTGAGAAGCGTTACGCACTGGCTAAGGAACTGGAAGGATACGACACCATTATCGGGGTACATGCCCCCCTTGCCGTCCGTCTCGCCTCCTGTATGCCGTTATTAGGAGAGGTACGGCTCATCGGATGGGTTCATAACTCCTATGAGGCACTGTTCGGGGAGAAATCGCTGTATATCGGTCCTGAACTGCGAAAACATTATGAGTTCCAACTGGCGAAACTGCATCATACGGTAGTGCTCTGCCAATACGATGCCCGCCAGTATCGCCTCCCCACTCAGGTCATTTACAACCCACTGACCTTAACCCCCGGCACTTTATCCACAGGCACCTCCAAGAAGTTTCTTGCCGTGGGACGCTTCTCCCATCAGCACAAAGGCTTCGACCTGTTGATTTACGCTTTCCGTCTCTTTGCCCAAAAGGATTCCGAATGGACCCTCGACATTGTAGGAGAAGGTGTGGAGGAAATGCTCTACCGCAAGATGATAGCAGACTACGGACTACAGGAGCGCATCACGATCCATCCTTTCACCAACCATATCCAAGACTATTATACCAACGCACAAGTCTATGTGCTGAGTTCCCGCTGGGAAGGTTTCGGCCTGGTCTTGGTAGAGGCGATGGCTCACGGACTACCTGTCGTCTCGTCCGACCTGCCTACCAGTCAGGAGATTATGGGGGACTTTGGATTATACTTCAAGAATGGGAACATAGAGGAACTCGCCCTGCAACTGGAAGAGGCGACACAAGTTAACTGGCAACAGAAATCAAAGGAGGCAATAGAGATCGCCAAGCGATTCAATATAGATACCATTATTAAACAATGGAAAACGATCATCAATGAATAAAGAAGGAATCAGAACGCAAATGAAATCAAGTCCACGTCTAAAGCAATGGCTTGACTACCTCATCATGAACCAACGGGATGCCCGTCCACGATGGTATGTCCGGATACTTGCCCCGTTCTACCAACATAGGGGACGAGACTCCAAAATCTACCATAGTGTGAGGATGGACACGCCGCCCTATCGGCAATTCTCACTGGGCAAGCGGAGCGTGATAGAGTCGTACTGCTGCATCAACAATGCCGTAGGCGATGTGGTGATTGGCGACCACACCCGTATCGGCATCCACTGCACGGTGATTGGTCCTGTGACGATAGGTAGTCACGTGAACCTCGCCCAAGGCATTACCGTCACTGCACTGAATCATAATTTCAAGGACACTACCCTGCGGATTGACGAGCAAGGGATATCCACGAAACCTGTTGTCATCGGTGATGACGTATGGATTGGTGCCAATGCTGTCATCCTGCCTGGAGTGACGATAGGCAGACATGCCGTCGTCGCTGCTGGAGCCGTCGTCACCAAGGACGTGCCCGATAACTGTATCGTGGGTGGCGTACCTGCGAGTATTTTAAAAGACCTTAATCCCCAAACGATATGAGAATAGGTATTGAAGCGCAACGCATCTTCCGTAGGAACAAGCACGGCATGGACTATGTGGTGCTGCAGGAGATATTGGAGATTCAAAAGATGGACAAAGAGAATGAGTATTACGTCTTTGTCAAACCTGGTGATGACCCTTGTGTGGAGAGTACTGCGAATGTCCATGTCGTGGAGGTCAATTGTCCTTCTTATCCGCTCTGGGAGCAATGGGCACTACCCCGTGCGGCAAAGAAGGCGAAAGTAGATATCCTCCACTGCACCAGCAACACCGCTCCCATCTGGTGTGACATCCCTCTTGTGCTGACCTTACACGACATCATTTTCTTGGAGCCACGTGACAAACAGAATAAGTCTCTTTACCAGAATATGGGATGGCTCTACCGCCGTTTAGACGTACCTCGTATCTTAGATAAATGCCGTCGCATCATCACCGTCTCTGACTTCGAGAAAGAGAATATCATCGCCAAACTGGACATCCCTCGTGAGCGGATGGCGATGATCTATAACGGCTATAACGACTGGTTCCGCCCCATTGACAAGTGTGAACTGCCCCCGATCATCAACCAGCAACTGACAGCCAATGACTATTTCTTCTTCCTTGGCAATACCGATCCGAAAAAGAACACGGAGCGCACACTGATAGCCTACTCGAAATACCTAAGGCAGTCTGCCGTCAAGCGTAAACTGCTGATGGCTGACCTCGACCATGACTACCTTAACGGCATCATTTCCCGCAATGGCATAGAGAATATCCGTGAACAGATTGTCATGCCAGGGTATATCGTCAACAGCGACCTGCCGTCTATCTACAACAACGCCTTCGCGTTCCTCTATACCTCCCTGCGTGAGAGTTTCGGAATTCCACTCTTAGAGGGTATGGCATGCGGCACGCCCGTCATCACCAGCAATACGTCATCCATGCCGGAAATTGGAGGACCTGACGCTATTCTCATCAACCCGGAAAGTAGTGACGAGATAGCATCCATGATGCTAAGACTGGAGACTGACGAGGCATTCTACCAACGGCAAAAAGCGATAGGACTGGAACGGGCGAAACTGTTCTCGTGGAAGAAGACGGCAGAGAACTTGCTACAACTGTACCATGAGGTATACCAAGAACTAAGCGAATAAATCAAGGGAGAGGTCCTGCTGAGGCTTCTCCTCTTCTTTCTCCTCCTTCTCATCACGGAACTGAAGCACCATCTGACGGGCATCGGCGGAGCCTTCCGTGTTTAGGCGATAATAGCCCCGATGACCCGTAGACTCTATCAGCGACTGAGTCGATTTACTATTACGAAGCAGGAACTGCTGGACATACGAACGAATCTCCTCATAATCGGGCTGGGTAAAGAAGGTACAGTTCATGTTGTAAACATGTTTGGAAATCGCCTGCACGCTTACACCACCCTCTCCCGCATCGGTGAGTATTTTCAATATCTGTTGGTCGTATGTCAAAATAAAGGTAAAAAAAGACTGGTACGCCTAATGCTTACCAGCCCTTTTATGCTTCTTTTAATTTGATTAAGCAAGTGTGATCTTCTCGTCAGCAGTGGCGAGTTTGCCCTCTTTGAAGAGCCATCCCAGACCCAGCAGAGTCTCCTCCTCACTGATCTTTGCAGCCTTTGCAATCTCCTTAACGGTCAGAGCCTTACCAGCAGCAGCGAGTGCCTGATAAACATCACCAGCCTTGAAACCAGCGTTCTCAGCGTTAACAACTGCGACCTTCTTCTCTGCAGCCTTCTTAGGAGCAGCGGCTTTCTTTACGGTTGCTTTCTTTGGCTCTTCTGCCTTAACAGCAGCGGCCTTCTTTGTAGTTTTCTTTTCTGCCATAATTCTTTTAAATTAATACGCTATTGAATGTTCTTTCTTAAGAATATTTTCTTTTTCTGGATGCAAAGGTAGGAACTTTTCAATTCCATTGTTTCCGTGCACAGCGTATTTTTTATGTTTTTTTAATTATTCTTGACTTAGGTCAAGCGAGATGAACCTCTAACTGCAACTCTTCCAGTTGTTTAGCATCCAACTCACCTGGTGCGTCGAGCATCACGTCACGACCAGAATTGTTCTTCGGGAAGGCGATGCAGTCGCGGATAGAATCCAACCCTGCCATCAGGCTCACGAAGCGGTCGAGACCAAAGGCGAGACCAGCGTGAGGGGGTGCGCCATACTTGAAGGCGTTGATGAGGAAGCCAAACTGTGCCATGGCACGCTCTGGGGTGAAGCCTAATATCTGGAACATCTTCTCCTGCAACTTACCGTCATGGATACGCAGGGAGCCGCCACCGACCTCTACGCCATTACATACGAAGTCATAGGCAACGGCACGTACCTTCTCCGGTGCGGTGTCGAGCAAGGGGATATCATCTGGGTTAGGCAAGGTAAACGGATGGTGGGTAGCCATTAGGCGCTGCTCCTCGTCGCTCCACTCAAACAAGGGGAAGTCGACGATCCAGAGACATACGAACTGGTCCTTGTCACGCAGACCGAGACGGTCGCCCATCTCCAAGCGTAGCGTACAGAGTTGTGTGCGGGTCTTGTTCGCCTTGTCGCCACTGAGTATCAGCACGAGGTCGCCATTCTTGGCACCTGTCTTCTCCTTCAGTTTCGCCCATACCTCTGGGGTATAGAACTTATCGATAGAGGTCTTCACCGTACCATCTGAGTTGAACTTCACATAGACCAGTCCCTTGGCACCTACCTGTGGACGCTTCACGAAGTCTGTCAACTGGTCGAGTTGCTTGCGGGTGTAGTCGGCACAACCGGGAACAACGATACCGCCGATATACTCCGCCTCGTTGAAGACAGGGAACTCACCCGTACCTTTCAGCACGTCCATCAGTTCCACGAACTCCATACCGAAGCGCAGGTCGGGCTTGTCAGAGCCGAAACGACACATCGCCTCCTGCCATGTCATGCGCTGCAACTTAGGCAACTCTACCCCACGCACCTCTTTGAAGAGATGACGGGCAAGGTCCTCGAAAATCTCCAGCACATCCTCCTGGTCGGCAAACGACATCTCACAGTCAATCTGCGTGAACTCCGGCTGACGGTCAGCACGCAGGTCCTCGTCACGGAAGCACTTGGCAATCTGGAAATAACGGTCGAAGCCAGACACCATCAGCAACTGCTTCAGCGTCTGCGGACTCTGGGGCAGTGCGTAGAACTGTCCTGGGTTCATACGAGAGGGAACCACGAAATCTCGTGCGCCCTCTGGCGTAGAGCCAATCAGGATAGGTGTTTCCACCTCGATGAAGTTCAGGTTGTCGAGGAAGTTACGAATCAGGATTGTCATACGATGGCGCAACTCCAGGTTCTTGCGAACACAGTTACGACGCAAGTCGAGATAACGGTATTTCATGCGGATATCGTCACCTCCATCGGTATTGTCCTCTATCGTGAAGGGAGGTGTCAGACTCTCGCTCAGCACATTCAGTTCCTGGGCGATGATCTCGATCTCTCCCGTAGGGATATTCTTGTTCTTACTCTCACGCTCGTTGACCTCGCCCTTCACCTGAATACACCACTCACGTCCCAGCCGGTTAGCCTGTTCGCAGAGTGCGGCATCCTTCGACTCGTCGAAAACCAACTGTGTGATCCCATAGCGGTCGCGCAGGTCAACGAAGGTCATACCTCCCATCTTACGTGTCTTCTGTACCCATCCAGCAAGTGTCACCACCTGTCCGGCATCTGTGAGTCTCAACTCACCACAAGTCTTTGTCCTATACATATTATATAATATATTTCGTTTTGGAGTGCAAAGATAACTAAAATATCGTGAAGTACAAAGAAAATCACATCCTTTTTGAACGAAACGTTGATGCTTTTCTCCCCCTCAGCAAATATCTCGTTTGATTTTATTAAGTAAAAATTATTAAAAATCAAGTGGCAAATGATACAAGTGTGGAGGAAAAGCCTTACATTTGCAACGATTTTGTGTAACAAAAGGAATTAAAAGATGAAAAAGATACTCGTAATGACCCTGATGCTGGTATGTGGCATGACAGCCGTTCTTGCCCAGAAACCCGCACAGATCAAGTTTGACAAGACCGTTCATAACTTCGGCACTTTCTCTGAGAAGGAGCCTAAGGTGACTTGCACTTTCACCTACACGAACATTGGCGAACAGCCTCTAGTCATCAATCAGGCTGTGGCAAGTTGCGGATGCACTGTCCCTGAGTACACGAAAACTCCCGTGCAGCCAGGTGAGCAGGGCGAAATCAAGGTGACTTACAATGGTACTGGTAAGTTTCCTGGTCATTTCAAGAAGTCAATCACTATCCGCACCAATGGTGCTGTCGAGATGACTCGCCTCTATATTGAGGGCGACATGACAGAGGCGAAGTAAAAGGTAAAAGGGTAAAACATTACCCCAACATAAAAGGCTACTCATCATTAACTGATGCGCAGCCTTTTTACCTTCTTAGAAGGTGTAACTGAGTCCCAAGGAACTATACTCCATGAACTGCCAGTAGCCATTGTCGCTATCCCTCGTGGCAGCATCGTCGAAGCGAGGATAGAGGAACAGGTTTGCCGAGATATACTTGGTGACTTTGAACTCAATCTGGTTCTCCCACTCCACCAACGCACGTTTATAGGAGGTATAGGCATAGAGGCGACTCTTCCACGAGACCTGATCGACAATCTGCCATTTCACATCGCCTGTGAACTGCGCACCAAACTCGTGCTTGGTATGCTTTCCCTCCATGCCATTCCGATCGAAGAGTGTGGTACGCCCCACATAGCGCAGGTTATAGGCAAGTGGCAGGAAGTTGAGCGTACCCGTCAGTTTCCCATCCAGCGCATTGAGTTTATACTCCATACCAAGACCGATGTTCAGGTCGAAAGGTGAGAAGAAATCGGAGTACACAAACTCATCGTTCGCCTTCAAGCCCTTGGCAAACTGCGTATAGGCAAGCAACTGCAGACTGTAGTACCACTTATTGGATGCCTGAACGCCCAGTTTACTGGTCAGACGCAGAATGTCGTTATTGGTCTTGAACTTATGGACGGAGTCGGTACGGGAGGTCTGGAAGCCCAGTTTCATCTCCAGTTTATTCTCGAAAGTGAACTTATCCTTGTCGTTATAGTTGAGTTCCAGTGTGACAGCACCCACGGCAGAGTAGTTGCTCTCGCCACCCTTATGCCAGTTGCTGGTCACGTAGTTCTGCAAGAACTGCAGGAAACCGTCGCCCTTGAACTTCCAGAAGTTGGGCTTGGTGACCACGATACCCACAGGCAGCGCCTCTGGCTCGTCAGGAGCGGGAAGCGTCTGGTCGACCAGTTCCACATCCTGCTTCACCTCTTGGTTGACATCCTCACGGACGGAGCCCGTCTTCTGCAACTGGCTCTCCGTGTTCTGCACCAAGTCGGGACGATTGAGGTAGATATGCATCAACGCCTCGTCAACGGCATCCGTCACCTCATCGCCCGCATTAGGATTGAGGGACAATGACTTATTAGCACCAGAGTGATAGAACGTGGTGGGTGCAAACAAACGGTAATAACGACCATCGGGCTTTGTCTGGGCACTCGTCCCCAGCACTACCATGAGGGCAAAGAGGGACAATAGAATCTTTCTATATTTCATCTTCTTATCGATTTTGTGTGCAAAGATACAAAATAATTGAGAATTGACAATTGATAATTGAGAATTATTTCGTAACTTTGCACCTTGTATGTGAATTAGAAACTATATTAATAAGGTATAATAAGGTATAATTATGAATAGAGATACGATTATCGGTTTTGTCCTTATCGCACTGGTACTAATCGGATTCAGTTGGTATAACAGTCCATCGAAGGAGGATATAGAAGCCGCACGACTGCAAGATTCCATTGCCACAGTGGCACAGGATAACGCAAAGAAAGCCGCCCAGCAGGAGGCTGCCGCCCAACAGGCAAAGGCAGACTCGGCGAAGGCTGACACCACAGCACTCTTCTTCAGTGCCCAGAGCGGGACTTCGCAGAAGGTCGTCCTGAAGAACGAGAAACTGGAACTGACCCTTGACACGAAGGGTGGCATCATCAAGAAAGCGAGAATACTCGATTACAAAGACCTTAATGACGAGAAAGACCTGACGCTCTTCGACGAGCAGGACCAGAACCTGAACTTCCTGTTGGCTGGCAAGCAGGACAACATCGTCACTGCTGACCTCTATTTCACTCCCTCTGAGCAGACTGACTCTACCGTGACGATGACAGCGACAGCAGGGAATGGAGGGCAGATTATATTGAGATACAACCTCGGTAAAGACTACCTGCTGGGCTTCTCCCTACAGGCAAAAGATCTTGCCAACACCTTCGCTCCCTCGTATAAGGAGATGGAGATAGAATGGAACGACCACTGTCGCCAGCATGAGAAGGGGTTCTCTTTCGAGAACCGTTACACCTCTATTTTCTATAAAGAGGCAAATAACGGAAGTACCGACAATCTCTCTGAGGCTTCCGACAAGAACGAGGTCATTGAGGAGGAACTCGACTGGGTAGCCTTCCGCAATCAGTTCTTCAGTGTTGCCCTTATCTCTAAGGACAACTTCGCCAAGAATGCGGATATTACCAGTACCCTTGAACAGAAAGGTTCTGGATATCTAAAGCAGTTTGACGCTAAACTCAAAACCGCCTTCGACCCCACAGGACAGAAACCCTCGGAGTTTGAGATGTATATTGGTCCTAACAACTTCCGACTGATTCAGGAGGTGGAGGAGCAGAGCACGTTTGGCAAGGACCTCGACCTGGAGCAACTCGTCAATCTCGGCTGGTGGCTGTTCCGCCTCATCAACCGCTGGTTCACCCTCTATGTCTTCGACTGGCTCGCCAGTTTCGGATTCAGCATGGGTATCGTCCTCATCCTCATCACCATCCTCTTGAAGGCTATCACCTTCCCCATGGTGAAGAAGAGTTACATGTCGTCAGCGAAGATGCGTGTGCTCAAGCCCAAACTGGAGGCTGCCACCAAGCAGTATGACAAACCTGAGGACCAGATGAAGAAACAACAGGAG
Organism: Prevotella sp.; assembly: GCA_017470055.1. Lineage (GTDB taxonomy): Bacteria > Bacteroidota > Bacteroidia > Bacteroidales > Bacteroidaceae > Prevotella. The sequence goes on along the minus strand of JAFUFD010000088.1, from coordinate 127,699 downwards.
ATGATGTCGCTCTACTCTAAATACGGGGTAAGCCCGATGGGTGGCTGTCTGCCCATGCTCATCCAGATGCCTATCTGGATCGCCATGTTCTGGTTTGTGCCCAATGCCATCCAGTTGCGTGGAGAGTCCTTCCTGTGGATGAACGACCTAAGCACCTACGACCCCATCGTGGAGTGGTCGACAAACATCTGGGGTATCGGTGACCACCTGTCACTGACCTGTATCCTGTTCTGTGCGGCACAACTGATATACACATGGATTTCCATGCGCCAGCAGAAAGACCAGATGATTGGCGCACAGGCAGAGCAGATGAAGGTGATGCAGTGGATGATGTATATCATGCCGCTGATGTTCTTCTTCATCTTCAACGACTACTCATCAGGTCTGAACTTCTACTACTTCATCTCCCTGTTCTTCTCCGCTGCCATCATGTGGACCCTCCGCAAGACGACCAACGACGAGAAACTGCTTGCCATCTTAGAGGCTAAGTATCAGGAAAACAAGAACAACCCCAAGAAACAGGGCGGTCTTGCCGCCCGCTTAGAGGCACTGCAGAAGCAGCAGGCAGAGTTAGAGCGTCAACGTAAGAACGGATATAGGAAGTAAAACAAAACACAAACATATCATGAAAATAGGATTCGATAACGACAAATACCTCAAGATACAGTCAGAGCATATTAAGGAGCGCATCGCCCAGTTTGACGGCAAACTGTATCTGGAACTCGGTGGTAAACTATTCGACGACCACCATGCCAGCCGTGTGCTGCCAGGTTTCAAGCCAGACTCCAAACTCCGCATGTTCAGCAAGATCAGCGACAGCATCGAGATTGTCATCGTCATCAGTGCGGAGGATATTGAGAAGAACAAGGTACGTGCCGACTTAGGCATCACCTATGACGAGGATGTGCTGCGCCTTCGTGATGAGTTCATGAACAGGGGCTTTATGGTAGGCTCTGTCGTCATCACCCATTATAACGGACAGCACGCTGCCGACCAGTTCCGTCATCGCTTGGAGCGATTGGGCATCAAGAGTTATGTACACTACCTGATAGACGGCTATCCCCATAGCGTGAAACTGATTGCCTCGGATGAAGGATTCGGCAAGAACGACTATGTGGAGACCTCCCGTGAGTTGGTCATTGTGACGGCACCAGGTCCTGGCTCAGGCAAGATGGCGGTGTGTCTTTCCCAACTCTATAATGAGAACAAGCGTGGCATCCGTGCCGGTTATGCCAAGTTTGAGACATTCCCCGTGTGGAACCTCCCACTGAAACATCCTGTCAATATCGCCTATGAGGCTGCCACCGCAGACCTCAACGATGTGAATATGATTGACCCGTTCCATTTGGAGGCATACGGTAGTACGGCTATCAACTATAACCGTGACATTGAGATATTCCCTGTACTCAACGCCCTCTTCGAGGGTATCTACGGGGAGAACCCCTATAAGTCACCTACGGACATGGGGGTTAACATGGTGGGGTTCTGTATCAGTGATGATGAGGCGTGTTGCAATGCCAGCCGTGATGAGATTATCCGCCGCTACTACGATGCTACCAACAAACTCGCTGATGGTGCCGACAACGAGAATGAGGTCAACAAGATCTTGATGCTTTTCAACCAGGCGAAGATCACTACGGCATATCGCCGTGTCACCGTTGCCGCTGCCGCCAAGCAGGAACTATCGGGACTCACCGCCGCCGCTATCGAACTGCATGACGGTACGCTGATTACCGCCAAGTCGTCTCCCCTACTCGGCTGCTGTGCGGCACTTCTGCTGAATGCTACCAAGCATCTCGCAGGCATTGAACATGAGGCGAAACTCATCCCGCAGAGCATGATAGAGCCTATCCAGAAGACGAAGATAGAATACCTGGGCGGTAAGAACCCCCGTCTGCATACCGATGAGGTTCTGGTGGCACTCAGTGTGCTGTCGAAGGACGACGAGCAATGCCGTCACGCCTTGGAGCAGTTGCCTAACCTGCGTGACTGTCAGGTACACTCCACCGTCATGCTCTCAGAGGTAGACCGCAAGATATTCAAGAAACTCGGTTGCGGACTGACCTGTGACCCCGTGAGGAAGAAATAAGAAACCATCATATTATGAAAAGGATCATACTGGCGTTGGCAGTCATCAGCATGCTGCCAACCGTCGTAAATGCACAAGACGACGTGAAGATAGGAAAGAGTAACATCAAACTGGAGAGCCGGATGATGACCCCAGAGGCATTGTGGGCGATGGGGCGCATCGGCACGGTGGAGGTTTCACCTGACGGCAAACAGGTAGTTTATCAGGTAGGTTACTATAGCGTGAAGGCGAACAAGAGCCGTCAGGTCATCTGCGTCATGGATGCAGATGGCAAGAATAACCGCCAGTTGTCGGTTAGCAGCAAGAGCGAGACAGACCCTACCTGGTTGGATGCCAACACGATCGCTTACCTCTCTGGTGGTGAGGTATGGGCGATGAAGAGCGACGGCACTGACCGTCGCCAACTCAGTAAGACGGACGGCAAGGTGGAGGGCTTTAAGTTCTCACCTGACCGTACGAAGGTTATCCTGATTGAGAGCATTCCTTTCCATGAGATCATCAAGGAGAACCCCAATGACCTGCCCAAGGCTACTGGTCGTCGTGTCACCGACTTGATGTACCGCCACTGGGACCATTATGTGGAGAGCATCCAGCATCCGTTCCTCTGTTCCGTAAGTGGCTATAATATTGCCACGGAACAAACGGACATCCTCGACGGGGAGCCCTACGAGTGCCCCATGGAGCCGTTTGGCGGTATTGAGCAACTTGCCTGGAGTCCTGACTCCAAGACCATCGCCTATACTTGTCGTAAGAAGACAGGATTGGAGTATTCCATCTCCACCGACTCAGACATCTATCTATATAATATAGGTACGCGCAAAACGACAAACCTCTGTAAGCCTGCCGACTACAAGGCTCCTGCCAACGATCCTACCCGCACATTGAAGATACAACCTGTCAATGCGCCAGAGAATCTGAAGAACAACGTGGGCTATGACCAAAACCCGCAGTTCTCTCCCGATGGCAAGTATATCGCTTGGCAGTCGATGGAGCGTGACGGCTATGAGGCTGACCTCAACCGCCTGTGTATCTATGAGATGGCAACGGGCACGAAACGTTATGTTGACTGGAAGAGTGATGTCGAGGCTTTCTGCTGGGGCTATGGCAAGGAGCATCTTCTCTACTTCCTCAGCGTATGGCACGGCTGTAACAATATGTACGCCGTCACCAAAGACCTGAAGACAATACAACTCACGGAGTCATGGGGTGACTGGACCAGTCTGCAACTTGCCAATGACGGTAAGCATATCATCGCCACCCGTCAGAGTCTCTCCGCACCTACAGATATCTATAGGGTAACACCTATGGCAGTACAGGACCAACCTTTGGACGGCACACCAGGCGTTCATCATATCATAGAGAGTCCTATTGAGCAGATTTCTTTCGAGAACAAGCATATCCTCGACCAACTGACCTTCGGTAAGGTACAGCAGCGTTGGGTGGATACCAGTGATGGTAAGAAGATGCTGGTATGGATCATGTTGCCTGCTAATTATGAGGAAGGCAAGAAATATCCCACCCTGCTCTTCTGCGAGGGTGGTCCCCAGAGTCCTGTCAGCCAGTTCTGGAGTTACCGCTGGAACTTCCAGATGATGGCGGCAAACGGCTATGTGGTCATCGCTCCGAACCGTCACGGACTGCCTGGTTTCGGACAGGAATGGAAAGAGGAGATCAGTGGCGACTGGTCTGGACTGTGTATGGACGACTATCTCGCCGCTATCGATGACGCAGCCGAGAACCTGCCTTTTGTGGACAAAGATCGCCTTGGTGCCGTGGGTGCCTCCTTCGGTGGATTCAGTGTCTATTATCTCGCTGGCATCCACGAGAAGCGTTTCAAGGCATTCATTGCCCACGATGGAGCCTTCAATCTTGCCGCTATGTATTTGGAGACGGAGGAGAACTGGTTCTCTAACTGGGAGTATGACGAGGCATACTGGCACCGTCCACAAATGCCGAACGCCAAGAAGACCTACCATGACTCTCCCCATAAGATGGTGGAGAAATGGGACACACCGATCCTCTGTATCCACGGTGAGAAGGATTTCCGCATCAACTATACACAAGGCATGGCGGCATTTAACGCTGCACGTATGAAAGGAATTCCTGCGGAGTTGCTCATCTTCCCAGACGAGAACCACTGGGTACTGAAACCCCAGAACGGTATTCTGTGGCAGCGCACCTTCTTTAACTGGTTAGACAGATGGCTGAAATAAGGCTGACGGGTGTCAGGTATTGGTTGATGGGTGTTGCCTGTTGGCTAATAGCACTGTCAGCAAAGGCTCAAGGATTACCTACTGATGGTCCCCTAACCATCCGTCCTATGTTACAACAATTAGGGGAGCGGCTGCTGCAAGGAAAGACTGGCAGTATCGTCGCCATCAATCCTGCCAATGGCGAGATACTGTGTATCGCCACCAACACCCCTAAGGGCAGTGATGTCCGACAGGCGATTGGCAAGCCTCAGGCACCTGGCTCTACCTTTAAGACGGCACAGGCACTGACGCTCTTGTCGGAAGGTATCGTGACGACAGAGACGGCAGTGGAGTGCAACAAGGGATTCATCGATGGCAATATCCGTGTGGGCTGCCATCAGCACCGTTCCCCCCTTAAGTTGAAAGACGCTATTGCCCAGAGTTGCAACTCTTGGTTTCTTGTTACCTTCGCACAGATGATTAACGACAACTTCATCTATGAGGACAAGAACGAGGCGATTACCACGTGGCGCAGTTATATGCAGAGCATGGGACTGGGTGGTCCGATGCATATCGACATTCCCGGTGAACAAGGTGGACTTCTTGCCGGTGCCGACTATCTGAACCGTCGCTATAAGGACGGCTGGGATGGTAAGACCATCTGGTGGGCTGGCATGGGACAGGGGGATGTCACCCTCACTCCCCTGCAACTCTGCAACCTTGCCGTCACCATCGCCAACCGTGGGTGGTATTATATTCCCCATATCCATAAGGACACGAAAAACAAACGGTATCTGACCAAACGTCATACCAAGGTGGACGCAAGCATCTATGCCCCCGTCATCGAGGGGATGCGCCTTGCCGTCGAGAAAGGAACAGCAACGTGTCTACGTACCACCTACCCTATCTGCGGCAAGACAGGAACCGTAGAGAATCCTGGTGCCGACCACTCTGCCTTCATTGGTTTCGCTCCCATAAACGACCCCAAGATTGCCATCAGCGTCTATATCGAGCATGGCGGTTTCGGTGCGGATATGGCAGCCCCCATCGCAGGATTTATCATGGAGCAATACCTGAAAGGAAAACTCTCCCAGCAGTCTGAGGCGAAAGCAATGAGGATAGAGCGGGTGAAGACAAGACGCTGAGGGCGTTATGTTCAGTTACGGACAATACTCACGAACTAATTGACGGAGGGATTCCACAGCCAAGGCATGGCGGGGGTCGTAGCGAAGGATGACAGTGATGAAACGGAGACTGTCGTCAATCACTTTACCGTAATACTCTAAGTCGCCATCCTGCCCTGTATGGATAGAATAATCGTTACCTGCATCGACCAATTCCGCCCCCATACCCATCATCGTCTGTCCTGGCGAACGGCTCAGATTATCGTCGACATGCTCTACCATAAAGGATAACGACACATCTTCATCCATAAACACTTCCATCTGCTCTTCCTCCAGATACTGATGGCGAAGGAAGGAGGGATAGGTGATATCTATGCCCAGACGATCACTGTGATAACTGACCATCTGCGACTCACCCATAATAATCGAGAGACTATCGTCACTATCGAGTTCCGTCATATATGCCTTTGCCACCTGTTGACGGCATGCTGTCAGGCAAAAGGCAAGACAGCACAGCACCCAAAGACTTCTTGTTTTCATCTGCATTGAGTTTTTACGCTGTAAAGATAGGGAAAAAAACACAAACAGCAAAAGAAACAGGCATAAAAGCCCATCATTTTCGATGTGAAGTACCGTTGTTATCAATCGTTACAAGCATCCTAATCGGTTGTCGACTCCAGTCGACAGACCTGCTGACTCCAGTCGACAGACCGTTTGACTCTAAGTCGACAGGTGCAACCATTTCAAATTTAAGTAACTGAAAGACGGAATAGTGGCAGCCCCCATCGCAGGACTTATCATGGAGCAATACCTGAAAGGAAAACTCTCCCTGCAGTCTGAGGCGAAAGCAATGAGGATAGAGCGGGTGAAGACAAGACGCTAAGGACATCTCAAAACACAATAAGCATTCTTTGCAGTTGTATGTCCTATATATGACTATCGAATACTATACTACTGAGGAGAGTCACTGTAGAGTGTTCCTTTTCTGGAATGACGTTTATCGTCCATTTCATATCAGCACCATCTGGTAACTTTTCCATCAAGTCTGCGACTCTGTTTATATTCTCAGTAGTATGATCTCCCATTTCCACAATACACTTTCTTCTCCAAGCCTCTTCAGTAATGATTGGCTTTCATCCCCTAAAGCAATGACAGATACTTCTTCCTCAGGCTTAGGAATTTCGATTAAAAATTCTCCCAAATTAAACGCTTCCATATAAAAACTTTTCTGATTAAGCCACAAAGTTAATGATAAACTCAGAAAAAACGCTTCCTAACACAATAATATTTTTGACTCGGAAATGCTTTTTCGTAGTTTTTCACTATCTTTGCAAACAGAACAGCAAATAGTATGGCAAAGGACTTATTAAAACGATATGTGTGGCTGGTGGACACGATTCACTCACACCCTCACAGCACATTGGCGGAGATTCAACGCCGCTGGTATGACAGTAGTCTGAATGACGATGGCTCGGAACTGTCTGCCCGTACATTCCTCAACCACCGCAGGCAGATAGGACTGCTGCTGGGCATTTATATAGAGTGCGACAAACGGACAAACACCTATTATATAGAGTTAGACGATAGTACATTTCAGTCACACCAGACTCGGACGCTGATTAATCAATTCTCTCTTGGGGTGACATTGAGTGAGGCAGGAGGACAGAAAGGCAGAATATCGTTTGAGGATATTCCGTCGGGCGAGCAACACCTTGAAACACTCATCAAAGTGATTCGGGAGAACAAGGTGATAGAACTGACTTATCAGAGTTATTGGATGAAAGACAGTTCAACATGGGTCATAGAGCCGTATGCCCTAAAGTTCAGCCAACGGCGTTGGTATCTCGTGGCTCGTCGGCAGGACTGCGACGAACTGCGCACCTATGCACTTGACCGTATTATCAGTATAAATCCAACTGGCGAGACCTTCAAAATGCCAAAGGACTTCGATGTTGATGAGTACTTTTCTGACAGTTTTGGCATCATCCGCCTTGACGATGTGGCTCCAGAAGTCATCCGCATCAAGGTCACGAACAATCAGGCGGTCTTCTTCCGTTCCTTGCCCCTGCATCCCTCACAACGGGAAGTTATCATAAAGTCAGACTACTCTGTGTTCGAGTACCATCTGCGCCCCACTTACGACTTCTACCAAGCATTGCTGTCGCATAATGTCAATGTGGAAGTGCTGTTGCCAGAGCATGTCAGGGAAAAGATAAAGGAGTATATAGAGAAGATGAATAGAATTTATAAATTGAAATGAATATGGGAACGTTAAATGATCAATTGGCAAAAATGTACAATGAGAAATGGGATGAACTACAAGAACAATTAAAGAATGCAGATGTTCAGTCACCGTTTCTGCTTTCGACCAGAAAAGATGCCACACAAGATGAGAAATGGTATGTAGATGCTGACCTGAAAGTGATGTTCATGGGGAAAGAGCCATCTTTTTGGCAGGTTGAAGACAAAGATGAAGGACCAGAGGGCATTATGGCTCTTTATGAGAATTTCTATGCCTCCAAATATAAAGAACATAAGAATGGGGCATACTTTTCTGAAGACAACACCACGTCACCTTTCTTCAAAATGGGGTGCAATTGGATTATGTCCGTAATCACAGAGAGACTTCATTCTGACAAAAGAGCGGCTTTCATGTGGAATAATATTTCCAAGTTCTCGACCACAAATGGCAAAGGGGTCTCGCCCGAGGTCCATGCCATAGAGCGCGAGTATTTCCATGTAATACCCCAAGAGATACAAATTCTCACCCCCGATGTAATAATATTTTTTACGGGACCTAAGAGAAATAAGTATTATAACTACATTTGTGAGAACTTTACCGTCATGGGAGAACCGGAACAATTGGCAGGTCTGCCAACGGATGATGTTGCAAAACTTAATCTCAAGGAAGTAAAACTTGCCTATAAGACTTACCATCCGCAAGCATCCATTACTGGAGAAGAGCGTAGGAAACATTATGAAGATGCCATTATCGATGATATTATGAAAAACATGCCAGAGTTATTTTAGCCTATGACCAAAACTTATTTCTTGATATTGATGATTGGAAGACAAACTACCGGGAAATAGTTAAAATACTGAACCGATAAACACATTCTGCCCGACAAGGAAACACTTTTTCCGTGTCGGGCTTTATCTTTGCCTTCGAATCAATATGGTAAAGATATGAATATCAAAGACATTTTAGAAGATCCAAGGGTCGTAATGCTCGAAGAAAGCATCGTCAGTGAGGAAACGGCACTGCTTTCACGAGAGAAATGGGAAACCGTCATGATATTTCTGATGGAGAGTCGAAAGCAACTGCTGGATAGTTTATTTGACTACAACGAGGAGAACGCCCGACTGTTAATGGAGTTCAACCAGGCTGCACGAAAGGCATTGACCGAGATGTACCATCGAGCCTACGAACTCTACGACACCATTAGCCAGACAACTACAGGCGAGGTGGCGGTGGAGGCACGTTGCTTCCTCGGCTACGAATATTCCTCCATTCATCCCGTTCAGACCCAACGGGCAAAGGATGTCTGGGGGCAGTTCATCGGATCAGGATGCGATGTGCTTTACGAAAATGGTATAGGGTTCAATCTGACGATTGACAAAGACACTCAACGGGAGTCATTGCTCCACCTGCTATTCTTGGATGAGCAAGAGGATAACTGGAATTTGGGACTGCCACCAGAATGGAGCAAGGACATGGGACTCCTATTTGCCTTCCATGACGTATGGGATCACAGCAAGGCGTTCAGCCTCTACGACCTGCTCTATGTGCGTGAGTTTAACAATGAATATAAAATAAGTATTGACGAGAAAATAAAGTCATGACATTAGGAGAATACTACGAGCAATACGGCTTTGACAGTCTGGTGCCTTACCTGAACGAAATCATCAAAGAAGATTTCGACGGAGATAATACGCTTTGGTACTTCAGGGAGAAATACGACTCGCTCATGTTCCATAAGGATACCACCATATGCCTTGAGGATGAGAAGAAGCCTCATGAGATCCATGATGGTATCGATGTGGACTGTTGGCTTGGCTTTGGTTATTGGGGCGACTTCCTTAATTGCGCCCTTGTGACGGATGGAACTTTAGAAGGTTATGCACGATTGGCAACCGACTGTCTTGTCATGGCGGACGAATATATGCTGGGGCATCCCCTTCGGTTCTACTGGGAACAAGGAGCGTACGGGAAGTTGGCAGACAGGATTGCCAGAAAGATTATCGATATGCGCACCAATAATCAATGGCGAAGTTACCATCGGCAACGCCATATCATTCCAGGACGCCACTATGTCGAGACATCCCATCAGTGGGTCTCTCGAATCAGTCGCCCGAAGTTTTTGCCAAAGCGCATCAAGACAACGAAGCACAAGTTCAACCGTCCGAAGCGGATGCAACTTCATCGGTTGGAACAACGACTTGAGTATCTGCGGCATATAGAAGATATATATGGCGCACTCCGTCTCATACACGTGGGCGGTGAGCCAATGCCCGATGCAAAAGACTGCTTTCTGACAGGGCAGCCTTTCTGGGTATTCCGTATGTGTTCACGGACATGGGACGCAGCGACTCGGATAGACTATATCGAGGAGAGCATCCGAAAATATATGTCGCAGGAGATGATAGACATTCCCAACTCCTTCGCTCACGCAAAAGGTATTATCCGTACCTACGGGTATTCGAGCACTCCCATGTCTGACGAGGAGAGGCGGCGGTTGCAAAAGGCTTTCTCCATCTTCAAGGCTCCTATTGAGTGGCGGGAAGGCAATCACGGCGACCCCGGAGCCAGTGCGGATATTCTCATCTACATCGTGTTCTATGGATACGACAACAAACCAGAATTACGCTAAGTCGATTCAGAACACGAGCCGAATCAGTAGCATATAGGTAAGGGTACCAGCGGCAATGCTCCAGAGCATCTGGCGACGCCAGATATGCACAAGGATAGTGACGGCAATGCCGATAAGTTCCGGCAAGCCGTGGGTGCCACTGAGCCATTGGACATCTTTCAGACAATAGACCACCAGCATGGCGAAGACCGCCAAGGGAAGAACTTGACCAAGGTAGCGGATATAACGAGGGGTAGGATGCCCTGGCGGGAAGACGATAAAAGGTAGGGCACGGGTCAATACCGTGACGAAGACCATCAAGAGGATGGTGATCATTTGCTGCTGCGTGGTCATCATGGGCGCTCCACCTCTAATTTTCCCCACATCACTGTCAGCACCACCAAGATGCTAAGCATTGACGGCAGAATAAAATACTCGCTGCCCACAAGCCATAGGCACAGGGCAGTACAACCAAGTCCCACCCACGCAGGACGATGCTCACGCTCCTTCAGATACTGGTCGATGAAGATGGTGGCAAACATGGCAGTGACGACAAACTCCAGTCCACGCAAGTCAATGGTGATGAGTGAACCGAACAGATAACCGATGACAGCACCTGACGACCAATAGAGATAGTCAAGCAGGCTTACCCACAACATGACGGCAGGCGAGGCGTTACGGGCATTGTAGTTGACAGCGAATGTCTCGTCAGTAAGCCAGAAAATAAGAAATGGCTTGCGCCAGCCCGTTCCCTTGTAGCGGTCAAGCATAGAGAGCCCATAGAACAAATGGCGCGCCCCGACAACGAGTGCCACCGTCATAGCCGCCATGGGATTGAATGCTCCCAACAGCATGCCCAAGGCAAGGAACTCCGCCGATCCGCTATAGATAAGCAATGCCATCGACAACGGATACCAGACGCTGAAACCCATGGAGTGCGCCAACATGCCATAGGTGATGCCAAGGAACCAGTAGCCCGCCATCACGGGCAGTGTCATCGGCAGGGCTTGTCGGAAAGAGGATGTTTTTGTGTTCATACTTGACTTCTGGCTGCAAAGGTACACATTATTTATAAAAGCATCTCGGAAAATTGCAAATAAATTTGCATTTTCACTCGATTTGCACTACCTTTGCACCTCGAAAATACAAAACAAAGGCAATAACAATATGACACAAGTGATTCAAAAGACGCTGCGCGACAGTGCGGCAATGCGATGGACAGCATTACTATTGCTCGCCCTCGCCATGTTCTGTTCATACATCTTCATGGACATCCTCTCGCCTATCAAGGACCTGATGCAGGAGACCCGTGGATGGGACTCCACCGCCTTCGGTACCATGCAAGGCTCTGAGGTATTCCTGAACGTATTCGTATTCTTCCTTATCTTCGCTGGTATCATCCTCGACAAGATGGGTGTCCGCTTTACCGCTGTACTCTCCGCTGCTGTGATGCTGGTGGGTGCTTGTGTGAAGTGGTATGCCGTCAGTGAGGGTTTTATCGGCAGTGGACTGGAAACCTGGTTTAACAACAACCTGAACTATATCCCCGTCTTCGATGAGTTAGGAGTATCACCTTTCTATCAGGGCATGCCTGCCTCCGCCAAATTCGCCGCCTGTGGCTTTATGATTTTCGGCTGCGGCTGTGAGATGGCAGGTATCACGGTGAGCCGTGGTATCGTGAAATGGTTTAAGGGACGTGAGATGGCACTTGCCATGGGCTCTGAGATGGCACTTGCCCGTTTAGGTGTCGCTACCTGTATGATCTTCTCACCTTTCTTCGCCAAGTTAGGCGGTGAGGTCAGTGTCAGCCGTAGTGTTGCCTTCGGTGTCGTCCTGATGTGTATTGCCCTGATCATGACGATTGTCTATTTCTTCATGGATAAGAAACTCGACAGCCAGACTGGTGAGGCAGAGGAAAAGGACGATCCCTTTAAGATCAGTGATATCGGGAAGATTCTCAGCGACAGCGGTTTCTGGCTCGTTGCCTTACTCTGCGTGCTGTACTATAGCGCTATCTTCCCCTTCCAGAAGTATGCCGTGAACATGCTGCAGTGCAACCTCACCCTGACAGAGCCTGGTGCAGACTCTTTCTGGGCAAGTCCTTCCGTCACTATCGTACAGTATGTCATCATGCTCGTTGTTGCCGCCGCAGGATTCGCCTCCAACTTCCAGAAGAAGGCGAACATGAAATACGCCCTGCTGGGCATCTCCATCCTTGCCCTTATCACCTATTGCTATATGGGTTTTATGCGGCAGACAGCAGAGAGCATCTTCGCTGTGTTCCCCCTGCTTGCCGTACTTATCACCCCGATCTTGGGAAACTATCTCGACAACCATGGTAAGGCGGTATCTATGTTGATATTGGGTTCCTTGCTACTCATCGGTTGCCACCTGACCTTCGCCTTCATCCTGCCATTGTTCAAGGGCAGTGCCGTAGGTGGAGTCATCATAGCCTATGCCACTATCTTGGTATTGGGTGCCTCTTTCTCGTTGGTACCCGCCTCGTTATGGCCCAGCGTGCCCAAACTCGTGGATGCCAAGGTGATTGGCTCTGCCTATGCCCTGATCTTCTGGATTCAGAACATCGGCTTATGGCTGTTCCCCTTGCTGATCGGTAAGGTGCTTGACGCTACCAACCCGGAGGGAGCCAGTGCTACGGAGTTAGACTATACCGCTCCGCTCGTGATGCTCGCTTGCTTAGGTGTCGCAGCCCTCATCCTCGGCTTCGTCCTGAAGGCTGTTGACAAGAAGAAAGGTATCGGACTTGAGGAGCCGAATATCAAATAAGATCAGAACTGGAAGCGGACCACAAGGGGCAGATGGTCACTAAAACCTTGTTGGTAACGCATACCGTTATACGTGCGGAGGGGCTTGAACCCTCCGTATTTTTTATCCTCCTCTAAGAGGAAAGGACAGTCGTTGATGTACACTTGCTGAACACGGTCAAGCAACAAGGGGCAGACAAGAACATGGTCGATACTCCCCCACTCGCCTTGATAGCGGTAGGTAGCCTTGGCACCATGAGTGCCTTTCGCATGACAGGTGATATTCCGCAAGCCATGAGCAGACAGATATTGCAAGGCGGGAGCCTCTGCGTCATCGTTGAAATCACCCACCACGATAACCTTCGCATCGGAAGGCAGTTGACGGATGGATTGCACCAGACGGTCGGCAACCAACTGACGGTTGGGGCGAGTCACCTTCTCTCCTCCATAACGACTGGGGGCATGAACCACAAAGACATGCAAGGTATCACCTGTGATATACTCCCCTTTCACATAGAGGATATCACGGGTGGGACGCATTCCCTCCAAAGGAGTGATACCTAATGCCTCGTAACAGATGGGACGGAAGGTGAACGGCTGATAGAGCAAGGCGACATCAATGCCACGCTCATCAGGCGACTCCGTCATCAGATACTGATAGCCAGCATGGCGTAACAGAGATTTTCTCGTCAGGTCTATAAGCACCGAGTCATTCTCCACCTCCACTAAGGCGACGAGGTCGGGTACGCCCTCTTCCTGACAAGACAGAATCTCCTGTCCGATATTGTTCACCTTACGCCAATAGCGTGAGGGAGTCCAATGACGCACTGAAGCAGGCAACCATTCGGTGTCCTGCTTCAGTGTATCGTGGCGACAATCAAAAAGATTCTCGCAATTCAGTTCTACTAAGGTGAGTAATGGCGCTAATAGGAGATTCAGCATACCTTCTCCAAGCGCTTCATCATGATAAACATGAAGATGGCGGCAATGAGGCAGACGGCGAGGAATACACTCCAGCAGAGCCAGAGAGGAACAGCACCCCATAACAGACCACCTACCACCACGAGTTGGTTACCGATTGCCGTAGCGACAAACCAGCCACCCATCATCATTCCTTTGTATTTGGGAGGAGCCACCTTCGACACGAAGGAGATACCCATAGGCGACAGCAGCAACTCACCAAAGGTCAGAATGAGGTAAACGGAAATCAACAGGTTAGGTGTCACGTCAGCCACATGGACAGCGATAGGATTGCCATCGGCTCCTATCTCCGTCTGAGGCATCGGAAGTCCTAAGGAACTAAATGCCATCAGGGCGTAAGCGATAGCGGCGACTATCATGCCATAGGCAATCTTACGAGGAGCAGAAGGCTCCTTCCCCTTTGCTGCCAAAGCCCCAAAGATAGCCATAGAGACAGGAGTCAACGCCACCACATAGAAAGGATTGAACTGCTGGAAGATGGGAGCAGAGACATCAATGCTGCCTGTCAACTGGCTGTATCGCCAGCAGAGGAACGCCACGGCAAGGACAACTACCCCACAGGCAATGCCACGACTTTTCGCTGTCTTCGACTGGAAGACGGAGAACAGGGCATACACAATGAAGATGACGGCAACCAGATTCCATACGTCAAAGCACATCGCCTGCAGACCAGAGGCTGAGTTGGCGGTAAACTCATCTGCGAAATACGTCAATGAGAGTCCATTCTGATGGAACGCCATCCAGAAGAAGATGACAACGGCGAAGACGAGACACAGGGCAACGATACGCTGTTTGGTCTCTTCCTTGCCCAGTTCCTCTACAGCAGTCTCAGCAGCCTGAGCCGTTTTCTTCGTGCCTCCCTCCGTATGACGGAAGGTACTACGGAAAATATAATAGATAGCGATAGACAGAATCAATGACGCACAGGCAACCGCAAACGAGAAGTGGTAGGCGTCATTGCTGGAGTAGCCCAGTGAGGTCTCCGCATACTCTTTGATCTTAATGGCGGCAGTAGGCGCAAACAAGGCACCGATGTTAATCGCCATATAGAAAATGGAGAAGCCTGCATCACGCTTGTCCTTATACTGCGGATCGTTATAGAGGTCGCCCACCATCACCTGCAGGTTGCCTTTGAAGAGTCCTGTGCCAAATCCGATCAGCAACAGGGCGGCAAGCATCACAATCAGGGCGAAGGTGTCACCTCCCAAGGGAACACTCAGCAGCACATAACCTGCGAACATGATGATGATACCCGTGGTGACCATACGTCCAAAGCCAAACTTGTCGGCAAGCATGCCACCAAACAGCGGGAAGAAATACACAAACATGAGGAAAGCACTGTAGATGGTACCAGCCAAGGCGGGTGACAATCCGTAGTTTGCCCTCAGAAACAATGCGAACACAGCAAGCATCGTGTAATAGCCGAAGCGCTCTCCCGTATTGGCGAGAGCCAACGCAAATAATCCTTTTGGTTGTCCTTCAAACATAGTATTATTTTATTTTATCGTTTTTAGTTTTCACAATATCAAAGAGATAGGTCGCCTTGATGACAATCTGTCCGAAGTTCGACTTGGCGAAATAGTCACTCTTCGTGTTTCCATAGAGATTCCCTAACCCATAGTAATAACGTCCCTCCAACAGGAAATGCCCCACCTTAGGCATGGAGAACTCGATACCCGCACCACCGACGATACCATACTCGAACTTCTTCTCGACAGGCATCGACTCCTGCGCCACGATAGTGGAACTCCGTGTCTCGGTAGGGGATTTACCTTCCACCAAATTCGTATTGGTGGACTCATTCATAAAGATACCGAACTGAGGACCAATCTGGAAGAAGCCTTGCAAGCCCTTACGCTCCCTGCCCCAGCCCAGTCGGGCAAACAAAGGAATCTGCAGGTAAGTCATCTTACGCTCATAATGCAAAGCATTGGCATCACCCTCATAGTACAAAGGCTGATCCTCAAGACCCATGATATCCTCCTTCCATCCCACCTGTGCGATGTTCACCTCCGCCACGATGGCACAGATGCTCTTGAAATACTTCTCACAGGTATAGCGAAAAGTGACACCTGCCGTCATACCACCTAACATTCTCTGTGGCACATCGGGGGTAAAGCCCACATTACTTAAAACATAACCTCCGTTCACACCTACGGCAAAGTCGGTACGATACTCACCTACCTGTGCCTTCGTAATAGAAGGTAACAAGGCAAAGAGGCAAAACAGTAACAGTTTTCTCATCTTCAGAAGTAAATCGTTTCTGTATGACGTGCTGGCAGGTAATGGACAAAGAGCATACTCTTATTCTTCAGACCACCATTGCCGATTCGCTCGAAATGAAGAGGAGTCTGGATGGGGGTATATCCTACCATTCCTGCCCCGCCTGTAAAGTCCTTTCCATACATATGGAGTCCTTTTAACAGGAAGAAGGCATGATCGTAACCTGTGATGGCAAAACGTGGCAGTGCCGTCATCATGTCACAATGGAAGTTCCATCGATACTTGAGCATGATACGCTCCGTCTGTGGAGACTGCAGGTTTGTATAGAACGGAGCAGGGATATAGGTGTCGAACTTATAGAAGTTCTCCAGTTGATGACGAGTATAGAGCATCCAGTCCGTATAGCCGAAGACACTGATCTGCAACTCTGGATGCGACAGACGCAAACCATTCAGTTTTGCCATGGCGGCATTCAGTTCCTTAGAGCGTCCTGTATTCAGTATCACCATATTACGCTTGGTGGGACTGAAAGACTTAAAGAATGCCGCTTCACTGGAGTTCAGATTAGTGATCTTATACTCGATACCTTTTCCCTCTAATCTACGGCGTAAGCCAAAGGTAAAGATACCCTTCTGACTGGTCGTGTCGTTACAGTCGATAAAGACAGGATGGGTATCACTGAAACGTTCCATGAAATGGTCGATAACGGACTCATTCTGCTCTGTCTGCGGCTGATAGACCTGCATGAGGTTACGGTTGACAAGTATCTCGTGGCTATTGATGGAGAAGGGGATGAACACCTTGATGCCATGTGCCGTGGCGAAATCGGCAAGCGGTTTCACCATTTTGGAGTAAAGAGGACCAATAATCACATCACACTCTGCGGCTTTCGGATCGTTTAAGAACGTCTGGATATCGGTATCCTCTGCCACATTCCATGCACGGATGTCAGTAGAGATGCCATTGGCACGGAGACTGTCGCATGCCATCAGGAAAC
This sequence comes from Prevotella sp., assembly GCA_017470055.1. GTDB lineage: Bacteria > Bacteroidota > Bacteroidia > Bacteroidales > Bacteroidaceae > Prevotella. The sequence continues at coordinate 110,478 of JAFUFD010000088.1, read as the reverse complement.
CCCGATAATACTCCAGCATGCGCTTACCGTCACCATTCACTTTATGAAGCGGCAACATGACACCCACACGAATCTCACGCTGACGGACATCCGTCTTCTCCCTCTTGACTGGGGCTGTCGGCTGTTGGCTGCTTGCCGTCGGCTGATCAACTTCAGGTGCCTGGGGCTGATTGGCAGACCAAGGAATATTGATAATGTCGCCCTTCTTCAACTCATACCCCGGATTGTTCATCTCCGGGTTAGCGGCGATGAGTTCCTGAATCGTAATTCCATACATCCGGGAGATACCAAAAATGGTCTCTTTGCGCTTCACTTGGTGCTTCTCACGAAACTGAGGCTGTTGCGCAAAGGCTGTCTCCACTGTGAAAGCCAAGCAGGTCAGCATCAGAAAATATCTCATGATAAACTTCATAATTCCTGTTTTTTAGTCATTTCTGGTGCAAAATTACGAAAATTCTTTTGTTCTGCACTCGAATTTTCGTAATTTTGCAGAAATATTCTGTTTATGAAGACATTTTTTTATATATTCCTGTTTCTTTTTGCCATCGTGGCAATGCCTACCGTCGCCCAGCCCGACGATGATGACGACGAGGTGGAAGAGGCAGTTGACAGCACGACAACTCAGAAGAGCATCTTGCTGATGCCTAATGCTTTTTCCCCCAATGGCGATGGGGTGAATGATATCTACAGACCTAAACAGTATCAGAATATCGTGGAGTTCAAGGCTATGATTTTCAACCGCTGGGGGCAGTGTCTGTATTCCTGGACGGACATCGAAGGGAGTTGGGACGGCACCTATAAGGGTAAGCCTGTCAAAGACGGTGTCTATTTCGTCAGAGTCAAGGCAAAAGGCGGTGACGGTCATGAGTTTGACATCAAGAAAGATGTCAACTTGCTCCGCAGGTTTAATGAAGTGACAGGAGCCAATGAGCAGTAAGCAGAAAATCAATGTCTGGGGGGCAAGAGTCCATAATCTGAAAAACATAGATGTGGAGATTCCCCGTCAGTCACTGACCGTTATTACTGGTCTCAGTGGCTCAGGCAAGTCGTCTCTTGCTTTCGACACCATTTTTGCGGAGGGGCAACGCCGTTATATCGAGACCTTCTCCGCCTATGCCCGTAATTTCTTAGGAGGCATGGAGCGCCCTGACGTGGATAAGATCACAGGTCTCTCCCCCGTTATCAGTATCGAGCAGAAGACGACGAACAAGAATCCGCGCTCTACGGTCGGCACCACGACAGAGGTCTACGACTATATGCGTCTGCTCTTTGCCCGTGCCGGAAAGGCTTATAGTTACATGACTGGAGAGCCGATGGTGAAATATACGGAGGAGAAAGTCATTGACATGGTCATGCACGACTATGCTGGCAAGAAGATTCTCATCCTCGCCCCTGTAGTGAGAAGTCGTAAGGGTCATTACCGTGAACTCTTCGAGAGCATGCGCCGCAAGGGCTATCTCCATGTCCGTGTAGACGGAGAGGTACAGGAGATCACCCGTGGCATGAAAGTCGACCGCTATAAGAACCACGACATCGAGGTGGTCATCGACCGCCTTGCCGTGAAGGACACGATTGACGACCGTCTGAAGAAGAGCATCCAGATCGCCATGAAACAAGGTGAGGGGCTGCTGATGATCATGGATCATGAGACGGGAGCCGTGAAGCATTTCTCCAAACGACTGATGTGTCCAACCACGGGTATCTCGTACAGCGACCCAGCCCCCAACACTTTCTCGTTTAACTCTCCACAGGGAGCCTGTCCTCGCTGTAAGGGATTGGGCTATATCAACGAGATTGACTTGGCAAAAGTCATCCCCAACCGTAAAGTGAGCATCCACGATGGTGCCATCGTTCCTTTAGGGAAGTACAAGAACCAGATGATTTTCTGGCAGATAGACGCTATCCTCAAGAAATATGAGTGTGATATCAAGACCCGTGTGGAGGACATCCCCGAGGAGGCATTGAACGAGATTCTGTATGGCTCTTTGGAGACCATCCGTATAGACAAGGAACTGGTACACACGTCGAGTGACTATTTTGTAAGTTTCGACGGTATCGTGAAATACCTGCGTAACGTGATGGAGAACGATGAGAGCACGAGCGGACAGAAATGGGCTGACCAGTTTCTGGCGGAGTGCGAGTGTCCTGAATGTCACGGGCAACGGCTTCATCGTGAGGCACTCTCCTACAAGATTGCCGACAAGAACATCTCGGAACTTGCCAGTATGGACCTGACGGAATTGCGGGAATGGCTGGACGAGGTGGAGCAGCACATGGACCATCAGCAACAGCAGATTGCCGCTGAGATACTGAAAGAGATACGTACTCGCCTTGATTTCCTGTTGGAGGTAGGACTCGATTACCTTGCCCTCAACCGCCAGTCGGCCTCTCTCTCTGGCGGTGAGAGTCAGCGCATCCGCCTTGCCACACAGATTGGCTCGCAACTCGTCAACGTCCTGTATATCCTTGATGAGCCAAGCATCGGACTGCACCAGCGGGATAACGATCGCCTCATCAAGTCACTCAAGGAACTACGTGACCTTGGTAATACTGTCATCGTCGTGGAGCACGACCGTGACATGATGCTCAATGCCGATTATATTGTGGACATTGGTCCGAAAGCAGGACGCAAAGGTGGTGAGGTGGTCTTCCAAGGCACCATCGATGAGATGATGAAGACTGATACCATCACAGCACAATATCTGAGTGGAGAGCGGAATATCGAGATACCGAAAGAGCGTCGTGACGGCAACGGCAACAGCCTTTGGCTGCGTGGCTGCCGTGGCAATAACCTGAAAAATATCGACGTGGAGTTTCCGTTGGGCAAACTGATTCTCGTCACGGGAGTCAGCGGCTCGGGCAAGTCGACCCTCATCAACGAGACGCTCTACCCCATCCTCTCCAAGCATTTCTACCGCTCCTTGCAGCACCCCATGCCCTACGACAGCATCGAGGGACTGGAATATATAGATAAGGTGGTGAATGTCGACCAAAGTCCTATCGGTCGCACCCCACGCTCTAACCCTGCGACATACACCGGTGTCTTCTCGGATATCCGTTCGCTGTTCGTGAATCTCCCAGAGGCACAGATCAGAGGCTATAAGCCCGGTCGTTTCTCCTTCAACGTGAAGGGCGGACGCTGCGAGACCTGTGGCGGTAATGGCTATAAGACTATCGAGATGAATTTCCTGCCCGACATACAGGTACCCTGTGAGGAGTGTCATGGCAAGCGCTATAACCGTGAGACTCTGGAGGTGCGCTTCAAGGGCAAGTCGATTGCCGATGTGTTGGATATGACCATCAACCAGGCGGTGGAGTTCTTCGAGAATGTGCCTGATATCCTGCGTAAGATTAAGACGATACAGGAGGTGGGATTAGGATACATCAAACTCGGACAACCCTCCACGACCCTCAGCGGCGGTGAGAGCCAGCGTGTGAAACTCGCCACCGAACTGTCGAAGAAAGACACGGGGAAAACACTTTATATCCTCGACGAGCCTACCACAGGACTACATTTCGAGGACATCCGCATCCTCATGGGCGTACTCCAGAAGTTGGTAGACCGTGGCAATACCGTCATCGTCATCGAGCATAACCTTGATGTCATCAAACTTGCCGACTATATCATCGACATGGGACCAGAGGGAGGACGTAATGGTGGCACGATCCTGTCAACAGGAACTCCAGAACAGGTAGCGAAGAGCAAGAAAGGCTTTACTCCAAGATTCCTGAAAGAAGAACTTCACCACTCCAAATAAGGTTAGCGAAGTTTGACTTTCCGCTTTACCACTTTGCTCTCATTCTGTAATCGGTCGAGGGCTGTGACAACATATACATATTTCCCTTTTCCCAAGGTAGTGGGAATCTCATAGAAAGGTTCCGTGGTGATGGCTACAATATGTGAAGGATCATCAGTCTGAAGATCATTCCCTTGCTTAAAGCAATAGACCACATATCTTACAGCCTCATCACTCCATTGCTTTGCCTTAGGCGCAGTCCACATCAGTACTTGATGGGTACCCATATCAATGGCTTTCAACTTACGTACCTTATCGGGAGCCTTATTGTCCAGATGAGGCATCAGAGGCTGGAGAGCAGGATAACGCCAATAGACATTCCTCAGACTGGTACCATAGTTACCGATATTATCGACGGCGACTTTGGCATACCAGAGGACAGTACCCTGTACACCCTCATTCTCCTGATGTAACCGCATCTTGGCTGGCAACTGGTGACTCTGCGGATTACTGGGGTCTGCTTTCTTGACGGTGCGCTCCACGTCCTCTCCGATAAACAGCGGACGAGCGGAGGCATGGTCGCTCCACCAGCGTATCAGTTCCGTATAGTCGGCAGCCTTGTGTCCCATCTCCCAATAGAGTTGCGGAACGGTATAGTCAACCCATCCTTTCTCTATCCACAACAGGATATCCGCATACAAATCGTCATAGTTCTGCAAGCCGTTGGTCTTGCTCCCCCGTGGATCGTTTTTCTGGTTACGATAGATACCAAAGGGACTCACTCCGAATTTCACCCACGGCTTCACCCGATGGATGGTACTATTCAGTTGCTCGATGAGCAGGTCTACCTGATGGCGACGCCAATCGCCCTTGTTATGATAGCCCTGCGCGTCTGCCTGATACTGTGCATCGTCAGGAATCGAGACACCAGGCACAGGGTAAGGATAGAAATAGTCATCAATATGCAGTCCGTCGACATCGTAGCGATTGAGGATATCCTCCACGATGGTACATATATAATCACGATTCTCCTGCAAGGCAGGATTGAGCACCATCAGTCCGTCGTACTCAAAGGCACGCTCAGGATGCTGCTTGCAGATATGGTTAGCCGCCAGCGGATAGGCGCTCTTCATCTTGGCACGATAGGGATTGATCCAAGCATGCAACTCCATCCCCCGCTTATGGCATTCGTCAATCATCCATTGCAATGGATCCCAATAGGGTGACGGAGCCTTCCCCTGCACTCCCGTCAGGAAATGGCTCCAAGGCTCCATACTACTGGAATAGAGCGCATCACAGGCAGGACGCACCTGGAAGATGATGGCATTGGCACCGTCTTTCCGCAACTCATCGAGTTGGTAGGTGAGTGTCTGCTGCATCTTCTCTGTCCCAATATGCTGGAACTGACCGTTTACACACTGTATCCAAGCGGCACGGAACTCTCGTTTGGGAACCTGATAGGTCTGCGCATGAAGCATCATGCCCACACAGCACAACAGAATCGTCATCGTCTTCTTCATCATAGGTCAGTCCTTTAAGTATTCATAAATCTCCTCCGTCCAATCGGCTCCATTCTTAGGACAGAAAGTGCGGATTCCCAATTGACTGGCAGCAGCCACGTTACGAGGTCCATCGTCAACGAAGAGGATCTCATTCGGGAGACGTTTCTCCTGCATCAACACATGGCGGAAGATTTCCTCATGAGGTTTCATCATCTTCAACTCATAACTCAGATAACAATGGTCGAAATAGTCGGCAAGAGTATGTCCCTGACCGTCAAACTCAGGACTCATCGCCCACTCCATCATATAGGGATTGGTATTGGAGAGCAAGACGACACGATAGCCCTGCTGGCGCAGTTTCTTTACTATGTCAAGGTTACGCAAAGGGACATCCTTGGCATAACCTTGCCAGGCGTAGGCACACTGCTCCGCCGTCAGTTCCTTGCCGATCAGTCGACTAAGTTCCTTGCGGAAGTCCTCCGCAGAGATAAGCCCATGCTCCAAATCACCAAAAATACCAGTCTGTGTATAAGGATCAAGCCACTCCTCCACATTGGCAGCCCCAATCTCCTTGAAACGGCTGATAGCCTGCGGCTGGTCAATGGTGATGATGACACCTCCTAAATCGAATGCTATTGTCTTGATCATATTATGTTATTTAAAAAAGTCTTTTCTCTGTCGTCGCGCCTCGTCAAGCGAAAGCAACTCCTGTTGCTCCTGCTGGTACTCCTCACGCAGGTGCTGGTATTTCTCATCGAGTTCATGCTCCATTCTCCGCTCCTCGCTCTTATTGAGCAGACGAGCGGCTATTAGCGCATTCTGCGAGGCATCCTTCATCCACACCACAGGACCGCCATAGACGGGGGCGATCTTCAAGGCGACATGAAGTTCACTGGTCGTCGCCCCACCAATCATGATGGGAATCTCCAAACCCGCACGCTGCATCTCGTTGGCGACATTCACCATCTCCTCCAGACTGGGTGTGATAAGACCTGAGAGCCCGATGATATCCGCCTTGACCTCTATCGCCTTACGGACGATCTGCTCCGCCGGCACCATCACGCCCATGTCCACCACCTCGTATCCGTTGCAGGCAAGGACCACGGCAACGATATTCTTACCAATGTCATGCACGTCACCTTTCACGGTGGCAAGCAATACCTTACCCACTTTCTTGCCGTCGCCCTCCTGTTGCTGCTCTATCACGGGCTGCAGGATCTCCACCGCCTGCTTCATCGTGCGAGCCGTCTTGACGACCTGTGGCAGGAACATCTTACCACTTCCAAACAGGCGACCGACCTCATTCATTCCAGCCATCAAAGGACCCTCGATGATGTCGACTGCCTTCGGATATTGTCGTAACGCCTCCGTGATATCCTCGGAGAGGTAATCACCGATACCTTTTATCAGCGCATGTTGCAGACGATGGTTGACATCCTCGTCTCGCCATGCCTCATGCTGTATGGGGGCTTTCATCTCCGCAGACGATGATGGTGCCTGCTGCTCCTCCAACAGACGGTTGGCAAGGTCTGTCAAGGCATCTGCGGCACCCGTCAGACGGTTCAGGATCACATCCTCGATAATCGTCAACTGGTCCTCAGGGATATCACTATACAGCACCTTCGTGGCAGGATTCACGATACCAAAGTCCATGCCCTGTTGGATGGCATGGTAGAGGAACACGGCATGCATCGCCTCACGGATATAGTTATTTCCCCGGAAGGAGAAAGAGAGGTTGCTGACACCACCACTGACATGCGCCCCAGGCAGGTTCTTTCTAATCCATCCTGTCGCCTTGATGAAGTCGGCGGCATAACTGTCATGCTCCTCCATACCTGTGGCAACGGCGAGGACATTAGGGTCGAAGATAATATCCAATGGATTCATCCCAACTTGCTGGGTCAGAATACGATACGAACGATCCGCAATGGCTATGCGACGCTCATAACTGGTTGCCTGCCCCTGCTCGTCGAAACACATCACCACCACGGCAGCGCCATAGCGCATCACGTCCTTAGCATGTTGGACAAACAACTCCTCCCCCTCTTTCAAGGAGATGGAGTTGACGATACACTTACCTTGTACGCACTTCAACCCCGCAAGGATCACCTGCCAGTCTGACGAGTCGATCATCACAGGAACGGAGGCGATATCCGGCTCCGCCGCTATCATATTCAGGAAGGTGGTCATCTCGGCACGTGCCTCTAACAGACCATCGTCCATATTGACATCTATCACGAGGGCACCGTCACTGACCTGTTTACGGGCAATGGCTATCGCCTCGTCGTATTTCTTCTCCTTGATGAGACGGAGGAACTTACGGGAACCTGCCACATTACAGCGTTCACCCACATTGACGAAACGCACCTCAGGAGTGACATCCAAGATCTCCAAGCCGCTCAACCACATCGTCTGGGATGCGGCAACGGGCTGATGAGGCTTTTGTCCCTCCACCAATGGCACATATCGCTCGATGAAATGCTCATCGGTGCCGCAACAGCCGCCGATGATATTCACCAGTCCCTCCTCCACCATTCTGCCCATCTGCGGAGCCATCGACTCCGCCGTCTCGTCATAGAGCCCCATGGAGTTAGGCAGTCCCGCATTGGGATAGGCACTAATATAATAAGGTGCCTTCTTCGCCAGTTGGCGGAGGAACGGCAACATCTGAGTGGCGCCAAACGAGCAGTTGAGTCCGACGGAGAAAATCGGGTAACTGCTGACGCTGGCAAGGAATGCCTCCAAGGTCTGTCCGCTCAGCGTACGACCAGCCAAGTCGCTGACGGTCACACTGAGCATGATGGGCAGGTCCACGCCCTGCTGTCGCATCACGGTCATGGCGGCATCGATGGCGACCTTGGCATTCAAGGTGTCGAAGATGGTCTCTATCAGGAAGGCGTCTACCCCACCCATTATCAATCCGTCGACCTGCTCACAATATGCCGCATACAGTTCGTCATACGTCATATCACGAGCCGCAGGATTGCTGACATCGGGTGACATCGAGCATGTCTTATTGGTAGGACCAATACTGCCTGCCACGAAACGAGGTTTCTCTGAAGTGGTGAACGCATCCGCCACCCGACGGGCAATCCGAGCCCCCTCGTACGCCATCTCACGAGCCACCTCCTCTAAATGGTAGTCTGCCTGCGAGATCCGTTGCGAACTGAACGTGTTCGTCGAGATGATATCAGCACCCGCCTGCAAATAGCGTCTGTGAATGTCCTCGATGACATCGGGACGGGTTAGACAGAGCATGTCGTTATTGCCCTTCATCTGTCCCTTGACATCACAGAAGCGCTGTCCACGGAAATCCGACTCAGTAAGGTTATACCTCTGAATCACGGTCCCCATTGCACCATCGAGAATCAAGATCCTGTCCTTGATTATTTGCCGCATATCTCTTATCTCTTACTTATACACTTTCATGGCGCGATCCATCTCACGCTTGTCTTCCTTTTCCTTCAGGGTCTGGCGCTTGTCAAACTCCTTCTTACCTTTACAGAGCGCAATGTCCATCTTGGCACGACCATGCTCGTCAATGAACACCAACAGGGGGACAATGGTGTATCCTGTCTGCTTGGTGGCGGCATGTAGTTTCTGTATCTCTTTCTTGTTGAGCAACAGTTTTCGGTCACGCTTCATCTCATGGTTATTGTAAGAGCCATAGAAATAGGGTGAGATATTCATGCCCTTCACCCATATCTCACCATTGGTGATAAAGCAATAGGTGTCCACCAGACTCGCCTTGCCGAGACGGATGGACTTGATCTCCGTACCCGTCAGGACAATGCCTGCGGTATAGGTCTCGATGAAGAAATACTCAAACGATGCCTTTTTGTTGCGTATCTGTACAGGACTTTTCTTCCTGATCTTCTCTTCGTCTTTATTCATGATTCTTTCTCTATATGGGCAAACTGCTCCAGATGCTGGTCAATATATGTCGCAATCTGCTCCGTCCATGCCTCCTCGTTCTCCACAAAGGCATCGTCCAGATCGTCAAAAGCGGGAAACTGCTCGAACAAGGCCATGAACTCCTCTTCCGTGCAGTCTTTCTCGATCTCCTCGCGATACTTCAGATAAAGCGTATGCGCCTCATAGACCAGTTTGGAGAGGTCACGCATGCCCCATAACTTGACAGCCTTGGCAAACGGGTTCTTGAAGACAAAAGGACCATAACCGTTATGGATCAATTGGATGAAGCCCCCATCCATCACCTCCTCATGCAGGGTGTCCCACACCAAGAGGGTCATCTGGTCGGCATTCAACTGAGACATGGTCTCTGCTGTCAACTCGCCGTCAACAGACTGGCGGATAGCATCAATGAAGGCACGGACAAAAGCATCCATCCCCTCCTCTGCTGACTGGCGCAGCAATGCGTCTTTGACTCTTACTTCTATCATAGTTCGATAATGACTTCCTCAAAATTACCTTCCTTGTTGATGACATAGCGACGAATCGAGTCCTCCTTCTCGTGCTCGTCATCCTCTTTGCGGGAATATCTCACCAGCGTCACCTCATAGTCGCTTGTGATAAAGTACTCCAGACGGGAGGTGCCTAACGTACCGCCCTTGCTCTCCACTTTCTGCTCATAGATACACAGGCGGTCCACCATCACATACTCCTGATTCATCGTACAGAGATAGAGCGAGGTCGACACCGAGTCCAGTTTCTCAGCGAGCAGCATCACATGGAAATGCTGATAGGAAGGAAGTTTAACAGCGTACAGGTCGACATTGCTCTCATAGTCGAAACGACTATTCATGACAGGCGGGACCTTCTCCAACTGAGGCAGATAGGCGACAAACGCCTCACTATATTTCATAGGTACGGATTTCATTGCCAACGAGTCGAGGAATTGGATGACGGGGTCACCTGCCGTAGGCTTCAGCAACTCATTCTCCACCTCAGCCTTACGGATACTGTCTAACATCCGCTCGTAGTCTGCGGCAGTCTTCTTGTTGCCACAAGAGGATATAAGCAACAAAGTGACTAATACCACTACTAAATACGTTATCTTCTTCATATCGACTGCAAAGGTACGATTAAGTGAGCAAAATGCCAAATTTATTTGAGCATTTTCGAACGTGAGTACTTTCGACCGTCAGATCAAAGTTACGAAAAACGAGTGAAGAACAAAAGAAAACTTGTTTCTTTTTTCTTCCGAGTGTCAAGTAAGTTCGGTACGAAGTACCAAAGGTACGATTAAGCGAGCGAAAAACCAAATAAAACACCTGCTGACTTAGAGTCAACAGACCTGTCGACTGGAGTCAGCAACCCTGTCGACTGGAGTCAGCAACCCTGTCGACTGGAGTCGACAACCAAATTGGATGCTTCCAACGACTGATCACAACGGCACTTAACATTGAATACAGAGGGACTAATAAACGCAAAGGATGGCATCTACAATTCCCTGTCTCGACAATCGTGGTGGTAATGGTCGCATTGGTGTTGGGCGTTCCGCCTGGCTGTAGAGTGCCGGTGCTTGTATTGGATAGTCAGTTCGCTGACAGGCACGAGGTCCTTCCCACTCCGCTGCAAAGGATAAGAATTATTTCTGAAACTAAAAAGAAAAAGAGATGAAAACCTAAAATTCTTTTGGTTTTTCGCTCAATTTGCACTACCTTTGACCCGAAATATGAAGAGAAAGATATTGTTTGGATTGTTGCTCTTCGCCACCACGATGCAGGCTGGCAACAAGATATACTCACCGATGGTCAAGACACTGACGACCATCGTCAATGACGACTGGCAAGATCGTCCTGTCATGGAATTAGGGACAAGAGATGTGATGACCATCGGCTTTGACGAACTGTCACACGATGCCCATCGGTATATCTGCCATCTGACCCGTTGTGAGGCAGACTGGACGGAGTCAACGGATGTCTTTGAGAGCGATTGGCTTCAGGGGTTCAACGACTACCCGCTGGATGACTATCGCAACTCCCTGAATACCACCATCAACTACACCCACTATGCGTTTCAGATTCCTAACGAGCAATGCAGCATCCGCATGAGTGGCAACTATCGGCTAAGCATCTACGACGAGGACAACGGTAACGAGAAAGTCCTTGATGCGGAGTTCTATGTCGTGGAGCCGCTGATGAATATCGGACTCAGCATGACAACCAATACGGATATTGACCTCAATAGGGGACATCAGCAAATAGCGATGACACTGGAATACAAGAATGTGAAAGTGGTACGCCCGGAGGAGGAGATATATACCGTGGTGACGCAAAACTGGAATGAGCAGACGGCACGTATTAATCCCCGTCCACAATACACCTATCAGCAAGGAATGCGATGGGAGCACCAGCGAGACCTCATCTTCGAGGCTGGCAATGAGTATCATAAATTCGAGGTTCTTGACGTGAGTCACCCTACCATGGGGATCGACCGCATCACATGGGACGGAGAGCACTATCAGGCATATCCTTTCACGACGACTGTCAGACGGAACTATCTGACTGACGAGTCGGCAAATGGCGCCTTCCTTGTTCGGAACAGCGACCGCACAGAGATTGACTACACCTGTGATTATGTATGGGTCAACTACACTTTAGAGGCACCGTATTGTGGAGAGATCTATCTTCAAGGACAATGGACGAGCAATGCCGATCGGACCGCCTATCAGATGCGATATGATGCGACGGCGCAATGCTATCGTACACAGGTGATGCAAAAACAAGGCTATTACTCCTACCACTACGTGGACAAAGACGGTAAGACGGCGTCGACAGAAGGCAACTTCTACCAGACCCGCAATAAATATCAGGCATTGGTATACTACAAAAGTCTGGGAGAGCGCACTTGGCGTTTGGTCGGCTATCGAGGGTTAGACGCACGATAGTCCTCTGGTGTCTGACGGTACTGGTGATAGAAACTGGCTATCATATAATTGGGAGAGGCGAACTTCAGTTCCTCGGCAATCTCATCAACACTCTTCTCACTATGCAGCAACATCTCCACCACCTGTTGCAGTCTGAGTTTCAAGACCACCACACGTGGGGTCTTATAGAGGTTGGACGACATCACGTCATAGAACTTATCAATATCTATCTGGGCGACCTTTGTCAACTGTGCCATCGATAGTCGCCCTTGATGCTCAAGCACGTAAGGCACTATCTTCGTCATTGCCTCGATGAAGGTCATCTCCCCCTCATCCTCCTGATGCCCCTCGCCATCCGTCATATAAGGTGACAACACATCGTCCTCCATCTTCTCACACATGGTGGCAAAGGTCTTGACACGCTTGAGGATTCCACCTTCTACATTATTACGACTTAACGTCATACGAGTATTCTTGTTATAGAACACGAAATTAGCGACCATCAGTCCTAAGAGCAAGATTCCCAAGGTCAGATAGACAATCGTCATACGCCACCATGGCTCGTTGACTGACAACCGCCACACATAAGGATCCACAGGCCATGAGTCAGCATACATGGAAGCCTGTACCTCTATCTCATAGTTTCCTGGCTGGATGCCTATAATCGGGAAATGGAGCAAGCCCTTGCCATCTACTCGCCCATTCTCGTCACTGACAGAATAAACCTGCCAATCGTCCATGTATCCTTTAATCCTTACCCGATAATAGGTCTGAGTAGGACGGAAATAGTTCAAGCCAGAGAACAACAGTATGATGGTGTTCTGATCGTAATTGACATCCATCTCCTTGATTCGGGTTGGAGCACGGTCGATAATCACATTCCCGTCCAACTCCATTCCTGGTTGAATCGTCTGTCCGTTGACCGTCAGCCTGATGAGTTTCGGATAGAGTTTGATATCCATCCCCTTGGTGGTATGGAAATCAGCAGGATTAAACTCCACAATATAATCCAAGTTCTGCATGATAATCGTACCGTCTTCCAGTTTCATGGCGAGCCCATTACTAAATGAGCCCCTTGGCACATTATCCTCTCCTCCGTAACTGACGATATTCTGCAGTTCCCCGTTCTCTATCAGTAAAACGGAAATACCATCACTGGTACTGACCCACAAATGATGGTCATTGTCCTCGATGATAGAATGAATCACGTCATTGTTTAATCCATCCTTGGTGGTATAGACGATTGGTTTCTCCTGTTTGTCTGACTTATATAGTTTCAAACCTGTATAGGAGCCTTCCCATCTCCATCCCCGACTGTCATGATAACTGCAGTTGGTCCGCCGAGGCAATTTCTCCTGTGGTTTCAGAGACTCCTGATACAGCATGGCACCATACTTCATTGCCTTTGCGTCGCTCCAGGGGTATGACTTGAATGGCGACGCATAAGGTTTCGAGTAAAGTAATCCCCGCTTCTCAGTACTTACCCACATTCCACCCTGCAAGTCGAAGGCAATATCATTGATGTCCGTCTCTATGGTCTGGGTACTGCTGATTCTCAGTGACTCCGTATGTTCTTTCTCTCCTGTCTTCAAGTCATAAGTCCAATAGCCATGCTCAGAAGCGATATAAAGATATCCCTCGTGAATCTCCATATTGTTCAGATGATAAGGCATTTCCATAACTGTCCGACTCTCACCGGTCTTTGCGTCTATATACAGAAGGATAGCCTCTTTTTCTCCGTTACGGATCTGATAAAAGCCCTGGTTGTCATATAATAATACTGACGTGTTATTATATTTGGAGATTTGTGACGGGCTTAACATGTTCCGGGCATATCTCAACTTTCCCGTTGAATGGTCAAAAGACTCCACACTACCATCATCATAGAAAAGCAATGTCAGCGTTTGCTCATAGGACCCAATATCAATAAGACTCCTGCCTTTCTTGACCGGATAGGACTTTTTGGTCGTGCAATTATACAACTTATTGCCCTCCAAGATCAACAAGCAACCGTCCTCATCAACAAACAAATCCTCCGCCTTCCCCTTGAATCCCATCTCTGCCAAGACACCCGGTACGTCACGATGGAACTGCTCTGTCAACAAGTTGACACAAGTAACCTGATACTTGTCCTTCACCCAGAGATGGTGCGCCTTGTCGAAATAGAGATGATAATGCCCCAGATACTTGGGCAACTCGTAGATGTTCTCGGTATGAGGATCAATATGATCAAATGACGAGCCGTTATAGAAATTAATATGCCCTATAGAACTAATCACCATTCGTCCCGTCTTGGTACATATAACAACCTGTGCGCCATTGTCTGCCAAACCATCTGAAGCATTATATGGTCTGAACATACGGTCGTTCCCTGCCATACATACGACAGAGACAGTTGTCATCAGAAGAGACAACATCCAACCACACAACAATCGCCTTTTTGTCATCATATATAAGGTTTTTAGCCTATATGTTTGCAAAGATACTCAAAAACTTTTGATTTCCAAACATTTTGAAAGAAAAAAGAGTCCTCTTACCGAAATAAGAGGACTCTTAGAAGTCGAGGTGACAGGACTCGAACCTGCGACAGCCTGGTCCCAAACCAGGAACGCTACCAACTGCGCTACACCTCGTTGCCCGAAAGCGGATGCAAAGGTACGAACTTTTTACGACCTGTGCAAATTTTCCGGCAATTATTTGATAATTCCTTGCTCAACAAAGATTTTCTTCAAGGCGACAACCGAACGGTCGACCTGCTCTTTGGTATGCGTAGCCATCAAAGCATAACGCACCAGCGTATCCTGAGGAGCACATGCCGGTGGGATTACTGGATTGATGAACACACCTGCCTTGAAAGCCAAGGAAGTAACAAGGAATGTCTTGTCTACGTCACGAACATACAACGGAATGATTGGACTCTCTGTGTCGCCAATCTCAAAACCTTCCTCACGGAAACGCTTCAGCGCATAGCGAGTCACGTTCCACAAAGCCTCTATCCGTTCTGGTTCACTTTGGATGATATGCAACGCCTCCATCGCTGCGGCTGTAGCCGCTGGCGTGTTCGACGCAGAGAAGATATAGGTACGACAGGTATGACGCAGGAAGTTGATGGTGTCCCAGTCGGCAGCGATAAAGCCACCAATAGAGGCAAGCGACTTCGAGAAAGTACCCATAATCAAGTCTACCTCATGAGTCAAACCGAAATGGTCGCAAACACCACGTCCCTGCTTGCCGAAGACACCCAGTCCGTGTGCCTCATCCACCATGATAGAGCAGTTGTACTTATGCTTCAGTTCCACAATCTCAGGCAACTTAGCCAAGTCGCCCTCCATCGAGAACACGCCATCTACGACAATCAGTTTGATAGCCTCTGGGGGAAGTTTCTGAAGCACACGCTCCAGATCTTCCATATCATTGTGCTTATAATGCAACTGCTTGGCAAAAGAAAGCCGGCGACCGTCCACAATACTGGCGTGGTCACGATCGTCGCAGATGATATAGTCGTCTTTACCTACTACCATAGCAAGAACGCCCTGATTGACAGAGAATCCCGTGGAGAAACAAAGACAATCGTCTTTACCTATAAACTCTGCTATTTCCTTCTCCAGTTGTACGTGGAGATCAAGTGTTCCATTGAGAAAACGGCTTCCAGCGCAGCCAGAGCCATATTTATCTAAAGCAGCCTTTGCCGCATCAATGATACGCTGATCACCAGTAAGTCCTGTATAAGCATTAGATCCAAACATGAGCACCTTGTGTCCGCCCATTTCCACTTCCGTACCCTGCTTTCCCTCAATAGCGCGGAAATAAGGATAAACGTCAGCCTCCATAAATTTCTGCGGCTCACGATAGTGCTTGTATTTCTCTTGTAACTGTCCCATTCCGATAAGGTATAGTTTCTTATTTTTGTATTTTCAGCATGCAAAGGTACACAAATTTTATCAATTCGTGCACATTTTATGAGATAAATTGTAAATTTATAGAATTTTATTGCTTTCTTACTGCTATTTTACTCCGAATTTTGTACTTTTGCAGTTGAATATGAGCAACAAGAGACATATTACATTTATCGTCAACCCCATATCGGGCAATCATAGCAAGGACGACATCCCACAGATGATAGCAGAGGGTATTGATCCTGAGCGCTTCGAGGTAGACATCCGCTCTACGGAATATCGTGGTCATGCCGCAGAGATTACTCGTGAGTGTGTCAACAGGAACGTGGATGTCATCGTTGCTGTTGGTGGTGACGGTACCGTCAATGAGGTCGCCCGTTCCCTCACCCACTCCAACACGGCCTTAGGTATTATCCCTTGCGGTTCAGGCAATGGGCTTGCCCGCCACCTCTGCATTCCCATGAATATCCGTAAGGCTATCGGAATCATCAACAAATGCCAAATAGAGGCTTTCGACTATGGTGTCGTCAATGGCATCCCCTTCTTCTGCACATGTGGTATGGGGTTCGATGCTTTTATCTCCCTGAAGTTTGCGGAAGCGGGGAAACGAGGTCCTGTCACCTATGTGGAGAATGTCTTGAAGGAAGGACTGAAATACCAGCCGGAGACCTATGAGGTGGAGGACGAGACGGGGGCTCGTCGATATAAGGCATTCCTGATTGCCTGTGCCAATGCGTCACAATATGGGAACAACGCCTACATCGCCCCCAAGGCATCCATGAAGGACGGACTGATGGACATCACCATCATGGAGCCCTTCACTGCCATGGAAGCCCCTCAGATCAGCATCGACCTTTTCAATAAGACGCTGAATAACAACTCCAAAATCAAGACCTTCCAGGCACGGAGCATCCGCATCCACCGCTCAGAGCCAGGAGCCATCCATTACGACGGTGACCCCATCGTGACAGATCAGGATGTAGAGGTACATATTGAGCCCTTAAGCATCAAGATTGTGACCAATCCTGATGCCGTGGAGGACACCAGCCAGCCCAATCCTCTCCTAAATGTTTTCAGTGATCTATTTAATAATATAAATAATGTTCGCGAGGATATAGAGAAAGGCGGTAGGAAAATCCATGCGATTAACAAACTCATGCTTCGCAAACTCTCCAAGTTATAATCTCCATGCAAATCTTTCTCGTCATTCTTATCCTAACGCTTGCCGTTGGCTATGCGGCATGGAGGATTTACAAAAGTCTCACCGCTCCCTCCGACCCTTGTAAAGGATGCGACGGATGTGCGCTGAAGAAAAAAAGTGGTGGAAAATTTTGTCAGTCCAAATAAATGTATTAACTTTGCATCCGCTAAGATACGAATGTAACATAACTTCTTGAGAACGGTGCCTTGGATGAGTGGCTTAGTCAACGGTCTGCAAAACCGTCTACGGCGGTTCGAATCCGCCAGGCACCTCGAAGCAAATAAGAATCGGAAGACTCCTATATATGGGAATCTTCCGATTTTTATTTCTTGACAACAGAATCCAGCATCTTCACACCCTTGAGAGTACAGAATCCACGGAAAGGCACCAGCATCAGCGTGGAGAGCAGTTCCTCATGGGGATACTGGGAGTACAACTCTTCCTTACCCACATACTCCCCTATGGCATCAAACAGTCTGCCGATCAGTTCGTAATTGATATCCTTACGGAAATAGCCCTCTTCCACACCACGTTGCATGAAGGATATAAATAAGTCATGAGAACTGATGCGCACCTGCTCCATATACGCCAATATTTTCGGATATAGTTGTATGTCCTGATAGACTGTATAATTGACTGTCTCCAACTCCTCCACCTTATGGCGATAAACTTCCAATAACACCTCCATCACATTATGCTGCTCTGCATAGATACGCAAAAACTCCTGCCTTTCCTGATGCGTCTGCTTGACACAGGCGAAAAGCAAAGACTCCTTATCACCATAAATCTCATATAGTGTGCGTTTGGAAATCGATAGTGAGGAGGCGATATCATCCATCTTCACAGCCTTGATACCTTTATGGTAGAAGGCACTCGTTGCGGTCTCCAGTATTCTGTTCTTCAAAGAGAGGCGATAAGCCGTCAAGTCTTTTATTTCTTGCATAAGTAATCAATTTGCGGTACAAAGTTACTAAAAAGATTAAAAAAACATTTGTTTTCGCTGAGTTTTTTGTAATTTTGCGAGGCAAAGTGGAAAAGTAATTATTAATAATACTGCATACTTATATGGTAAAAATCTCAAAAGAAGCCGCCCTCGAATATCATGAGGCGGGTCGTCCTGGTAAAATCGAAGTAAAGCCCACCAAGGCTTATCGTACACAAACAGACCTCTCTTTGGCATACTCTCCTGGTGTCGCCTACCCTTGTCTGGAAATCCAGCAGAACCCTGACGATGCCTATAAATATACGGATAAAGGCAACCTCGTAGCCGTTATCTCGAATGGTACTGCCGTCCTTGGTTTGGGCGACATTGGCGCTATGAGCGGCAAACCAGTCATGGAAGGTAAGGGCTTGTTGTTTAAAATCTACGGGGGCATTGATGTTTTTGACATCGAAGTCAACGAGAAAGACCCTGAGAAGTTTTGCGAGGCAGTGGAGCGTATTGCCCCTACCTTTGGAGGTATCAACTTGGAGGATATCAAGGCTCCTGAGTGCTTCTATATCGAGGACCGGCTGAAGAAGACACTCGACATCCCTGTGATGCACGACGACCAACACGGTACGGCGATTATCTCTGCAGCAGGATTGAAGAATGCGCTGGAGGTAATCGGCAAGGACATCAAGAAAGTGAAGATTGTCGTCAATGGTGCTGGTGCCGCCGCAATCTCCTGCACCAAACTCTATATGGCTATTGGTGCCCAAAAGGAGAATATCGTCATGCTCGACTCCAAGGGGGTCATTAGTGTGGCTCGTCAGGACTTAAACGAGCAGAAGAAGTTCTTTGCCACCCAACGTACAGACATCCACACCCTTGAGGAGGCGGTCAATGGCGCCGATGTTTTCGTAGGACTCTCAAAAGGAAATGTTCTCTCGAAAGAGATGGTGAAGACCATGGCCAAGGATCCCATTATTTTTGCCCTCGCCAACCCTGTTCCAGAGATTTCCTATGAGGATGCGATGGAGGCTCGCCCCGACACGTTGATGTCTACGGGTCGTACCGACTATCCCAACCAGATCAATAATGTGATTGGGTTTCCCTATATCTTCCGTGGTGCCTTGGACGTGCATGCCACAGCAATCAACGAGGAGATGAAACTTGCCGCTGTCTATGCTATCGCTGACCTTGCCAAGCAACCCGTTCCTGACGTAGTGAACGATGTCTATAAGGTCAACAACCTCAGTTTTGGACGTGACTATTTCATTCCCAAACCTGTTGATCCTCGTCTGATCACCGAGGTTAGCGCCGCTGTGGCAAAGGCTGCCATTGAGAGTGGCGTGGCCCGTAAGAAGATAGAGGACTGGGAAGAGTACAAGAACTCTCTCAGCATCTTGCTGGGTCAGGAGACCAAACTCACCCAGAAACTCTATGCCACAGCAGCAGCCCATCCGCAACGTGTAGTCTTTGCCGAGGCTGTCCACCCCACTATGCTGAAGGCTGCTGTACAAGCGAAGGCGGAAGGTATCTGCCATCCTATCCTGTTGGGCAATGACGAGGTTATCGAGAAACTCGCTAAGCAACTTGACTTGAATATCGAGGGTATCGAGATTGTCAATCTGCGTCATCCCTCTGAGCAAGAGCGTCGTGAGCGTTATGCCCGCATCCTGACGGAGAAGCGTCAGCGTGAGGGCTATACCTTCCAAGAGGCTAACGACAAGATGTTCGAGCGCAACTATTTCGGTATGATGATGGTGGAGACTGGTGAGGCTGACGCCTTCATCACAGGTCTCTACACGAAATACTCTAATACCGTCAAGGTTGTCAAGGAAGTCATTGGCATCCGTCCAGAGTACAATCACTTTGGAGCCATGCATATCATCAATTCTCAGAAAGGAACCCTCTATATCGCTGACACTCTGGTCAACGAAAATCCCGACACTGATACCTTGGTGGACATCGCCAAACTGGCAGCCACCAGCGTACGTTTCTTCAACGAGAAACCTGTTATCTCGATGATTTCTCACTCCAATTTCGGCAGTTCTACATCTGATGGAGCACTGAAGGTTCGTCGTGCCAATGAGATCATGCAGGCACAGAATCCCGACCTCGCTATTGATGGTGAGATGCAATTAGGCTTTGCCCTTGACCGTGAGTTGCGTGATGAGCAGTATCCATTCACCCGACTGAATGGTAAGGAGGTGAACACACTCGTATTCCCTAACCTCACTTCGGCACGGTCCTCCTATAAGATGTTGCAGATGCTCGATGCTGACGTCGAGATCATTGGTCCTATCCAGATGGGACTGAACAAACCGATTCACTTCATCGACTTTGGCGCCTCTGTCCGTGATGTCGTCAATATCGTAGCAGTCGCCGCTATCGACGCCTATGTCGACAAGATCAAGAGTCGTATTTCCGCTAATCAGCAATAATTTACTTCTCGCTCTTATTCTTGAAGATGATGACACCGAGAATGATCAGTACGATGACAGCAATTACATGTATTAAATCCATAATTATATTGTTTTGAGGTTATCGTTTCATAATGACATAGATGATAGTGGGAGCACCTATCATGGGAGTGACGGCATTCAAAGGAATGACGCCATTCTCACCTGGTAGGATGGTGATGAGATTGCACAACAGGGCTATCACTGCTCCCATTAGCATCGTGGCAGGCAACAGCGAACGATGGTTGTCGGTAGTCAGTATCAGTCGGGCGATATGCGGAACGGCAAGACCAATGAAAGCGACAGGACCACAGAATGCCGTGGTGATAGCCGTCAGGACACCTGTCACTATCAGGAGCCAGTTGCGCACTCGGATGATGTTGATGCCTAAGTTCTCCGCATAACGTTCACCCAGCATCAAGGCGTTCAGTGGTTTGATCAGCAAGAGGCTGCCTATCAGCCCCAATATCGTAATACTGGCGAAATAAGGCATCATGCGTAGCGAAACACCGCCAAAAGAGCCCATACCCCATACCATATAGGAGCGCACCCCCTCATCGGTCGCAAAGAAGTTAAGCAGGGAGATTGCCGAATTAGCGATATAGCCTATCATGATGCCGATAATCAGCAGCATCACATGGTTGCGGACGATGGTGGAGAAGAAAAATATCAACACCATCACTGCCATCGCTCCAATAAAGGCGGTTATCAAGACAGCGACAAACCCCGACAGACTGACAGAGCCTGCCGAGATACTACCTCCCAAGAACAGCATCACCAAGGCAACGCCCAAGCCTGCTCCACTGTTGATACCAAAGATGCTGGGTCCTGCCAAAGGGTTGCGAAATGCCGTCTGTAACATCAACCCACTGGCTGCCAAGGCGCTGCCACAGAGGATTGCCGTAATAGCCTGTGGCAGGCGTGACTGGAGGATGATATACTGCCACGAGGGTTTGACACCCTCCTCTCCCTTCAGAATACGGAAAGTGTCCTCCACTGGGATGGCGACAGACCCCATCACCAGATTAAGGACAAACAATAGGAGGATGACCAGTGTCATGCCAAGGCAGTATGTTGTTCCCTTACTCATTCAGTTTATGATAATAACGCAAAGGCGCATTGTTTGGTATGTCCGGATGTGCGATTTGTATGAAATCAGAGAGCAACCAGTCTGGACGGAAAGGTGATTCCTCATAGAATAGCGACTGCTCTACATTACAGCCATAGACCTGTCTGTCGGCAAAAGCCTGTAACTGGTTATACCCACGATACTCGCTCAACAGTTCCTGATAACTTTGTGTATGGTCACTGCTATAGCGGTAGACCCACACCTCAGCATCGCCACCTTTCTCCAGTACCACCTCGAAAGGTAAGGACACGCTGCCGCTATGCTCATCGTCAGCCCAGGGATAACGTGCACCTGCATCCTGTGCCATCTGTCCGATGGTGCTCTTTCCGCCTGGCACATACCATACGGAGCCCACCATCTTGTCAATAAGGACGGAACGCCCTACCCCGATCTGCTTTGCCTGTGCCTTCAGCACCTGATAACTGCTATCAACTACCGCAAAGAGACTGTCTGCCTGTCGCTCCTCCCCAAAAAGCATGCCATAGAATTTCATCCACTCGGCACGAGCCAATGGGGAGTTCTCCATATATTCCGCACACTCTACTAAGGGGATGTCTATCTCCTCCAGTTTACCATATCCGCCACTGTTCTCAAAAGGAGAAAGCATGATGATGTCGGGCTTTACGTCGATTATTTTCTCAACGATAGGACTCAATCCGCCTCCACAATCAGCGATACGTCCCTTCTGAACCTGCTCGTGGATATAGGGAATCTTGATATACTGCAAGTCGGCAACTCCCACGATATTCTCCCCATGTCCGAATGTCGTCATCAGTGAGCAATGCACAGTAGTGAAGATAGCGGCACGTTCCACTGGAGTGCGGATAATGGTGCCATGCGACAAATGGTCGGGCATTTCAGCCTCTCTGGGCACGAGGAGATAGGTATGCAAAATCTTTCCCTCCTTCCATGGGTTACGGACATTGACCTCTGTATAGCCATTGTGTCGGACGATGGAAAGCAGGGTGGAATATCTTAGGCGTAAGGTGTCACCATCTTCCTGTGAGGACCCTGTACGGTATCCACAGGAAGACAGCAACACTGTTACGAATATAGATAGACAGAGACGACGCATTAATACGCTATCTCCTCATAACCCATATTAAAGACGATGGCGTTAGGACCTACGCCACAGTTGTACTCCCTCAACTTCGTACCATTAGCGTCATATTCCACGACATAGCCGTTAGTGGTATAACTCGGATTGTTGGGAGTATCCTGATCCTCACCGTAAGAGGCTACAAAGATATTGCCAGAGAGAGGGTCTGCCGTCACCACATTAGGATAGAAGAACTTGCTGACGCCGGAGTCATAGTTTTTCTTGCTGCCTGTAGAAATGTCATAGACTATAAAGCCATCCGTGTTCTGTCCATAGACACAGTTACTGGCATAGATCTTGGCTCCTACGAAGGTCGCGTTCGTGCAGTCGAACAAAGTGGTGACATCATCAGCACTGGTTACTTTACGAATACCACCTGACACGTCATAGTAGTTGCCCATATCCAACACGTAGATGTCTGAGCCTGCGATAGCGACCGCCGTAGGATTCGTGATTTTTTCGTTGGTGACAGACTCCACCGCCTTGGTACTCAGGTTAATCACAGAGAGGGACGCTTTGGTTACAGCACTATAATCTGAGTTAGCGACAACAAGGTAATTACCTGACACGGCAAGTCCCTCTGGATAACTACCCACCGTATAAGTGTCCTTCAGCGAGAATGTCAAGGTGTCGATCGCTGCCACATAACCATTACCTGAGGTAGTATAAGTTCCCCAGTCGTAATTAGACGCGCCATAGGTAGACACATAGATAATGCCGTCGGCTGCCGTAATACAACGTGGAGAGACACCGATGACATTATCAATCAATTGTGTCAACTTGATCTGCTTGATAGAAGCAAGCGTCTTGGCATTCACCACCTCGATGGTATTATCGTCCGTCACGGCAATATACATCTTGTCACCATAGACAATAGCATTGTTGGGAGTAGAACCCAGACTACGTCCGTTCTTGGCGGCAAACTGATTCTGCGAGGCGGTACCAGTAGCATAGTCAATATAAGTCAGACTACCTTGGATTCCGCTCCAGACATTTCCACTACAAATGACATATGCGCCTTTGGTAACGGGTACGGAATAGATGTACTTACCATTGTCATTGTCATCACAGGCAGTTAAGAGTACAAAACTCAGCATCACTGCCAAACTTAAAAGATACTTTTTCATTTTTACTTAGAGTTTATAATTGATGGTTATTTGATAACTTCTTCCTGGCATGGGATAGTGATAGACAATCTCATACTGCTCATTGAAAACGTTCTTCAAGTCAAATCGCGCCTCCAACTGATGGACTCCAATGGAGAAATCCCTGTATGCCGTCAGTCCGACATCCATGTAGCCGTCTATCATCGTTCCCTCATAATGGTCATTATTGGGCCAACGACTGCTCATCCCCACTCCATGCACAGACAGGTTGACCCACGGATTCTCAAAACTCAAGGCAATACTACCTGTATGCTTGGGCATGTACGCAATCTGTTTCTTGTAATTCGTGGATGCGGGATTAAAGCGGTTCTCCACTCGCTGATAACTATAGTTTCCTGACAAGGAAAGCACATGACGAGGAGAGAAATAAACGGCGGTCTTCAAGGTGGCATCCACCCCGTAGGTATAGACCTTACCCACATTCACACAGGTCCATACAAACATATTATAAGGTATTGCCACTATCATATCCTTCACATGATTGTAATAGCCATCAAGAGTCATATCCAACAGGAAACGTCCCTTTGTATTCAAAGCGTAGGTGAGTCCTACATTATACTGGTCTGTATTCTCTGACTTCAGATTCGTGGAGCCATAGTGATAGTAATAACTCTCGTTAAACGTTGGAGAACGGAAGATATTTTTATAAGACGCACGGAGATATAGTTCATGGTCGGCGAGTAACTGATATGACAGGGATACTGAGGGAGAGAGACGGCGCATATCGTTTGCGGAGTTTTGTTGGGTATCCAATCGCTCTGTCTGATACACTCCTCTCTGTCCGTTCAGATATAAAGAATAGAGCAAGCGACCTAATACCGTCAGTCGACGACTCCTGTATTTTGCCGTCATCGTCTGAAGGACGGTATGTCGATAGGGCTTCCCCACCACCGTGCGCCAAGAACTGCCATTGAGGTTGTTGAAGGCATAGTCTACGGAATAGTCAAAAGCCCAGTGTGCGTCAGGGGTGTACAACAAGGCGGCAGAGGTATACGCCTCACGTTGCCAGTAACTGGCATCGTTGACACCACCAGCATACATCGCATCTTTGTAGACCGATGCCGTCCAATTGTATTTCGCATTCCACTTCAAGGATAGTTTCTCTCCCCAGTGAGTCTGGAGCATCATCTGTGCAAAGAAATTCTGGTCATGCAATGTCTCTCCGCTCAGGTTTGTGTAATAATGTACCAGTCCAGGCAGTTGACGGTCGTTGTCGTAATAATACACTTTACCGCCCAGGCGACTCACAGGATTTATCCTCCACATGAAATTCAATTCCCCATGTCCTGAGTTCATACGACTGTTCGTCCTTCGCTCTTTCGTCACGAGGGTTACATTACGTAACTCAAAGGGATAGTCATTCTCCGCATAGGTGTATTCCGCAATAGCATTGAAGGCGAAACAATCGGAGAGATTCTGCTCGTAACGCACAAAAGGACTGACATAGCCGAAGGAGCCGAATTTCAATTGGGTGGTAAGATGCGGCTTAGTATCCTCTGTCGGCAAGGCTATCGTCTGGATAGACAGTGCGGCGGGTGTACTTGCCTGACGGGCCGACAGGAAGATGTCATCATTATCGCCAATGACCAACGACAGGCTCGCCACATTATCCAATGAGTAACGAGACAGGTCTATCTCACCGCTCTGACAGTCGGAGAGCATCACACCATCGTAACTCACTCCTGTATGCTTGGCACCAAAACCTCTCACAGAGACAGTCTTCATACCCCCAGCGCCACCATAGTCACGAAGGGTGATACCTGGCATACGATGGAGGGCATCGGCAATATCTGTCACCCCTATTGTCAACATGTCCTGACGGTCGAGCAGATGAAAAGGAGCCGTGCTCGTGATGGTATGCTGGCGTTGGGTCTCTGTGATGGTCACTTCCTCCAACTGATGCACACGGTCCGTGATGGTATCTGTTTGTGCTATTCCATAATGGGGATTCATCAGTAACATCAAGAACACCATCACCTTACCGAGAATACGATAGACAGCAGGAATATCAACATGCTTACGGATATGGTCGGCTAACAAGTCATACTGCCTCTCCTTATATTGGTGATAGTCGAAGGACTCAGCAGGCTTCAACTTATCCCCATAGGGACGAAGCAAATAGTCAATGAACGACACGTTATCAAGAATGCCATGCACATAAGTGCCCATACAATGGTCATCAACCTTATAGCCATCTTCCGTGCCATCATTCAAATGCAGCAAGGGTGATGGCTCACCCAAAGGAGTCGTTACCCCTTGGTGTATCTCATAACCTTGTCCGTATTCACATGTCACCTGTCGGGTTTTCTTCTCACCATCGATGGTTGTCGTAACAGGAAGTAATCCCAAACCAGGGATACGCTCAACATCTCCTTCCGTATGATTGGGGTCACATACCTCACGCCCCATCATCTGGTAGCCACCACAGATTCCTAACACAGTGGCACCACGTCGATGAGCCTTGATGATTGCCTCTGCAATACCACTGCGACGCAGATGGCAGAGGTCGTCAACCGTTGACTTGGAGCCTGGCAAAATAACAATATCCGCTTCCTGTATATCTGCGGCATTACTGGCATAGTAAAGATGCACACATGGATATTGCTCCAATACATCAAAGTCGGTGAAGTTACTCATGTGACGGAGCAGCACTACGGCAACATTCACTTTCCCTTTTTGCGCCTCCATCGACTTCGTGGCAAGCGACACACTGTCTTCCTCCTCGATATGGATATCTGTATAGTATGGGACAACACCCAAGACTGGAATGTGACATAAGTCCTCTATGATTCTCACGCCATCACGGAAGAGTTGAATATTCCCACGGAACTTGTTGATAATAATGCCTTTAAGATGGTTTCGTTCTTCCTCTGTCATCAACATCACACTGCCATAGACACTGGCAAACACTCCCCCTCTGTCAATATCTGCCACTAAGATAACGTCAGCATCAGCATAGAGCGCCATCGGCATATTCACCAAATCAATCTTACGGAGGTTTATTTCTGAAACACTCCCTGCCCCCTCCATCACGATAGGGTTATAACGGGCAGCAAGACGGTCGAAAGCCGCATGCACCTCTTTGCGCAATCCTTCCCTACCCTCATTGCGGAAATAACTGCCTGCTGACTGATTGCCTACAGGTTTGCCATTCAGTACCACCTGAGAGGTGTGGTCGGACTGGGGCTTTAGTAAGATAGGATTCATGTCCGTATGACAAGGAATACCTGCGGCTTCCGCCTGTACTGCCTGTGCACGTCCTATCTCCAGTCCTTCTGGCGTAGCATAGGAGTTGAGAGACATATTCTGTGCCTTGAACGGGGCGGGATGATAACCATCTTGCAGGAAGATACGACAAAAACCTGTGGCAATCACACTCTTGCCGACATCACTGCCCGTACCTACGAACATCAAGGGATGTAAGTGCTTATGATTCATTCCGCAGTCAGATATAGATGAGTATAACTCGCCAACACGTTCTTATATTGAAATACAGGAGTAGCCACAGACTCCCCCTTCGCATTATAGACTTGAGTAACGGAAGGAGGTGTCTCGCCAAGGAACTGGGTGTAGTGGAACTCATGCCCTCGGTACTCCTTTCCATCAAGCATAAAGCGGCGATAGCCTAATGAGAGTTTGCGGTCCGCCTGGCGTGCCGTAATCTTATAGGGTAGCACACCACACATTGGATACTCTCCCTCATCCGTCACAATAGACTCACAGAGATACATCATACCACCACACTCTGCGATGATACGACCTCCCCGCTCCGCAAAATCCTTAATGGAACGACGTGTGGCCTCAGCCTTAACCAATGCGTCCAGATGCTTCTCGGGATAACCTCCAGGAAGATACAGCAAGTCGGCATCGTCCAAGTCGGGTACCTCCTTCTCTGGATCGAAGAAGGTCACCTTTCCGAAGGCGTCAATCGCTTCCTGATAGAGGAAGGAAAACGACTCCTCATTACGGGCAATCACAACGTTAAGAGTCTTTTCCATGCTACATGTTCTTTCAATAAA
The DNA here is from genome assembly GCA_017470055.1 of Prevotella sp. Classification (GTDB taxonomy): domain Bacteria; phylum Bacteroidota; class Bacteroidia; order Bacteroidales; family Bacteroidaceae; genus Prevotella. Next base: position 82,510 of record JAFUFD010000088.1, on the reverse strand, counting down.
CAAATCAAGTCGTTTGACTCAGCAACCTCACTGAAATCTAATCCCAGATAACGGGAGCCTTGTTCTAATGCGGAACTCTTTGGCAAGTGCCCCATGCACTCCACCTGTAAATCCTCACACACCTGTTGGAGCATCTGGAAATGCTTTTCCGACCCTACCTTATTAAATATAACACCTTGAATTCGGATGTCCTCACGGAAATGGAGGAAACCAGACAGAAGCGCTGCCATGGAATAGGCAGCCGACTTGGCATCGACGACCAATACCACAGGGATATCCAAAACACGGGCTATCTCCGCTGACGACCCCTTGTCACGGTCGTAACCGTCAAAGAGTCCCATCATCCCTTCCACAATACACACATCAGCATCGGCTCCATAGCGTAAGAAAATATCCTTGACATGCTGCGGTGTCGCCATAAAAGCGTCTAAATTGACAGAAGGACGACCACATACTACCGTATGAAACTTCGTGTCGATATAGTCGGGACCACACTTGAATGGTTGTACCCGATATCCCTCCTGTGTCAACAACGCCATCAACCCTCGGGCAACAGTCGTCTTGCCCGATCCACTTGTGGGTGCTGCTATAAGAAATCTTGCTTTCACGGGTACAAAATTACACACTTTTTTGATTTTTTTCTATTACAACCGCATTTTTTTCTTTATTCGCTTTCCTTTTTTCACTTAATTTCGTACCTTTGCACTCGAATATGGCAATCTGGTGGCAGATGCCGCCTGATGTAAGGGAATCTGGTGAGAGTCCAGAACTGTACCTGCAGCTGTAATCCTCCTTAGAAAGGTCTGTTCGTATAACGCCACTGACACTATGTCGGGAAGGTAGAACAGACTGAGGAAAGTCAGAATACCTGCCTATTTATATATAGGTTCGCACGCACAGGAAAATGCGTTAGCGGAAAATCGAAATGGATATGAAACGAATTCTGACAGTAGTATTACTGGCTTCTTATGCTGTTATAGGCATTTGGGCACAGCAAGACGTATGGCGCACTGATAGCCTACAAGAAGTTGTTGTGACAGGTACTGGCACACAGCACCTGCTCAAAGACGCTCCTGTGCAGACAGAGGTAATCAGTGGGAGACAGTTACAGCAGTATGCCGGGCGTAATATAGAAGACATCTTATCGGGATTGACGGCAAGTTTTGCCTTCAATGAGAATGACATGGGGGCGCAGATGCAAATGAACGGATTGGGCAATAACTATATCCTTGTGCTGATAGACGGCAAGCGCCTACATGGTGACGTTGGTGGAGAGAACGACCTCTCGCTCATCGATCCGCACAACATCGAGAAAATAGAAATTGTCAAGGGCGCATCGAGTGCACTTTATGGCAGTGATGCGATTGCTGGAGTCATCAATATCATCACTAAAAAGCACCATGAGGCGTTCATGGTAGAGAACACTACACGCTATAGTAGTTATTATGATATCAGGCAACATAATGGCATTGGGATAGCCGTCGGACAGTTGAAGAGTTATACAAACTTCCAACTTCAACACTCTGATGGATGGCAAAATACAGCAACTGAATACACCCCATCATCTGCTACTCCCATTACAGACTCACGAAACAAGACAGTTAATGAGCATACGAACTGGCAGATAGCAGAACAACTGACATGGGCACTATCGCCACAATTGGAATTGTATGCCTCTGGCTCATATTATCAGAAAGGAATCTATCGTCCACAAGGCAAATATGCCAAATATGATGTCAAGAACTTCGATTTGAAATACCGCAACGCCTCACTGGCAGTGGGTGGGAAATGGACAACAGCAGCCAAAGATATCATAACATTGGATATTGACTGGAACAAGCATGCCTATTACCATGCCTTCACTGCCACGACTTTGGCTGAAGGATTTGACGATCAAGGGCTGTTGGTTCTTGACTATCCCTATTTTGCCGGTCAAAAGACTCTTCAGAGCAATCAAGAACGTACGATGATTCATCTGAAAGGAGTTTTTACTTTGCCACATCATCATCGACTGAGCACAGGCTTTGAAGTGCGTTACGATTATCTGGAAGCACCCACAAGTATTGAGGGAAGGACTGCCAATGATAATACGGAGGCACTCTATGTGCAAGACGAATGGTGCCACACTTTAGGCGAAACGACTGTACTGCATCTTACACCAGGTCTGCGACTGAACCGCAATGAGGGCTTCGGTTTCCGTCTGACCCCCAAATTGTCAGCCATGTTGGCGATGGGCGACTTCCGCCTGCGTGCCTCATGGAGCCAAGGCTTCAAGACACCGACACTGAAAGAAACTCACTATCGCTACATCCGTGAGATGAGCAGCATCGTACTCTATCTGGGTAATCACGACCTGAAACCACAGATCTCCAATTACTATGCCTTGAATGCAGAATACACCTGGGGAGGACTAAACCTGACAGTGACAGGCTATTATAATAAGGTTGATAATATGATTGCTCTTGTCACCATTCCTCGTTCCGAGGCACCGTCAGCGTATCGCCAACAATATGGCGAAATGCTGAATAAGGTACGTCGCTATGAGAATATGGAAGACGCACGGACTTATGGTATGGACGTCAGTCTACGCTATACAACCAAGGATTTCATGGCAGGTCTCTCGTATAGTTATCTCGACACCAAAGCCCACGTCTACGATACAGACCACGATCGTCTGGAGGAGGTGACGATTGATGGCATGGCACACCATAAGGCAAGTTGTTTCGTTACATGGAATCACGCCTGGACATCCTTTTATAAAATGGGCATCGGTTTTTATGGACGTATGTCGACCAAACGCTATTATCAAGTGGATGGCGATGGCAAGGGGTATCAAATATGGCGTTTGTCAACGACACATGATCTGGGACATTTCAAGCACTGGGATTGGCGTATAGAAGCAGGCATTGACAATATCTTCGACTATTGCGACACGACTCCACACGGATTGCATCTGGGTACTACAACTCCAGGGCGCACGGTCTATGCCTCGCTGACAATAAGATTTAAACAGGGAAAACGAACAAAATTCACAAATAATACCAAGTTAAATTTAAAAAAACAACAAAATGAAGAAGATTAAGTTTCTTTTGATGGTTCTTATGACCATGATGGTAACTACTGCCTTTGTGGCATGTAACAGCAATGACGACGACAACAACGGAGGAATTTCCAACATGGAACGTTATCAGCAGGAAGTTGACGCTACCGTAAAGAGCGGTAAGAGTCACGACAAGGTGATTCTGCTTGTTGCCTTTGGCTCTACCTGGCAGCAGGCATACGACGCTTTCGACAATACAGTGAAAGAGTACAAGGCAGCATTCCCCAACTACGATGTATTCCTCTCTTTCTCCAGTGCTATCTGCATCAACCGCGCCGCTGCTGGCGAAAACACCGCCAAGCGTAATTTCTATGAGCCAAAATACTGGCTTGAGGCATTCGGTCGTGTACAGTACAACGAGATTATCGTACAGTCTATGCAGGTAATACCTGGTGAGGAGTTCAGCCGTGTGGTGAATGCCATGAAAGACTTTGGCAACAACTCTAATGGTGACCTCGATGACAACTACATGGCAAAGGTAACCCTGAAGATGGGCATGCCGCTAATGTATACTGAGGACGATGCGACCACTCTCGCCAGTGCTTTGGATGCAAACTTCAAAAAGTATGCTGATCAGGGTGCCACACTCTTTATGGGTCACGGTAATCCCGACGACTATGACACCTATAAGGCTAACGTACGTTACACGCAGTTAGAGGATGCTCTGCAGGCCATTAACACGAACTACTTCGTGGGTACTGTAGATATGGCAGACAACTTCAAGGTGCAGGTTCACAACCGCATGGTAGATGCAGGTATTACCTCAGGAAAAGTTTTCTGCGCTCCGCTGATGTCTATCGCTGGTGACCATGCCCACAATGACATGGCTGGCGACGATGACGAGTGGGAGGAGTCGATGGCGACTCAGACTGAGGATGAGGCAGAGGATGTAAGTTGGAAGAAATACTTTGGTCACCTTAATTACGAGATCATAGAAGATCCATATTATACCGACAACGGTACTGACGCATTGGTGAAAGGTCTGCTGGAGTACAAGAACATCCGTGAAATCTATATCAACCACACCAAGAGCGCAGAGGTGGTAGACTTCTATCACTCTATGTATCCAGAGGAGTAATTTTGTAGTATTATTATATAAGTTTATTCAGGAGGTGCGGTCGTGAGACGGCATCTCCTCTTTTAACCAAAACAACATGAGAAGAAGATATATACTTTTCGCCTGTATGACAGCATGGTCTACTATTTGTCAGGCACAAATACATCAAAAAGAACACACCGACTCTATCAGGACAAGTCGTACTTATAACCTGAACCCTATCGTCGTGACAGGCTCTGGGCATCACCAGCGTCTGAAATCCACTGCTACTCCTGTTCATGTGCTGAGTAGCCAAGAGATTCAAGAACAAGGTATCACGACTTTCGATGAGGCATTGACACGGATGATGCCACAAACCTCTATGGCACCCAACTCCATGGGGACTTTCCTACGTCTGAACGGACTGGGCAACAAATATATCCTGATTCTGATTAACGGTCATAAACTCACAGGAGACATCTCGAACAACGTGGACCTGAACCGTATCAATATGTCGAGGGTCAAGCGTATCGAGGTCCTTGATGGAGCAGCCTCATCGCTCTACGGCAGTGACGCTATTGCTGGGGTCATCAACATCATTACCGACCAACCAACCAATGCGGAATTAGGTATCACAAATGACACGAAAGTCAGTGGTCATGGTATCCTGACCGAGAGTACCAGTCTTGACATCTTCAAAAATGGTTTCGGTTCCTATACCACTTTTACCTACGACCGTGCCAACAGTTACCAAAACAATAATCTGGAATACGTGAAAGGCTCTGACACAGAGACACAAGAGACGATAGCCCCATTCTTCACGGGTTATCGCTCCAATATCTTCAGCCAGAAATTCACATACTCCCCCAACAAGCATCTGGCCTTGAATGCGGGATTAGACTACTCACATAAGATCACCGACCGCCCAGAGACCCAGAAGGACATTACGGGAGGCACTGACTACGAGATGCGCTACAAGGGTTTCCGTTGGAACATCGGTGGTATCTATAAGTTCAATAGCCGCAATAGCCTGCAAGCAGACTTCACCGTCGACCGTTTCCGCTATGGTAAGGAGTATGACGTTGCCACTAAATCGAATAAAATCGGAGACTATGTGCAGTCGAAGAAACAACGCGCCATGGATGGAGAGTTGAAGGCTATCCTCGGCTTTACCTCCCACTCTACCACCATCTTCGGTGCCGACTGGCATAAAGACTATCTCACAGCGACCTCCGGCAATATCAGCCAACATGTCTATTCTCTTGCGACCTATGCGCAACATGAGATGAGATTCTGGGATGACTTCACTGCGACACTTGGCTTACGCCTCACGCATCATGAGACCTTCCATAACCACCTGACACCGAAAGCAACATTGATGTATGCACCAGGCCATTTCCGCTTCCGTGCGACCTACTCGTCTGGTTTCCGCGCACCAGGACTGGACGAACTCTACTACCATTACTTCTCCGTCAACCGTGGCAAGCCCCAGATTATCTTCGGCAATCAGGACTTATCCCCTGAGAAGAGCCACTATTTCTCCCTGAATGCCGAATACCGTACTGACTTGGTCGCCATCAGTGTGACTGGTTATATCAATCGTGTCAATGATATGGTAGTACGACAGAATATCGAGGTAGACGGTTCAATCTTGCAGATGTTGCAAACTGAATTTCCTGAAATGACAGCCGACGAGGCTGGCAAACTGGAACGCTACTCGCTCTATCAAAATAGCGACAAGGGTGATGTAAAAGGATTGCAGGTGAATGTGTCTGCAAATTTATTCCAAGGTCTCAATCTTTCGGCAAACTATGTCTACACCTATGCACGCAGTAAGAGCGAGGATGACTGGATGACGCTGGAGCGTAGCATGAGACATGCGGCTACGATAGCGGCAAACTATCATCACACTTGGGGGAAATACGGACTAAATATCAACCTCAATGGCAGACTCCAGTCGAAGACATACTACCCCGATTATGAGGATGCCCCTGGCTTTGGTGTATGGAACCTACATACCACCCATACCTTCGACTGTGCAAAGTGGGCTCTTCTTGAACCCAGTATCGGCATCGACAATATCTTCGACAAGGTGGACCGCCGCATCGACTCCTCTTTGCGGAAATATGCCCTTTACACCCCCGGCAGAATGCTGGTGGTAGGACTGAAAGTGAAGTTAAAACAATAATTGCTTTCTTTTCTCGAAATAATTTCCTAACTTTGTCGGCATGAAGGGAAAAATTATCATTGCAGGCATAGGTCCTGGCAGCAAAGAAGACATCACTCCTGCCGTACTCGATGCAATACGGCAGGCGGATGTCATTGTTGGATACCAGTATTACTTCCAGTTCATCAAGCCATACGTCCAGGATGGCTGTGAGTGCGTCGATACGGGTATGAAAAAGGAACGGCTACGAGCCAAACAAGCATTCGAACTCGCAGAACAGGGAAAGACAGTCGTCGTGATTTCCTCAGGTGACGCTGGCATCTATGGGATGACCCCGCTCGTCTACGAGATGCGGAAAGAGCGTGATGCTGACATTGAGATTTGCTCACTGCCAGGTATCTCCGCCTTCCAGAAAGCCGCCTCTTTGTTGGGAGCGCCTATCGGTCATGACTTGTGCATCATCTCCCTCTCCGACCTGATGACACCGTGGGAGACCATCGAGCGGCGCATCCGTGCCGCTGCCGTCGGCGATTTCGTCACAGCAATCTACAACCCCAAGAGTCATGGACGCTACTGGCAACTCTACCGCTTACAAGAACTCTTCCTACAAGAGCGAAACGGTAAGACTCCCGTGGGCTATGTCCGCCAGGCTGGCAGAGAGGAGCAAGAGATCAGGGTCACTACCCTTCTGGACTTCAATCCAGAGGACATTGATATGTTCACCGTTATCCTCATTGGCAACTCCCAATCCTATATCGACGACGGGAAGATGATTACCCCGCGTGGATATTATCGGGAGGATGCCTCTGACGATTTGAGACCTGGTCAGCAGATTATGATACAGAGTTTCAGACGGATTGAATCAGAACTGCAAGACAAGGATATCCCTCTCGACCATAAATGGGCATTGCTGCATGCCATCCATACCACTGCCGATTTTGAGATGGAGAATCTCCTCTATAGCGACAAGGATGCTGTGAGCATATTATATAATAAGGTGAAAGACGGTACGCTAAAGACCATTGTAACTGATGTGACGATGGTGACAAGCGGTATTCGCAAGGGGGCTTTGGAACGATTAGGTGTAGAGACTAAATGCTATCTGCACGACCCTCGTGTGGCAGAGATGGCTGCCAAGGAAGGCATTACCCGTACACAGGCAGGTATCCGACTTGCCGTAGCAGAGCATCCTAATGCGCTCTTTGCTTTTGGTAATGCCCCGACAGCACTGATGGAACTCTGCGACCTGACTCGCAAAGGCAAAGCGCATCCTGCTGGCATCATCGCCGCACCAGTCGGTTTTGTACATGTCTGCGAGTCGAAGCACATGGTGAAACCGTTCCGTGAGATTCCGAAGATGATCGTGGAAGGACGTAAGGGAGGCAGTAATCTCGCCGCTACCCTCTGTAATGCCATCCTCACCTTTGATGATGCGGCACAACTAAGACCCGGTCGTGACCTATGAAGTTCATTGTCATCGGCATAACGGATAATCCTGAGCCTTTCTTCACTCCTGAGATCATGGAGATTATCAAGAACGGTAAGGTGTTCTCGGGTGGTAAGCGACATCATGAGATTGTCGCTCCTTTCCTGCCAGCCGATGCCCAATGGATTGACATCACCGTTCCCCTTGATGCCGTCTTCGAGCAATATCAACTGTCAACTATCAATGGTCAATGGTCAACAATCCTCGTCTTCGCCAGTGGCGATCCCTTGTTTTTCGGTTTTGCCAATACCATCCAACGCAAGATGCCTGAGGCGGAGATGGTGGTCTATCCTACTTTCAACTCCCTGCAGACACTTGCCCATCGGCTTCTATTACCCTACCATGACATGCGTATCGTCTCACTGACGGGACGCCCTTGGCAGGAGTTTGACCGTGCCTTGATTGAACGGACTCAGAAGATTGGGGTATTGACAGACAAGGAGCATACTCCCACTACCATTGCCCAACGGATGCTCGACTATGGCTTTACGCAATATCAGGTGAACGTTGGGGAGCATTTAGGTAATCCCGCCAAGGAAAAGGTGAAAACCCTCTCCCTCGAAGAAACCGCTCATAGCGAGTTCACCCAACCCAACTGCGTGATACTCTCAACTTTAAACGCTAAACTCTCAACCAAGCCCTTCGGTGTTCCTGACAGTTCTTTTGCCCTCCTCGATGGTAGGGAGAAGATGATTACCAAGATGCCGATTCGCCTGTTGACACTGCAGGCACTCGACTTGTCCAAGAGGAAGACGTTATGGGACATCGGCTTCTGTACGGGCAGCATATCCATCGAGGCACGCCTACAGTTTCCCCACCTCCATATCGAGGCTTTTGAGATACGTCCTGAGTGCGAGGCAATCATCCAAGAGAACATGCGACGCCTCGGAGTCCCTGGCATCAACATCCATATCGGCGATTTCCGCTCAGTATGTTGCCATGCCATGACAACAAGCAAAACACCCCCTGATGCCGTCTTCATCGGCGGACATGGGGGAAAACTGAAAGAGATCATGACTAAGGTGATGACTGTCCTTGCTCCCGATGGATGCATTGTGATGAATAGTGTCACCCCACAGAGCAGACAGATGTGGGAGGAGGCATGCCATGACCTTGGGCTTACCCAAGAGCCGTCCCTACATATCACCCTGAATGACTATAACCCTATAACAATTCTGAAATGCAGAAGATAGCGATTATACAGATTAGTGAGGCAGGAAAGGAAGTAGCCTCCCTGCTCAGAAGGGTATTACGTGCCCAAGTCATAGAACGTACGGAGATAGACAAGGAATGGTCTCACTTTGATGCCTTTATCTTCATCGGTGCTATGGGTATCTGTGTGCGCACCATTGCCCCTTATGTCAAGGATAAGCATGAGGACCCTGCCGTTGTCTGCGTCGATACCTTCGGACAGCATGTCATCTCCGTCCTATCAGGGCATATTGGGGGGGCTAACGACCTCACTTTACAAGTATCAGGGGCTTTGGGAGCAAATCCTGTCATCACTACCCAGAGTGACAATGCGGGACTGTGGGCTCTCGACACGTTCGAGCAGCGTTTCGACTGGTCTGTTGCCAGTGATGATGACATGAACGACTGTATCTTCGCTTTCGTCAACCGCCAGCCGACCGCCTTGCTCTTAGAGGTACGTGATGAGGGTACAGACTATCTGGAACAGACCTTACCCAGTCATGTCACCTTGATTCATGATATTAGGGAGGCAGACCCTAAGAAATACAAACTCGTCATCATCGTATCACCTTTTATCCGTCATGCCCCAAAGGAAATTTTGAGACTACACTTCACCCCCATGGTCGGCACGATAGGTTTCGGACTGGCGCACCACCCCGATGATTACGAGTGTATCTATGATGAGATAGACCAGGCGTTTGCCGATCGGGGATTCCTGCCCTGTTCGCACCGTTACTGCACCATCGACGTGAAGCAGGATGAGGAGTTCGTAGAGTGCCTCAAAGAGGAATATGGTGAGGAGGTGGTGTTCTACTCTGCGGAGGAACTGGATGCCGTCGATGTACCGAACCCCAGTAATGTGGTGGCAAAACATGTGGGTACGTCAAGTGTCTGTGAGGCTGCCGCCATCCTCGGCTCCAACCATGGAAAACTAATCGTTCCTAAGATAAAAGGCAAGAACTGGACGGCAGCCCTCGCCATTGACTATCAATACCTGAGAGAACAGAAAGGACATGTCGAGATTGTTGGCGCAGGACCTGGCGACCCTGACTTGGTCAGTGTACGTGGTCGTAAGATGCTGGAACGTGCCGATTTGATACTGTATGCGGGGTCCCTCGTCCCTCGTGAACTGACCGAGTGCCATAAGCCTGGTGCGGTGGTGCGTTCCTCTGCTGACATGGCATTGGAGGAACAATGTGCGTTGATGAAACAGTTCTATGACCAAGGGAAGTATATCGTCCGCCTGCATACTGGCGACCCTTGTATCTTTGGTGCCATCCAAGAGCAAATGGCGTTCTTCGACCGTGAGGGCATGGACTATCATATCACCCCTGGTATCTCGTCTTTCCTTGCCGCCGCTGCAGAACTGCGCAGTCAGTTTACCATCCCAGAGCGCACGCAGACCATCATCCTCACTCGTGGGGAGGGACGTACACCCATGCCGGAGAAAGAGCAACTGCACCTGCTTGCCAAGAGCCAGTCGACCATGTGCATCTTCCTCAGTGCCGCCATCGTGGACGACGTACAGCAGGAACTGCTGATGGAATATCCTGAGGACACCCCTGTTGCCGCCTGCTATCATCTGACATGGAAAGACCAGCGGATTTACCGAGGGGTACTGAAAGACCTTGCGAAAATCGTGCATGACAACAATCTCACCCTCACCACCATGCTGGTCGTCGGTGAGGCTATCGACAATCGCCAAGGGCTCTCCGAACTCTATAACAAGCACTTCACCCACCTCTTCCGACAGGGTGAGGCGTAGGAAGACACTTGCCGACTTAGAGTCAAACGATCGGTTGACTGGAGTCAAACAATCGGTTGACTGGAGTCGAACGATCGGTTGACTGGAGTCAACCAACGAAAAGGATGCTTCCAACGATTGATTACAAAGGCACTTCACATCGAATACATAGGGACTAATAAACGCAAAGGATTATTAAGAAAAACAAGTATTTTAAAGTTTTTTTCGTAACTTCGCACTCGAAATGATACTGGTATTTGGAGGAACAACGGAAGGACGTAAGGCTGTGGAGGTGCTGGAGGAGGCAGGAAACACCTACTACTACTCTACCAAGACGGAGGAGCAGGAGGTGGCACTGCATCATGGCATACGACTACATGGTGCCTTAGACCAGAAGGCAATGCTTACGTTCTGCCAAGAGCATCACATTCAATTATTGATTGATGCCGCCCATCCTTTCGCCCAAGTATTACACGATACCGTGGCGGAAGTGGCGATGAAGTTGCAGATTCCTGCCATCCGCTTTGAGCGCATCTTTCCTAAAAGGGACGTAAGTCTGACGTGGATAGATGACTACACACAAATTCCTACAGACACCCATACCCTTCTTGCCACGACAGGAGTACAGTCGATTGCGAAACTGAAACCGTTAGAGGCAAAGGGCATCAAGGTCTATTACCGCATCCTGCCTCGGGAGTCATCTATCCGTCTTGCCAAGGCACAGGGTGCTACTGACGACCAACTATTATTCTATGAGGATAGCAAGGTGATAGACATCAATGCTGACACTATCCTATTGAAAGAAAGTGGTTTAACGGGAGGATTTCAAGAAAAGGTGGATGCTGCAAAAGCAAAGGGAATGCGCATCCTCGTATTAAAACGTCCTGCCACCCCTGCCGCCTTTCAGACAGTCAACGGTCCGCATGGACTGCGACGGATGGTAGAGCGACTATTACCTGAATTCTATCCCCTGCATAGTGGACTGACGACAGGTACTTGCGCCACTGCCTCAGCGGTTGGTGCTACACTCAGACTGCTGAAAAACGAGACACCCGCAGAGGTACCCGTCATCCTGCCTGATGGTGAGACGATTCCTGTTCCTGTAACCTATGGGGATGGGTATGTCTCCGTCTTCAAAGAGGCTGGTGACGACCCTGATGTGACGAATGGACTGGAGATACGGGCAAATGTAATCCTCTCTGACACGTTCACCATCGAAGGTGGTGAGGGCGTAGGTCGTTTCACACTCCCCGGCTTCGACTATCCCCCTGGCGAGCCTGCTATCAATAAAGCCCCTCGTGAGATGATTCGTCAGAACATAGAGGCATTGAACATTGACCATTCGCCATTGAACATTACTATTTCTGTGCCACAAGGTGAGGAGATTGCCCGTCGTACGTTCAATCCCCGCTTGGGTATTGAGGGCGGCATCTCTATCATCGGGGTATCTGGTATCGTCAAGCCTTTCTCCGAGGAAGCGTTCATTCAGAGCATCCGAAAGTGTATGGAGGTGGCAAAGGCAAGCGGCAGCAACCGTGTTGTCATCAATAGCGGAGCGAAGAGTGAGCGTTTCGTCAAGGCACACTATCCCACCCTGCCCACACAGGCTTTCGTGGAGTATGGCAACTATATCGGTGAGACGTTGAAGATAGCACATGAACTCCAGTTCCCTAACGTCACCTTGGGGGTGATGCTTGGCAAGGCAGTGAAGTTAGCGGCAGGAAACCTGGATACACATAGCAAGAAGACTGTGATGGACAAAACATTTATCGCCACGATGCTCGATGAAGCAGGCTGCCCAATCGACCTCACCAACCTCACCCTCGCCAGAGAACTGTGGCAGCAGATTCCTGCCGATTTCCTGCAAGCCTTTGCAGGTACGATTATCTCCCATTGCTACCAACACTGCAAGCCTCTCCTCCCCGACGGCAACCTCACCATCCTTTTGATGAATGACGAGGGAACAGTCTATCAGAAAACTTAGAATGCCACTCGGCTATGCTTGAGCCATCTCTCCCAGCAATTGCCGCTGGCGATACTCTGCTGGCGACATCCCCATCTCCTTCTTGAAGAAACGGCTCAGGTGCTGAGGATACTGGAAGCCAAGATCATAGGCAACATCGGTAATCGTCTTCTGCGGGTCAACAAGTTCACGCTTGATAGCATCGAGGGTATGCAGTTTGATATGCTCCTGTGCGGTCTTTCCTGTCTCTTTACGAATAAGGTCACCAAAGTAATTAGGTGACAGACATAGTTCCGAGGCACAGTAACGGACAGTAGGCAAACCGTTCCTCATTGCGTTATTACCCTCAAAGTAGTGTCTCAGCAGTTGTTCAAAGCGAGAGAGCAGGTCACTGTTGGTGAACTCGCGAGTAATGAACTGACGCTCGTAGAAACGCAATAAGTGGTCAAGTAATATCTCAATGTTCGACACGATAAGGCGACGTGTCAGGCGGTCAATGCCATGCTCTAACTCTGTCTGTATCTCATCCAGACAATGCAGAAACACCTCACGCTCACGCTCCGACAGATGCAGTGCCTCGTTAGCCTGATATTCGAAAAAGGTATACTCCTTCAGATTGCGGGCAAGTGACGTGCCGTGGATTAACTCCGGGGCGAAGAACAGTCCCCATCCGACTGGTTGGAACAATTCCTTGGCATCCTTGCCTAATGCCTCATTTGTCGGCTCTATGCCTACTACCTGTCCTGGTGCCGTAGATACCACAGACCCCTTGTCGTAGTCATAACGTGAACGACCATAGACAATATCGCAGAACTTCTCGTCTTTCAGCATCACCGAGTAAAAGCCATTCGTATGCCGCATGTGCCTCATAGGCTTTGCAAGTCCCAAGTTCACCACACTCACCATCGGATGCAGGGTCTCTACACCCAGCATCTCATTAAACTCCTGTATCGTCTCGAAATGTGTCATGATGCAAAGGTACGAAGATTTTTCGAGAAGCGTGTATAAATATTACAGATTTGCTTACCATTTTTACGGAATTGCAGCAAGAAGTCTCAAAGGAATACAACTTGGTTTCGACCGACCGCTCCTATATAAAAGGGAGGATGCTCCAAGATAAGAAGTCGATGATGCTGAGTTTAAACGTACCTTTCTCCCTGTTTGCAGGCACCTATCTCCCAGTTTCAACCGTTCTTTCTGTAGAGCCACCATGTTCCTGTTCGTTCTTCGCCACAATTGTTTTAAGTCCGAAAGGGTTAAAATAGATTTAAATTCTACCTTGTTATATATAAATAAGGAATAATTTTTGTACTTTTGTACCAGAGAGACGTAAGAGAGCATATAACAATATAGCACTTTATGACATGGATACATTCGTCCAATATACCAGAAACAGCAGAATAGTTCTTGAAAATAAGAACTCGCTGGATTGTTATAGTCGATGGGCTGCCCCGACTGTGATTTTTGTGGATGGTCCTTATGGTATCAATGGCTTTCCTGGTGACCCTAAAGACACGAAGTTGCTTCCTGAAGTTTATGCGCCTCACATCGCCGAGTGGTCGAAATACGCAAAGCCCGATACAACGCTTTGGTTCTGGGGAACCGAACTTGGTTGGGCAAGGATGCACCACTATCTTGAGGTCAATGGCTGGGACTATGAGCAGACTTTTGTTTGGGACAAAGGTATAGGCCATGTGGCTGGAAATGTGAACTCAAAAACTATCCGACAGGCTCCTATCGTGACAGAAGTGTGCGTGAGATACACTAAGCGTGTAATGATAGAATGTCAGGACGGAAAGATGTTGGGATTGCAGGAGTGGCTGCGGAGCGAGTGGAAACGGACAGGGTTGCCTTTTAGTAAAACTAATGAGGCCTGTGGCGTTAAGAATGCCGCCACAAGAAAGTATTTTACTCCTGACGACTTGTGGTATTTCCCACCTTCCAACGCAATGAAAATGATTGCCGACTATGCCAACAAATATGGCAATTCCTTTGGACGCCCATATTTCACGGTCGGTGGTAAGCAGATGTCAGAAGCCCTATGGGACGGAATGCGTGCCAAATGGAATCATATTCACGGTTACACTAACGTATGGAGTCAGCCAGCGTTGCACAGCAAGGAGCGCCTAAAAGATAGTCTAAGTCATAAAGCATTACACTACAATCAGAAGCCCGTTTCCATCATCGATTATATCATCCGCACATCATCTGATGAAGGAGATGTCGTCTGGGATCCATTTGCTGGACTGGCGACAACGGCTTGGTGTTGCCGCAGGCTTGGCCGTTCGTGCTACTCTGCGGAGATTACAGAGAGTACGTTTAGAAATGCTGTAAGCAGATTATCAGAAACAGAACTTATTGCCGTATGAAAACAAATAAACAATCTTATATCGCAACGCTGGCGGAAGCCCAAAAAGGGGTTGCATTTACAAGCATCGACTCACTTCCACCTTTCGTAGAATCGGATTACTCGCTAAGAGGTAATGACAATAGAGCAAATCTGATAGAGGCACTTCGCAATATTGTATTTCCGTCACTCCCTGCAGAATGCTCTATCGAAAACAGTTACTCAGGAATTCTGGCAACAGATTTATTCAGTCTGAACACACTGCTTGGTTCGATGATTGAGAATAAAGTTGTGATGTTCCTCAATGCTCATCGGCACCTCTGGGACGATGGCAGTTGGAGTGAGTATCATTTCATCCGTTCAAACGAATCATTCCCAGATGTTCGTCTTGTCAGAAAGGGCGACAACCATGACATCATTCTTGGCATAGAGTTGAAAAGTTGGTTTATCTTGTCAAAAGAAGGTGAACCTTCATTCCGCTATCGCACAGCATCCGAGGCTTGCGACCCAGCAGACCTGCTTTGCATCATTCCCTGGTATCTCAGTGATGCCGTCTGCGGTCATCCCGTACTAGCCACTCCATGGGTCTATTCTGCTAAAGCCGCCGCTGAGGCTACAAAGCGATATTGGATATATGAGCGGCAGACAGATTACCCGAAGACGGTGAAACAACGTGGTCTGGATGTTCCAGCAGGTGTACGTCCTTATATGGAGAATGCTCGCGACAAGACAAACTATAAACCAGTAGACGATGGAGGAAATAACTTCGGTCGATTGGCCAGAACTGGCATCATGTCTGATTTCGTCGAGGAAACTCTTCTTGCAGATATTCTTGGCATTCCTGCCAACAACTGGCGTTTGTTCTTGAAGGCTCACACAGATTCCAATTCTCTCCAAGACATCCAAAAGAAAATCAGTTCAATCACAAAGATACCTCAGTCAGAAGAGTTTCAGAAATTGATGGAAGCATTGTGCGATTATATTGACGAACTGCCGGAGATTTGAGATGCCTTTATGTATTTCTATAAGTGATGGTTTGATTGGGCAAAAGCCTTTCAAGTATTCTGCTTTCCGAGGATGTCGCAGAGAAACTGTTGGGTCTTATTCCACCTCCACTTTCACCTTGATCTTCCCTGCCGATTCCCTTAAAACCGAGGCCACGTCCTCCTCGAAGTCACCCAGTTTCACCAACTTGTAGGGAGCCACGTTCACATCGTCGAACAAGAGCGAAAGACAATTCCAGCCACCGAAGTACATCAGTTCATTCTTGTGGGCATCAGAAGTCTTCCGGCTCTTGCTGTCATCAACTTTCTTAGGCAGTCGGCTGTAATACTCATGATTCCCGCTACGGCTGGCCTCCAGTTCCATCGGACACATTGCAGCCACCTGACTGACCAGAGGGTCATCGACGGTCTGTACGTGGAACACCTGTCCGCTGATTGTTACTTTCAGTCTCATACGCTTAACTTTATGAGTTTGTGCCGATGCCGCTGTCAGACACAGCAGCACCAGCATAACGCAAAACAATCTCTTTACCATCACTTACACCAGCGGGGGAAATGCACTCCACTCGAAGTATTGCTCACGCTCGGCAATCCACCAACGACCATCAATCTTCACATACTTATCAAAGTAGCGAACAGCATGAACCGTCAGTTTGTCCTTCCCATCCTCCTCTGTCACTAATGTGGCAAGAGCATAGCATGTACCTGTGGCATGAGTATCATCTTGGAACTCAACATTCTGCTGTCCGTTCATGTGGAAAGACACCTTAGCGGCACCGAATGCCTTATACTGGCGAATCATGTCATGTACTTCTGTTGCCTGCATCCCTAACTTTCCACCAAAGTATACGTTCAACTTAATATCAGGACGGAAAATCTCCACATAGCAGTCCTGGTTGTTCTTGTCACTCTCTGTTGCGTAGTAGTCTACTAATGCCTTCAACTCTGCGCGGTCTTGCATTCTGAAATCCATATCTTTATTGCTTTAAGTTTTACAAGGGCAAAGGTACGTTGAATGCCACAAACCTTTTGTATAAATCTTACGGATTGAGTTACCAAAATTACGGATTTTTGCTAAAATCAGTAAAAATGATAAGCGAATCCGTAATATTGGTATCACACTATTGGGATAAAAGGCGTAAATTTGCAATATAAATAAATTAAGGAGAAAGAACTATGGCTAAGAAAGTTTTGATTGCGTATTACTCTCGTCGCGGAGAGAATTATGTAAACGGAAGTATAAAGAACCTGAAATTGGGTAATACGGAGGTGGTGGCAGCAAAGATCAAGGAGTTACTGCCTGATGCTGACATGTTCCAGATTGATACGACCTATGAGTATTCGAAGTCGTATATGACCTGCATCGAGGAGGCTAAGCAGGAACTGCACGACCAGATGCGTCCTGAGGTCAAGGATCCACTGGCAAGTATTGACGAGTACGACACCATCATCCTTGGTTACCCTAACTGGTGGGGTACAATGCCGATGGTTGTCTATACGTTCCTTGAGAGTTACGACTTCACAGGCAAGACCATCATTCCCTTCTGTACCAACGAGGGAAGTGGTATGGGAAGCAGCGAGCGCTTCATTAAGAAACTCTGTCCGACAGCCAATCTGTTGAACGGCACACCGATTCACGGTGCTGAGGCCGTTAACGCCGACCGTGAGGCAAAGCATATTGCTGATTTAGCAAAATAACACAAGAGGTCAAGTCCCATAGAAGACTTGACCTCTTTATATTATTCCATCGTGTTTATTTATTTGTTATACCCGATTTTCTTCAACCACTTCTCTACACGACCTTTTCCCTCACGGACATCATGACCGTAGATGGAGAAGGCATCGAGGAAGTTTGCCTTTGGATAGGTTTTCTTCAAATCCCTCACACAACTACCGAGACCTGAGCCCTCGTGAGTAGTGAAAGGGATAATCGTCTTGCCATTCAGGTCGTATTTCTTGAAGAAGGTAAACATCACTTGTGGATAGGTGCCCCACCATACGGGTCCACCAATAAATATAGTGCTGTATTTCGACACGTCGACACTGCCCTCATAGGGAGGCAACTCACCATTCTGCTGCTCTTTCTTGGCAAGGTCACAAAGTGGTTTGTAGGCAATGCCGTCATACTTCTTCGTCTTAATCTCAAACTGGTCAGCACCTATTATCTCGGAGATGTAGTCAGCAACGATCTTCGTATTGCCCACCTTGATGTTGCCTACGGCATAGTTATCACCAGCATGGGAGAAGAATACTACAAGGATCTTGCCGTCTTTTTGGGCAGCCCCAGCCAGTATCTCCTCAGTTTCAGGATCGTTCACATTCACCTCACCTTTTTTATTGCCGCTACATGCGGTTGACACCAGCATACACAAAGCGGATGCCAGAATATATCTCATTGCTTTCATTCTTTCCTTCTATTTTAAAGGCTTGCTATTAATATTTCCTTAATGTCTTGCTCTGTCAGAGGAGCATAGGCATTCTCCAGACCTTCGTTGACAGCAATATGATGCGCCATCTCATCGATACGGCTATCGTCGATTCCGACCTCACGCAGATGCATCGGGATATGGATGCTCTCGAAGAACGCATAGGTAGCATCAATGGCTTTCTCGGCGATCTCCTGTTTAGGCAGTGAGGCATCAATGCCAAATACGTTGATACCATATTTCACGAAACGGTCAATGGTCTTGTCACTTAGGATATGGCGCATCCAACGTGGGGTGATGATGGCGAGTCCCTCACCATGTGTGATGTCATAATAGGCACTCAGGGCATGCTCGATACCATGGCAGGGCCAACCACTGTGACTGTTACCCAACGACAGGATGCCATTGCAGCCATAGGTGCAACAAAGCATCATCTCTGCACGGGCGGTATAATCCTCTGGATTGTCTAAGCACTTACGGGCATTCACCATCAGACTCTTCAACATCGACTCACAGAAGCCATCATTTAGTAATGTGGTGTCTGCTGCGAAATACTGCTCCATGGTGTGGTTCATCGCATCCGCACAACCAGCGGCAGTCTGTTTCTTCGACACACTGAACGTATAGACAGGATCGAGAATGGAGCATACAGGGAAGAGCAATGGATCCATGTAACCAATCTTATCATTGGTCTCTGTACGTGAGATTACGCCTCCACAATCATATTCCGAGCCAGTAGCGGCAAGTGTCAGGATATCTACGATAGGCAACGCTGCCTGTGCCTTTACCTTGTAGGTAATCAAATCCCAGACATCACCATCGTATTTGGCACCAGCGGCAATAGCCTTCGAGCAGTCGAGCACGCTACCACCACCTACAGCAAGAATGACATCCACCTGTTGCTCCTTGCAGATGCGGACACCGTCAAGAACACTGGGGTCATACTTCGGGTTAGGCTGAATGCCTGAGAGTTCGAGAATCTCGAAGTCGGCAAGCAGTTCCTTCACTCGGTCGTAAAGACCTAACTTCTTAATGCTGCCACCACCGTAGGTCAGCAAAACACGTTTGCCAAGAGGACGCATTACCTCTGGCAGTTTCTGAATCGACTCCTTACCAAAGATGAGTCGAGTCGGGGTCATGTAATCAAAATTCTGCATAGTTAACTATTTAATAAATCATTATTTTTTTACAGCCTCTACCTCACGGATGCAGTTCAGAGCATTCAGCGTACGAGGATAGCCAATGAAGGGAAGGTTTGACGAGATAACGGCGATGAGGAAATCCTTGTCATTGCCGACATGGTAATTACCTGCGATGTGACCCTTCAACTGGGGCTCGCAACCGCCCTGGGCTGCAAGGAAGCAGAAGGTGATGAGTTCACGGTACTTCAAGTCCAGTCCCTTACGGGTGTAGTAGTCGCCAAAGCAATTGTCGGCAAGCCAGTAGTTGATATGACGGCTGTCCTCAGGACCCGACTTCCAGAAGTCACGCATCCCCTCACCAAAACAGTCGACCTGCGCCTGAGTACCAGCCTCACGACGGTTCTCCTGCGTAGTCTGTGCCTGCAAGGGCAGCGGCAGAGCGATGCCACGCAGACCGAGGACCTCATTGGTGGCAGTCAGGAACGGACGTACACGACCTAACCCAAGATAGGCAGTAGCCTGATAGACAATTTCCTTTACCTCGACGGGTGTTACCCCATTATCAAGGGCTTTAGGCAGTATCTCACGATATTCATCGATACCCTGACAACCAAGCAGTGTTGCCAGATAACATATATGACGGGTATGGTCATCAAGTTTTGCTTTTACCTGATTGACAACTTCATCGTAGGCAAATGCCTCGAAACGTTCCGTAAACTCCGGGTCTGTAGTATTTAGCATTTGCTGACTGGCTGGCAGTTTGTCGTATTCCTCGTCAACGACAGGTTCCAACCATGTGGTGGAAGAACCTTCCTCAACCTTTGTCATGTAGGTCAGATGCTGAAACCACGAGTCCTTTGCCGCACCATGCCAATGCTTTGCCTCGGCTGGGATTGCCACTACAGAACCTGGACGCATCGCAACAGGAGCCTTACCCTCCTCCACATACCAGCCGTGACCAGCGACACAGATAAGCACCTGCACCGACTTATGGTGGATGTGCCAGTTATTGCGGCAACGTGGCTCAAAGGTCACATTCACTGGTCCGCCGTTCTGTGCATCGAGTGGAGCCAGATAACTGTTACCGATAAAATACTGGGCGTAGGCAGTGTTCAACTCCCCTTTAGGCCATACGTTAAAATCTACTTCCTGTGCATTCATATTTATTGTCGTTATGAAAGTGATGATGGTTATTAGAATCTTTCTCATTTCTTAATGTGTTGCTTTAAGATATTGCAGGTCGCCATACCAGTAACTGGCGGTACATCCACCATCAATGAGCAGGTCTGCACCACTGATGAAACGACCACGAGAGGACATCAGGAACTCGGCAAGGTCGCCCACCTCATCGGGGGTGCCGGCACGACGGGCAGGCATTCCCTCTATCATCTTCAGATATCCCTCTTTGCGTGGACCATGTAACTCGTCATTGGCAAGCGGGGTGATAATGATGCCTGGGCTGATGCTGTTGATGGTTGCACCACGACGCCCCCAGCGGGTTGCCTCATACATCACTCTCAAAACGTTGCAGCGCTTTGAGTACTGATATGCCTTCAGCGTGTCGTCAATCGCCTTGATGAAAGGGATTTCCAATAGTTCATCACACGGTGTCATGGCAAGTGCATCGTTCTCCTCTTGTGGCAGTGCGGGCAGGCGGTGACCACTCTGCGACGAGATAATGACACCACTACCTCCCTCGGCAATCACTTTGCCAAACTCCTCCATCAGCACACTCGTCCCATAGAGATCCACACGCAGAATCTCTGCTACTGGAGCCTGTGAGGGCGATACGCCTGCGGCATTCACCAAGTACTTTACCTCCCCCTTACTGGTGGCGAACCCCACCAATCTTAGGATGTCCTCCTTAGAGCCGAGGTCACACTTAATCGTCGAACACTCAAAACCTGCATCTTCCAATATCTTGGCTGTCCGCTCAGCGTTCTCTATGTTATAGTCGGCAAGCACAACGTGCTTACCTGCCGATACTCGGCGGATAATTGCCTGTCCGATACTTCCTGCACCAATCAGAACTGATACTTCTTTCTTTGCCATTTTTGTATTATTATAGTTTTATAGTGCAAAGATACGAAGAATTCCCCAATCTTTTTGTATAAATTTTACGGATTCATTTACCAAAATTACAGAAACAACCATTAGTCCACTAAAAGACTCTTCTCTTTTGTGTAAAATTCTCCATCATTTTGTACATTAAAATAAAATTAGTAACTTTGCAAGCCTAATCATAACATCGTCACTTGTCACATGAATCGCATGACAAAGATATTATTCCTCATTCTCCTGTCTGTCGTTGGCTGGCAGACAGATATCCATGCTGATTCTATCCGTTTGGAGGACAGACAGTCATACGACATGTTGTATGACAACAATGCGTTGGAACATCAGGCATCTGAGGCAGTGTTAAGCGACGGGCTTGAAGTGTATCGGGTATGTAACCCACGTCCTCAACGCATACAACCTCCCCAGAGTCTCAGGCAACAGCCACATCGCACAACTGTGCGAGTAGCACAAGATACACAAAAACATTATTCATCCTCAAAACTTCATATATCTGATGGAAGGTGTAGACTGGAGTCTGCCCCTCATCCATTGACTGTCTCATGCCATTACTATATAATAGCATTGAGGCATCTTCTTCGTTAGTTGCCTGTTTCTTTTCCTCAGAGATTATTATTAAAAGAAACAATTAAAAGCAATATATTATGGCAAGTTTAAATAATATGGAGATGGCCTCTGCCCTCTCCCAACACCAACATATAAACATCAAAAAGGGATTCCTTGGACTTTCCAAGACTGTGATTTATACACCAACCAATGCTGTTGTCGACCTCACAGTACAGGAATACACACCAGACGCAGAAAGCCGACTGGTACAATTATTGAATGCACCTGCCGACAAACTGGAAACTGAGGTGAAGAAAGGACAATTAGTCAGTGTACCCGTAGGACACCTGAGACTGGAGATAGCATTGGCAAGAGACCGGCATTTCCTCGCACTGCAACTGTTCCGCTTCACAGACTTCAGTTATTCGGCAATCACTGGACCTAAGTTCTATGAGGACCAGCAAGCCGATTTGGTAGCAAATATACTATAATTAAAAGGATGGCATCTACGTAATAAAGATGCTATCCTTTTTAATTCCCCCATCTCATCCTTCCTGCGACGGAAGAGTACAGGGGTCAGTCGGTAACTGATTTTTAAGAATTATGCGACTATAAGATTCCTATAATTACAAGTTCTTTTTGAAAAAATCAGCAAGTTTATCCCAAGGAATAAGATTCTTGGGTTCACCCTTTCCTGCAGTTTCTGTCCATCCACCATCGTAGAGGTCACAATGAGACGCATCAGGGATAATCAACAGTTCTTTATTTTGTGGATTAGGATTGGGATTTCCTACGAAATGATAACCCTCTGCCTTCCCTTCAACCATATAATGGTAGGCGCTTTCTCCAAAGTAACGAGAGTGGGCATCGGCACCATGCATAACGAGAACCGCTGAGCGAATCTCATTTATATAATAAAGGAAACGGGTATTCGCATAAGCCTGGGTACCTATTGTTCGCCATCCGTCATTACTGTTACCACTGCGAATGTGATAGCCGCGCGGGGTCTTATAATAATCATGGTAGTCCTTGATAAACTGAGGTGCTTGATAAGGTACGGTATCTACCACGCCACCAGCCATTGCCATCGGGTCAGTGAGACGCTGTTTAGAGAGAGTTTCACGAGCAGTATGACGAGCCTCTTCAACATCGAGAGCATCATTGTAATTATTACCACTCACACGAGTCATATCATACATGGTGCTTGCAACGGTCGCTTTGATGCGAGTGTCTGCGGCGGCAGCGTTGAGAGCGATACCACCCCATCCACAGATGCCAATGATTCCTATCTTGTCTGCATCCACATCATCCTGCTTTGACAGAAAGTCAACAGCAGCCATAAAGTCTTCTGTATTGATATCTGGTGAGGCCGTACGACGAGGCTCACCACTACTCTCTCCTGTGTATGAAGGATCAAAAGCGAGAGCCACGAAACCACGCTCAGCCATTTTCATCGCATAGAGTCCGCTCGATTGCTCTTTTGTAGCACCAAAAGGACCGCTCACAGCGATGGCGGGCAACTTTCCTTGTGCGACTTTTGGTGTATAGAGATCTGCTGCCAATATCAGACCGTATTGGGTCTCAAACGTTACTTTCTTGTGGTTGACTTTCTCACTCAACGGGAAAACTTTGTCCCACTCCTGTGTTAATTCCAACTTCATCATTTCTTTATCTCCTTTTTCATTTGTTGCTTTCTGTGTACATCCTGTTAGCATTCCACCCAACAGTAATGCTGTGTATATAAGTTTATTCATTTTACAACTTTATTTCCATTTTTAATAAATATTCCTTTTGATGGCTCTCCCTTTAACATGGAACCATTAAGTACATAGATTTTTTTGTCCTTCTTTGTAAGCACAGTTTCACTGAGGTCACTCGTTACCTTTGAGAAAGTGACACTAACACTACTAATGCCTACTGCTGATACAAGTCCTTCTGTTTTATTCAGTTTTCCGAGTCGTGTATAACTATAACCTCCCGCCTCACCATAGAACAAGACTACACAGGAATTACCATATAGCATTAAATCACCAGCATGAATTGTGCTGTAATATTGTGAGGCTGTTGGTAATGCCTCATCAAGATAATAATACTTTTCATTGCCATTCAACTCTGACATGTTGAGTGTAAGAGGCAGTCGGTTGTAAAAGGCTCGTCCTGTCTCTGTGTCTTCTAAAGTGGCAGTAAAAGTCTTGCCACCCACAGTAATGATAATTTCCATATTCGATGATGATTGTGCCTGAGCCTCTTCTGTTGAACAGGCAGTTATGAACAATAATAATGTCACCAACAGATGTGTTGTGAATTTTCGTACCATACTATTATGCACTTCTTCTGTAGTTCGACGGTGTATATCCTGTATGTGCTTTGAACAGACGAGTAAAATGGCTCACACTACTGAAACCCAGTCGTTCGCTGACTATCGTAATAGGCGTGTCTGTACCTCGCAACTCTTGTTTCGCCTTTGCAATGATTTTCTTTGTGATGAATTCTTTGGCAGTATTACCTAACTCCTTTCGCACCAAGTCACCAAAATAATTAGCAGAAAGACACAACTCACTGGCACACCATGATACTGTTGGTTGTCCTTCCATCAACAACTGATCGTCCTGAAGGTAGTCGTCCACTAATTTTTCAAATCGGCTAATAAGGGATGAATTTACCTTATGGCGAGTGATGAACTGACGGTCATAGAAACGCAGACAATAGTCAAGAACCAATTGTATATAAACTGTCAGCAACTGTGAGGAATGTTTATCAATGGCATGGTCCAATTCTTCGCTAATATGCAGAAAAGTATCCTCAATAGTACGACGTTCGTCATCAGACACATGCAAAGCCTCATGCTGATCGTAACCAAAAAAGGAGTATTCACGAATACGTTCTGCCAAAGGGCTGCCATATAATAAGTCTGGATGAAACAACAATGCCTTCCAACTACTATGCTCCCCTTCAATAAACTCAGTTGCCACCACCTGACCAGGAGCCATCGTTACAATACTACCAGACTGGTAGTCGTACTGCTTACGCCCATAGCGGAGGCGACAGCCTACACCTTGTTTCAAGAACAAAGCATAGAGTCCATATTTCACTGTCTGTGTCAGTTCATCAGCATGTGGAGCATAATCTCTCACTTCCACTACCGTCACTAAAGGATGCTTGGTCTCAACGCCAAACAAATTGTTGTACTGCTCAATTGTCTCTATATTCTGAATCATGTTGCAAAGTTACAAATTTTACATTAAACTACCGTTGCACATTTTACGGATTCACTTTGCATTTTTACAGAAACTGCTTATAATGATGTTCATGATATTGGTCAACGGTACACGAAGAAAGTGCCTCCGTCACTTTGGCAATACTTGCGAAGGAGTTGCTGGATGAATCGGGCGTTATCCGTGACACGCTGCTCATCCCCATCATAACCATTTATAAGGACAAGGAGATGACGGGTATTGATGCCTATCTTCGTACGCTCATGGTCACTGGTGGGAGTTCCTACCCCACCTTCTGCATCCCGATAGACAGGTAGTCCATGGATATTGATGATGCCACGTCCGATACCTTCATAAGGTTCTCCCTCACGACCAACTCCCAAAGTCAGCGTATCCCCCACAAACTTATCAGCATCGAAACCACCAATGCTGTAACCATAGGCAATAGAGGCAAGGTTGATAAGGTCGACCAATGTATCTATCTGGTAGAGTTCCTTTCCTTGTAGCATCCGACGAATCAAGGCCTCAGAGGCAGGACGATAGCGAGAGGGATCCTTGCCACATCCTTTATAGACACGGCGAGTAGCAGCGATACCACTCATCTCTTTCAGGCTCTCGGTCGTCAATTCCTTGCGATAGCGTTCCGATAACGCATGAATCTCATCCCATAACCCTTGTGAGTATGGGGTATTCACCACGTCTGCCTCCAGACATGCCCCGACAAACCCAGGACAAACGGTCTCTATCTCTTGTGAAACAATCACTTTCATATATAATAAATAAGATATAGTTACTCCCCCATCTCATCCTTCCTGCGACGGAACAGGACACTGGCAATAACAGGGGCTCCCACCAATGCCGTAACACTATTGACGGGCAAGGCTCCCTCGAAACCAGGCATACGGGCTATCAGGTTACATAACAGGGCGAGTGCGGCACCAGCCAATAAGGTGCCTGGCATCAGAATACGATGGTCACTACTGTTGAAGATAGTACGACAAAGATGAGGCACGGCAAGTCCGATGAACATAATCGGTCCGCAATAGGCGGTGACAATAGCCACCAGCACACCAGAGCAGAGGATGACCAGCATACGGGCACGACGGATGTTCAACCCTAAGTTGCGGGCATAGCCATCTCCCAAAAGCAACAGGTTCATCGTCTTCACCAACAGCATACTCAAAGGCAACAGGATTGCCATCAAAATGACAAAGAGAACCATCTGGTTGCCTGACACACGAGAGAAAGAACCTAACCCCCACACCACATACGCCTTGATATCCTCCTCAGCGGAGAAGAACTTCAATACGCCAATGATGGCGGTGGCGAGATAACCTATCATCACACCTATTATTAATAAGGTGACATTCCCTTTCACTTTCTGTGACACGTAGAGAATCAAAGCCATCACAGCAAGAGAACCGATGATGGCGGCTATCGACATGGCGACATCCCCCAGATACCCTAAACGGCTCAAGGCTACACCGCCTAATGAGCCAGACATCAAGACGACACAAGCGACACCTAAGGAGGCACCATTGGAGATACCCAATACAGAAGGACCAGCAAGCGGGTTGCGGAAAACCGTCTGCATCTGTAGACCACTCACCGCAAGACCAGCACCAGCCACCATCGCCGTCAATGCCTGTGGCACTCGTGAACTCCAGATGATATTACGATGTATCTCCGATACCTCCTGACTACCTATAAGTGTTGCCACCACCTCACCAACAGGTATTTTGACGGTACCTAACAACAGGTTGAGCACAAACAAGAGGACAATGCCCAAGAACAGCAACAGATAGGAGACGACGTGGCTTCTCATCGCAGCAACTGATAATATTTCGGTTGATAGTCTTTCCCAACCAACTCCGGATGGAAGATAGCAAGCAGGTCTTTCAACACCATATCAGGCTCGACAGGTGTAGACTCATAATAGGCCGTCTGCTTCATATTGCAATAGATGACATGCTTTTCCTTGAAAGCCTTGAACAATTCATTGCGAGGCTCCGATGCTTTCAGCGCATCATACGAGAACTCATCCGGATAACTGTTCAGGATACGCCAGTAGTCAGCATTCGCCGCCATAGCATACATCTGCTCAAACTCAATATTGGAGCCACCTGTATCGTCATTCTTCACGATATAGTCGGCACCAGCGTCACGGAACAACTGGGCGAGGAAGTTCTTACCACCTACCGCATACCAGTTGCCACCATGCATCTCACCACTAAACACGGTGGGACGAGATACCGCCTTGGCGGCAAGAGCCTTCGCATCGTTATATCGTTGCTCAATACCTTTAAAGCAGTCATTGGCCTCCTTCTCCTTTCCTAAGAACATACCCACGAACTTCACCCACTCGGCTTGCCCTAACGGGTCGAGTTCCTTATACCCCAAATGGGGGACAAGGGTAATACCCGTCTCCTTGATCGCCTCATAGCCACCACGCTTGAAAGGAGAGATGAAAATCAGTTCTGGATTGGCGGCAAGTATCAACTCGGTATCGAAATTACCCTCCATACCTATCTTCACGATATCGCCATCCTTTACCCGTTTCTTGATATCCTTGTTATACAGGTTCTTCGTTCCTGTGATACCCTTGACAATATCATGTGCGTCAAGTGCGGTAAAGTTGGAGAGTTGCAGCATTGTCATCACAATGGTACGCTCTACAGGTACCTCCACCTTGGTGTAGCCCTCTGGTATCTCTGCCTCACTACCCTTCGTCACCAAAGCGAACTGATAACTCACAGGCATCTTATCCTCATCTTTCTGCGGATCCTCCACATCCACCAGACGAACACCATTCTCCAAGTATTTCACAGTAAACCCTTTGGCATACTGCGGACGAATCAAACTTATAGAGTCTCCTGTAAAAGAACCCTCATTGACTCCACCTGCAGGACTCTTACCACCACAGGCCATTAATAACACGGACAGTATAAGCACTACCCCTTCATATATCTTCCGTTTCATACTTCTCATCATCTCACATTATTTATGACTTATAACCGTATGTCGGCACAAAGGTAACAATAATTTTTGTCATTTCAAAAGAAATACGTATCTTTGCAGGATAACTTTGACATATTATACATATTATATATAAACAAACGATTATGAAAAGAATCAAAACGACCCTCGTAGCCGCTGCCCTGCTTATCACAGCAGGCATCGTGGTGACATCATGTGGAGCAGGAACCTTGTTGCAAACCCTTGGTAGCGGAGGCACTATTGCCAATGCCTTCACCAGCGTTATCGGACTTGATAAAGTCACTCAACGTGGACTTGTAGGTACTTGGAAGTACGACGGCCCAGGCTGTGCCTTTAC
Source organism: Prevotella sp. (assembly GCA_017470055.1). Taxonomy (GTDB): domain Bacteria; phylum Bacteroidota; class Bacteroidia; order Bacteroidales; family Bacteroidaceae; genus Prevotella. The sequence goes on along the minus strand of JAFUFD010000088.1, from coordinate 53,733 downwards.
CAGCGAGAACTTACTGGCAAAGGCGGGCGGTGAGGTGGCAGCCACCAAGATAGAACAGGAGTTGAAGCCCTATTTCGACAAGACAGGACTGACAGCCCAGAACACCTATGTCACCTTCAATGAGGACGGTAAGTTCACCGCCTCTATTGCCGGCAAGTCGTTCAGTGGCACGTGGACTCTTGAGGAGTCAACGGCAAAGGTCACCATGAAAACCCTTCTGCTCACCATTAACTGCTACGCTAAACGTGAATATGGCGGTATTGCCCTGCTCTTCGAGTCGAAGAAACTACTTAACGTCCTTCAGGTACTTGCTGCCATGAGTGGTAATGATACCGTTCAGAAAGTAGGCGACCTCTCGAAGAATTATGACGGCATTCGCCTCGGCTTCGACATGAAGAAGTAACAAAAGATGAGGAAAGGACTGGTGTTAGAAGGCGGTGCCATGCGTGGTTTATGGACCGCAGGAGTGACGGATGTAATGATGGAGCATCAATTGGAGCCCGATGGTCTGATTGGTGTGTCAGCAGGAGCCGCCTTTGGCTGTAATATCAAGTCACGACAGATAGGTCGTGCCATCCGCTACAACACCCGTTTTGCCAAAGATCCACGCTATAGTGGACTGTGCTCGTTAATCAAAAGTGGAGACTATTTCAATGCGGAGTTCGGTTACCACATCGTACCTAAGCAATATGACATCTTCGACGATGACGCTTTCGAGCAGAACCCTATGGAATTTATCGTGGTATGTACGGACGTAGAGACAGGAGAGGCGGTGTATCAACCATTGACGAAAGCCGACTATGACACCTATGAGTGGATACGTGCCTCTGCCTCGATGCCGCTTGCCTCGAAAGTGATTGAACTGGGAGGCAGGAAACTGTTAGATGGTGGAGTTGCCGACTCCATTCCCTTAGAATATTTCGAGTCACTGGGCTATGACCGTAATGTGGTCATCCTCACCCAACCAAAAGGATTTGTCAAGGAGCCTAACAAACTGATGCCCATTATGCGTATCGCCCTGCGAAAATACCCGAATATGATTAAGGCGATGGCAGAACGGCATATCATGTACAACCAAGAATTAGCATATGTGGCAAAGGCAGAGGAGGAAGGACGCTGCCTTGTCATTCGTCCTGACGAGAAGATTCCCATCGGACATATATCCCACAACCCAGAGGAGATGCGCCATGTCTATGAGATAGGGCGAGCGGTCGGCGAACGTTATATTGAACAGATCAAGGAGTTTTACCAATGAGAATAGACATCATCACTGTATTGCCCGAAATGCTGGAGGGCTTTGTTCATGAGAGTATACTGGCTCGTGCCGAGAAGAAAGGACTTGCCGAGATTCGGCTACACAATCTACGTGACTACACCCTTGACAAATGGCGACGTGTAGACGACTACCCCTATGGAGGCTCGGCAGGTATGGTAATGCAGTGTGAGCCTATCGACCGCTGTATCACGGCACTAAAAGCAGAGCGTGACTACGACGAGGTCATCTTCACCTCACCTGACGGCGATCGCTTCGACCAACACATGGCTAATGAACTATCGCTAAAGGGTAACCTCATCATCCTCGCAGGACATTATAAAGGAGTTGACCAAAGAGTACGTGAGCATCTGATTACCAAGGAGATATCAATTGGAGATTTTGTGTTGACAGGAGGCGAGTTAGTAGCGGCAATGATAGCCGATGCCATCGTCAGGGTTGTACCTGGTGTCATTGGTGACGAGCAGTCGGCATTGTCCGATTGCTTTCAGGACGATCTCCTCGCCGCTCCCATCTACACCCGCCCTGCCGATTACAAGGGGTGGAAGGTACCAGAGATACTGCTCTCAGGTAATGAGGCGAAAATACGAAACTGGGAATTAGAACAGGCAATGGAACGCACAAAACGGCTCAGACCAGACCTTCTGAGAGAATAAAACGCTCACCTAACTGGAACCCCTCTTCGTAGAGGCGTTCCAGTTTTTCCACATCCTCACAGATACGCCCCACCTCCAAGGGACGCTCTGGGCGAATAACGATAATCTCGCCCCAGTCCTCCATGCGCTCTATCAGGTCGAGTTGTTTGTTATATTCCTCCGTCCGACGACTCAGTGCCACACGCAGACGGGGATAGTTCCGATAGATAAACTTAGGTATTTTAACATCGGGCTCAGAGGAGCGATAACCACGATTGCGGGTCAGCACCACCACGTTCTCCTGATGTCCTGTGTCGATGGCACGCACAATAGGAATGCTGTCAACGATACCACCATCCAACATCGGAACACCGTCAACCATAGTAATTTGCGCTACAAAAGGCAACGAACTCGAAGCCTTCACAATCTGTGTCAATCGCTGATGGTCATGTTTTTCTGAGAGATACATGGCACGTCCTGTCTTGCAATTCGTCGTTACAGCCTCGAACACGGCAGGATTACGCTCATAGGCATCATAGTCGAAGGGTACTATCTCGTTGGGGAAACGCTCGTAGAGGATATTAGGGTCGAAGATGCTGCCATTGACTATCAGACTCCTCAATGAGATATAGTCGTATTTCTGCAGCATGTCGATATTCGACCAACGGGCTCGTCGGGGCTGGTGGCTCATATACGACAAACCATTGCAGGCACCAGCCGATACGGCGACGACATAAGGGAAATACACCTCATGCTTCATCAGTGCATCAAGTACTCCAGAGGTAAAGACTCCACGCATGCCTCCACCCTCAAGAACCAGTCCTGTGTTGGATGTTATTTGCATTTTAATGCTTTTTATGATGCAAAGGTAGTATAATTTCATAAATAATATGTAACTTTGCAAGGTTATTTGGACAATCAAACCGAAATATTGATATATGTTTAGCAAAGATACATACATTCAGCGTCGTGCTGAACTCAAGAAACTGGTAGGTGAAGGCATCGTCGTGCTCTTTGGTAATAACGAGGCACCATGCAACTATCCAGCCAATAGTTATGCCCCTATGCGTCAGGACTCGTCGTTCCTATATTATTTCGGACAACACCGTGACGGACTGGTGGGAGTCATTGATATTGACAACGACAAAGAGACACTCTTTGGAGATGATATCGACGTAGAGGATATCGTATGGATGGGATTTACCCCGTCTGTCGCAGACCTTGCCGCTGAGGTAGGCATCACGAAGACAGCGCCAATGGAAGCCCTTACCTCCGTATGCCATAATGCCATTGCGACACAAAGGACCATCCATTTCCTGCCTCCCTATCGCCATGACACCAAGATACAAATCATGGACCTGTTAGGCATCCATCCTGCAAAGCAAAAGGAGGCGGCATCACTCAAACTGATACATGCCGTCGTGAAGATGCGAGCCACAAAGGAACCACAGGAGATAGCCGCTATTGACCGTGCCTGTGATATTGGCTATGCCATGCACACCACCGCCCAACTCCTTATCAAACCAGGAGTGACAGAACGCTTCATTGGCGGACAGGTAGACGGTATTGCCCGTTCACTGGCAAGCGGCACGAGTTTCGCCACCATCTTCTCACAGCATGGTGAGATCATGCATGGCAATCCCTCGGACGCAAAACTGGAGGCTGGTCGCCTTGCCCTCTGTGACGCAGGCTGTGAGTTGGACGACTATTGCAGCGACCATACCCGTACGATGCCTGTCAACGGTAAGTTCGACCAGCGTCAACTGGAGATCTATTCTATCGTAGAGGCATGCCATGACTATGTATTAGAGGTGGCGAAACCCGGTGTGAAGTATATGGACGTGCATTTTGCCGTATGCCGCATGATGACGGAGAGGCTGAAAGAACTTGGACTCATAAAGGGCGATACCGACGAGGCTGTACGTGCTGGAGCCCATGCGATGTTCCTGCCCCACGGATTAGGACACATGATGGGAATGGATGTTCACGACATGGAAGGTCTCGGACAAATCTATGTGGGCTTCGATGAGGAGACCCGTCCTAACCTTGAGCAGTTTGGCACCAATTGTCTGCGCATGGGGCGCCGACTAAAGGAGGGCTTTGTGGTCACCGACGAGCCAGGCATCTATTTCATTCCTGCCCTCATCGATGAATGGAAGGCAAGTGGACATTGCAAGGAGTTCCTGGACTTCGACAAGTTAGAGACCTACAAGGACTTTGGCGGTATCCGTATCGAGGATGACGTGCTGATTACGAAGGACGGTTGCCGTTTCTTGGGTACGAAGCGTATTCCGTACCATCCCCACGAACTGGAAGAATATATGAGTAATAATTAAAAATAAAAAAGACAATGAGAAAGATTTTAACCCTTGCCCTGCTTGCCTTTGTGGCAGTAGGCGCACAAGCGGAGGATAAGAAAGACTCCGAAAACAAGAACAAGCCCGTGTTCACGGTTGTGAAGGAGAACCCTATCACCTCTATCAAGGACCAAAACCGCTCTGGGACGTGCTGGGACTACTCTACCCTCTCCTATTTCGAGGCTGAGATTCTGAAGAAGACAGGTAAGACGTATGACCTCTGCGAGAGTTTCGTGGCTAACAAGACTTATATGGACCGTGCCGTTCAGGTGGTACGTCTGCATGGTGACTGCCAGTTTGCACAGGGAGGCTCCGCTTACGATGTGCATTACGTACTGCAGAACTATGGTATCTGTCCTGAGGACGCTATGCCTTTCCCTGGTTCTCTGTATGGCGACTCCCTCAACAACTTCAATGAGTTCTTCTCCCTGTTGGAGCCATACGTGGACGCAGTGGCAAAGAACAAGGCAAAGAAGATATCTCCCCAGTGGAAAGTCGGTCTGCAGGGCATCCTCGACGCCTATCTCGGCAAGTGCCCGGAGACCTTCACCTATGAGGGCAAGACCTATACCCCGAAGACCTTCGCCGAAAGTCTGGGTCTTGACTGGAACGACTATGTAAGCATCACCAGTTATACCCACCATCCCTTCTATACCGCTTTCGCTGTTGAGGTACAGGACAACTGGCGTAACCCGCTCAGTTATAATGTGCCGATGGACGAGATGATGCAGATTATCGACAATGCCATCATGCAGGGCTATACCGTAGCATGGGGTGGTGATGTCTCTGAGGATGGCTTCACCCGCAAGGGACTCGCCTATGCTATCGACACCAAGAAGACGGAGAGTCTGCAGGGCTCTGACATGGCTCGCTGGCTGAAACTCTCTGCCGCCAAAAAGCGTGACCTCATCGACTCACTCGGTTGCACCGTCCCAGAGATCATTCCCACACAGGAGCAGCGCCAGGAGCGTTACGACAACTGGGAGTTGACCGACGACCACGGCATGCTGATCTACGGTATCGCCAAGGACCAGAACGGCAAAGAGTATTATATGGTGAAGAACTCATGGGGTGAGAGTGGCGACTACAAAGGTATCTGGTATATGACCAAGACCTTCATCGCCGCCAACACCATGGACTATACCGTCAATAAGAATGCGATTCCCAAGAATATCCGCAAGAAACTCGGACTATAAATGCACTATCAATGGAATTACGAACCACCTACACCCGAAAGACAGCAAGCGGCTAAAGAACTGGCGGAGAAGATTGGAATGAGCCCAATCGTTGCCGACCTGCTCATCCAGCGAGGCATCAAAACGGAGAGTGCGGCGAAACGGTTCTTCAGACCGATGATGAACGAACTCATCGACCCTTTCCTGATGAACGACATGGACGTGGCCGTCGACCGTCTGAATGACGCAATGGGACGCAAGGAGCGTATCATGGTATATGGCGACTATGATGTCGATGGGTGTACAGCGGTGGCACTGGTATACAAGTTCCTGCAGCAGTTCTATTCCAATATTGAGTACTATATCCCCAACCGTGAGGAAGAGGGGTATGGTGTCAGCATCAAGGGAATAGACTATGCGAAGGAAACTGGTGTAAAACTGATTATTGTCCTCGATTGCGGTATCAAGGCTATCGAGGAGATTACCTATGCGAAGGAGCAGGGCATCGACTTCATCATCTGCGACCACCATGTGCCGGACGAGGTGATGCCACCAGCCGTTGCCATCCTGAATCCTAAGCGTAAGGACTCTACCTATCCTTTCAAAGACCTGTGCGGATGTGGCGTGGGCTTTAAGTTGATGCAGGCATTTGCCAAGAACAACGGCATTCCCTTTGCCCGTCTGATTCCCCTACTCGACCTTTGTGCCGTCAGCATCGCCGCCGACCTCGTCCCTGTGACGGGCGAGAACCGCATCCTTGCGTTCCACGGACTGAAGCAACTGAACCAGAGCGCATCTATAGGACTGAAGGCGATTATCGATATCTGCGGACTCACTGGTCGTGAGTTGACAATGAGTGATATCGTCTTTAAGATTGGTCCCCGCATCAATGCCAGCGGACGTATGCAGAATGGCAAGGAGGCTGTAGAACTGTTAGTGGAGAAAGACTTGCAAAAGGCACTCACTGAGGCGAACCGCATCAATGAGTATAACGAGCAGCGCAAGGATGTCGACAAGGAGATGACCAAGGAGGCTAACGACATTGTGGCTCGTCTGGAGAGTCAGCAGCATATGCAGTCTATCGTGCTCTATGATGAAGGATGGAAGAAAGGCGTGGTGGGCATTGTCGCCTCCCGCCTGACGGAACTCTATTTCCGCCCTACCGTTGTCCTGACAATCATCGACGGCATTGCCTCTGGCTCTGCACGCAGCGTGGCAGGCTTTGACATCTATGATGCCATTAAGAGTTGCCGTGACTTGTTGGAGAACTTCGGAGGACATACCTATGCTGTTGGACTGACGCTAAGACAGGAGAATATCCCCGAGTTCCGCCGCCGCTTCCAAGAGTATGTCAGCTGGCATATCCTTCCCGAGCAGACCCTGCCGACCTTAGAGATCGACGAGATGGTCGACTTCAAGGATATTTCCAAGAAACTGCACAACGAATTGCGCCGGCTGGCTCCTCATGGTCCTGACAATCCAAAGCCATTGTTCCTGACCCGTAATGTATATGACTATGGCACCTCGAAAGTGGTAGGTAAGCATCAGGAGCATATCAAACTGGAACTCGTTGACTCGAAATCGGCTGTCGTCATGAACGGTATCGCTTTTGGACAGAGCGCCGAGGCACGTTATATCAAGTCGAAGCACTCCTTCGATATCGTCTACACCATCGAGGAGAACACCTACAAGCGTGGGGAGGTACAGTTGCAGATAGAGGATATCCGACCTTCGGAAGATGAGCAACTATCAGCAAATTCTTAAGCAGTACTGGGGCTACGATGACTTCCGTGGTATCCAACGGGAAATCATCGAGTCTATCGGTGCTGGTCATGACACCCTCGGACTGATGCCGACGGGTGGTGGCAAATCCATTACCTTTCAGGTTCCTGCCCTTGCCATGGAGGGAGTATGTGTCGTCATCACCCCACTCATCGCCTTGATGAAAGACCAGGTACACCACCTACGCCAACGGGGCATCATGGCGGCTGCGGTCTATAGCGGTATGCAACGGGATGACATTCTACGAGTGTTAGAGAATTGTATCTTAGGAAACACTAAACTCCTGTATGTCTCACCAGAGCGACTGGGCAGTGAACTGTTCCAGACGAAACTCCGACACATGCAGGTGAGTTTCATCACGGTGGACGAGGCACACTGTATCTCTCAATGGGGCTATGACTTCCGTCCTTCCTATCTCCAGATTGCGGACATCCGCCGTATCTGCCCTGATGTCCCCATCCTTGCCCTCACGGCAACAGCGACTCCCAAAGTCGTGGAGGACATTTGCGCCAAACTCACCCACTGCCCAAAGGCTGACACCCAACACCCATTCCACATTTTCCGCATGTCGTTCGAGCGGAAGAACCTGACTTACCTCGTCCACCATGCGATGGACAAGCGGACGGAGTTGATTCGACTGTTGGAAGGAGAGCAAGGGGCAGCCATCGTCTATGTCCGCAGCCGTCGCCATGCCCGTGAGATTGCCGAGTTGTTGACGGACGCAGGACTCAGCGCCACCTTCTATCACGCAGGTCTCGACCATGCTCAGAAAGACCAGCGACAGCGTGACTGGCAGCACGACCGTGTGCGTATCATGGTTGCCACGAATGCCTTTGGCATGGGTATCGACAAGCCCGACGTGCGTATTGTTGCCCATTACGACTGTCCCGACTCCATCGAGGCGTACTTCCAGGAGGCTGGTCGCGCGGGGCGTGACGGACAACCTTCACGCGCGATCCTATTATATAACGCTGCTGACGAGCCGAAACTCAACAAGCGCATCAGCGATACCTTCCCCGAGAAAGACTATATCCGCAAGGTGTACGACCATCTTGCCTACTATTACCAGATAGCCACTGGCGACGGCTATGGCGTGTCACGAGAGTTTAACATTGATGATTTCTGCCATAAGTTCAACCACTTCCCCATCCGTGTACACTCCGCTTTGCAGATTCTGCAACGGGCAGGCTATATCGAGTACACGGAGGAGCAGGACAACCAGGCTCGTGTAAAATTCCTGGTGGGGCGTGACGACCTGTATCGCCTGCGTGGTGACTCTCCCGACGAGGAGCGTGTCATCATCGCCTTGCTCCGCAACTATGGGGGATTGTTTGCCGATTACGGCTTTATTGACGAGAGCCTGATAGCCCAGCAATGTGGCATGAAACCGAATGACGCATACCAAGTGCTGAAGGTGCTCTCCATGAAGCACATCATCCATTTCATCCCTCGCAAACAAGTGCCGTATATCCGTTATATGCAGCGACGGGAGGACAGCGAGCACGTATCACTACCCCCTGCCGTCTATGCTGAACGGTTGGCACAATACCGCCAACGCATCGAGGCGATGCTACGTTATGCCAAGAACGATGGCAAGTGTCGCAGTCGCCAGTTATTGGAGTATTTTGGGGAGAAAGGCACCAAGGACTGTGGACAGTGTGATGTCTGCCAGTCCAACCACCCTCATGATACCAAACAGGCACAACAGCAAATCCTCACCTTACTATCCGACCGCCAGCGTCACCACGTCACGGAACTCCTGCGTCTACAACAACCTAATGAGGAAATAGACGCTGCCCTCACCTACCTCTTACATGAGGAGTATATCGTACAACAGGACGGCTATCTGATGATTCCCTAATCATTTTTCGTCTTTTTGCTTAGGAAAAGCCGGGACTCGTTTGTATATAGAGTAAAAGACTAAGTGACAGATGAAAGACAAGCAAGAGTTTGAGGATGTATTCCGACACTATTACAAAGGGATGTACGCTTTTGCTTTGCGTATGCTCCATGACGAGGCGGATAGCAAAGACGTGGTGAGCGAAGTGTTCACCCAACTGCTGAACAGCACCGTCGACCTCCACTCCGTAACCCTCCAAGGTTTCTTGCTTACCAGTGTGCGCAACCGTTGTATCAACATGCTGGCTCACCAGCAACGGACACAAGCGGTTATAGCAGACTTGAATTCCATGACAACCGAGGTGGATGAGGAACTGCTGGAGATGATTTATCGCTTTGTCAATAACGAACTGCCTCCCCTCTCCCAACAGGTACTCCGTCGGCGTTACCAGCAAGGACTGAAGTACAGGGAGATTGCCAAAGAACTTCAGGTCAGCGAAGTCACCGTTCACAACCATCTGTCACAGTCACTCAAACGAATTAAAGAACATTTAAAATCCTTAGGTTATGGAATCAAATGACAAGTTAGAGGAACTACTTCGGCAGATGTATGCCAAGGAGCCACAGGTGAACCTCGATGAGGAATGGCGGAAATTCGAGGTGAAACACTTTACCCCAGAACGCAAGATTCAGGGATGGATGCAGATTGCGGCACTCTTTATCGGTGTGTTGATGCTGTCAGGCATCGCCTATGCTGCCTTTTACACAATACGACAGGCACAGGGGCAAGAAGGTACGGAGGTCAGAGGGCACGAGACTATTTCTGACCCAGATACATCTCGCATCTACGTTGCCACAACATACACCGAGAATCCCTCTGTCAAGACCTTTGAGAACGTCCCCCTCAAGGACATCACCACAAAACTGGCAGAGGTTTATCACATAACCGTAGCAATCAGAAGTGACGAGACTGCCGCCTTGCGCCTCTATTATCCGTGGAATCCGCAAATGCCACTTCAGCAGGTCGTCGAGGAACTGAACCGATTCGAGAAAGTACACTTGACACTCATCAACGACACGCTAATCATCGAGTAAGCCATGAGACACACATTATACCTTATTATTATGTGCCTCGGCTTAGTCGAAGCACAAGCACAGAAATTAAGTAAGAGTTACACTGAGACTTCACTCTCCGATGTACTCGTCGACCTGAACTGTACACAGACGGACAGACGCATTAGTTTCATCTACGACGAACTGGAGGACTTTACCGTCACCATCAGTTTCCGAAATCGGACTATTGGCGATGCGGTGCGACAGGTCGTGGGCTTCTATCCGATGAAGATTACAGAAAGCGATAGTCTGATTACCGTAGAGTGTATCCAAAAAGAGACACAGAAGGTAATTGGACGGGTGATTGACGAACAGGGACAGCCCGTGGAGTTTGCCAACATAGCATTGCTTAACGCCACTGACTCGACGTTCCTCAATGGCGGTGTGAGTAATGCCAATGGTGACTTCGTGATTCCCTGTCGCCCTGGAAGTATGCTCATCCGTGTATCATTTGTCGGCTATAAGACCCACTATCAGCCATGCACCGTCGGCGAGGTTGGCAACATTCGCCTACGCCGTGATGCCATCGTACTGAAAAATGTCGTGGTGAAGGGCGAGATTCCTCAGTACAAAGCCACCACAGGCGGCATGACCGTTGAGATACAGAACTCCATCCTGAAAGACATCGGTACGGCAGACGACTTGCTTTCGATGCTGCCTCGTGTGGAGGGCAGCGACGGCAAGTTCACCGTCTTTGCCAAGGGCGAGCCAGAAATCTATATCAATAACAAGAAGGTACGCGACGCAAAGGAACTGAAACAACTCAAATCCTCAGACATCAAGAGTGTCGATATCATCACCTCGCCTGGTGCCAAATACAATGCAGAGGTTAGTGCCGTCATCCGCATCAAGACCATCAAGCGGCAAGACGACGGACTGAGCGTAGAGGCTTACACCCAAACAAAGTACAACGACTGGTGGACAAATTACGATGATTTCACCGTCAGATACCGTGCTGGCGGGTTGGAGGTCTTTGGCACGGGTACTTTCTACAACAATCATTACTCGGAAGACCCAGCGCTTTCATCGGAACTTCTGTTCGACAACAACCTCATCCATATCGACCAGGGTGCCCCCAATTCTGTATGGTTTACTGCCATGTCTGGAAAGGTAGGACTCAGTTACGACTTCGATGAGAACAACTCCATAGGAATGACATACAGTTGCTTTGGCGATCTCTACAGTAACGGCGAAATGAACGGTTCGCAAACAATCTATCGTAACGGGCAGTTAGAGGGGAAGGTGAACCAATGGATGAAGGTAAACGACAGGACGATACCCGCCCATGATGCCAACATCTATTATGTAGGCAAGATAGGCCAACTTGGCATTGACTTCAATGGCACCTGGCACTGGCAGAAGACCGTCCGCTGGGATGTCGCGACGGAAAGAAGTACGGAATTGGACGACCGCGACATCCATACCAATGCTGAAGACCGCAACCGGATGCTGGCAGCCAAACTCGTACTCTCCTACCCCGTATGGAAAGGTGAACTGAGCGTCGGCTCTGAGACCACCAGCACCCACAGCAACGGCATGTGTGAGAACATTGAGGGATGGGTGCCTGGCTCTGAAACCCATATCAAGGAAAACAATCTGGCCGCTTTTGCCGAGTACGAAGTACAGTTAGGACACTGGAGCCTCGATGCAGGGCTGCGCTATGAGCACGTAAACGCCGACTACGAGTCGCTAAGCATCCGCAGCGACATACAGCCAGAACCGAGTCGGTCGTATAACGACCTCTTCCCAAACCTCTCTGCTGGCTGGCAGAAGGATAAGTGGGGCCTACAACTCCGTTACACCAAGCGCATCAACCGACCCAGTTATCACTCGCTGAGTAATTTCGTGCAATACGACTCCCGCTATCAGGTGGAGGGTGGCAATCCGATGCTGCGCCCAGCCATCCGTCAGGACATCGACTTCAGCGCCACCTACTCATGGCTCAGTCTAAACGCTGGCTTCGAGCACTATAGCGACAAGATTCTGAACTTCAGTAGCCTCTATCAGCAGGGCAGGGACATCATCATGTGGCGCAACGAGAACTTCGACGATTTCAATTGTTGCCATGCCTCGATAGTAGCCTCACCTAAATGGGGTATCTACACCCCAACGCTCACCCTCGGCTACTTCCAGCAGTTCTTCGATGTAAAGCAATACGGTATAGATCACAGCCTCAACAGACCGGAGTGGAGCATCAACCTGCGCAACTGGCTGGCACTGGGCAAGACCGCCAAGGCGATGGTCTATATCCACTACGCCACCACCCACGACTATGGTTTCAGCCACTATCACCATGAGTTCAACGTGAACGCCCGTCTGCAGAAGACTTTCCTGAAAAGCCAACTCACGGCAGTACTCTTTGCCAACGACATCTTCCGAACGCTCCATAACAAATGGGAAGGCTACTATCCTGTAGAGGTTCTGACCCGCGATGCCTACCAGTATTCAAGGGACATCGGCATATCGCTGCAATACAACTTCAATGCCACCCGCTCGAAGTACAAGGGCACGGGTGCCGGTAATGAAGAGAAGAACCGACTGTAAAACGCAAGAGAAGTATATCATGCAACAGCACGCTATCTATTTTTTAGCAGAAAATGGGTCTCCTCTGCCTCGCAGCCTTCTAACAAGTCGCGATATACATGATGGGAAAGAGAACCACTTCCCGGCTTGTAACGATGACCTGCAGGGGTATAGTTACACTTGAAACCACTGAGGTGCTTGTCTGCACGGAATGCCTTTGGGTCATCCACACATACACTCTTCACGGAGATATAGAATCGACCCAGATCACCCAACTTCACCACATAGCCAGCCTGCATATAGTGACGAATGGCGTCAAACAATTCCTTAACCACCAGACGTACATCAGAAGCCTTTGCCGTACAACTCTGCTCGATCATGCGCTCTATCTCCTCCAACGTCACCTCACCCGACTTCACTGTGTGGGCATAATACTTCCCGTAGTTCTTACTGCTCCTAATCTTGTTTTGCAACAATCTGTACTTAATACTCATAATAGTGATGTTTTAATTAGAAATTATTATTTTCAAGTTACAAAGATACGAATAAAATTTCAATTAATGCAATCTGTTTAAGTAAATTCAGTGTGTTTATTAAGTAAATTCAGTGTATTTAATGTTTAAATTCAGTGTGTTTACTAAATAAATTCAGTGTATTTACTATTAAAAGCAATAAGGATTAAAAAATCGAATAACCTTAAGCAAGATGGTCATACGGAAGATGATGTCGTAGCGATTATCATGGACTACATTGAGCGAAGCAAATAATCACCGATAAGGAAAGAAAAACACCTCCCTGATGAAACCATCGGGGAGGTGTTCTTCTTATAATCAATCAGTCAATTAGTCTTCCTGATTCTCTGGACGCAGTTTGCGGACGGTCTCACCAGCACGCCACATCTCCTGGTTGCGCATAGCCTCCAGTTCCTTCTCCAGACCGGCACGATAGTCAGGCTTAGAGTTGGCATCAATAGAGATCTGAGCCTCGTTACCAGTCTTCACAGAGTAATACAGCCACTCCATCACAGGCTTCACTGCATCGTGGAAACGAGGAGCCCAGTCGAGGGCACCACGCTGAGCAGTGGTGGAACAGTTAGCATACATCCAGTCCATACCCTTAGCACCGAACAACGGACCAAGGCTCTGGGTCAACTCCTCAACAGTCTCATTGAAAGCCTCAGAAGGAGTATGTCCGTTCTCACGAAGTACCTCATACTGGGCAAGCAGCAAGCCCTGGATAGCACCCATCAGTGAGCCACGCTCACCTGTCAGGTCGGAGGTTGCCTCACGCTGGAAGGTTGTCTCAAACATATAACCGGCACCAATACCGATACCGAAGGCAAGTGTCTTCTCCTTAGCCTTACCAGAGGCATCCTGGTAGACAGCATAAGAGCAGTTCAGACCACGACCCTCGCAGAACATCGTGCGGAGAGAGGTGCCAGAACCCTTAGGAGCCACCATGATCACGTCGACATCAGCGGGAGGAACAACACCTGTACGATCACTCCAGTTGATAGCGAAACCATGACTGTAATACAAGGTCTTACCAGCCTTCAGATATTGCTTGATAGTCGGCCATACCTGAATCTGACCAGCATCAGAGAGCAGCATGCAGAGGATAGTACCCTTCTCGGCAGCCTCCTCGATAGAGAACAGGGTCTTACCCGGAACCCATCCGTCGGCAACAGCCTTTTCATAGGTCTTACCCTGACGCTGTCCTACGATAACGTTGAAACCATTGTCACGCAGGTTACAAGCCTGACCAGGTCCCTGAATGCCATAGCCGATCACGGCGATGACTTCATCTTTCAATACCTCACGCGCTTTCTCCAATGAGAACTCCTTGCTGGTGACTACAGTCTCGATAACGCCACCAAAATTCATTTCTGCCATAATTGCAAATTGTTGTTTAAATGTTATACATATCCCTTGCCGACCTTGCCAGCCCTAACCCGAGAGCCGTCGTTTTGTTAGTCTGCTCAGCGCTTACACGAAACACTGACGAGGGCTTAACTGATAATTGGGCACAAAGGTAACAATTTATCACCAAACAGCCAAATATTCTATTAGACTTTAATAAATTTAACCTTACTTCTGCATACTTCGACATCATCGCCCTTGCAGATACGGATGTTGAAGGTGTCTTCCTCCTCCTTCTCCACATAGAACGACAGGCGGTCGCCAGCATGCGCCTCTGCGACATAGGCTATCTCGAAACGCTTGATCTGATGCTCCCGATACCAGTCGAGGTCCCACAGGTCGAGCACATGCTCGATATACTTCACGGAATTGATATGTCCGTTGATGTCCACATCATTATAATAGGTGTCGATAGTGCGCACCCGTTCGGCATCGTCCGACATCTTCACTCGCCCACCCTTGTCGATGGGACATTCCTTGTCTTTGACAATCCATTTATCAATGGCACCATTGTCGATAGCATAGATATCTGTCGGTTGACGACTCTCCGTGTCTATCATCGCCCAGATGGAGCGACCATAGCCATATACTTTACCAGCCTCACCGACAACAGCGAAGTTACGGGAGGTGAAATAGCGCATGGCACTCTCCACCCACGTCTCCACATTAAACTTGGTGTACATCTTGGGCATCTCGTCCATCTCGATAGCGAGGCGTGACAACACCCACGAGCGCTGAATGGTCAGGAGATAGCGCATGCCGAAACCACGGTCAGTGGAATGGAAGTCGGCGGCATTGAGCATGTGGTTGCCTAAATGTCCCATAAAGAGTCTGCCACTGAAGTCACAGTGGAACGGCTCTGCCATAAAGGGATAGCATCCTACCTTATCCATGCTGCTTCTCCTGCTCACGTAGTTCACGCTGCTCCAAGAACTCACTGACCTGCTCCTGCGTACCACGGGTCACAGCGATACGTCCACTACGAGTATACTGCAAGACACAACCGAACTCATCCAAAGCACGGTAAAGGGAGATGATATCCTCCGTTCTTCCGCTCTTCATCACGATGATATAGGTAGGGTTCACCTCAGTAATCTTACCATCATGGCGACGGATGGTACGAGATATCTCCGGATTCTGCATCACCAGGTCAGTCTGCAACTTATACAGTCCTGCCTCACGGATAAACAACTGGTCGTCCGTGAAGTAGTTTGCCTTGATGACATCTACCTTCTTCTCTATCTGCTTGGTGATCTTCTGTATCTGGTCCTCGTCGCTCCAAGCAGTGATGGTGTACTTATGCACACCCTCAATACTTGACGCCGACACGTTCAGGCTCTCGATATTCACCTGACGACGGGTGAACACGGCAGTCACCTGATTCAGAATACCCGCGATATTCTCGGAGTAGACCAATAACGTATATAGTTTCTTATTATCTTCCATAACTTACACCTCCAGCATCATTTCGTCAACATTCATTCCCGGAGGAGTCATCGGCAACACGTTGTCTTCCTCCTTAATCGCACACTCCAGGATATACGGTCCTTTCGTCGCCAGCATCTTGTCGATAGCGGCGGCAAGATCCTTGCGGTCGGTCACTGCCTCATAGGCGATACCATAGCCCTTGGCTATCTGCTCATAGCAGGGATTCATCATCTTGGTGAATGACTTACGACGCATCCAGAACATATCCTGCCACTGGCGCACATTACCCAAGTAGTTGTTGTTCAGCAGAATCATCTTCACAGGCGACTGCTGCTCCATGATCGTACCCAACTCCTGAATATTCATCTGGAAACCGCCATCACCCATGAAGCAGACTACCGTACGGTCGGTGGCAAAGGTGGCACCGATAGCGGCCGGCATACCATAACCCATCGTACCCAGACCACCACTCGTACAGATACTACGCTTCGCAGGATACTTGAAATAACGAGTCGCAAACAACTGATTCTGACCGACATCCGTCACAAGAACAGTCCCCTTCGGAGCCTGCTCGGCAACAGCATTCACCACCTCACCCATCAACAATGGTCCCTGCTTAGGATGGATGGCAGGCTCGATGACCTTCTCACGCTCTTTCTCGTCCAATACCTTGAACGACTCACGCCATTCCTGATGGCTGTTCTTATTCAACAGTGCCGTGATGGCTGGCAACGACTCCTTACAGTCGGCAACCACGGCGACATCCGTCTTCACGTTCTTGTCTATCTCGCTACGGTCGATATCCAGATGAATCACCTTCGCCTGCTTGGCGTAGGTCTTCAGATTTCCAGTCACACGATCGCTGAAACGCATACCGATAGCGATCAGCACATCGCACTCCTGCTCTTTCAGATTGACGGCATAGTTGCCGTGCATGCCCAGCATACCCACATTCAGCGGATGGTCGGAGGGCAGTGCGCTCAGTCCCAGCATGGTACGACCAGCAGGAATATCCGCCTTCTCCAAGAAAGCCCTCAACTCCTCTTGGGCATTACCTAATTCCACACCCTGTCCTACCAAGGCAAGGGGACGCTTGGCGTTATTTATCAGTGCCGCCGCCTCACGGACAGCCTCCTCTTTCAGTTTAGGAGAGGCAACGTAGGAACGGACGAAATCCACCTTCTTAGGCTCCCACTCCACCTCCTCGACCTGTGCGTTACGAGGGAAGTCGAGCACCACAGGACCAGGACGACCGCTTCGTGCGATATAGAAGGCACGGCTGACCGCCCATGCGATGTCCTCAGCATGACGTATCTGATAACTCCATTTGGAGATTGGTTGCGCCACACCCACGAGGTCTACCTCCTGAAAAGCATCGGTACCCAAGGCACCAATAGCAACCTGTCCGGCGATAACCACCATGGGGGTGGAGTCCATCATAGCGTCAGCGACACCCGTCAGGGTATTCGTGGCACCAGGACCGCTGGTCACCAAGGCGACACCCACCTCACCGCTGACTCGCGCATAGCCCTCAGCGGCATGTGTGGCACCCTGTTCGTGACGCACCAGTATGTGGTCAAAACATTTCTTCTCTCCTCGTGTGTAGTCATAAAGGGCATCATAGACAGGCATGATGGCACCACCAGGGTAACCGAAGATGGTCTTCACCCCTTCTGCCTGCAACGCCCGCATCAGCGCCTTCGCTCCTGTAATCTTATCTCTTAACATACTAATACCAGTTTGAGACATAATAACAGATTAACATCTTTTATTTTGTTATTATGTTAAATATGTCTTTATTTATTATTCTGTCAATATCCTCACTCCCCCCTTATCGGCACTTGATACGCTCTGGGCATAGGCACGCAGTGCCTTGCTGACAGTGCGGTTGCGCTTCAGCGGCTGCTGTGGGCGTGCGGCAAGTTCCTCGTCAGAGAGTTTGACGTTGATCTGACGGTTAGGGATATCTATCACGATGATGTCACCATCCTTGATCTTTCCGATATTGCCACCTGCGGCAGCCTCCGGAGAGATATGTCCGATAGAGAGTCCACTGGTACCGCCCGAGAAACGACCGTCGGTAATCAGGGCGCACTCCTTACCCATGTGCATACTCTTGATATAAGAGGTGGGATACAGCATCTCCTGCATACCAGGACCACCCTTCGGTCCCTCGTGGGTGATCACCACGCAGTCGCCTTTCCTCACCTTGCCACCGAGGATTCCCTCGCAGGCATCTTCTTGAGAGTCAAAGACAACGGCTGGTCCCTCGAAGTGCCACAGTGCCTCATCAACACCAGCCGTCTTCACGACACAACCGTCTTGGGCGATGTTTCCAAAGAGCACGGCAAGACCGCCGTCCTTCGTATAGGCATGCTGCAGGTCACGGATACAGCCATTGGCACGGTCGGTGTCAAGGGTGCCCCACTCCTCGCTCTGACTTCCCATCTTGGTGGAGAAGCGGTTGCCGGGAGCACTCTGGTAGATACGGTTAGCGTCATAGTCGACACGCCCGTCCGTGATACAATACTTATCCATTGCCTCACCTATCGTCATGCCATCCACACGGGGTGCCGACTTGTCGATCAGTCCTCCCTTGGAGAGTTCATGCATGATACCGAGGATACCACCTGCACGGTTGCACTCCTGTACACTGTATTTCTGGGTGTTGGGAGCCAGTTTGCAAAGACAAGGTGTCTTGCGACTCAATGCGTCGATATCGTTAATGGTGAACTCCGCACCAGCCTCCTGAGCCACAGCAAGCAGATGGAGCACCGTATTCGTACTTCCACCCATCGCAATATCCAAGGTCATGGCATTGAGGAAGGCGGAACGGGTAGCGATGTTACGAGGCAATACGCTCTCATCGCCATCCTGATAATAGGCAAAGGCGTTCTTCACAATCTGACGAGCAGCCTGCTTGAAAAGTTCGATACGATTGGTATGCGTGGCAAGAATCGTTCCATTACCAGGCAGGGAGAGACCGATAGCCTCTGTCAATGAGTTCATCGAGTTTGCGGTAAACATACCCGAGCAACTGCCACAGCCAGGACAGGCACATGCCTCTATCTGCTGCATCTCCTCGTCAGAGACTGAGGGGTCGGCACCCTTGATCATCGCCGTAATCAGGTCGGCATTCTCGCCACGCCACTTACCAGCCTCCATCGGTCCGCCAGAACAGAATACCGTAGGGATGTTCAGGCGCATGGAGGCCATCAGCATACCTGGTGTCACTTTGTCACAGTTGGAGATACAGATCATAGCGTCTGCCTTATGGGCATTTACCATATACTCCACCGAGTCGGCGATGATATCACGAGAGGGCAAAGAATACAGCATACCGTCATGACCCATGGCGATACCGTCGTCGATGGCGATGGTATTGAACTCTGCGGCATAACAGCCCATCTTCTCGATTTCCTCACGGACAATCTGACCGATCTCATGCAGATGCGTATGACCAGGCACAAACTGGGTGAACGAGTTGACGATGGCAATAATCGGCTTGCCAAACTGCTCCTGCTTCATACCCGTGGCGACCCAGAGCGCACGTGCTCCCGCCATTCTTCTACCTTCTGTGCATACCGCACTGCGTAATGGATTCTTGTATTGCATATCTGTTTAGTTACTTTTTACCTATAATAGGCTGCAAAATTACGCATTTTATCGCTAAATGCCAACAAAAAAGCAGATATTTTTAGAATGAAGCGTTCAAACGGGAACAACGGAGGTCGAAGGTACGGGCTTCGAAGGCAGGATGTAGGGGCTACAAAAGCGGCACCTGATACATGGTATATCAGGTGCCGTTTGATGGTATCGGAAGAGGGTTATCCTCCG
Source organism: Prevotella sp. (assembly GCA_017470055.1). Taxonomy (GTDB): domain Bacteria; phylum Bacteroidota; class Bacteroidia; order Bacteroidales; family Bacteroidaceae; genus Prevotella. The sequence continues at coordinate 33,852 of JAFUFD010000088.1, read as the reverse complement.
AAGTTATCGTACATGATAGACTCGGGCTCTACGCCAAGACTGTCAAGCATGGAGACGACAGCGGCAGACATCGGACCAGGACCGCACATATAGTACTCCACATCCTCTGGAGCCTCGTGATCCTTCAGATAGGTATTGAGCATCACCTGATGGACGAAGCCCGGGGTGTACTTCACACCTGCTGCGTCGGCAGCGGGATCGGGACGGTCAAGGGCGAGGTGGAAATGGAAGTTAGGGAACTCTTTCTCCAAGCCCAGGAAGTCATCAAGATAAAAGACCTCGTTCAAGGCACGTGCACCGTAGAAATAGTGCATCTCACGGTCGGTGGTATGCAATGTCTTCGTCATGTGCATGATCTGAGCGCGAAGCGGAGCCATACCGGCACCACCACCAACCCATATCATCTCCTTCTTTGAGTCGAAGTGCGGGTGGAAGTCACCAAACGGACCGGACATGATTACCTTATCGCCTGGTTTCAGGGAGAAGATATACGATGAGGCGATACCCGGGTTCACCTCCATGAAGCCACTCTTGTCTGCCTTGAACGGTGGGGTGGCGATACGAACCGTCAACATGAACACGTCACCCTCAGCAGGATAGTTTGCCATCGAGTAGGCACGGATAGTAGGCTCCGGATTCTTACACTTCAACGGGAAGAGTCCGAACTTCTCCCATGAGGGCAGATACTCCTCACCAATCAGTGACTTGTCAAAGTCCTTGTCGTAGTCGATGCAGTCGAAGGCAGGAATCTTAATCTGTGCGTAAGAGCCGGGGAGGAAGTCCATGTGCTCGCCAGCAGGCAACTGTACCTTGAACTCCTTGATGAACGTAGCGACGTTCTTGTTCGAGATGACGGTACACTCATACTCCTTCACGCCGAGGATGCTCTCGTCGACATGAATCTTCAGGTCGCCCTTTACCTTACACTGACAACCCAAGCGCCAGCCAGCCTTGATCTCCTTACGGGTAAAGTGAGGCTTCTCTGAGTCGAGAATCTCACCCCCACCCTCTAAGACCTGCACCTTACACTGTCCGCAGGAAGCCTTACCACCACAGGCAGAAGGCAGGAACACCCCATTCTCGTTCAAGGTTGACATCAGACTGTTACCTTGAGCCACGGAGATGGTACGGTCGCCATTAATCTCAATATTCACATTACCGCTGGGCGAGAGATATTTCTTCGCCACGAGCAGCACAATCACCACGAGGATGATCAACGAAAGGAAAACTCCTATGCTAATTGCTATAAACTGTCCCATAACGCTTTAGATATTTAGTCCACTGAAACACATCATAGCCATCGCCATGAGTCCTACGGTGATAAACACGATGCCCAGCCCCTGCAGGGGTTTAGGCACATCAGAATACTGCATCTTCTCACGGATGGCACCCAAAGCGACGATGGCGAGGGTCCAGCCGATACCAGAGCCGAAGCCATAGACGATGGCATCCCATACGGAGGTGATAGCCTGCGAGTTAGAGGGGTCCATCAGGATACGCTGCTGCATGAACAGCGAGGCGCCCATAATGGCACAGTTTACGGCAATCAAAGGCAGGAAGATACCCAGGGCAGCATAGAGAGATGGAGAGTAACGCTCCACTGTCATCTCCACCAACTGCACCATACCTGCGATGACAGCGATAAAGAGGATAAATGACAGGTAACTGAGGTCAACACCCTCCACGAGACAGTCGGGACCCAGCACCTTGGTCTGCAACAAGTAATTGACGGGGACGGTCACGGTGAGTACAAAGGTCACGGCGAGACCCAGTCCCATAGAGGTCTTCACGGTCTTCGACACAGCAAGGTAAGAGCACATGCCGAGGAAGAAGGCGAAGATCATATTGTCGACGAAGATCGACCTAAACAGTAATGATATTGCGTGTTCCATAACTTACTTCTCCTTATAAAAATATGCACGATGTACCCAAATCACACAACCCACGAGAATTAACGCCATGGCAGGCATCGTCATCATACCGTTGTTCACATAGCCGAAGTCATAGACGCTATCGGGCAGAATCTGGAAACCCAGCAGAGAGCCACGTCCGAAGAACTCACGGAAGGCACCCACGATAACCAAGATCATGGCATAGCCAAGACCGTTGCCCACACCGTCAAGGAACGAGGGCCAGGGCTTGTTCATCATGGCGAACGCCTCCAAGCGACCCATCAGGATACAGTTGGTGATGATCAGACCGACATACACGCTCAACTGAACACTCACATCGTATGCGAAAGCCTTCAGAATCTGAGAGACGATAGTCACGAGAGCGGCAACAACAACCAACTGCACCACGATACGGATGCGGTTAGGGATGGTGTTGCGGATGATTGAGATGATTACGTTAGAGAAAGCGGTAATCACCGTTACGGCGAGTCCCATCACAATGGCAGGCTTCAACTGCGAGGTGACGGCAAGCGCCGAGCAGATACCCAATACCTGTCCAAGGATCGGGTGGTCGAGGTTCAACGGATTAGTAAAAACCTCCTTATTTTGTTTACTGAATAATGCCATAGTTTACTTCTTTAACAATTCTATATATGGTTTCAAGCCCTCACGGAGCATGTCAGCGACACCATTGGAAGTCAGTGTGGCTCCAGTGACCACATCTACCTCATGCTCAGGTTTCTCCACCTTTTTCACAATATTGATGGCGATCTCACCATTATCGGCAAGAATCTTCTTGCCTTGGAACTTCTCCTGCCATGCCTGTGAGTCCTTGATCTCTGCGCCAAGACCAGCCGTCTCACTCTCATGGTTGAAGTAAGCGCCATAGATGGTGTTCAGGTCGTCGTTGACAGCAACAAAGGCAGAGATACCGCCCCAGAGTCCCATTCCCTTCAGTGGGAACACGTACTTCGTCTGTCCGTCAATCTTACATCCGTAGTACTTCAGACCGTCTTTCTCGTCCTCAGAAAGCACCACCTCCTTGTATTTCGCCTCAGCCTCAGCACCGTCCAAACCACGGATGTTCAGTGAGTAGAGGATCTGTTTCTTCACATCAAGCGCCACATTAGCGTCCTGCATCGGCTTCAATGCCTGGAAGACAAAGGCAAGCAGGAAAGCAACGATAACAACGAGTACAGCACTATATATAATAATGTACGCATTATTGTTGGTATTCAGTTTCATTTTGTACCTCCTCTCTTTAAGCGTTTCGAGATGTTACGCTCCACGATGAAATGGTCGATCAGCGGAGCAATCATATTACCAAAGAAGATGGCAAGCATCATACCCTCAGGATAGCCGGCGTTCTTCACACGAATGATGACAGCCATGGCACCAATGATAAAGCCATAGATATATTTACCACACTCCGTGCGGCAAGAGGTCACAGGGTCTGTTGCCATAAACACGGCACCGAAGGCGAAGCCTCCCAGTATGAAATGATGCCACCAAGGCATGACCGTCGCACCAATAGACTCGAAGAGGATACCCATAGCGGCACCACCTACGAAAACGCTCAGCATAGTACGCCAAGAGGCAATGCCCGTCCATAACAGGATGACAGCACCGATGGCGATAGCAATCACAGAGGTCTCGCCGATAGAGCCGGGAATGAATCCGAATATCATGTCACAGATACAGGTATCGGGAGTGATTCCCTGTGCAATCTGTCCTAACGGGGTGGCGGCAGTAAACGTGTCAGGCAACGTGTTACCCAGTCCGAAGATACTGTCTTGTGCCACCCATACCTGATCGCCAGTCATCTTCGAAGGATAGGCGAAGAACAGGAACATACGTGCGGCAATGGCGGGATTAAAGAGATTCATACCCGTGCCACCGAATATCTCCTTACAGAAGATAACACTGAAAGCACAGGCAAGGGCAAGCATCCACAGGGGACAGCCAACAGGAACGATCAGCGGAATAAGGATACCACTGACAAGATAGCCCTCCTGTATCTCCTCCCCTTTCCACTGCGCCCAAGCGAACTCGATGCCCAGACCTACGATATAGGATACGAGGATCTTAGGAAGTACGGCAAGGAAGCCAAAACAGAATATCTCCCAGAACGATGCGCTGGCAAGTGTCCCTGCAGCGAGATAGTTCTGGTAACCAATGTTATACATACCAAAGAGCATGGCAGGCATCAGCGCGATAACCACCATACTCATAATACGCTTGGAGTCGATAGCATCATGGATGTTGACACCCGTCTTCGCCGTGTCGTTAGGCACGTAGAGGAACGTCTCAAATCCGTCAAAGATGCTACGGAAAGCGTGCAGCCTGCCTTCGGGTTCGAAGTTGGGCTTAATCTTATTGAGATAATTTCTTAATGCGCTCATAGTCTTATGCGTTTTCTTTACGTAATATGTTCAAACCCTCACGCACAATGCGCTGCAACTCCAATTTAGAAGAGTCAACAAACTCAGCAAGGGCGAAGTCCTCAGGACTTACCTCATAGATACCCAGTGCCTCCTGACGGTCAATATCACCCGTGATGATTGCTTTGATGAGATACTCACCATAGATATCCATAGGCAGCACCTTGTCATACTCACCACTCATGATCATGTGACGCTCACCACCCTTGATACGGGCATCCAACGCATATTTCCTCTTTCCGAAGAGCCATGAGAAATAACTGCGGTTCACAGAGAACTGATTGAAGCGAGGCATGATCCAGCCTGCGAACTCATCGGCATCGTCACCCTCAGGGATTACAGTAATCTCAGAGGTATAGGCACCTAAGAATCCCTCCTTGGTCGTTGGCTTGCCAGTGAGCACATTACCATTGATGATACGCACATGATGATCGGCATCATAACTGTTGCTCAGCAGGGTGGATAGTTCCTCACCGACCAGCATATCCACATAGGCAGGCGCCTTCACCTCACTGCCACAGAGAGCCACTGTACGACGGAGGTCCACCTTACCAGTGTTCAGCAGTCGACCGATGAAGAGCACCACTGTGGGGTCACCGATAGTCCATACCACTTCCCCTTTATTCACTGGATTAAGGTGATTCACCTGAACACCCACGTTACCAGCGGGGCAAGGACCGTCGAAGACTGTCACCTCTACGTCCTTGCAATGCTCGAAACTGGAGTGCACACCACAACCCAGGTAAGTTTTGGCAATCTTAGACAGTGCAGAGAGCCCCGTCTGGAAATCACCTTCCTGACCTTTCACCTCAAACTCGAAGTCTGCTGCGAGCGGTTTGTCACGTAAGACAGATACGAAGATAGCCTTAGGCGCCTGAGACGGATTCGTCGAGACGGCATAGGGTAACTGATTGATGAAACCAAAGATACCAGCCTCTAACAGGGCATCGATGACAGCCTTGCCGTCCATCTTTGCCACGTCTTTCTTGCCAAAGTCCACCTGCTCCTGTTGCGCGTCGGCTTCCACCCTCACGCAGAGCACTTTCCTACGCTCACCACGCACCACCTCACGGACCGTTCCGCTGACAGGCGAGGCAAACTTCACTTCGGGATACTGCTTGTTGACGAACAAGGCATCCCCGGCTTTGACCTTATCGCCTGCCTTGACGACGACTTTCGGTGTCACGCCCTCGAAATCATCGGGAACCAGTGCGTACTGCCCGTTGGATTTCAGTTGGATGCGCTTTGCCTCCGCCTTGCCTTGCAAGTTGATGTCCAAGCCTTTTCGCAATTTAATTACATTTGCCATCTAAATATATCAATGTTTAGGAATTAACGTAATGAAACGGTGCAAAATTAATAAAAAATAGGTATAAAATGCGCAATTTTCCCGCTAAATATTCCGATGTCACAACTTTTTATCGTAATTTTGTGGCAAATTACAAGCATCGTGAAATATTTTGCAATCTCGGACTGGCAGATTGCGTTCTCAACGAAGACCACTAAGTGAAGGTTCTGAAACATATATTGGGTATCATCACCTGGGGCATCATCGGACTCTACCTCTTGATGATCATCTCTTTTCATGTCCCTGCCATACAGCGATATATGGGAAGCAAGACCGCAGGACTGCTGGGCAAGACACTCGGCACTGAGGTCACGATAGGCAGTGTCAACCCCGGGTTCCTGAACCGCCTCATCATTGACGATGTGACTATCAAGGACCATGACGGGAAAGACATGCTCACCGTGGGACGACTGGCGGTGCGCATCAGTCTGTGGGACCTGCTCAACGACAAGATATCCATCTCGTCGGCACAGGTGTTCCGTGCCGATGCCCGCTTCTACCAGAAAACACCTGACTCCGACCCTAACTTCCAGTTTGTCCTCGACTCACTCGCCTCGAAAGACACGACGAGTCAGACGGTGCTCGACTTGCATATCAACTCACTCATCATGCGCCATTCCAGCGTGCGCTTCGACCGCCTGTATGAGCCAGAGACTCCTGGGCAACTGAATCCCTCTCATCTCCATGTCAAGGATATCAGTGCCTATGTGATTCTCAAGGCAATGACACCTGACACGCTGAATGTCAACGTGAAGAAACTCGCTTTCACTGAGCAGTCGGGACTGAGGATGGACAAATTCTCGATGCATTTCGAGGGCGGACGCTCGCACAGTCAACTCAACGACCTGCGCATCCAGATGCCAGGAACAGATTTCGGTCTGAAGGACGTGACTGCTGACTATCGCCTTGAGGGTGACCGCCTCCTGATGGAGTCACTGGTCTATCAAGGAGAGATTCCCGAGTCACGCCTCCGACTCTCCGACCTGTCGTGCCTCTTACCCTCCCTCAAGACTTTCAACAGCACACTGACGATCGCCTCCAATTTCAAGGGACAGAGCGGCAATATCGAGATTCCCGCCTTGAATATCAGTTCGTCGACGGGGGATATCAGCCTGCAGACCCACGGTTTCGTGAAACATATCGACCAACAGCCTGAGTGGTATGCCGACCTAAAGGATCTCTCCCTCTCCGCAAAGACCCTCAACTTCATCTCTGAGAACCTGAGAGGACAGCAGACGGAGGTGCCAACCGTCATTGAGCGCTTGGGCGACATCCATCTCTCCGGGGACATCAGCGGAAGGGCATTGGAACAGGTAAACGCCAGTCAACTGATGCGGTCGGGAGCGGGCAATGCCACCATCCATTTCGCCCTTAACCCGCAACAAGAGTTCGTTGGCGATGTGGAGACGACTGGCATCAACCTTCGACAACTGCTCAACGACGAGCGGTTTGGCATACTTGCTACCAACCTCCAACTCCAAGGCTCCCTTGCGAAAAACAATACAAAGGTACAAGCCAACGGTATGGTGGAGGAGTTTGAGTACAACAAATACACGTATCGGAACATCAAAGTGGATGGCAGTTATGCGACAGACCTCATTGAGGGAAAACTATCTATTGACGACCCCAATGCCACCATCACCCTGGAGGGTGTCGCACAAACAGGGGAAGGGCAACAGGACATCGAGATGAAGGCTTCCGTCAGGGATTTCTCACCACAGTTGACACACCTCTCCGACCAGTGGAAAGACGGACGCTTCTCCGCTGATATCGAGACGACGCTGAAAGGTTCCAGCCTCAATGATGCACAGGGTTTCTTCCATGTCAAAAATTTCGCCATGTACTCCAGCGAGAGGAACTATGAACTTAACGACCTGCAGATACAGACTGGCTTTGACGAGCAGACGCACTACCTGCTACTGAACAGCGACTTCGCACAGGCAGAGTTGCGGGGTGACTTCGACTATCAGACACTGACGCAGAGTTTCACCAACTTCCTCGCCAGTCAGATGCCAACCCTGCCAGGACTGCCGAAGGTGAACAGCAATACCCATAACAACTTCACCATCAATACCACCATCCACAAGAGTGACTGGCTGCAACAGTTCCTCGGAGTACCCCTTGCCATCACCCGCCCCATCACCTTACAAGGTTTCGTCAATGACAACATGCGGGACATCAACCTGGAATGTCACCTGCCTGCTTTTTACTACGGAGAAGGTGGCTACCGCAACGGACTGATACAGATCACGACACCGAATGACTCCCTTGCCTGCGACGTCCAGATCACCAAGATGATGGAGAACGGCAACCATTTCGACCTACGGCTGAAAGGAAGGGCGCACGACAACCACCTGGTCAGTTCTTTCTCATGGGACAATCACGCCAAGGGACGGATGAGCGGTGTCCTGAACAGTACCGCCAACTTCTTCACGACACCCACAGGGCAACAGGTGGCGTTCGTCGGCATCGCCCCCTCACATATCAACGTCCATAACACCCTGTGGAATGTGGAGCCATGTGCCATCAGTTACTCGGAAAAGCGATTGGAGATCAACGAACTCAATATCCACCACGACGACCAGTTCCTGATGGTCAACGGTACCGCCTCGGAGAACAGTAACGACTCTCTGGTGACTGACCTGCATGACATCGATGTGGCGTATGTCCTTGAACTGGTCAACTTTGATGCCGTCAGTTTCAATGGACTCGCCACAGGACAAGCCGTCATCAAGAACGTCTTCGGAAAACAACTCCAGGCACATGCTGACCTGACCGTCAACCAGTTTAAGTTCGAGCACGGACGCATGGGTGTTCTCGACGCACATGTCGACTGGAATACGGAGAAGGAACAGATAGACATCCATGCCATCGCTGACGATGGAGCCGACGCCATGACCTATATCGACGGCTTTGTATCACCCGTCCATAACAATATCGACCTAAGCATCAAAGCGGCAGGCACCCATATCGATTTCATGCACTCGTTCACACAGAGTTTCCTTAGCAAGGTAGAAGGGCATGCCGACGGTGCCCTACGACTCTACGGACCACTGAACCATATCAACCTGACAGGTGACTTAGTGGTCAACGGACTGACACATGTCAAACCGACGGGATGCACCTATGAGTTACGCAACGACTCCATCCACCTTGTGCCTAACGAGATAGAGTTCATGAGTTGTCCCATCTACGATATCCACGACCAACAGGGTATCGTGACAGGCGCCATCCATCATGACTACCTCACCAACCTGTCGTTCGACCTCTTCATCAATGCCAACAATCTGCTTGCCTATGACTTCCCCGACTTTGGTGATGACATCTTCTATGGCACGGTATATGGCGATGGGGATGTTGCCATCCACGGACGTACTGGGGAAGTGGTCATCGACATGAATGTCACGCCACGCAACAACTCCACCCTGGTATATAATGCCGCTGACCCCGATGCCGTCAGCAACCAGGAGTTTATCCACTGGGGCATCACGGAGCAGTCGACTTCGAGAAAGGCGGTGGTGAAAGCGGAGGAACAGGAAGAGGAGCGTACGGATATCCGCCTCAACTTCCTCATCAACTGCACCCCTAATGCCACCCTGCGTCTCTTGATGGACAGCCGTACCAATGACTATATCAACCTGCGGGGCAACGGTGTGCTACGAGCCACTTGGTTCAACAAGGGAAGTTTCAATATGTTCGGCACCTACCGTATCATCGACGGCACGTATAATGTGACTATCCAGAATGTCATCAAGAAAGACTTCACCTTCCAAGAGGGAGGTACCATTGTCTTCGGTGGCGACCCCTACGAGGCGGCCCTTAACCTGCAGGCGGTGAATGTCGTCAATGGCGTGTCGCTCTCCGACCTGAACGTGGGCAGGAGTTTCTCTAACTCTGTACGTGTCAACTGCCTCATGAACATCACGGGACAGCCCGCACAGCCTATCGTGGAGTTCGATCTCGACCTGCCGAACGTTAATGCTGATGAGAAACAGATGGTACGCTCCCTCATTAACTCACAGGACGAGATGAACCAACAGGTAGTCTACCTTCTTGCCATCGGGCGCTTCTACCCACAGGGTGCCAACAACGCCTCTCCAGAGGGCACACAGCAAAGTCAGACCAGTCTCGCCATGCAGAGTCTCCTGTCTGGTACCTTGTCCGGACAAATCAACAGTCTTCTGAAGTCTGTCGTCAACAGCAACGACTGGAGTTTCGGTGCCAATATCTCCACAGGTGATGAGGGCTGGAACAACGCAGAGTATGAGGGACTTATCAGTGGACGACTCTTCAATAACCGACTGCTTATCAACGGACAGTTCGGCTATCGTGACAATGCCACAACGGCAAACCCGTCGTTCATCGGCGACTTCGACATCCGCTACCTCCTCTTCCCCAACGGCAACCTTGCCCTAAAAGTCTATAACCAGACCAATGACCGCTATTTCACCAAGTCGAGCCTCAACACGCAAGGCATCGGTATCATCATGAAGAAAGACTTCAATGGCTGGCGTGACCTTTTCAGCACAAAGAAAAAGAAAGAGAAAAAAGGAAAGAAGGAGAAGAAGTAAAACTCCCTCGGATCTCACTCATCCTGATAGGCTTCCTCACCAATCTGCTCACGGGCTCCAATGGTGAGTTTGCGGAGTTCGTAGAAAGAGCCGTTATAGATGTTGAAATCAACTGTTCCCTTGATACCGGCAAGTCGTCCGTTATCGGTATGCTGCCAGAATTTCCAAGGTCCATCGTAAGTGACCTGCTCCACATAATAGTGGGCTATCCAATATGGATAACTATCAAAAACAGAATCACTTAAATATTTTGTCTTAAACTTATAATAAGTATAGATAACAGGCTTGACATGATAGTGTTTCTCAACGATGTCAAGCCATTCCAACACACTATTCTTAAACTCCTCGTCGGTCTGGTTTTTAGGCTTATGCTCCACATCCAACACAGGGGGCAGGTCGCCGTTCTCCAACTTCACATTCTTGATGAAGAACTCCGCCTGCTTCTTCGCTGGGGAGTGGACACTATAAAAATGGTAGGCACCACGGGTGAAGCCATACTCACGAGCCTGATAGAAATTATCACGGAAGTTCTCGTCGATGATGCTGGCGCCCTCTGTTGCCTTCACATAGATGAAGCGCACAGGGTATTTATCGATCATGCCATTGTCCTTCAACTCACCCCAGTCAATACGACCTTGGTGGTGGCTGATATCAATGCCATGAATCTCATAGCCCTCTGGATAACTGGCATCGCCATAGAGGGCACGCCATCGGAAACCGAAAGGACCCACGAAGATATAATAGAAGAAAAAGATATACAATGCGACTATCAAACCGCCGCCCAACCACCAAGCCCAACCTGGGGCATGCTGTAAGAGACGCACAAAGAGCCCTGGCCGCTTGTGGCGGACAGGACTCGTGATACGTCGCTTTGTCGTCGACTTTTGATGCGGTTTGCGATTAGTCGACATACATTTTAAGCCTGCTCAAGTGCAAGCGTCTTAGTAGGCTGGTCGCAGACCTCTGTAGGTCCCCAGTACTGGATAGGACCAGGATATACGTAGCAGGTCTCCTTAGCCCAGCGGTCACGCTGTGCGGCGAAAGTTTTGAAGGGAGCACCGTCGAGTTCTACGAGAGCCTTGCGGATAACGGGTTTCATCTCACCGTTACGACGCTCCATATTCATCATCATGGTGATGGGCACACCACCTGCGATCCACTGGTCAGCGGGAGCCGTCGTGTTCTTCACGATAGCCATATAACCCGTCTTGCCGTTGGCAATCAGTTGGGCTGCGCTGGTACCGAGAGCATAGCAGTAGTCGGCATCGAAGTTAGAAGGAGCGGCGCAGCGTCCCTCGTAACCGAAGAAGTGATGCAGGGCAGAGAACTTACCAGTGTACTTGCCCTCTTTCTTCATGCGCTCCAACTTCTGAGCCACCATCGTAGAGAGCAGTTTCTCTGTCTCGATGAGTGATACCTGCACGTTTCCGTGTGGGTCACGGTCGAGGGCGAGTTGACGAGCCACACCGACGGGCAGACTGTTGAAGACGGCAAGGTTCTCCTCTGTCAAATGACTCTTGGCGAAATCCACTTGCTCGTCACGGCTGATATCCTTAGCCTCTGGCAATGCGAGAACGTCATTCAACTGAGCGATGAGTTTCTTGATAGCAGGGATAAACTCAATGAGTCCCTCAGGAATCACGATAGTTCCGAAGTTGTTACCCTCTGCGGCACGAACAGCGACAGCGTTAGCGATATAGTTAACGATATCATCGAGGCTCTGCTCCTTTGCCTCCACCTCCTCACTGACGAGGCAGATGTTCGGCTGTGTCTGCAGGGCGCACTCCAGGGCGATATGAGAGGCTGAGCGTCCCATCACCTTGATGAAGTGCCAGTACTTACGTGCTGAGTTACAGTCGCGCTCGATATTACCAATCAACTCCGAGTATGTCTTACAAGCGGTATCGAAACCGAAAGAGGTCTCAATCTGGTCGTTCTTCAAGTCACCGTCAATGGTCTTCGGACAACCGATCACCTGTACGCCATAGTTCTTGGCGGCATAGTACTCTGCGAGTACGCAGGCATTGGTATTGGAGTCGTCACCACCGATAATCACGATTGCCTTGATGTCGAGTTCACGGATAATCTCCAGTCCCTTCTCAAACTGGTCGACCTTCTCCAACTTTGTACGACCAGAGCCGATCATGTCGAAGCCACCGGTATTACGATACTCATCGATGATCTCCTTCGTCAACTCCATATAGTTATGGTCTACCAAGCCACCAGGACCCAAGATAAAACCGAACAGGCGGTTCTCGGGATTCAGTTTCTTGATCTGGTCGAACAGACCCGTGATAACGTTATGACCACCAGGAGCCTGACCACCCGACAGGATGATACCCACGTTCATCTTCTTGGTGTTAGCCTCCTCAGCGGGGACAAACTCTACGATAGGCATCCCGTAGGTGTTGGGGAAGAGTTGCTTGATCTCCTCCTGATTACCTACACTTTGGGTAGGCTGACCTTCCTTGATTTTCACTGCGCCCTGAAGAGCCTTGGGTAATTTAGGCTGGTAGGCTGCTCTTGCTTTCTGCAATGCACTCTTTTCCATAGAATCTTTTTATTTGTTAGTTTGAATGAATTTCACTAATTGGCTGACAAAATTAATCATTTTCTTGTAGAAATAAGAAAGAATATAGGGTATTTTCTGCTTTTTAATATTTTTTTGTGATGAATGCTTGGCACGTTGAAATATTTTCCGTATCTTTGGAGTTCAAAAGTTCAAAATAATTATATATTATATCTAAGGAGGATACATTTTATGAAAAACAAGCGAGAACTGAAAAAACAAATCAACCTGATCTGTGAGGAACTCTTTGTAGACTTCGTAGCAGCATCGTTGTATGGTAACAGCCATGAGCAGTCAGAGGCTGAGGCTGTCTTATTCTCTATTGCCAAACTGCAAAACAATTACATCAGCCGCGTCTCACATCCTGAGCCGGGAATGCCTGCCTCAAAATACTACCGTGACCTGAAAGAGCAGTTCGGCAAGGAGGTCAGTGAGATTCTTGACCATATCAATAATTTATAAAGAATATGTGGAAATCATTCTGTAACTGGTTACTCTACAAATGTATGGGGTGGACTTCTGAGGTGACAGAGGACCACCCCGACAAGTATATCATCTGCCTGGCTCCCCATACCAGCAACTGGGACTTCCTGATCGGGCAACTCTACAACGGGGCAGCAGGTCTGAGCAGCAACTTCCTGATGAAGAAGGAGTGGTTCTTCTGGCCCCTCGGTCCTATCTTCCGTCGAATAGGCGGCATCCCCGTATGGCGCTCCAAGCACACGAGTATGACCGACAATCTGGCAGAGACCGCCAAGAGTGCCAAGACCTTCCGTCTGTGTATCACCCCAGAGGGCACCCGCTCTCCCAATCCCGACTGGAAGAAGGGGTTCTACTATATCGCCCTCAAGGCGGAGATACCCATCCTGCTCTATGGCGTAGACTACGAACAGAAACATATCGAATGCACCAAGACCATCATCCCCAATGGGGACATCGACCAACAGATGCGTGAAATTAAACTATACTTCAGCAAGTTCAAGGGCAAGAAACCCGAGAACTTTACGATAGGAGACATCGAATGAGGAAACATTTATTAATTGTGTTACTCCTGACGGCGGTGCTCTGCGGAAACAGTGTTTGGGCACAAGACAGAAGTGTAGCCCTCAGGGAAAAACTGGAGAATTACTTCAAGAATTACAAGCCACAAGGGGCACAGTTCTCAAGAATCGCCCACGTGACCGACTTGGAGATAGACGACGAGGATGAGACACTCGCCATCATTGTCAGTGACTGCTTTGCGGAACAGAGTTTCACTCCCCAAGTCGTAGAGAGCATCTACGAACAAATCAAGAAGGAATTACCATCACCCTACAATAAGTATGATCTGAAAGTAAAAACGCACAACTACGAGATACAGGAACTGATCCCAAATCGGCTCAAGAAGCACAAGGACAAGGAGCGCATGTGGGGAGACATCGACTACAAAGGCGCTCCTTGGGTCAAGAACATATCCCACCCCCACGATATCTCAGAGGGGCTACAGGGCAGGCACCTCTCCCTATGGGCAAGTCACGGACGCTACTATGACGTGAAATCGGGACAATGGAAATGGCAACGTCCCAAACTCTTCGGAACGACAGAGGACCTGTTTACGCAGACCATTGTGGTTCCCTACCTCATCCCAATGCTGGAGAATGCGGGTGCTATCGTATTCACCCCTCGTGAACGAATATGGCAGAAGGAGGAGATTATCGTCGACAACGACGGCAGCAAACGCAACTATATTGAGGCAACATCGCATGGGAAATGGAAAGACACTGACGTTCCTGGTTTCTCCTATCATGAGGGGGCATACGATGATGGGGAAAATCCATTCGACACAGGTACGGCACGCATGGTGAAGACGACCAACAGCAAGAGCCGTTATTCTCTGGCGAGTTATCAGCCCGATTTCCCCAAGACAGGACGCTATGCCGTATATGTGAGTTACCAGACGATGGACAACAGCATCGACAATGCAGAATACACCGTATGGCATAAGGGCGAGCGCACCGTCTTCCACGTCAACCAGCAGATGGGAGGAGGTACTTGGGTATACCTCGGCACCTTTGAGTTTGACAAAGGCTATAGTGAGTTTAACCGTGTGACACTCACCAACCAGAGTGACCGCAACGGCGTGGTGACAACGGATGCCATCCGTTTCGGAGGAGGCATGGGCAACATCCAACGAGGCGGGACAACCAGTGGATTGCCTCGTGCCATTGAAGGGGCCAGATACTATGCGCAATGGGCTGGCATGCCTTATACCGTCTATAGTGGCAAAGAAGGGCAGGATGATTATGCCGACGACATCAACGTACGCTCTAATATGACGAATTACCTGGCGGGCGGCTCTCCTTTCGTTCCCAATACCGAGGGGTTGAAAGTACCTATCGAGTTATCACTCGCCGTTCATAGTGACGCAGGCTATGCGAAAGACGGAATGGGGCTGATTGGCACACTCTCTGTCATAACGACAAATTATAATGACGGGAAATTACATGCGGGCATCTCCCGTCTTGCCTCCCGTGACTTCTCTGATGCATTGCTCACCAATGTCACCAACGAGTTGCAGAGTAAATACGGACGATGGCACCGTCGTGAACTCTACGACCGCAACTACTCCGAGACTCGTGTTCCTGCCGTGCCCAGTGCCATCTTAGAGACGATGTCCCACCAGAACTTCCCGGATATGCGATACGGGCACGACCCTAACTTCAAGTTCACTCTTGCCCGAATCATCTATAAGACAATCCTGCGCTATATCAGCGAGCAGCACAACCAAGCGTGTGTCGTTACCCCCTTGGCACCAGATAACTTCCGCATCGAATTGTCGAAGAACAAGGCAAGATTAAGTTGGGACGAGGTGACTGACCCACAGGAGCCGTCAGCAAGTCCGACTGGCTATATCGTATATACCTCCATTGGAGGCGCCGACTTTGACAATGGAGTCTATGTCAAGGGTAGGAGCCATGAGACGGAACTGGAGCCCAATATGCTCTACCACTTCAAGGTCGTAGCGGCAAACAAGGGGGGACGTAGTTTTCCTACTGAGACACTCTCTGCATATTATCATCCCAGTGCCAAGAAGACGGTCATGGTCATCAATGGCTTCCATCGCCTGTCGTCTCCTGCCATCCGTAACAATGATGACGAGCAAGGGTTTGACTTAGACACGGATCCTGGTGTCACCTATGGCGCAACGGCAGGATGGGTAGGCAGGCAACGCACCTTCAGCCGCAGTCAGATGGGAGGTGAGACGATGAACGACCTCGGATGGAGCAGTGATGAACTCACAGGCATGTTTATTGCCGGCAATGAGTTCAACTATGTCGCCACCCATGCCAAGGCGATTGCCTCCGCACAGGAGTATAATATTGTCAGTGCGTCAAGCAAGGCGATAGAGACAGGAAAGATAAGACTGAAGAACTATGCGCTGGTCGACCTCGTACTGGGACTGGAGCGTAACGACGGACATAGCCTCGTGTTCTACAAGTCTTTCACGAAGAACATGCGGAAGGCATTGACAGACTTCACCCAACGGGGCGGCGCCCTACTGGTCAGCGGTGCCTATATCGGTACGGATGTCGCTGGAACAGAGGAGCAGCAGTTTGTCCAACAGACCTTGAAATGCGCCTATGGTGGACAGTACAGGGCTGAGAATGACGTGGTAGAGGGTATGGGTACTCAGATACCTTATTATAATAGACTCAACGAGGAACACTATGCCGCCACCTCTGCCGATGTTCTTAATCCTATGCCGTCAGCCTTCCCCGTGATGCGCTATGCGGACGGACAGGATGCGGCAGTGGCATATAAAGGAAAAGATTATCGTTCCTTTACCATGGGCTTCCCCTTCGAGTGTATCAAAGACGAGCAGAAACAAGGTTCTATCATGCGTGGAATATTAAATTATTTATTAAAACAATAACGAAAAACCTAATTATTATGTACAAGATTCAAACAAACTCAAGCGGTACGCGAACTATCGAGATCAGCGACCTGCACTTGGAAACCATCGAGAAGTACCAACTTTTCCGTGACCTGATTGACTCCAACGGCTATGTGGACGAACAGGTACTCGAAAAACTGAAACTGAACATCCGCTCTATGCTGGAGTCAGATGCCGGCAAGGACAAGAACCTGCTCGACCTCTGTCTGGATGTCATCTATCACCAGAACATGAAGGCATACGGTCTACAGCAACTCGTCCTGTTGTATATCAACTGGAAGAACCGTGGCAACGATAACCTCGGCATGACAACACGTGCCTTCCAGGGAACTCCGTTTAATTAAAGATTAAACATTAAAACATTGGAGTACAGACTGACAGATTTTCTTCCTACGACAAAGAAGGAACTCGACCTCCGTGGTTGGACGGAGGTCGATGTCATTCTGTTTAGTGGTGACGCTTACGTCGACCACCCCTCTTTTGGTGCCGCCGTTATCGGACGGGTGTTGGAGTCGGCAGGCTATAAAGTGGCGATCGTACCGCAACCCGACTGGCACGGCGACTACCGTGACTTCAAGAAGTTGGGACAACCACGCCTGTTCTTTGGTATCTCCCCTGGTTGCATGGACTCGATGGTCAACAAATATACGGCAAACCGCCGTTTGCGCTCCGAGGATGCCTATAGTCCTGACGGGCGACATGACATGCGACCGGAATATCCCACCATCGTTTATAGCCGTATCTTACGTGAACTCTTCCCTGACGTGCCGATTGTCTTAGGAGGCATCGAGGCTTCCCTGCGACGGTTGACGCATTACGACTACTGGCAGGACACACTGCGTCGCTGCATCCTCTGTGATGCTCCTGCCGACCTGATATCCTACGGTATGGGCGAGAAGACAATATTAGATATAGCACGACGACTGAGCGAGGGAGAGCCCATCGAGGCACTCCATGACTTGCCCCAGATTGTCTATCTTGCCGACAAGCAGAACATCCCAGGGGGTATCAACGAGCAGGACATCGTGCTGCATAGCCATGAGGAGTGTCTGCGTGACAAGCGCAAACAGGCGGAGAACTTCCGACATATCGAGGAGCAGTCGAACATGATTCATGCGCAACGACTGATACAAGGTGTCGACGGACACTACGCCATCGTCAACCCACCCTATCCTCCGATGACGACGGACGAACTGGATGCCTCCTTCGACCTGCCCTATACCCGTCAGCCACATCCGAAATACAAGGGGAAGCGCATCCCTGCCTACGAGATGATCAAGCACAGTGTCAATATCCACCGGGGGTGCTTTGGCGGTTGTGCCTTCTGCACCATCTCCGCCCATCAGGGGAAATTCATCGCCTGTCGCTCGAAGGAGAGTATATTAAAAGAGGTGAGACAGGCCGTACAGATGCCCGACTTCAAAGGCTACCTCTCCGACTTGGGTGGTCCCTCCGCCAATATGTATGGCATGAGGGGACGCAACATCAAGGCGTGTGAGAAATGCAAGCGTCCCAGTTGTATCCATCCGCAGATATGTCCTAACCTCGACACCAACCACTCCGCCCTTCTCGACATCTATCGTGCCGTCGATGCCATCCCCGGGGTGAAGAAGAGTTTCATCGGCAGTGGCGTGCGCTATGACCTCATCCTTCACCATAGCAAGGACGAGGCAAGCAACCAAGCCGCCAGAGAGTATGCCCATGAACTGATTACCCGTCATGTCAGCGGACGACTGAAGGTGGCGCCAGAGCATACCAGCGACAGGGTGCTGCAACTGATGCGCAAGCCGTCGTTCCAACAGTTCTACGACTTCAAGCGCATCTTCGACCGCATCAATCAGGACGAGCATCTCAACCAGCAGATCATCCCCTATTTCATCTCCAGCCACCCTGGCTGCACGGAGCAGGACATGGCACAACTGGCGGAGATCACCAAGAAACTGAACTTCCACTTGGAACAGGTGCAGGACTTCACCCCAACGCCCATGACGGTGTCCACCGAGACATGGTATACGGGCTACGACCCCTATACGCTGGAGAAAGTGTATAGTGCGCATAGCCAGAAAGAGAAACTTGCCCAGCGACAGTATTTCTTCTGGTATAAGGAAGAGGACAGGGACAATAGACGCAACAAAGACTATAGTAATAATAACCCACATAACTCCCATGACCATCATCGAGCAAAGCCTCATCGCGAAGAACCCTCAAAGAAAAAGCGAGGACGGCATCCTCATCACCCCTGACTTCATTGCTGTCATCGACGGCTCGACCTCGAAGACGACCTATCGGCATAGTCTCTTTCGCAGTAATGGCAGACAGGCGATGCGGCTGGTATGTCGCTACCTGCGCCATGCCCCCAAACAGATGACGTGCCATGAGTTCCTGCGTGGAGTCACGGCATCTATCCGCAAACACTATAAGAAGTCGCACCTGCCACAACTCATCGAGCATCCTGAGGAGCGACTGACCTGCTCTGCCATCGTCTATAGCCGACTGCAACGACAGATATGGATGATAGGCGACTGCCTATGCCTGTTGGACGGACAACTGCTGGAGAACCCCAAACCCGAGGAGGCGATTTATGCCGCCAAACGTGCCGATCGAGCCAAACAACTGCTTGCCGAGGGGATGACGATCGATGAGTTGCTGACCCATGACACGGCACGTGATTTTATCCTCCCTGATATTGTCGACAGCATGAAAAGACAGAATGTCACCTTCTCTGTCATCGACGGCTTCCCGATTCCAGAAAAGCATGTGCCAGTCATCACCCTCGACTTCCAACCTCACGAGATTGTCTTTGCCACAGACGGCTATCCCTTTCTCTGTCCCACCCTTGCTGAGAGTGAGCAGAAATTGGAGGAACAGAAGAAGAACGACCCTCTGAACATCAACACCTTCCTTGCCAGCAAGGCATTCATGAAAGGGCAAGACTCGTTTGACGACCGTACCTATATCAGATTTAAGGTGTAAAATTTGGTTATCTCCCTTTTTTTGTTTAATTTTGCAGCCAGTTTCAAAAATATGGTCGGTTCCGTAGCTCAGTTGGATTAGAGCAACAGCCTTCTAAGCTGTGGGTCTAGGGTTCGAATCCCTACGGAATCACAAAGAAAAGGGGAAATTAAAGATGAAAGTTGACTTTCAAATCTTTAAGGTTCCTTTTTTCTTTGTACGATGGCTGGCGCCAGCGTATAGGGATATTCAATCCCTACGGAATCACAAAATGTAAGAAAAGCGAGCAAAGTTTACTTTGGCTCGCTTTTTTGTTACCACAAATCATTCCCATGTACCGGTTGACTTAGAGTCAAACAATCGGTTGACTTAGAGTCGGCAGACTGGTTGACTTAGAGTCGAACGATCGGTTGACTGGAGTCAACCGGTCTGTCGACTGGAGTCGACAACCGATTAGGATGCTTGTAACGATTGGTTACAACGGCACTTCACATCGAATACATAGGGACTTATAAACGCATAGGATGGCATCCAACAGATGATGTTACCACAGTTCTTGACAGCATTCAAGATACGGTTGGTACGGCTGTATGCTTGCAGCAGTCCGTGCATCTTCAGGTTTTTGTCCACCCATAGCGTGTTCAGGGTCTTGGCATCGAAACCAGTCAGGAACATACCCACCACAATCAGGATATCCAACTCCTTCCGTTTCATCTTCTGCGACACGTCCTTGTAGTAGTTCTGGAAACTGTCTCCCTCTGTCGAGTAGGTCGTGCCGAACATCTGGTTATAGTCGTTGATTGCCTTTTGCAGGGCATCCCTCGACTGCAAGTCCAGCCCTTCCGTGTTCTCTGGGTTCTCGCCCTCGCTGAAGCCCCATTCGTCCTCCTCTTCCTCGTTGGCAGAGTAGGTGAAGATAGTGGCTATCCTCAGGCGGGGAGTCCCTGGCTCTTGCAGTTGTTTTTTGAACTCATGATAATACTTGATGGCAGTCTTCACGCCATCCACGGCAAGGATGCTATTGAACTTATTCTGCTTGGTCTTCTCCGTGAAATGACTGATGATATAGTTCGTCACGATGTCACGCAACTGCTCGTCATTATCGAAAATCTTTGGCTTCAGCAGGTTCGACAGTTTCTGTATCGTCGTAATGATAATGGTCGCCTGGTCGTCCTTCATCTGCTTGCGCAGAATCTGTGCGGAGGTATTGGAGTTGGCACAGTTCGGCTCGAAGTTGTCATACTCTCGCATCGTCTGATAGTCCAGGTCCTTACGGTCTACGACGAAAAGCACCTACTCTCCTTCTAATTCTTTAAATAAAGCAAACCCTTTAGTAGATACTTCATCAATTATTCAATGTTTATTTTCCAATACCCAGTTTTATTACTACCTACACGAACAATCAGCCCTGCTTTCTTCAGAGAGGTGATATATGTTTTCACCTGACGTGATGAGAGTGATATCATCGCCCCTATCTCGTCAGCATTGAATCCTGGATGCTCTTTTATGATATCCAGTACTCCCCATGCCTTCTCTGAGAGTTCAGGAAATTTATCGTGCAGTTTATCGTGCAGTTTATCGTGCAGTTCTGCTATGTTCTCCTCATCCGACTCTTCGTAGTCTTCCATTGCCTCAAGCAGACATCTGAGCATAAACTCCACAAACTGCGTACTCTCACCAGCAGCATCACACTTGGCAATCACGCTGTAGTAGTCTTGTTGATGTTTTCTTACGATAGTCTCAACGGGTAGCCAGGCAAAGAGTCCTTTCCACTGGCTAAGTAACATTGTCTGCCAATAGCGTCCCATTCGCCCATTGCCGTCAATAAAGGGATGAATGAACTCAAACTCGTAATGGAACACACAGGAGTAGATAAGCGGGTGCGTTTTGCAGGACTGGACCCATCGGAACAGGTCACCCATCAGTTCAGGAACACGCTCTGGTGGTGGAGCCATGTGCAGACAATTGCCATTACCGTCGAACACCCCTACACCTTCCTGTCGATAGTGTCCCGCATGGCGTACCAAGTCTTTCATCATCAGACCATGTGCCCGCAACAAGTCCTTTTCTTTAAATGCATCCAAGTCCTTCATCAAGCGATAGGCTTCAATGGCATTCTTCACTTCCTGTATCTCGTCAGGAGCCCCCAGTACATGTTTGCCATCAACGATGTCTGTCACCTGTTTCAGCGTGAGCGTATTGTTCTCAATGGCAAGTGACGAGTGGATGGTCTTTATCTGGTTCTTCTTACGAAGCAGAGGCGACGGCACATCATTGCCTATCCGGGTATGAAGCAAACCCACCTGCTCCGATATCTCCGAAATCAAGTTCAGTATTTTTTCTGTTATATTAAAAGGTGGTATATACATCTGCGACATAATTATTCTCCCAACTCTTTAATAATCGCCTCTATCTTCCGTTCTGGTTCTGTTTATTGCCTACAAAGATAATAAAAAAAGGGGGATTGTGCGCACAATCCCTCCTTTTTTATTATCATTTAAATGATTAGTCTAAGTTCAGGCTCTTCTTGATGGCGGCAACTTTCTCCATAGCGGCATTGGTGCAACGCTCGTAGCAACCTGCGCACTTGAAGGAAGGATCCTTGATCTCGCAGTAGAACTTAATCTTCGGCTCCGTGCCTGAAGGACGTACACTGATCTTCGTACCATCCTCGCAGAACCACTGCAGCACGTTAGAGGTGGCTGGCATGTCAATCTTGGATACGCTGCCATCGGCATTCTTCTGCTCCAGAGAACGGTAGTCTTTCCATACGCAAACCTTAGAACCGCCAATCTCCGTAGGAGGATTCTTACGGAAGTCCTCCATCATCTGCTTGATCTCGTCGGCACCGCTCTTACCTGGCTTCACCACGTTGATGGTCGTCTCTTTCGAGAAGCCATACTCAGCGTAGATATCCATCAGGAGGTCGTAGAGTGTCTTGCCCTGATCCTTTGCCCATGCAGCAATCTCACAAATCAGACAGATAGAGGCAGGAGCGTCCTTATCACGTACCTTGTCAAATGGCAGGAAGCCGAAACTCTCCTCACCACCACCGATGTACTTTTTCTTACCCTCGTTCACACGGATGCGGTATGCGATCCACTTAAAGCCTGTGAACTCGTCGAACAACTCCACACCGTTCTTCTTGGCAATCTGTGCGATGACCTCAGAGGTCACGATGGTCTTCACCAGAAACTCGTTGCCCTTCATCAGACCGAGTTTCTTACGGTTGGTGATAATATACCAGCAGAACATCATCGCTGTCTGGTTACCATTGATGATCTCCCACTCACCCTTCGGGTTGCGAACAACGATAGCGAGACGGTCAGCGTCCGGATCGGAGGCAATCACGAGGTCGGCATTCAGACGAGTACCGAGTTTCATACCTAATGTCATCGCCTCAGCATTCTCCGGGTTTGGAGAGACAACCGTTGGGAAGTTGCCGTCAACGACCATCTGCTCTGGTACGACATGGATATTCTGGAAGCCCCAAGAGCGGAGTGCCATAGGAACGATATGACGACCTGTGCCGTGCATAGCGGAGTAAACGATGTTCAGGTCTTTCTGGCGGTTGATGACCTCCTGGTCGATCAATGCCTCATGGACAGCCTGGATATAGTCCCAGTCCATCTCACCACCGATAATCTCGATGAGTTCCTTATTACCCTCAAACTTCACGTCGTTGATAGTCACCTTGTTCACCTCGTCGATGATACCAGTGTCGTGTGGAGACAGTACCTGTGCGCCGTCATCCCAGTATGCCTTGTAACCATTGTACTCACGGGGGTTGTGGGAAGCGGTGACGTTCACACCAGCCTGTGCGCCTAACTCACGGATAGCGAAAGAGATCTCTGGGGTAGGACGCAGGCTCTCAAAGAGATAAACCTTGATGCCATTAGCAGAGAAGATGTCGGCAACGGTCTCTGCGAACATACGTCCGTTATTACGGCAGTCGTGACCCACCACTACAGAGCACTGCTTGCCAGGGAACGCCTTCAGGATATAGTTGGCGAAGCCCTGTGTTGCCATACCTACGATATACTTGTTCATACGGTTAGTACCAGCACCCATGATACCACGGAGTCCACCCGTACCAAACTCCAGATTCTGATAGAAAGCGTCTACCAAGGCTGTCTTGTCGGGGTTGTCCAACATTGCCTGTACTTCCTTACGTGTCTCCTCGTCAAAGGCTGGAGAGAGCCATTCTTTCGCCCGTGCCTCACACTGAGCAATGAGTTCGTTATTTTCCATAATACTACAAATATTTAGTTTGTTTTAGATTCCTTATTCGATTAGTTTACAAAGATAAGAAAAAAATCGAAAACTAATACGCCGTGTGCATTAATTTTCGATTTTTTAGCATTATAGCCTCTTCATCACCTTGTCTATCTCCTCGAATTGCTTCCCCATATTCAGGTTGAGATAGATGCGGTAGAGCGCCGGAGCCCATTTCCTTTCCTCATTGGGAGCCAGTTTCCGATAGGTCTCCATATAGGGTCGCGCCTCCATATACAGTTTCTGGATCTCCTTGCGATACCTGCGTGACATATCCTCCCTGTCCATCACCAACGCCTGGTTGAGTTTTGCCGTGGCGATATTGAAATAGGGCTCGGCAAGAGAGTCGTTAAGAGCCATGAGCCTCTCGCTCACCGTGATACACTCATCGTAACGCTCAAGATTCAGGAGCGCCACCGATTTGGCAAGCAAGAACAGTTCCGCATCGGGATTGGTCCTTAGTGCCTCCTCCGCATAATAGAGGGCGGAGTCCGGTTGCTCCTTCCCGTTGTAATAGTCTATCAGCCGGGGGAAGAAATAAGGGAAGTCGGGGTACGCCTCAAAGCCCCTTTTAAGGGCAGCGAGGTAGGCGGCATCGTCCTTTTGCCAGCGATAGGCCTCACAGGCGTACTGCATGGCATAGCGTGCTTTCGCCGTGTCCGCCACGGCAAGGTCGAAGTAGCGCAAAGTCCGTTCTGCGTCCTGCATCCTATAGCCTGCGCTCTCAGCCCAGTAGGCAGCCTCCGCCATCCGCTTGTCAGTCTTGCTGTAGTCATAGCCCGTGAAGAGCGGCTGGCTATCGGCTCTGAGGTAGGTCTCAAAGAAGTCGAACGCAGTCATATTATCCTCCTTCCGCAGGAAATAGGTGCCTCCGAAGTAGAGGTTCGGGCGCAACTGGTCGAGCAGTGCGGCATGGTCCTTCCGGAAGGCGGGCTTCACCCTACCCTTCCCATCGGGTCGGCAGTCGAGCGAGTCCAGTGACTCCGCAATACTGTAGAGTCTCCGTGTCAGATTGAAGAAGGCAGCGGTATCGTACTTCTGTTTCAGATACAGTTGCTCATTGGCTGCCTCGTATTGTTTCGTGACAGCCTGGAACCACAGTTCGTAGATCTTGATGTTCTGTTTGTTTGCCGCATCCTTCTCCAGCAAGTCGGTCATGAGTTTCTCCGCCTTGTCGTAGTCCTTGCCGCTTTTGATATAAGACCGTGCCTGACTGAACTCTTTTTTCTGAGCCCACAGGCACGGTGTTATCATGAGCAGTAGGAGAAGCAGCGATATCGTCTTTTGCCTCTTCATCTGCAAGTATTAAATTCGTTTATTTAGCGTCCAACTCAGCATCCTTTGTCTCAGGAGCATCAGCGCCATAGAGGTTATAGTATGCCTGATAGCGGTTGTAGCCCCAGTTAGCCTGTGCCTTGTTGGGGTCGAGTTGCTTAGCCTTGTCAAGAGCCTGCACCGCCTCCTGATAGAGAGCCTTGCGCTGTGCGGCATCGTCAGTCTGACCAGCCTGTACGCTCAGGCAGGTGCCCAGATAAGTCTGGATCACGGGATTCTCAGGACTTGCCACGGCAGCCTTACGCAACCACTTGGCACCCTCCTCGGCATTGTTGTCAGCAATAGCCATCATTCCCTTGTTGGCAAGGGCAGCGAAACTATTAGGATAGTTAGCGAGGTGGTTGTCGAGCAGTGCTATCTGGGCTTCCTTATCCTTCATACCGTCATAGACAGAGAACAATTTGTCGAGGATCACGTCATTATCGGGCTCCTGGGCATAGATACCCTTCAGTTTCTCCACATACTGCAAAGAGTCTGCCCTGTCCTTCAGGTTGCTGCCGGCAGCATAGAGTTTGAAGGTCAGTGCCTCTTTCTTCTGCTCGGGGTCCTGCATGGCGACGTCGAAATATCTGTCGGCACGCTCCAGTTCCTTAGCCTCAAAGGCATAACGTCCTGCGAAATAGGCGACCTGTCCGATATAGCCCTTCTCTGACTCGTGGTCCTGAGCGGCAAACAGCGGGTCTGCGTCTGAGTCAACGAAAGCACCCCAGTATTTCAGCACGTTGGCGTTATTACCCTTACGAGCCTCTTCCTGACCGATATTCACCAGATGACTGCGCACGGGCCAGATACGCTCAGCGTTCTTCTTGTCGAACTTAGGAGCCACCTTGCCCTTGGCATTTGGCAACTGGTCGTATTTATTACACTCGATAGCCGCACAGATAGCATCGCAGAGGGCATCACCGAGTCCGAGGGTGTCGTATGCCTCTTCCTTACCTGTGCCCAACTGTACGGCAGCCTGGTTCTGGGCGATGGTACCCGTCTCCTTGGTGACCTTCTGCAGAGCGAGGTCCACCAGTTTATTGTATGCCGCAGCCTTCTCCTCGTCGTTGGCGAAAGTAGAGGTCTTCACAAGTTGCGCCGCATCAGCATAAGTCTTCGCTTTCTTAACAGCCTTCAAGGCGTCACTGTCACCGGCAAAGGCGGTAGCACTTGCTACAAGTGCCAAGGCCATCATCATTACTTTTTTCATAAGTCTTTAATATTGGTTAAACATTTATTCTTGGTTCTCGGAATTCTCTGTAGTCTCAGGGCTCTCGGCGTATTCCTCCTCGTCCTGACTGGACATCACCTTGCACACAGAGGCGATGGTGTCGTTCTTCTTCGTCAGGTTAATCAGGCGCACACCCTGGGTGGCACGCCCCATCACACGCACGTCAGCGACCTTTAGGCGAATCAAGATACCACTCTTGTTGATGATCATGAGGTCGTTCTCGTCAGTCACCACCTTGATGGCCACCAGGCGACCCGTCTTCTCCGTCTTTTCGAGCGTCTTCACACCCTTCGTGCCACGAGCGGTCTTGCGGTAGTCCTCTACCTCGGAGCGCTTGCCGTAGCCGTTCTCACTGACTACCATGATGGTCTCCTGCTGCGGGTCGTTGACACATACCATGCCGATGACCTCATCGTCACCACCGTCAAGACGCATGCCGATCACACCCGTAGAGACACGTCCCATCGCACGTACCTGATCCTCATTGAAGCGGACGGCACGACCGTTGCGGTTGGCGAGCAGCAACTCGTTCTTGCCGTTGGTCAGACGGACACCTACCACCCTGTCGCCCTCATTGATATTGATGGCGATGACACCATTGGTGCGTGGACGGCTGTAGGCCTCCAGACAGGTCTTCTTGATGATACCGTTCTTCGTGGCGAAGACGACATAATGGCTGTTCAGGAACTCCGTATCGTTGAAGTTCTTGATGCGCAGTACGGCGTTGATGGCGTCATCGGGGTCGATGTTCAGCATATTCTGGATAGCACGACCCTTCGAGTTCTTGTCGCCCTCAGGAATCTCATAGCACTTCTGCCAGTAGCAACGCCCCTTCTGGGTGAAGAAGAGCAGCGTGTTATGCATCGTGGCAGGATAGATATACTCGGTGAAGTCGTTGTCACGATGGCGTGCCGCCTTGGCACCGACACCGCCACGACCCTGCTCATGGAACTCGTCGAGTTTGGTGCGCTTGATATAGCCCATGTGCGAGATGGTGATAACCACCGGATCATCGGGATAGAAGTCCTCGGCATTGAACTCATGGTCGAAGGGAATAATCTCCGTACGACGCTCGTCGCCATATTTCTCCTTCACCTCCTGCAACTCGTCCTTCATCACCTGCTTGCAACGCTCGGGGTTGTCGAGAATCTCCTGCAGGTCGGCAATCAGTTTCTGCAAGTCGTCAAACTCCTGGTGGAGTTGGTCGACACGCAGACCCGTCAACTGGGCGAGGCGCATATCCACGATAGCCTTCGATTGGAGTTCGTCGAGGTTAAAACGCTCCTCCAGGTTATGCTGGGCATCACTGGGGGTCTTACTATTTCTAATAATGTGTACGACCTCGTCGATATTATTCACGGCGATAATCAATCCCTCTAAGATGTGGGCACGCTCCTGTGCCTTGCGCAGGTCGTACTTGGTACGGCGGATGGTCACGTCGTGACGGTGCTCCACGAAATACTTCACACACTCCTTGAGGTTCAGCAAGCGGGGACGACCCTTCACCAGAGCAATGTTATTCACTGAGAATGAACTCTGCAGGGCAGTCATCTTAAATAGTTTATTAAGCAGCACATTGGCATTAGCGTCACGCTTGCAGTCGACCACGATGCGCATGCCCTGACGACCTGACTCGTCGTTGACGTTTGCCACACCCTCAATCTTATGCTCATTGGCAAGGTCGGCGATATACTTCACCAAGTCTGCCTTGTTCACACCATAGGGAATCTCCGTCACCACGATCTTGTCGTGCGTCTCTCCGCTCTCTATCTCAGCCTTGGCACGCATCACGATACGTCCACGACCCGTCTCGTAGGCATCCCTTACTCCCTGCAAGCCATAGATATAGGCTCCTGTGGGGAAGTCTGGACCCGGGATATACCGCATCAATCCCTCCGTGTCGATGTCAGGATTATCAATATAGGCACAGCAACCGTCAATCACCTCGCCCAGGTTATGGGTCGGCATATTCGTCGCCATACCCACGGCGATACCGTTGCCGCCGTTCACCAGCAGGTTGGGAATCTTCGTCGGCATCACGGTAGGCTCTACCAGCGAGTCGTCGAAGTTGTTCATCATGTCGACAGTCTCCTTGTCGAGGTCGTCCATGATATGCTCACCCATCTTCGAGAGGCGGCACTCCGTATAACGCATGGCGGCAGGAGAGTCGCCGTCCACACTACCGAAGTTACCCTGTCCGTCCACCAGCGTATAGCGCAGGTTCCAGTCCTGAGCCATGCGCACCAGCGCTCCGTAGACGGAGGAGTCGCCGTGGGGGTGATACTTACCAAGCACCTCACCGACGACGCGGGCACATTTCTTATAGGGCTGTGTCGACACGTTGTTGATGTTCATCATACCGTACAGGATACGGCGGTGTACTGGCTTGAAACCGTCACGCACATCAGGCAGCGCACGAGCCACGATAACCGACATGGAGTAGTCGATATACGAGGACTTCATCTCCTCCTCGATGTTGATTTTGATAATTCTGTCGTTGTCAAAAGTCTGATCCATTATACTTTAACTTTCAATTTTTAAACTTTCCAATTTTATCACGATTTTGCGTTTAAGGCACTTTTTAAGCCCGCTGACGCGTTTTGCCTATTTTCCAAATAGCGTACAAAGGTACGAATAAGTGAGCAAAGCGCAAAATAAATTAAGATTTATTTCATCTTCCATCTATAAAGTCACGGATTTTCTTTTGGCACGATGTTTGCAAGTAGACCGGTGTATGACAAGTCAATTTTCACCTAAGGTATCAGAGATTCTCGCCTACTCACGCGAGGAAGCCGCGCGACTCGCCAGCAGGAGCGTGGGACCGGAGCACCTGCTGCTCGGTATCATGCGCATGAAGGACGGACCCGTCAGCGACGTGTTCCGCCGTCTCGCCATCAACCTGTCGAACGTGAAGACGGCATTGGAGTCACGTGTGCGTGAGGACGAGATCGGCATGCCTATCAATACCAACGAATTGGTACTCAACGAGAAAGCCAGCAATATCCTGAAACTGGCGGTGCTGGAGGCACGTATCCAGCGCACCACCCGTGTCGACGAACAGCACCTGCTGCTCGCCATTCTGCACGACCAAGTAGACAACGGAGCAAAAGTAGTATTAGAGATGAACAATATGAATTACGAGGATACACTGACGCTGCTGAGCGTCAAGAACGGCATCGGACTGCCCGACGAGGACTACGAGGAGGAAGAGGAGACCCCCAACGGCAGCCAGCGCACGGCGTCAAACAGTCAGACGGCCACACAGACCAAACAAGCGAAGTCGAAGACACCCGTCCTCGACAACTTCTCGACAGACCTCACCCAACAGGCACTGGACGGTAAACTCGACCCCGTTGTGGGGCGTGAGCGTGAGATCCAGCGTGTGGTGGAGATCCTGGGCAGAAGGAAGAAGAATAACCCGATACTCATCGGTGAGCCCGGTGTGGGCAAGAGCGCCATCGTGGAAGGACTGGCGCAGATGATTGCCCGCCGCCAGTGTTCCCCCATGCTCTTCGGCAAGCGTCTTGTGACCCTCGACCTGACAGGTGTCGTCGCCGGCACGAAATACCGTGGACAGTTTGAGGAGCGCATCAAGCAACTCATCAAGGAACTGGAGCAGAACCCCGACGTGATTATCTTTATCGACGAGATACACACCCTCATTGGCGCAGGCTCTACCCCAGGGTCGATGGATGCGGCAAATATCTTGAAACCCGCCTTGGCACGAGGCACCATACAGTGTATCGGTGCCACGACACTCGACGAGTACCGCAACTCGATAGAGAAGGACGGTGCCCTGGAGCGCCGCTTCCAGAAAGTACAGGTGGAGCCCACCACCTCGGAGGAGACCTTGCAGATCCTGCATAACATCAAGGACCATTACGAGCGCCACCACCATGTGATCTATACGGATGAGGCATTGGCGGCATGTGTCAAATTGACAGACCGGTATATCAGTGACCGCCAACAGCCCGACAAGGCGATTGATGCCCTCGACGAGGTCGGCTCACGCGTACATCTTAATAATGTGCAGGTGCCGCCCGAGATTGCGGCGATGGAGCAGGAACTGAAGGAGATCACGGAGAAGAAGCAACTCGCCGTGAAGAACCAGAACTTCGAACTCGCCGCAGGTTTCCGTGACCGCCAGACAGTGATGGAGGGACAACTCGCCGAGATGAACCGCAAATGGCAGGAGGGCGACATCGACGACCGCCAGACCGTGACGGAGAAGGAGGTGCAGGATGTGGTGTCGATGATGACAGGCGTTCCCGTACAGCGCATGGCGCAGGAGGAGGGCATCCGACTGAAGGGCATGGCAGACGAGTTGAAACAGCACGTCATCGCACAGGACAAGGCGATTGAGAAGATGGTACGTGCCATCCAGCGCAACCGTGTGGGACTGAAAGACCCCAACCATCCTATCGGCGCCTTTATGTTCCTGGGACCTACGGGTGTGGGCAAGACCTACCTCGCCAAGAAACTCGCCGAGTTCATGTTTGGCAGCAGCGAGGCGCTTATCCGTGTCGACATGAGCGAGTATACCGAGTCTTTCAACGTGTCGAGACTGATCGGTGCGCCTCCGGGCTATGTGGGCTATGAGGAGGGCGGACAACTGACGGAGCGTGTGCGCCGTCACCCCTACTCCATCGTCTTGCTCGACGAGATAGAGAAAGCGCATGGCAACGTGTTCAACCTGCTGCTGCAAGTGCTTGACGAAGGACGGTTGACCGACGGCAACGGACGTTTCGTGGACTTCCGCAATACAGTGATTATCATGACCTCGAACGCCGGCACCCGCCAGTTGAAGGACTTCGGGCGTGGCGTGGGATTCACCAGTGCCGGCTCAGGCTCCCTGATGCTCAACGAGCAGGACAAGGAGCATGCCCGCAGCATCGTGCAAAAGGCGCTGTCGAAGCAGTTCTCGCCGGAGTTCCTCAACCGCTTGGACGAGATCATCACCTTCGACCAACTCGACCTCGACGCCATCAAGCAGATTATCGACGTGGAACTGCAAGGACTCTACAAGCGCATTGGCGACCTGGGCTACACCATCGACCTGAGCGACGAGGCGAAACATTTCGTCGCCGAGAAGGGCTATGACGTGCAGTTCGGCGCCCGCCCCCTGAAACGAGCCATTCAGTCGTATATCGAGGACGGTATCTCAGAACTCATCGTCAATGGCGACTTGCAGCATGGCGACACCATATATATTAATAAGGTGGAGGGAAAAGAGGAACTGTCGTTCACCCATTAGACTCCCTTACGCTTATCCAATACCAGTCAAAGCCTGCCCATCTAAGGGCAGGCTTTGTTGTTTTCGCACACATATAAACCGCATATTTTTATCATTTTTCGCTTGATTTGCGTCAATTTGTGACAAAAAGAAACTTTTTTCTTTATTTTTTTAATAAAATGTTTGGTAATTCAAATTTTTGATGTAATTTTGCATCCGAAATAAACAAAGCAAGAAATTTCAATAGTATAATAACCAAAAAAGGAAAAAGATTATGAACGCAGCACAAGTTGTAGAGAATCTGAAGCAACGCTTCCCCAACGAGCCGGAGTACATCCAGGCAGTAAGTCAAGTTCTTCCCACGATCGAAGAAGAGTACAACAAGCACCCTGAGTTTGAGAAGGCTAACCTCATCGAGCGCCTTTGCATCCCCGATCGTGTATTGGAGTTCCGTGTGACATGGACTGACGACCAGGGTAAGGTACAGACCAACATGGGCTACCGCATCCAGCACAACAATGCTATTGGTCCGTACAAAGGCGGTCTCCGTTATCACAAGAGCGTGAACCTGGGTATCCTGAAGTTCCTTGCCTTCGAGCAGACCTTCAAGAACTCACTGACTACCCTTCCCATGGGTGGTGCCAAGGGTGGATCAGACTTCTCTCCACGTGGCAAGAGCGACGCAGAGGTGATGCGTTTCTGCCAGGCCTTCATGAACGAGTTGTATCGTGTCATCGGTCCTGACGAGGACGTTCCTGCTGGTGATATTGGTGTAGGTGGTCGTGAGGTAGGTTACCTCTTCGGACAATACAAGAAACTCACCCACCAGTTCCAGGGTGTGCTCACTGGTAAGGGCATCCCCTTCGGTGGCTCACTGATCCGTCCTGAGGCTACTGGCTATGGTACGGTATACTTCCTGACCTCTATGCTTGCTACCCGTAATATCGACATCAAGGGCAAGAAGGTACTGATCTCCGGTTCTGGTAACGTTGCCCAGTATGCCGCAGAGAAGTGTATCCAACTCGGTGCTATCCCCTTGACGCTGTCTGACTCTGACGGTTACATCTACGATCCAGACGGAATCGACGCAGAGAAACTCGCTTACGTGAAGGAGTTGAAGAACGTCGAGCGTGGACGTATCAAGGAGTATGCTGAGGAGTATCCTAACGCAGTATACCACGCTGGTGAGCGTCCTTGGCACGAGAAGGCTGATATCGCCCTGCCTTGCGCTACCCAGAACGAGATCAACGGCGAGCAGGCCCAGGCGCTCGTAGACAATGGTGTCATCGCTGTCGCTGAGGGTGCCAATATGCCTTCACTGCCTGAGGCTATCAAGATCTTCCAGGACAACAAACTGCTGTATGCTCCCGGTAAGGCATCTAACGCCGGTGGTGTGTCAGTATCCGGTCTGGAGATGTCACAGAACTCAGAGCGTCTGTCATGGACTGCCGAGGAGGTTGACAACTACCTGAAGCGCATCATGAACGACATCCACGAGAACTGCGTGAAGTACGGCACACAGGCTGACGGTTACATCAACTACGTGAAGGGTGCCAACGTGGCAGGCTTCATGAAGGTTGCCTCCGCTATGATGAGCCAGGGTATTGTATAAACAAACACAAACGGGCGAAGCGCAAATGGCGTTTGCGACACTTGCTGAGGTGTTGATGAGACGCTGACAGGCAGGACATTTTCATGAGCAGGCTCCTCATTTCAGTGAGGAGCCTGCTATTTTTTGTGAGGAGGCTGGTATTTTCCGTGAGGAGCCTACTAATTCTCGTGAGGAGGCTGGTAATTTCCGTGAGGAGCCTACTCACGGGAGACCGCCCGCTGGAGCGTCACGCTGAGACTGTTCACGCTCAGCGGTTGCCGTATGTGTAAAAGCCTTAGTAGGCAGGAGTATCATTAGTCGTCAGAGTCTTTCAGTTGTTGTTGGAGCGTTCCTATAAACAGCATAGCGTCCATCGGGGTGGACAGCGAGAGGTTGAAGTTCTGGATGGCATTCATAAGCCATTGCAACTTAACTCTGTCGGCGGTCTCGCTCCGGAGAGCGGGTTTTGCGTTTGGCGACGTGTAGTGAGGCTCGTTG
>JAFUFD010000087.1 GCA_017470055.1 Prevotella sp. | reverse complement strand
TGACAAGAGAATTGCGTCCATACAGGCAAAAATCAACAGAAGACCGAGGGAAAAACTAAATTTCCTCACACCAAATGAGGTCTTTTTCAAACATTATGCCTAACTTTGCAGGCAAATTGCACTTGCTGGTTGACTCTATATCATCACCGTTTTCTCAGAGTGATGACTAAAAAAGCAGGAAATTATTTGGCAATTCCTTCGTTTTTTCGTAATTTTGCCCCCGCTAACTGCAAATGTCTGCTGCCGCGATGGTGGAATGGTAGACACGAGGGACTTAAAATCCCTTGGCCAGTAATGGCTGTGCGGGTTCGAGTCCCGCTCGCGGCACAGAGGAAAAAGAGCCTTGGGCAATAGCCTAAGGCTCTTTTGTGTTATATGGGAGCAAGAGTTATCTGCTTAGCCAATTCTCTATCCGATGCAATGCCTCCTGTGTCTTTTCCTGTTGCCCGAAAGCAGTGAGTCGGATATAGCCTTCGCCGCTGGGACCAAAGCCCACACCAGGGGTACATACCACATGTGCACCATATAGCATCTCCTCGAAGAACTGCCATGAGGGAGTCTCATGAGGAGTCTTCACCCAGAGATAAGGAGCATGTTCTCCACCATAGACCTTTAATCCAAGGCTCGTCAGGGCTCGCTTCATCTCATGCGCATTCTTCATATAAAAGTCAATGGTCGCCTTCACTTGTTTCTTACCTTCTGGTGTATATATTGCCTCAGCAGCACGCTGACTGAGGTAACTGGTACCATTGAACTTAGTACATTGTCTACGGTTCCATAGGTGATTCAAAGGGATGCGTTCCCCTTTCAGTGTCGATGCCGTTACCTCTTTCGGTACAATGGTATAACCGCAGCGTATACCAGTGAATCCTGCAGTTTTAGAATAACTATGGAACTCGATGGCACATTTTCTGGCCCCTCTTATCTCATAGATAGAATGAGGTACTGAGTCATTCTGTATATATGCCTCGTAGGCTGCGTCATAGAATATCAATGCGTCGTTCTTCAATGCGTAACTTACCCATTTCCTCAGTTCTTCTTTTGAGATGACAGTGCCTGTAGGATTGTTGGGATAACAGAGATATATGATATCTACCCTACGGTCAGGGATTTGCGGGATAAAGTTGTTCTCTGCTGTACAGGGCATGTAAATCACGTTCGACCATCGTCCACCCTCTTGTACCCCAGCACGCCCAATCATCACATTGGAGTCGATATACACAGGATAGATTGGGTCGCCTACCGCAATGGAATTATCCCAGCGTACCAGTTCCTGTATATTCCCCGTATCGCTCTTCGCTCCGTCGTTGATGAATATCTCGCTGATGTCGAGGTGAATGCCGCGTGGTAGAAAGTCGTTCTTCAAAATGGCTTCCCTAAGAAAGTCATAGCCCTGTTCCGGACCGTATCCTCGGAAAGTTGCCTGCTGTGCCATCTCGTCAGTTGCCTTGTGCAGTGTTTCGATAACAGCAGGACACAAAGGTTGTGTCACGTCACCAATACCCAATGAGATGATGTCCGCTTTCGCATGTGTCGCCTTGAAAGCGTTCACTTTCTTGGCAATGTCTGCAAACAAGTAGTTGTTTGGCAGTTTTAGGAAATGTTCATTAATCAGTGCCATAGTCTTTTGTGTTTTGTTGTTGTTATTATTGTGATAGTGTTGTTATACCAAAGATAATATCTCGTTGAAATGGGCGATCTTGTGAAGCCGTTCGTGTGGATATTCCTCCGACTTCTCCAGTTCCCACACCACATGATAGGGAATATGTGCCGCCCATGCTCCTGCAGTGAGGGCTGGGGCGATATCACTGCGAAAAGAGTTGCCCACCATCAGCGTCTGCTCTGGAGCCACGTCCAGGTTCTCGCACAGTTGTCGGTATTCCCGTTCCGTCTTGTTGGATACTGTTTCCATGTGTGAGAAATACCGTTCTAGCCCTGACCGTCTAAGTTTGTCCTCTTGATCCATCAGTTCTCCTTTGGTGAACACCACCAGTTGGAAACGACGAGACTCAGACAGCGCCTCCAAGGTTTCTTGCACCTCAGGCAATGGTTTCGTGGGGAATCGCAGCAGTTCCTTACCCATATCGATGAGGCGCATAACATCATTACTGGTCAGTTGTCCTTTGCTCAGCCGTATGGCGTTTTCGATGAGTGAGAGTGTGAATGCTTTCGTGCCATAACCTGTCAGGGGCAAGTTTTGATGCTCTGTAGCAAACAGTCCTTCACTTACCTCCCGTGCCGTCGCCCATGGCTTTAACAAGTCACAGCATCGCTGTTCCACCTCATCAAACCATGACTGGCAGTCCCACAGCGTATCATCTGCGTCAAATACGATAACTTTTATCTCGTCCATCTAATTGCTTACCTTTACCTCATATAGTTCAATTGAATTGATGATATTCTGCCAGAGTACATAACACCCTGCACCTATCGAGGCAACAGGATTCAGATACATATACGCCACCCAGATACTCAATGCTGTATTCTTCTGAAACAAAGCCTGTCCGCTATTGATTTCCTCACCCAGATGCCTACCAATCAGTCTGCCAATAGCAAACTGTACGAAACATAGCATCAAGGTGGTCAAGGCTATCATTGCTAATAACCATAACGAGGCATTGCTATGCATTATATTCTTTACCGTAATACCCGTGGTGATGGACAGGGAGATTGCCCAACAGTAGAAACTCAGATTAGGCATGGCGGTGATACGCTGACACACACCTTTCACATAGTGCTGCATCACCCATCCTAACAACAAGGGTAATAGTAGTACGGTTGACACCTTCTGCAAGATTAAAAGAAATGCCTCTATAAAAGCCACGTTGGCTGCTGGTTCCAGCATGGGGAACACCAAGGGAATCATCAGTGCCGAGGTAAGCGCCGAGATCAGCGTGTAGGTCGTCATGGTCGAGATGTTTCCTCCTAGTTTTCCCGCCACCACAGGTGCTGCCGATGCCGAAGGACCGATAATACAGGTCAGTAATGCTTCCCAGAGCAGTTTTTCGCTATTGCTGCTCATCCCTTGTATGTCCAGACCGTCACCTCCTGCCTGTGGTCCTGCGATGATAACGAGAATCGTGACACCCACCAGCAGCAGTTGTGCCACCAGAATCCCTACATGCCAACGATGCGGTCGCATCTGGTGGAAATCTACCTTACAGAAGGTCACGAAGAGTGTCAGGAAGACGAAGAGTGGGAAGATGACATCGAACACGGGGCTCAACCTATCGCCAAGTGCGTCCAATTGTGGAATATAATAGAAAGTCAGGTAACTCACCGTTCCTACGGCAATCGCCGTAGGCAGTGTCCAGTCTTTCAAAAATCGTATCAATCCCATGCTTTTTCTCAAATTTTTGTGCAAAGATAGTGAATTATTTAAAAATATTATTACCTTTGTACCAGAATCTTTTGAATCAATTATTCAACAAGATTATTCATTGCAATATGCTGGTAAATACATTTTGTGCTGCCGTCAATGGACTGGAAGTCAATACGGTAAAAGTGGAGATAAGTATGTCGCGAGGCGTTCAGTTTCATCTGACGGGTCTTGCGGATACTGCTGTGAAAGAGAGTTACGACCGTATCAAGGCGGCTCTTTTGAATAATGGTTTAAAGATGCCTGTGATGGATATCACTGTGAATCTTTCTCCTGCAGACATCAAAAAGGAAGGAAGTGGCTATGATCTCCCACTTGCCATTGGCATCTTAGCGGCTAACGGCAAGGTTGAGAGTGACCACCTCAAAGAGTATATGATGGTAGGAGAACTGGGACTGGATGGTAGGTTGCAACCTGTGCGTGGCGCACTTCCCATTGCCATTAAAGCACGTGCAGAGCATTTCAAAGGGCTCATCGTTCCCATCCAGAATATCCGGGAGGCTGCTGTAGTAAATAATGTGGAGGTCTATGGTATGGAAACGCTGATGGATGTCGTCCGTTTCTTTAACGGTAGTTCTAGAGGAGAACCGACGAAAATAGACACACGCAAGGAGTTCTATGAGCAACAGGATGTCTTTGAACTCGATTTCTCTGATGTACGAGGACAAGAGAGTGTCAAGCGCGCCTTAGAAGTAGCGGCTGCTGGTGGACACAATCTCATTATGATAGGTCCTCCAGGATCTGGTAAGTCTATGCTTGCCAAAAGATTGCCAAGCATTTTACCGCCTTTATCCTTGAGTGAGAGTCTGGAGACCACCCAAATCCATAGCGTAGCAGGTAAATTGTCGCGTGATACAAGTCTCATTTCCCAACGTCCCTTCCGAGCCCCTCATCATACCATCTCACAAGTGGCACTAGTGGGAGGGGGCAATAATCCCCAGCCTGGAGAGATCTCATTGGCACATAATGGTGTGCTTTTTCTTGACGAGATGCCAGAATTGTCACGTAGTGTCCTTGAAGTTCTTCGTCAACCTCTGGAAGACCGTAGAATAACGATTAGCCGCGCTAAGTACAATGTGGAATACCCCTGTTCTTTTATGCTTATTGCCTCGATGAATCCTTGTCCCTGCGGCTACTATGGTGACCCAACCCATCACTGTGCTTGTACCCCTGGTCAGATACAAAGGTATATGAACAAAATTAGTGGTCCCTTGCTCGATCGTATCGATATCCATTGTGAGATACAAGCCGTACCCTTTACAGAACTCTCTAAGATGCAACCAGGAGAGAATAGTGAGGCTATTCGTGAGCGAGTTATCCGAGCACGTAAGATTCAAGAGGAGCGTTTCAGACGACACCCAGGTATCCATTCCAATGCAATGATGACAGAGAAGATGCTGCATGAATATGCTGAGCCTGACGAACGGTCGATGGAGATGCTTCGTATGGCAATGCAGCGCCTGAAACTCTCTGCTCGTGCCTATAGTCGTATTCTCAAAGTGGCGCGAACCATCGCTGACCTTGAGAACTCAGAAAATGTGCAGAGTCACCATATCGCCGAGGCTATCGGCTATCGCAGTCTTGATCGAGGCGACTGGGCGGAGAGAGGGATATAGATTGTCGACATGAATCAGTACAAATCTTTCTGGTGACGAGGATTTAAAATAAAAAAGCCCTTGCAAGAGTGCTCTTGCAAGGGATGCTTTTTGAACCTAGTACCCAGACCCGGGCTCGAACCGGGATGGGTTGCCCCACTGGTGTTTGAGACCAGCGCGTCTACCGATTCCGCCATCTGGGCTCAAAAGCAAATGCAAAAATAGTGCAAAACCGAAATCTTTAAATTTCGGCTGCAAAGATACAAATAATAATTGAGAATTGACAATTGATGATTGAAAATTTTTATTTTTTCTTGATTTTTCTATCTTTTCCTTGGAGGATATGAGTATTTTTCGTATCTTCGTAGCAAAATAAAGACTAAATCTAATTCTTATGGAAATTATTAAGGACAACTATTGTATTATTCTCGCTGGTGGAAAGGGTAAGCGCCTATGGCCCTGCAGCAGAGATGAGAAGCCCAAGCAATTTATCGACTTCTTTGGCATGGGGCGTACGCAGTTGCAACAGACTTTCGACCGTTTTGCCAAAATCTTACCCAAAAGGAATGTGTTCATCTGCACCAACAAGGAGTATGCTCCTATCGTCAGAGAGCAACTTCCTGACCTGCATGAGGAGAATCTGATGATAGAGCCCGTGAATAGGGGGACGGCTCCCAGTGTCGCATGGGCTAACATGCGAGTATGTAGAAGGGATACGGATGCCAATGTCATCATCACTCCCAGCGACCAACTGGTGCTAAACGAAGAGGCTTTCTACATGAATCTTGAAGAGGCGTTCTATTTCGTCTCACGACATAACAACCTGCTGACACTGGGTGTACAGCCTTCCCGTCCGGAACCAGGTTACGGTTATATCCAAAAAGGTGATATTATCATACCTGAACGTGCAAAGATTGCCAAAATATATACCGTGAAGTCGTTTGTAGAAAAACCGGAACGTGACTTCGCTCAGATGTTTATGGATAGTGGAGAGTTCCTTTGGAACACAGGTATTATCCTTGCCAATGCCCATTACTTGAACCAGTGTTTCCGTCAGTTGTTCCCAGAAGTGCTGAACCGCTTTGACAACAATCGTCTGGACATCACCATCGAGGAAGAGATGGCATTTGTCAATGAGAACTATCCCTCATATCCCAATTTATCTATAGACCAAGGCGTTTTGGAACATGGGGAAAATGTATGTGTCATGAACTGCGATTTCGGATGGGCAGACTTAGGAACATGGCATGCGCTCTATGAGTATTTGAGCAGGGGCGAGGGTGACAATGTGGTGGTTGACTCGGAAGTGATGCTGGAGGACTCACACAATAACGTTATCAAACTGCCGAAAGGCAGGTTGGGAGTCATCAACGGACTTGATGGTTATATCGTGGCAGAGAATGATAACGTGCTGCTGATTTGTAAGAAAGGTGACTCCTCAGCACTCGTACGAAAATATGTGAATGAGGTACGAATGAAATATGGGGAGGATTACGTATAAAAAGGAAAGCGTTTGAGGTTACTCAAACGCTTTTTGTATCTTCTCGGCAATCTCCCTAAACCCTTCCTCTGTGAGTTTCAGTTTCTCTTTGCGGAAATCGGCATCAGCCTCGCTCTGCATGGGAATCAGGTGAATGTGTGCATGGGCAACTTCCAATCCTAATACCACCTGTGCCACTTTCCGACAGGGGAATGCTTTCTTGATAGCGATAGCGACCCGCTTCGCAAATTGCTGGTAGCGAGCCAACTCGTCATCGTCCATATCGAAGAAATAGTCAACCTCCCGACGAGG
The DNA here is from genome assembly GCA_017470055.1 of Prevotella sp. Taxonomy (GTDB): domain Bacteria; phylum Bacteroidota; class Bacteroidia; order Bacteroidales; family Bacteroidaceae; genus Prevotella. The sequence continues at coordinate 158,723 of JAFUFD010000087.1, read as the reverse complement.
AATCACCAGGGTGTGACCCTTTACTAACGGGTTGATATCCAGAAACGCATAGAATTCTGGTGTTTCTGCACATTTGTAACTGGGAATCTCACCCGCTGCGATTTTACTGAAAATATCCATAACGATGAATTTTTAACGATGAACAGAACTAAGCGATGCTGATATTCTCTATGCGGAGTTTGATAGTGCCACGTGGAATTTGAATCTCCACCTCGTCACCAACCTTCTTGCCCAATAGCCCTTGGGCGATAGGGGTCTTGATGGAAATCTTACCCGCACGGAGGTCTGCCTCATTCTCACTGACGATGGTGTACGACATCTTCGCCTTGGTCGTGAGGTTGGTCATCTCCACCTTCGTCAGAATCTGTACAGAGTCTGTGCTCAAACGGGAGGTGTCTACAATCTTTGCCTCTGAGATAGTCACCTTCAACTGGTTGATCTTGTCCTCCAGATGTGCCTGTGCCTCCTTAGCGGCATCGTATTCACTATTCTCACTCAGGTCGCCTTTGTCGCGAGCCTCTGCTATGGCTGCGGAAGCCTTAGGACGCTCCACACTCTCCAAGCGTTGTAGTTCGGCTACTAACTTGTCGTAGCCTTCTTGTGACATATAAGCCATACTTATCTAATTTTTATTTGTTCAAAAAAATAAAGAATTCCGACGCAGATATGTCGAAATCCCCACTTGCTATTTTGTATTAGTTATCGGTTGCAAAGGTAGGAATTAATTTGCAACTAACCAAATTTTTTCGTTGAAATTCGTTCCTTTTGGTTGATTTATGTCAAGAAAGTGTGCGGACACAGAAAAATTTCTCACTCAGAACTTGCAGATTTTCAGAATGTTCGTATCTTTGCAATGTGTTTTTCATAGTATTAGATTTAAGGTTAACAAAGATTTTAGGAACTCAGCGGAGTTCCATTTTTTTTTGCCCTATAGCGGAGTACCACATAGATTACGCTACCAGTCAGTAGCCCTGCAATGGCATCGATGGCATAGTGTGCGTAGATATAGACAGTGGAAAAACACATCAGAACAAAGAACGGAAGCATAGTGAAGAAAAGTGTCTTGTTGCGGGTGTGGGCAGCAAGTAGCATGATAACAGTAGTCACTCCCACATGGCTGCTGGGGAAGGCTGCCGTAGGGCGTTCTCCCGCATCATGGGTGATGTCCAGCATGTGATACCAGAAACCATCGCTCCATCCTGGCGCAGCCATGCGCTCACTATGTGTCAGGAAATAATCGGTCAGATTAGGAAAGATACCTGCTGCAATCTTGTCAGTGCCCACGGCAAGATAATAGAACTGTGGCCCCGTGACAGGGAGGATGGCGAAGATGGTGTAGTAGATGAAAAAGGAGGTAATCAGCACAAAGGAAGCCATGCCGAACTCCTCATAACGCTTAAAGAAATAAAAGAGCAGGATCGTCACCATCAAAGGAAAGTAACTGACATAGCCTAAGCACATCAACTCAGAGAACCATCCCCAAGGGCACACCTGTGAGAAAAGCAGGGAGGGCTGGCATCCAAAGAGTTGCTGCTCCCATCCCGCAAAGAGGTGGTCAAGGTTAGGCAATACCCGGTTCACCTCGTAGGTGTCGGGGTAGAACCACGACAGTGTCAGCATCAAAGCCGTTACCCGCAAGAGGCGTGTCAGTTTACAAGGTCGCCAGCAATAGAGCATCCACATCGCCAGAATGATAAGCACCATTTCCAAACGCATCACCAACATCTGGGCGATGTTCACCTGCTTGTCCCAAAAGCAGACCATTAATAAAACGGTAAAGGCGATATATGCAAAGATGATTTTCTCGACAGCCCAGAGACTTCTCATAACCAGTGATTTTCTTGATACCATTGAATACTGCGACGGACACCCTCGGCAAGTCTTACCTGTGGCTCATAGCCCAATTCCTCACGTGCAGGGGTAATGTCGCAACGCCAGTTGCGCTGGCGGAGGATATTGAACTTATCGTTGTTCAGTGCCGACATCTTTCCTGTCTTTTTGCCCCACCAGTCGCCAATGCGGGTAACGATACGCAACAGCCAGATAGGTGCGGTGATGCGTATCCACCATGGTCGTCCCAATGCCTCATGTACCAGATTGCTGAATGTTACCGACTGGTAGACCTCTCCGTCAGAGAGGAAATACTTTCGTCCTGTCTCTCCTTTCTCCAAGGCGAGAAAAATCGCCTGTACGACATCGGTGACATAGACAAAGGTAATATCTTGCTGTTGATAGCCAACGGCAAAGTCGACATGGCGTTTGATGCTCTGTATCTGTAGGAAATAGTCACGTTCACGGGGGCCATAGACACCAGTAGGGCGAAGGATGATGTAGGGGAAAGGGTGGGAGTGCGAGGGAGTGAGGCTCTGTAGCCATTCCTCTGCTTTCAATTTACTCTCTCCATAGGCGGTGTTGGGTTTTGCCTCATCGTTCTCACGTATCTCCTCATAGGGCTGTTGCTCACGGATGGCACCCATGATACTCAGACTGCTGATATAGACGAAACGCTTAAGTGGCATCTGAAGTATCAGCAAAGCATTGACCAGATGCTGGGTACCTTCGGTGTTGATACGGAAGAAGTCCTCCTTATGCAGACATTTGGTGGCTCCTGCGGCATGTACCACATAGTCGAACTGGTGTCCTTTTAGTTGTGACTCCAACTGTGCCTGTGACGAGAAATCGAGTTCAATAAGGTGGATACGCTCATCCTGCAAGTAAGCCTTGGAACTTGACTTGCGGATTGCCGCCCATGTCTCAAAGCCCCTTTTAAGGGCTTCCTCCACCAAAAAAGAGCCTATGAAACCGCTGGCACCTGTGATGAGTATTCTCATAATTATTGTAAATTTGGGCACAAAGGTACAAAATATTCTCAATAATTTTGTATCTTTGCATCAAAGAAACTAAAAACTACGAAACAATGAGTAAAAAGAAAGGTGGAAAAAGACTGACGAAAAAGCAACTCGTAGAGATGCTGCAAACCTTCTTCCAAGAGAATCCCAATGAGATATTCTCATTCAAGCAGATATTCCGTGCCCTGAAACTCGACACCCATCCAGCCAAAATGCTCGCTATCGACATCATGGATGAAATGGCATGGGACGACTATCTTACCAAGGCATCCGATAACTCCTACCGTCTGAACCTGAAGACACAGGTGCAGGAAGGTACGTTTATCCGTAAGGCGAATGGCAAGAACTCCTTCCAACCCGATGATGGTGGTAAGCCCATCTTTGTCTCAGAGCGTAACTCTATGTTTGCCCTTAATGGCGACCGTGTGCGGGTAGCGATGATGGCTCGTCGTGAGAAACATATCAAGGAGGCAATGGTGGTCGAAATCCTGTCGCATAAGATGGATCAGGCTGTGGGTAAGTTGAAAGTGGAGAAAGACTTTGCCTTCCTCGTTACCGAGGGAAACATCTTCGTACATGATATTCTGATTCCTAAGAAGAAACTAAAGGGCGGAAAGACTGGTGACAAGGCTGTTGTCAAGATCACGCAGTGGCCCTCGAAGGAATCGAAGAATATCGTGGGTGAGGTGATTGACGTTCTTGGTAAGGAAGGTGACAACAATGTAGAGATGCATGCCATTCTCGCCCAGTATGGACTACCCTATAAATACCCGAAAGCCGTAGAGGATGCTGCGGAGAAGATTGAACCAGGTATCACAGAGCAGGAGATCAAGCGCAGGGAGGACTTCCGTGATATCTTCACCTGTACCATCGACCCGAAGGACGCTAAGGACTTTGATGACGCATTATCCATTCGTCCAGTAGGAAAGGGCTTTTGGGAGGTCGGTGTGCATATCGCCGATGTGTCACATTACGTGAAGGAAGGTAGCGTCATCGACAAGGAGGCAGTGAAGCGTGCCACGAGTATCTACCTCGTCGACCGTACGATTCCGATGCTGCCTGAGCGACTTTGCAACTTCATCTGCTCCCTGCGTCCTGACGAGGAGAAACTGACCTACTCCGTCATCGTTACCCTCGACGAGGAGGCAAATATCAAGAAAGGACGTATAGCCCATACGGTCATCAAGAGTAACCGCCGCTATGCCTATGAGGAAGTGCAGGAGATACTGATGGGTAAGGACGGTGACTACCAGGGAGAACTCCGTATCCTCGATCGGCTCGCCAAGAAACTGCGTGAGCGTCGCTTCAAAGGAGGCGCCGTGAAGTTCGATCGGGAGGAGTTGCATTTTGATATCGACAAGGACGGAAAGCCTACCCGTGCCTATTTCAAGAAATCGACAGATGCCACCCAACTCATCGAGGAGTTCATGCTCCTTGCCAATAAGTTTGTCGCAGAGAGCGTGGGCAAGGTGAAGAAGGGCACCAAGGCAAAGACGCTGCCCTATCGTATCCACGACCAGCCTGATCCCACGAAGTTGGAGACGTTGCGTGAATTCGTGGTGAAGTTTGGCTATAAGATGAAGACTTCTGGTACGAGAGGTGCTATCTCCAAGAGTCTCAATGCCTTGATGGACGGTTGTCAGGGCAAGAAAGAGCAGAAACTCATCGAGACAGTGGCACTGCGTGCCATGATGAAGGCGAAGTACTCCACGCATAACATCGGGCACTATGGACTTGCCTTCGACTACTATACCCATTTCACCTCTCCTATCCGTCGCTATCCCGATACGATGGTGCACCGTCTGCTGACGAAGTACCAAGATGGGGCAAGAAGTGCTAACCAGCAGAAATACGAGGAACTCTGTGAGCATTGTTCCGATATGGAATTAGTGGCACAGCAGGCAGAGCGTGACTCTATCAAATACAAGATGGTGGAGTTCATGGCTGATAAGTTGGGTGAGACCTATGATGCCCATATCAGCGGCATCCAGTCGTATGGTATCTATTGTGAGATTGACGAGAACCATTGTGAGGGTATGGTGCCTATGCGTGACCTCGACGATGACTACTACGACTTCGATGAGAGGAACTACTGCCTTGTGGGTCGTCGCCGTCACCATAAGTATCAGTTGGGTGACCCCATCCGCATCAAGGTGGCTCGTGCGAATATCGAGAAGCGCCAACTCGACTTTTCGTTAGCAGAGAATTAATATAAAAAAGAGGCTTCCTGTTCGGGAAGCCTCTTGAATTTTTCTTGACAAAAATTACTTGTTCACAGCCTTTGCAAGTTCTGCACCAGCCTTGAACTTAGCAACCTTCTTAGCAGCAATCTTAATCTTCTGCTTGGTAGCAGGGTTGATACCCTCACGAGCAGGCTTCTTTGCTACTGAGAATGTACCGAAACCAACGAGTTGAACCTTGTCACCCTTCTTCAGAGCGGCAGAGATTGCTGCGATAGTTGCGTCCAATGCCTTCTTAGAATCAGCCTTAGTCAGTTTTGCAGAGGCTGCGATCTTCTCGATTAATTCTGTCTTGTTCATAATTGTTGTTTTTAAAAGATAAATATTAATAGTTTAAATCGGTTTAATCTCTGAAATCTGTCGCAAATATAGAATAAAGTATTTAGAAAACAAACAAAAATAGGAAAAAAATGAGATTTTTTTTGAAAAAAAGTGTATCTGACCCCTATTTTGTGCCTAAAAACAGATATTTTTCGTAATTTTGCGCACACAATAAGACAATAAAACATTATAAATCGTTTGACAGCAAAGCATTAGGATGAACAACATACCGACAATGACGAAGAATCTGCTCATCGTCAATTTTCTGGCGTTTGTAGCAACATGGGTGATGGAATTGCGTGGCATTGACCTGACCTCTCTGTTGGGTCTTCACTTTTTCATGGCGAAAGACTTCCATCTCTACCAGTTTGTCACCTACATGTTCCTGCATGGTGGTTTCACCCACATCTTCTTTAACATGTTTGCGCTCTGGATGTTCGGAGCGGTGATAGAGAGAGTATGGGGGCCGAAGAAATTCCTTTTTTATTACATTTCATGCGGCATTGGGGCAGGTCTGGTACAGGAGATAGCCCAGTATGTCAATTATATGGCAGAGGGACTTGCCGCCTATGAGCATGTCAATCTGAATGGAACCCTGATGCTGACAGCCGATTACTTGAACCTGTGGACGACCATAGGTGCCTCAGGTGCCGTCTATGCCATCCTGTTAGCCTTTGGTATGATCTTCCCCAATGAACGGCTGTTCATCATTCCGTTCCCCTTCCCCATTAAAGCGAAGTGGCTGGTCATCGGCTACATTGCTATTGAACTGTTCTCCGCGCTCAGCGGACCAGGCGATGGTGTTGCCCATACGGCACACTTAGGAGGTATGCTTTTCGGCTTTATCATGATTCGTTACTGGAGGAAGCACCCCGATTCGGGTGCTGGCTTCGGACGCAGCCGAGGACAGGAGTTCTTCGATAATATGAAGCGTCGCTTTGACGAGCGTCAGCAGCATTCCTCACGTCAGCAGCGTCGTCGGACTGACGAGCCAGAGAAAACGGAGCCGTCTCAGAAGCCCAAGCGTAAGAATCAAGAGGAGATAGACGCCATCCTTGACAAGATACGCAAGAGTGGCTATGATAGTCTGACGAAGGAGGAGAAGAAGAAGTTGTTCGATCAAAGTCAGGAGAGTTGATTAAGCAACTGAAAAAAATCACGACCCAGATGATTGCAGGGGCGAATATCGCCACCGTCATCGTGATGTGTCTGGTAGGTTTTTCCGACCAGTTGAATCCTATCGACCATCCTGTGCTGTCCTGTGTGGGTATGACATTCCCGCTCTTCTTGTTGGCAAACATGCTCTTCCTGTTCTTCTGGCTCATCTTCAAGTTTCGTATGATCTGGATTCCCGTCTTGGGCTATCTCCTTGCGTTTATACCTATTAGTATATATATGCCCCTTCATCTCAAGTCGTCTACACCCCCTGAAGGAGCCATCAAACTCATTAGTTACAATGTCTGTGAGTATGGAGGGAACTATAAGTATGAGCAGGGGTTTGAGAAGATCCGTGACTACCTGTTTGAGGAGAATCCTGACATTGTCTGCCTACAAGAGGATGTGGACACTTGGCGACGCTACTGTTTCCAACATTACGAGAAGAAATTCGCCTATAACGACACAGTCCATTTTATTCATAGTGACCTAAGTATCAATGGCGTAGGCATCCATACCCGTTTCCCCATTATACGCAAGGAACGGATTCCCTATAAGTCCACCAGTAATGGTAGTGTCGCTTGGTATCTGCAGGTAGGCAAGGACACTTTGTTGGTCATCAACAATCACTTTGAGGGTACTCATCTGTCAAAGGAAGACCGTCAGGTGTACCAGGAGATTATCAAAGGCGACATGAGGGGAGACACCGCTCGCATGGAGTCTAAGAAACTTCTTGTCATTTTGGCGGAATCCTCTTCAAAAAGGGCTCCACAGGTGGATGCGGTATGCCGTTATGTGGAGGAGCATCGGCAATATCCTACCATCCTTTGTGGTGATTTCAACGACACCCCCATTTCATATTCCCGCTATCGCATTGCTAAAGTGCTGACAGACTGTTTTGTGGAGACGGGTACGGGTCTCGGTTTGTCATATAATCAGAAAGGATTCTACTTCCGTATCGACCATATTTTCCATTCCAAGGATGTCGAGGCATACAACTGTAAGATAGACAGTAAAATAGATGCCAGCGACCATTATCCTATCGTTTGTTGGCTTAAAATAGGTGGAAAAGACTGAAAAAAATACGAAATTCTCGGATAAATTTCGGTAAGTGAAGAAAAATACGTATATTTGCAGGCTAAAATAGCGAAATCATAAATTAAAATAATATAACAAACAAAATGCAAAACAAAGGAATTGTAAAGTTTATTGCAGTCGTTCTGATACTCGTGTGCTGCTTCTACCTTTCCTTCTCGTTCGTGACCCGCTATCATGAGAACAAGGCAGCGGCAATGGGCGAAGAGGCCGGTCAGGAGTACCTCGACTCTATCATGAACGAGAAAGTGTACTGCGGAATTTATTCTTTCAAGCAGTGCCGTGAGATGGAGATTGGTCTTGGACTTGACTTGAAGGGTGGTATGAACGTGATCTTGGAGGTTTCAGTACCCGATGTTGTCGATGTACTTGCTGACCACAAGTCAGATGCTGCCTACAAGAAGTCGATGGAAGAGGCGAAGAAAGAGGAGGAGACGAGTCAGAGCGACTTCATCTCCCTGTTTATCAAGTACTGGAAGCAGAACTCCAACGGTCGCCCCTTGGCAGCCGTCTTTGCTACCCAGCAGATGAAGGGCAAGGTCAGCACCAACAGCACTGACGCAGAGGTGGAGCGCGCGCTCCGTGCCGAGGTGCAGTCTGCTGTTGACAACTCTTTCAACGTAGTCCGTAACCGTATCGATAAGTTTGGTGTCGTACAGCCCAACATCCAGAAACTGGAGGGACAGAGTGGTCGTATCATGGTCGAGATGCCTGGTATCAAGGAGCCCGAGCGTGTTCGTAAACTGTTGCAGGGAAGTGCCAACCTTGAGTTCTGGGAGACCTATAACTCACAGGAGATTGCCCCGTTGCTCTCTCAGTTGAACCAGAAGTATGCTGCTACTGGCGGTGAGGCAGAGGAGGTTGTGACAGACTCTGTTGCTGCCGCTGACACCACAGCGACTGCTAACGCTAACGACCTTGCTGCAAAACTTGCCAAGAAGAACGACAAGGCAGTGGATGCCAAGGCAAAGGCTGAGGCACTGAAACTGAATCCGTTGTTCGCAGTCTTCCAGCCACAGCCTCAGGGGCTTGCCATCGTGGGTTATGCTAATGCCCGTGATACTGCTGATGTCAACAAGGTTATCTATTCCGATATTGCTCGTCAGATACTTCCCGCAGAGTGCAAACTCCGTTGGGGTGCCAAGGCAGAGGACTTTGGTGGTGAGAACACCCGTGGCGACATTTTTGCACTCTATGCGCTGAAGATTACGGAGCCTAACGGACGTGCTCCATTAGAGGGTGACGTGATTACCAATGCCAAGGACGAGTTCGACCAGATGGGTCATCCCTCTGTTTCTATGCAGATGAATTCTGACGGTGCTCGCCGCTGGAGTCAGATCACCAAGCAGAACATCGGTCGTGGCGTTGCCATCGTGCTCGATGATGCTGTCTATAGCGCACCTCGTATCCTCACCCAGATTGATGGCGGTAACTCCTCTATCACGGGTAACTTCACTATTGAGGATACCAAGGACCTTGCCAACACGCTGAACTCTGGTAAGATGCCGGCTCCTACCCGCATCGTGCAGGAGGAGGTTGTTGGACCGTCACTTGGTGCCCAGTCTATCAAGCAGGGTGTCATCTCCTTCGTCGTAGCCTTCGTGCTGCTGATGATCTATATGGTGATGCTGTATGGCTTCATCCCTGGTATGCTTGCCAACTGCGCCCTGTTGTTCAACCTGTTCTTCACCCTCGGTATTCTGACCTCGTTCCAAGCAGCGTTGACTATGCCGGGTATCGCTGGTATCGTACTGACACTGGGTACCGCTGTGGATGCTAACGTGCTGATCTATGAGCGTACGAAGGAGGAACTCCGCAAGGGACATAGTGTCAAGGAGTCGCTGAACCTCGGTTACTCGAACGCTTTCTCCGCTATCTTCGACTCTAACTTCACATCGTTGATCACGGGTATCATTCTGTATGTCTTCGGTACTGGTCCTATCCGTGGCTTCGCTACCACCTTGATGATCGGTATCTGTGTATCGTTCTTCACCGCCGTCTTCATGACCCGTCTGATCTACGATGCCAAGATGAAGAAGGACAAGTGGCAGAACCTTACCTTCTCTACCGCATATTCTCGTAACATGATGCAGAACACGAAGTTCAACTTCATGGGTATGTACAAGAAGTCATATACCATCTGGGGTGTCGCTGCTATCCTGTTCTGTGTATCCTTCGCCGTTCGTGGTCTGAGCCGGAGCATCGACTTCACAGGTGGCCGTAACTATGTGGTGACTCTCGATAAGGAAGTCCCCGTAGAACAGGTACGTACGACCCTCGCTGGTGCCTTCATCAACACCATTGGTGAGAATGCAGGCAAGGAGGCTAATACCAGTGTCATCGCCCTCGGTACTGATGGTAAGACCGTTCGTATCTCTACCAACTGGGATATCGAGTCTAATAACCCACAGGTTGACGATAAGGCAGAAACTATCCTCTACAATGCCTTAAAGAAGGCAGGACTGGTGAACCAGACTAATGTTGATGCCTTCAAGAACCCAGACATCCGTCAGGGTGGTTCTATCATCAGTTCTTCAAAGGTAGGTCCTTCCGTGGCTAAGGATATCACTTACGGTGCTATCATCTCCGTCATTATCGCCTTGGTGGCTATCTTCATCTACATCCTCGTCCGCTTCCGCAACGTGGCTTACTCTGTAGGCTCTATTGTTGCCTTGGCACTGGATGCCCTCATCGTTATCGGTTTCTACAGTGTATTGTGGGGCTGGGTTCCGATGTCATTGGAGATTGACCAGACGTTTATCGGTGCTATTCTGACTGTGATCGGTTACTCTATCAACGATAAGGTGGTAGTATTCGACCGTGTCCGTGAGAACTTCAACCTGTATGCGAAGCGCGACCGTCAGAGCCTGTTCAACAGTTCTCTGAACCAGACGCTGGCTCGTACCATCAACACCTCAGTGACGACGTTGATCGTATTGCTGTGTATCTTCATCCTCGGTGGTGACAGCATCCGCAGTTTCTCATTCGCCATGATCCTGGGTGTTATCTTCGGTACCCTGTCGTCTATCTTCATCGCTGCTCCTACGGCATTCCTCGTGATGGGTCGTACCATCCGTGAGAATGACATCGAAGAGAAGTAATCACACCTTATTATATATAAGGCAGCCTGCCTCCAACACTGGAAGCAGGCTGCTTTCTTTATTTCTGTTTCTTGTTCTTTTTGTCCTTGTCTTTGTCTTTCTTTTTCTCCTCCTTTTTGCCTTTGTCCTTCTTTCCAAAGAGGTTGAGGCGGACACCAGGTTTTATCTTCGTCTTCCTCATCTCATCGGTATTGGTGAACGAGAAGGAGCATAGGGCATCAGCGAGTTTCCCCTTCATATTGATATGTCCCTTGGCAACAGCACCGTCGCTGACGATATGGGCAGCGATGTCCGTCACGGTGACGAACTTGTATTTTGCCTTATAGACGAGGGCATCGACATTTCCAATAGGCAGTTTTCCACCCTTGATACGACGCATCTTCGCCGTACGAGGTTTCGAAATATCGATTTTGAGACCTGCGCGACAGGCGATGGCGCCGATATCGGGATAGTCCATCGCCCTGCCCAGTTCGAAAGCATCGCTACGGACATTACCCGTAAGATATTTGTTGTTCTCATCCAGTTGGAAGGCGAACGCCATCTTACCACATGCCGTACCCAGGGTACCACGGAACTGCTCTTTCCTCCACAGCACATTGAAAGAGCCAGTGTAATAAAGGGTTCCGAGGGCATGCAATTGTTTCATCATGAATTTCTTGACAGGAAACTGATTGATGATACGTGCCTTGGAGTTTCCCTTTGCCACCATCTGATGGACATTGAAATGGACGTTGAGTTTGTATTTGTCCTTGAGTCCATCGATACCGCCTGATGCCTTGACGGTCAAATTATTGTCGGTGGTCTTGACGACGACATCACGGAAGACGAGACTACTATCCGTGCCACTGAACTTCGTGCTGAGCCAGAGGGGGAGTCTAAAGTCTTTCAATACTGGGGCGAAGGGGTGGGAGATATCCGTGAGCAGCGTCGTCCCTGTGATCACAGTGGTGCTGAAGAGGAAGGGTCTTCCCTGTTTCTTACTGGGCATTTGGATATCGCCACCGACAAAGGTCAGTTTGGTATTTTCCATACCTACCGTGACATTACTGAGGTGGACATGCTCACCCTGTTGGCGGAATCCACAATGCAGGTCGGTGATATGAAATTTCGAGGTAAGGTCTTCCACCTCACACTCCGTCAGCATTCCGACGATACTGTCTTTGTCAGCATGGTTAAGAGTCGCCTTCAGGTGAGCAACGACTTTCAGGTGGTCTGCGTCAAACCAGCCTCGGTGGGGCTTGCCAGTGCGCTTATGGGGCAGATGGTTGTCCGTCTGGAATTGCAGACCGTCTATCTCCACCTGTTGCTCCTGCAGATCGCCAGTGACCCTGACGACACCCAGCGTCAGTTGGTTATCCACACGAGTGGAGTCTTTCTTTTTGACATGCACCCATGAGGTGTGCAGGTCGCGGATTTCCGCCTCCTGATTTCCCATTAGTCCTTTCTTATACAGCAGTTGAACGAAGGAGAAATGGTTATCGTTATAGGTCACCGCCACATCCTCGATGAGCACATGGTTGAGGTCGACGGCAAGTTTCGTTTTCTCCTTCTTCTCTGTGACCACCTTCGTTGACTCCTTCTTCTCCTTCTTGAAAGCGTCCAGCACAAACTGGTAGTTGGCGGCACTGTCTGGCTTGGGCTTGTAGATATTCGCCTTGATGCCACTAAGGGTAATCTTGTCGATGTTCACCTCTTGACGAAGCAGGTCGAAGAGTTGGATTTCCACGCACAACTGTTTGATCTCCAGCATCTTCCGTCGTTGCAAGTCCTCTATCTCCAGTCTGAAGAGACGGATGTCATCGTCGAAGAAACCAATATGGATACTGTCTATCTCCACCTTTGTGCTTAGTTTCTCCGACAGCATCGCCGTAGTCTTTCTCAGGAGTTTGTTCTGGAAAGAGTCCGTGTTCAGGAGAACCACCCCCGCACTTGCTATTAATAATAAGGTGACGAGGATGCCACCTGCGATGGCAATAATTTTAAGGATGATGCTCTTCATGTCGCAAAAATACATAATTCTCCTGGATTCCCCATGCTTTTTTGCCATTTTCTCAAAATAAATCCTTACTTTTGCTGAGTAAATGCGTACCAGACTACTCATCATCCTTCTTGCCCTCTTCACAGGTTTGCAGGCACAGGACGACAACCTGACCTCGAGGAAGGCGGTACACTCAGACGGCTATCCCTTCTGGGTCTATACCCCCAAGGACTATCGGCAGTATCAGCAGACCACTCCGCTGATTATCTTCCTGCATGGTGCCAGTCTGCGTGGCACCGGCCTTAACAAGGTGTTGCGCTATGGACCTTTGGATGCGGTGAAGATGGGGCTGGACATTCCCGCCATCATCGTCGCCCCGCAAAATCCGAAGGGACACTGGGATGTCCATAAGTTGAACGACATCTTGGAGTGGATGCGGAAAAACTATGTCTTCAATCCTCAGCGAGTCTATGTGCTGGGCATGAGTCTGGGCGGTTATGGCACCCTCGACTTCGCAGGCACCTACCCGGACAAGATCGCCGCCGCCATCGCCCTATGTGGAGGCAGCACCCTGCGTAACTATCAGGGACTGGGGCAGTTGCCCCTTTGGATTATCCATGGCACTGCTGATAAGGCGGTGAAGATCGAGGAGTCCCAGAAAGTCGTTGACAGCATGAAGAAAATAGGAGCCGATGAGCGGTTGCGCTATGAGTGGATACAAGGTGCCTCCCATGGCGACCTTGCCCGTTATTTCTACCTGACCGACACCTACGACTGGCTGTTTCAGCATACCCTCGTAGAGCCTCGTCGCCCCGTAGATACCAACGTCCAGATTACCCCAGAGGAGAAAGCCTCCGCCTATAAGAGAATCAAAAAGCGTCAGAGTGAATTGCCAATACACTGAATATTGAAAATTTGCTAACAATTGCGCTAAATTGCAAAATACCAAGGTGTTTTGCAATTTTTTGTTTACCTTTGCCTTTTGGAACCAATTCATGAGCCTATGACATATCGTATATTCTTCATTTTACTCCTCCTATTGACTAGTGGCAGTATGACGACGAAAGCCCAGCAGAGAGGCAAGGCAACCTTCTATACCCGTAAGTGGGACGGCAGGAAAACAGCAAGCGGGGAAAAGTTGTATAACGATAGTCTGGTATGTGCCCATAAGACACATAAATTCGGAACGCTCCTCTTGGTGAAGAACCCAGCCAACGGCAAAGAGGTGGTGGTGAAGGTCATCGACCGTGGTCCCTACGTAAAAGGACGTATCATCGACCTCTCAATCCGTGCCGCCCGTGAGTTAGGTATCCTCTCACAAGGTGTCGCCGTGGTGGAGGTTTCTGTCTATAAGAAGCCGACGGAGATACCATACGCTCCTGAGCCTGTGGAGATTCCTGAGATAGAACTGGAGGCGACGAAAGGCGAGTCTGTCATCCCGCAATGGCAGGACTCCATAATTACGAACCGAAAACAACATCCATGAAACAGATATTTATTGCCACTTGCCTACTAGTAATAGCAGGATGTACAGGACATAAAACCCAAGAGGCGGAGGCTGTTGACTCTACAGAGACAGAAGTCTCCATCGAGCAATTATTCCTCCCCGATACGGCTTACGCCTCTGTCGAGCAGGTGAAGTATGTCGTGGAGGACGAGGACTCGGTGGCTACTCCCTTGAAGGACTTGGACGACCGTTACGAGAAAAGCGATGGTGTCTTCGTGTTTCGCAAGAACCTGCTGCGTAACGCCAGTTTCGGAGGACGTGTGAAGGGCACTCCCCATGATGTGGAGATTGCTTGGGAGTTTACTACCGCCTACGACACCACCCACACCCGTTTCGGGACATGGGGAGGGGGCTCTGGCTGGACGGGACAGCCGCTTTATGCGAAATGGAGCAAAGAGCAAATGGAGATGTTCAAGAGACAGTCACCAGGACTGACTCCTGATTTCGGCAACGAGGAGATTATGGTAGGCTCCCTCTGCGGCAAGGCGTATTTCATCAACTACCAGACGGGCAAGGCATCACGTGAGCCTTTGGACTTAGGCAATGTGGTGAAAGGCACCATGTCGCTCGACCCGGAATACTATAACCTGTATGTCGGACAAGGTGTGCCCCGTCAGCCAGGACCTTTCGGGCATCAGGCTTTCGACCTTCTGAAGCACCAGCGCACCTTTTTCTTTGGTCCTGACCCTAAGGCATGGCGAGGATGGAACGCCTTCGACTCTAATGCCATTGTGGCAGGTGGCTATCTGTTTTGGTGTGGTGAAAACGGCAGTGTATACAAATATGAGCGCAGCCAAGGTGCCTTGCGCCGTATCAGTGTGATGCGCTACCGTGTGAATGGTATGGCACCTGGCATCGAGTCGAGTCTGTGCGTCTATCGCAACTACGGCTATTTCTCGGATAACAAGGGGAATGTCATCTGTATCAACCTCAACACGTTGAAGCCTGTGTGGTATTACGACAACCACGATGACTCCGATGGTACGATGGTGTGCAGGGAGGAAGGCGGCGTACCTTACCTATATACCGCCTGTGAGGTCGACAAGCAAGGTGATGCGGGCATCTGCCATTTCATCAAACTGAACGGACTGAACGGGCAACGGATATGGGAGCAGAATATCCCTTGTCGTCGTATCAACCTGCCAGGAAAGACCCTCGACGGTGGCATGTATGCCAGCCCGCTGCTGGGTGATGGCGACTGTAAGGACATCATCTTCGCCAATATCTGTCGCAACGGTGCCGCAAAGTCCGCAGGAGAGTTGACCGCCTTCAGCACGAAAGATGGAAAGATCCTGTATACCGTCCCCTACGGACAGTTCGCTTGGTCATCGCCCATCCCCTTCTATAATGAGAAAAACGAGTTGTTTGTCTTCGCTGGCGATGCCTCTGGTATCATCCGCATCATCCGTGGTAAGACGGGTGAGATAGTATGCAAGAAGACCATCGGCTTTAACTTCGAGTCGTCACCTATCGCCATCGGCAATACGGCGGTGGTAGGCTGTCGTGGTACTAAAATCTATAAATTCGTCATCCAATGAGAAAATTTTTCATCATACTCTTCCTTCTGACCTCTTCCCTCGTCCATCTTCATGCCCAGTACGACCTGCTGTCGGCAAAGAAGAATGTCATCAAGGGCAATTATAACTTCTGGGTATATACCCCGGAAGAGTATTATTATACCCAAGAGACAACACCCCTGATCATCTTCCTGCATGGGGCAAGTCTCTGCGGGCACGACCTTAACAGGGTGTTGCGCTATGGCAGCATCGACGCTGTGAAGATAGGACTCATGATACCTGCCTTAATCGTGGCTCCCCAGAATCCTGGTGGATGGTGGAATCCCCATAAGTTGAATGAAATCTTGGAGTGGATGAAGAGAAACTACGTCTTCGACGAGTCAAGAGTCTATGTGCTGGGCATGAGTCTGGGCGGATATGGCACCCTCGACTTCGCAGGCACCTATCCTGAGAAGATTGCCGCAGCGATCGCCCTCTGTGGGGGTAGTACGCTGAAAGACTATCGTGGACTGGGTGAACTGCCCCTGTGGATCGTCCATGGCACTGCCGACCGTGCGGTGTCCGTCCATGAGTCACAGAAGGTGGTGACGGGTATGAAGACCTTAGGAATCACCAGCAGACTGCGTTACGACTGGTTGTCTGGTGCCTCGCATGGTGCCTTGGCACGCTATTTCTATACCAGCAAGACTTACGAGTGGCTCTTCCAGCATACGCTCAGAGACCCTTGGCGACCCGTGAATACGACAATTGATATCACCAAGAGCGACCTGTCGAACGCCTATCGCGAGTTCCAGCATCGCACTGACCAGTTGGAGCGGGAGTTGGATAATGAGCGATAAAAATCCTGTTATTATTTTGTTCTTCTCTTACTTATTTGTACCTTTGCACCCCAGATAAAGTATTGTATTGATAATGAAAAGAATAGGAATACTATTGTGGTTGGCTTTCTCCCTGTGTCTGACTGCTTCTGCACAGTTGCCCTACCATATCGTCTTGTTGGGCGACTCCAACACGTTCCTTGGTGGTGACGCCTGCGACAAGCCCCAAGGGTGGAACAAATGGTTTAAGGATTTGGCGAAACCCAAGTCGTGTCGTAGTTATGCCCGTAGTGGGGCGACATGGACACATACTCCTCAGACCGTCTATGACACGAAGGAGAATGTGGGAGTCATCAGCGACAATAACGTCATCTACAATCAGGTCAACCGTCTGAAAGAGGCGGTGGAGGCAGGAAAGCAAGTTGCCCCCGATCTCATTATCATCATGGCAGGCACCAACGACCTGTGGTTTTCCGACAAGCGTCCTGACTGTCTGCGCCTGAGGTCCAGTGACATCTATCTCCCGCCTGTGAAGAGCATCGCCCATTACAAACCCTCAGAACTCACGCAACTGACCCAGTGTGTGTGCTATGACATGGAATTATTGAGGACGGCATTCCCTGAGGCGAGGATTATTCTCGTCACCCCTCCCCAGAACAACAAGAATAGTGTGGACGACCAAGTTGTGGTAGGCAACTATATCGCTGGGTGCGCCATGGAGATGCGACAGGCTTATATCCCATTGACAGAAGCCTTCGATGTGTTCTATGGTCCTGACATCATACCAGCGGGCTTCTCCAAAGACGGTGTGCATACCACTGCCAAGGGAGCGAAAGTGCTGGGGAAATATATCTACGAACAAGTTAAGGCTATCGTGCAGCAATAAGACAGCATCATGGTATTCTCGAATTTGTTTTTCCTCTTCGTCTTCCTCCCAGCGTTCCTGTTGAGTTACCTCGTGGCGACATGGGTTGACCGCCAAATGCTCTCTGGCGAGGGGACGCGCAGCAACCGTGCCAAGAACCTGGTACTGGTTTGCTTCTCTCTGATTTTCTATGCGTGGGGAGAACCCGTCTATGTGTTCCTCATGCTCTTCTGTGTATTGGTCAACTACCTCGTAGGACTGTGGATCAACAGGGAGGAGCGGCACCGTCTACTCGCCCTTGTCATTGGCTTGATAGCCAATATCGCTATCTTGGGTACTTTCAAATACTTGGGTTTCCTTGCCCAACAACTCTGTGACCTCGGCATAGAGGTCGCTGTGCCGACGATAGCCCTGCCGATAGGTATCAGTTTCTATACCTTCCAATCTATCTCCTACCTGATAGATGTCTATCGGAAGGAGTCACCAGTACAGCGTCGCTTCGTCGACCTCCTATTGTATATCTCCATGTTCCCGCAACTCATTGCGGGACCTATCGTGCGCTACGGCACCGTGGCAAAGGAGATACACCATCGCAAGGTGACAGTGGAGGATTTTGCCAATGGCATCTACCGCTTCCTGTTGGGATTGGGTAAGAAGGTCATCATCGCTAACCAGTTGTCGGAGATCTCCGACCAGTTTCTGGTCAACGGACTCAACTCGCTGACGACGGCAGGAGCATGGATAGGTATTGTCGCCTTCACCCTGCAGATATACTTCGACTTCTCAGGTTACTCCGATATGGCGATAGGACTGGGACGTTGTCTGGGCTTCCATTTCAACGAGAACTTCCGCCATCCCTATTGCTGTAACTCCATCACGGACTTTTGGCGCAGGTGGCATATCTCGTTAGGTAGTTTCTTCCGTGACTATGTCTATATCCCCTTGGGCGGTAATCGCCGCCATCAGGCAGTGAACATCCTCGTGGTATGGTTCCTGACAGGTATGTGGCATGGTGCCAGTTGGAACTTCATCATTTGGGGTGTCTACTTCGGACTGATCGTGATGATGGAGAAATACACGTTGTTGCGAGTCCATGAGAGGATTCCCGCCGTGTTCCTGCATATCTATAGCATGTTGCTGGTCATCGCAGGCTGGGGCATCTTCTATTTTGACGACTTCCATCAGATGGTGGTGTTCTTCCAGTCGTTCTTCGGCAATGGCGCCTCCCACTTCGATTTCGTCGACGAGAGTGCCCTGCTGGATAACTTCTGGCTCTGGGTGGTTGCCATCTTCTTCTGTCTGCCGATTCGTACGACCGTCGGGGAGTGGACAGACCGCTTGCTGGGCGACTCCTCCATGAAGTCCGTCGTGGTCTCGACCACACGCATCATCCTTTCAGTAGCGATCCTGATACTCAGTACCGCCCTGTTGGTAGGAGCCACCAATAATGCGTTTATTTACACAAGATTCTAAAGATGAACATGAACAAAAGACTATATTACCTTTTATTGATATGGATGCTCCCCTTGGGAGTCTTTGCCGAACAGGCTCGTCTGACCCGTTCTGGCATCATCATTGTAGGCAGTGGTGAGAAGGTGCGTGCCTTTGAGCCCTTCCGTGGCGCATTGGATGGTGGACTGGGCTATGCGGATGCTGTCAACAGATACATGCGTACCTTCGGAAAGGATGTCAACGTGTATTGTATGATTATCCCTACGGCAGTGGCTATCTACTGCCCCGAGGAGGCGAAGGAGTGGACGAAAGACCAGTGTGCCACAGTACGTAACATCTATGCTCACCTCTCCGACTCCGTGAAGGTCATCGACCTGTTTGACACGATGGCAAGTCATGCCGACGAGGACATCTATTCCCGCACGGATCACCACTGGGCTCCCTTGGGCGCCTACTATGCGGCACAGCAGTTCGCCTCGACAGCAGGACTGCCTTTTGCCGACCTTTCGACATATGAGAAGCATGTCATCCATGACTATGTGGGGACAATGTACCGATTCTCTCGTGATGCGGCAGTGAAGAACGCACCAGAGGACTTTGTCTATTACGTGCCGACGGATGTGGAGTACCAGACGACGTATATCCGCTACCAACTGGGAAAGCATCGTCAGGTGGTGAGCGAGAAGGAGCCCGAGGAGGGTAACTTTTTCTATACCTACGAGGACGGCAGCAGTGCCGCCTATATGACTTTCATGCATGGTGACACCAATACCACCAAGGTGAAGACCTCCACCCGTAACGGGCGTCGCCTCCTGATCCTGAAAGACAGTTATGGCAATGCCATCCCTGCCTACCTCTTCCATTCCTTCGAGGAGATCCATGTAGTCGACTGTCGCTATTTCACGAAAAATATCGTGCATTACGTACAGAAGAACGATATCACGGATATCCTCTTCGCTAATAATGCGGGACATGCCTATGCGGCGGCAACCCATAAGTCGTATAACCGTTATCTGGAGCAATAAGCAGTCATGAAGCACTACCTCTATATCGCTGTCATCGCCATCGTCTTCCTCGCCTTCGTCGTGGTCTTCGACACGTTCCCTCGCAGCACTGTCTCAGAGTTGGAGAAACGTGAGTTGGCGACCTTCCCCGAGTTCTCGTGGGAGCGACTTGCCGACGGCTCGTTTACAAATGATGTGTCCACATGGTTCAGCGACAGCGAGCCTTATCGTGATATGTTCATGACACTGAGCATGCAGATCAAGGACCTCATTGCCATTGCCCCCTCTGAGGATAACGTGAAGTTCCAGGCTGGTGACATGGAACTGGAGAGAGGAGACAACCAAGAGCCGACAGCCAAGGGCGAAGAGCCCAAAGACAGCATGACCATCGATGAGTACGAGAACCATATCAATGCCGACGAGAATGCCAAGATAGCCAATGCGGGTATCATTATCGTGGGCAAAGGTGATAAGGTACGTGCCTTGATGGCGTATGGCGGCGGTCCTAAGGGATGTGTGGGCTATGCGCAGGCAGCGAATAAATACAAGGAGGTGTTTGGTGATAAGGTGAATGTCTACTGCATGGTGATTCCTACAGCGGTGGAGTTCTATTGCCCTGACAAGGCGAAGAGTCGCACCAACCGCCAGTTGCCTACCATCCGTAACGTGGTGGCACACCTCGACCCTGGAGTCAAACCCGTCGATGTGTATACGGTCTTGGGAAAACATGCCAACGAGGATATCTACCTGCGTACAGACCACCACTGGTCGCCCCTCGGGGGCTATTATGCGGCGCAGGAGTTTGCCCGTGTGGCTGGTGTACCCTTCAAGGACCTTTCCCATTACGAGCGCAGGGTGACACATGGCTATGTGGGTAGTATGTATGGCTACTCCAAGGATATCTCTATCAAGAATGCCCCAGAGGACTTCGTGTATTACGTGCCGAAAGGGGTGGAGTATACCACGACCTATACCAACTATAACATCAACAAGAACTATCAAGTGACGGGTGAGGGAAAGCCTTTCACGGCACCCTTTTTCTTTAAGTTCAAGGACGGGCATGGAGGAGCCTACTGTACGATGATGGGTGGCGATACCAAACTGACGCAGGTACGTACCTCCACACATAATGGTCGTCGTGTCATCATCCTCAAGGACAGTTTCGGCAATATGCTGCCAGGCTACCTGTTCTTCTCTTTCGAGGAGGTTCATGTCATCGACTCCCGTTATTTCACCAAGGACATCATCGCCTACGTGGCAGAGAACAAGATCACGGACATCCTCTTTGCCAACAATATCTTCAAGGCATATAGCAGCCACACCTACGGCTCCTATCTCCGTTTCCTGCATCAGCAGTGGCAGCGTCCAGGGGCTGCGCCCGCAAAGGCGAAGTCCGACAGCACTGTCAAACACAAGGAACAGCCCGCTCCCAAGAAACCAGAGCCTGCAGAACCTACGGAGCCAGTCGAGAAACCAACTGCTCCCGAAGTTCCTGTAGAGGAGAGTTAAGGGAATGGGATATTCGAAGATGTTGTCTCCGAGGGGCTAATGTGCTGCTAGTTCAAAATCTTTATTAAAAAGAGAGGCTTCCTTTTAGGGAAGCCTCTTATGATGATTATCTGTCTTGAAAAATCAGGGCTGTTTGCCAATATATGCGAGGATACCGCCATCCACATACAATACGTGACCATTGACGGCGTCAGAGGCATGAGAGGCAAGGAATACGGCGGGACCACCCAGTTCCTCAGGCTCCAGCCAGCGACCTGCGGGAGTCTTGGCACAGATGAAAGAGTCGAACGGATGACGGCTGCCATCTGGCTGACGCTCACGGAGAGGAGCAGTCTGCGGGGTAGCGATGTAGCCCGGACCGATACCGTTACACTGGATGTTATACTCACCATACTCAGAGCAGATGTTACGGGTCAGCATCTTCAGACCACCCTTGGCAGCAGCATAGGCGCTGACAGTCTCACGACCTAACTCTGACATCATGGAGCAGATATTGATAATCTTACCCTCACGACGCTCCATCATCTCAGGGATGACGGCAGATGACACGATATAAGGAGCCACGAGGTCAACATCGATGACCTGCTGGAACTCGGCGCGCTTCATCTCGTGCATCGGGATACGCTTGATGATACCTGCATTGTTGACGAGGATGTCAATCTGCCCTACCTCTGCGTGGATTTTCTCCACGAGAGCCTTCACGTCGTCCTCTTTCGTCACGTCGCAGACATAGCCATGAACGTTGGTGATGCCAGCCTCTTTGTAGTTGTTGAGACCACGCTCCAAGGCAGCCTCGTTGATGTCGTTAAAGATGATGTTCTTGATACCTGCGGCAACAAAAGCCTTGGCAATGTTGAAACCGATACCGTAGGAAGCACCTGTAATCCAGGCATTCTTGCCTTCTAATGAGAATAGATTTGCCATACTAGTTTTATTTTTAAGTAAAATGATATTAAATGCAAAGGTAGCAATTTTTTTGTAACTGCTACCTTTTTATCATACGTTTTAAGTTTGATTAATACTTAAAATTCTAAAATCAGCGATTGGCGGGGGCGTAACTGCAGGTCTTTCGACAGGTCATAATAGCGTCCTGTCAGCACGTCCTTGGCTCGTTGGGTGTCGCCAATGACCTCAGTGTAACGCTTCACATCCATGGTGGCAGCCTTGCTCGTACCGTTGAGGATGGTGAGTGCAGTCTTTCCCTGATACTGGCGGGCGATGACGTAGATGCCTTGATAGGGAATGAACTGCGTCTGACTGCCTTTGATGATCACATTGTTACCCTGTCGCCAATGTAGCAGACGGCTCGTCCATCGGAACATGTCCTGCTCTGCCTTGGTGCGTCCCTCCTGGGTAAAGGCGTTATGCTGATCGCCAGGGAATCCACCAGGGAAATCCTTGCGCACATTACCGTCGGTCACCTCCTTGGTACCGTTCATTAGAATCTCCGTACCATAATATATTTGCGGAATGCGCTTTACAGTCAGCAACAGGGTGAGTGCCTGTTTGAGGGCGAGTGTGTCACGTCCGTTGCCCAGGAAGCGATCTGTGTCATGGTTGTCGATGAAGGCCATGACAGACGAGGGGTTAGGATATAGGTAGTCGTAGACGAAAGAGCCATACAGGCGGTTGAGCCCCTCCCACCAGGCATCCGTCTCCTCGTTTTTCGCCTGGCTCAGTTTGTCGAAGAAAGAGAAGTCCATGACCGTCTTTAGGTAACTGTTCTCTTTCGACAGTTTACTGTCTTTCTGCCAAGCGGCGGTATAGGCAGGCTCTGTGACCCATGTCTCACCTACCGTATTGAAATTAGGATATTCCTCGTCCAATTCTTTCATCCACTGCGCCATCGCATCAGCGTAAGCATAGGGATAGGTATCCATACGGATGCCGTCGATACCCACGGTCTCTATCCACCAGATACTGTTCTGGATGAGATAACGCATCAAATGGGGGTTGTGCTGATTCAGATCAGGCATCGAGGGTACGAACCATCCCTCTGTCGTCTCCTTTAAGTCTATCTTGGAGGCGTAGGGATCCTTTACGGGAGTCAGTTTGTAACTGGTCTGCAGATATTGGCTCTTCTGTGGCTCCGTCCCATCGCTGTTAGCAGTGAATCCTGTCATCGGATCACGTCCGCTCTGTTGCTCGTTTAGCCACTCAGGCGTGTTCAGCCAGTCTTTCGAGGGCATGTCCTTAGTCCATGGGTGCTCAAAACCAGAGTGGTTGAAGATCATATCCATCACCACTTTCAGCCCCTTGGCATGAGCCTCGTCGCATAAGCGTCGATAGTCCTCGTTCGTACCAAAACGCGGGTCCACCTTATAATAGTCGGTGGTAGCATAGCCATGATAGGTGGAGAAACCGTTCTCTGTGTCAGGGGAGTCGTTCTCCAGTACGGGTGTCAGCCATAAGGCCGTCACGCCCAGTTCACTGAAATAGTCCAAGTGCTCACGAATGCCATTCAAGTCACCCCCATGCCGTAGACTCGGCTTAGTGCGATCCTCTTTGTAGGGGCGCATGCCCTTTACCTGAGGGTTATGCCCTGCACCTTGTGCGAAACGGTCGGGCATGAGCATATAGAGCACATCGGCATTGGTGAAACCTATCCGCTCCTTACCTGCCTTCTCTCTTACCTTGAGTTGGTAGGTCACCTTCATCTTGTCGAATCTCAGGGTCATGGTTCCTGGTTGTGCTCCTTGCAGGTTGAGATACACTAACAGGTAGTTAGGAGAGTCGAGGCGTACCACACTATCGATGCGGACACCTGGATAGTCGGTGGTCACCTCCTTGACAGCGGTGATATTCTTGCCATAGACCATCAGTTGTACCTGAGGGTTCTTCATGCCCACAAACCAGTCGGTGGGGTCTATCCTGTCTATTTTCACTGCGGCGTTCATCACTATTATTTGCAACGAAAGAAAACATAGAATTATTGTTCGTCTCATAATCATATCTATCTTGTTTAGTTATATAGAATCAAAGCGGATTGGGGGGCAACGGTGACGGTCTTGTCCTTGAGAGTGCCCAAGCCCTGCTCGTCGATGCGTCCTTCCTTGCAGACGATGGTGTAGTTGCCTTGTGGAACGGTGATGCTCTGTGGCTGTCTCGAGGCATTCAGGATGACGATGACCTGTTGCCAGTCGTCAATACCTTGCAGGTCTTTCAGGTGGAAGGCAACAACCTGCCTTGGTGCTTTCAGGAACTCCAGGTGCTTGCGGACGAGGTCGGCACTACCCAGACGAAAAGCAGGATGATGCTTACGAAGGGCGATGAGGCTCTTGTAATACTCAAAGACCTGTGGATAACGCTGGAGGTTCAACCATTCCAGTCGATTGATGCTGTCAGGAGACTCAAAGGAATTGTGCACCCCCTTCTTGTCACGAAGCAGTTCCTCACCACTCAGCATGAAAGGAACACCTTGCGAGGTAAAGACAGCAGTCTGGGCAAGAAGGTCAAGGCGGATGAGTTCATCGGCTTTGATGTCAGGAATGGATGCTTTCAGGCGATCCACCAGACACATGTCATCGTGACAACTCACATAACTGATCATCTGGGTAGGCTCATGCGTCCAAGGCTTCTCAGAGTAGTTAACCTTCGTCATGTCAACCTGTGGATGCTGGATGGCACCAGCGATACCGAACTTCAGACTTTCCTCACAATCAGGAACTCCAGCAAGGAACCCTCCCTTGGTGTCGTCGGAGAAAGGACCACGCAGGGCATCACGTATCTCATCGGAGAAAGCGGCGATACGAGGCATTTGCTGGATATTCGCCTTCATACCTAACTGCTCATTGGGCAGAGCACAGGCTCCCGCACTCCATCCCTCTCCATAGATAAAGATGGCAGGGTCGATCTCGTCCACCATCTGACGAATCTCATTCATCGTCTCGATGTCGTGGACACCCATCAGATCGAAACGGAATCCGTCGATATGGTATTCCTCCATCCAGTATCTGACGCTCTCCATCATGAACTTCCGCATCATCGGCTTGTCGGAGGCAGTCTCGTTGCCACAGCCAGAGCCGTTAGAGTACGCTCCATCCTTGGTCTTACGATAGAAATAATCGGGATAGGTCTTTTGGAAATTAGAATGCTCGATATCGTAGGTGTGGTTATACACCACATCGAGAATAACGGAGATACCAGCCTTGTGAAGTGCCTGTACCATCTGCTTGAACTCACGAATGCGACAGGCAGGGTCGTAGGGGTCGGTAGAGTAACCGCCCTCAGGAACATTATAGTTCACAGGATCATAGCCCCAGTTATATTGTGGCTCATCCAACCGGGTCTCATCCACTGAGCCATAGTCATACGAGGGTAAAATATGAATGGCATTGACACCCAACTCCTTCAAGTGCTGTATAGCCCAAGGCTCTGTCAAGGCAAGGAACTTGCCAGGGTATTTTGCGTCAGGACGGGCGACGGAGAAGTCGCGATGGTGCATTTCGTAAATGATATTGTCCTGGAAGGGGCGTACCACATGCCGATCGTCCTTCCATCCTTCTGGGTCAGTGTCGCTCATCTCCATGATGACTCCCTTCTCGCCATTCACCGTCACAGCCTTGGCGAAGACACCCGGCGACACCTGTCCGTTGACCACAAACTGGTAAGTCTTCCCTTTCTGGTCGCCCTTGAGGGTCGCAGTCCAGATACTGTCCTGTAGACTCATCGGGATACTATCCTTGTCGACTACCACAACACATGTCGCATCAGGGGGAGCAAACAATTTGAAGACCGTCTCACGGGGAGAGTACGTCACCTCGTCGAAGTGGAACGTATCCTGTGTAGGGTTGCATGCTGTCAATAGTACAGCCATTCCGATACAGAGTAGTTTTCTCATTGTGCAATCAGTGATACGGCAAAACCACCGCCAGGAGCCTCGGTGAGTTTCAGGACGTCACCAGCCTTCACTACTTTCTTTGTGATGGTATATGCCTTCGGGTTTTTCTCATAATGCGCATCTTTGGCATCGGCATAGATGGTGCAGTTGTATTTTCTGCCTTTGTCGAGGAAGTCGAGTTTGATGATACTCTGATGACCGTTCTCATCACATTTGCCGCCGATAAACCAGTTGTTGGTGCCTTTCGCCTTACGTGCCACCGTGATATAGTCGGCAGGTTCTGCCTCTAAATATTTGGAGTCGTCCCAGTCGCAGGCAACATCACGGATAAACTGGAAGGCATCATCGTATTTCTCGTAATGCTCGGGCAGGTCGGCTGCCATCTGCAAGGGAGAGTACATGGTCAGGTAGAGTGCCAGCGAGCCGGCGATGGTGATACGAGCCCATGAGGTGTTATTGCTCCAAGTGTTTAGTTTTGTCTCAAAGATACCTGGAGTATAGTCCATCGGACCACCCTGCAGACGGGTGAACGGCAGGATGCAGGTGTGGTCGGGGTTGTTACCGCCGAAAGCCTCATACTCGGTGCCTCGAGCACTCTCACCACCTACGAGGTTAGGATAGGTACGGCAGAGTCCTGTGGGACGTGTCGCCTCATGGCTGTTGACCATGATATGGTGTTTTGCCGCCTCCCTGATGACATACAGGTAGTGGTTGTTCATCGATTGGGAGTAGTGATGGTCGCCACGAGGGATGATATCACCCACATAACCCGTCTTCACGGCATCATAACCATATTTGTTCATCAATTCGTAAGCCTCCTTGATATGTCGCTCGTAGTTCTGCGTTGAGGAAGATGTCTCATGGTGCATCAGTATTTTGACCCCTTTCGAGTGAGCGTAGTCGTTAAGCATCTTGATATCGAAGTCAGGATAGGGTGTCACGAAGTCGAACACATCACGCTTCCACATGTTCGCCCAGTCTTCCCAACCGACATTCCATCCTTCCACCAGCACTTCATCGAGTCCGTTCTTTGCAGCGAAGTCAATATACCGCTTCACCTTCTCGTTGTTAGCGGCATGCCGACCATGGGGCTTCACGCTCTGCCAGTCGATCTGGTCAAGATGAATACTGGGGAAGTCGTCAGTATAATGCCAATTGCTCTTACCCACAATCATCTCCCACCATACACCACAATATTTTGTAGGATGAATCCAAGAGGTGTCCTCTATCTTACAAGGCTCGTTGAGGTTGAGGATAAGGTTACTTGCCAGCATGTCACGGGCATCGTCACTGACCATCACGGTACGCCAAGGAGTGTTACAGGGTGTCTGCATACATCCCTTCAGTCCTGTAGCATCAGGAGTCAGATGGCTGACAAAAGTAAAGGGTGCCGGCAGTTCGTAAGGCGACGGCTTAGGGTTAGGGGTATAGGCATTACTGCCTCCGCCCAGTTCTGTCGACAGAGCCTTGGTCTGTGCGTCTACCAGTTCAAGGTGCATGGTGGCATAGTCAAGGCATGCCGCCTCGTGGATGTTGATATATAGTCCATCGTCCGTCTTCATCTGCAAGGAGGTCTGTACTCCCGTTGGTGAGAAGACGGCTACGGAGGAGTTGTCCCAGTTGACAGCCTTCTTCATCCGCCCACGAATCTCCGAGAGACGCGACTGCTGAGTGATCTGCTCTTGGGTATCATAGTCGCCAGGCAGCCACCATGCGGTATGGTCACCTGCCATCGCAAACTCGGTATGCTCCTCCTTGATGAGGAAATAATTCAGGAAACGCTGTTGGGGGAACTCATAGCGGAAGCCGATACCGTCGTCGTAGACACGGAAACGGATAATCATGGTACGCAATGCCGTCTGAGGGCGTTCCTGTATGTTAGGGTCTGCAGGACCACGACGCTTGAGTATGATCTCTTTAAACAAGGTGACTGACAACTCATTATAGTGGTTGCGGATGGTGCGAGTTTCACCCCATACAGGCTCCCATGTCTCATCAAACGCTGTGGTCTTGGTCTCGCCCATCATAAAGCCGTCCATTAGGTCTGTCTCGTTGACTCCCATAGAGGCATGTTTGTCTTTGGTGAGTTCGAACCCCATACGACTGGGTTTAACGACCTCCTTTCCTTTGTAGGTCATGCTGTAGGTAGGTACTCCCCTGTCTACGTTAAAACTGAGGACAATATTGCCGTTAGGCGACTTCATCTCTACGGCGAGTGCCGTCAATGGCAACAGTAATAGTGCTAAGAATAAGTTTTTGCGTTTCATATTATTTTCGTCCACTTTGTGTGATTAATGTCTTGATCGTCTCATTGAAATCATCAGCCTGCATGAGTTGTTCGATAGTCATGTGCATGCGGTAACGCCAGTAGTGGCGTGGGTTGGCAGGGATGTTGATGCGCTCGGCGTTCTGGTCGGGCAGACGCAGTTTCTCGTCGATAGCGAGCCAGTCCTGCAATGACAGCAGGCAGAGCATAGAAGGCGAGGTGAGATGGCGACTTACGATATCCTTGGCAAGCCAGCCTGGCAGTGGATGCGGTGCCGCTCCTCCTCGATAGAGCATCGAGTTGAAGTAGTCCTGCGTACGCTCCTCGTCCTCATCCCACCACTGGCGGAGTGTTGCCATGTCATGGGTGGAGATGGTGCATACGGAGCGGTAGGGGTTGCGTGACAGGTGTCCGAAACGCACCTTGTCGTCTTTCGGCATCGACTGAATCTCCAGACTGAGGATACGTAATTCGTTCATGACCCATGGTACACAATCTGGCACCATACCCAGGTCTTCCGCACATACCAGCATTCGTGTCGCCTGTGTCAGTCGGGGCAGTTTCTTCATCGCCTCTTGATACCAGAAGTAATTATTGCGGCGATAGAAATAGTCGTTGTACAGACGGTTGAAGTTATATTTCTCCGTATCGTTGAGGTTCGTATATGCCTCGTTAAACTGGATGCCAATACGGGGATGCCAGCGGTCGTCGCGCTTGTGGTCAACCAAGAACAACTCGTCGTGTCCGTAGATGCCATAGCCCTCTATCTCCTCACGGCTGAGTCCGAGGGCTGGGGCGAACTGTCCCATCAGTCCCGACTTCTCAGGAACGGGAATCTCCCAGATGCGGAAGAAACCAAGGACATGGTCGATACGGTAAGCGTCGAAATACTGTGCCATTTTGCGAAAACGACGCACCCACCACGCACAACCGTCTTTCAACATCTCATCCCAGTTATAGGTGGGGAAACCCCAGTTCTGTCCGTCAGCGGAGAACGGATCGGGTGGCGCACCAGCCTGTCCGTTGAGGTTGAAGTATTTGGGCTCTACCCATGCCTCCACACCATCGCGAGAGATACCGATGGGGATATCACCTTTTAGGATGACACGGTGTTTGCGGGCATATTCATGAGCGGCATGCATCTGCTGGTCGAGGTTATATTGTACGAAATACCAGAACTCTACCTGACTGTTTGCCTTTAGTTCTTTACTAATAGCGGTTGCCTCCTTGGGCCACTCAGAGAAGACGGCGGTACCGTATTTGTCACGGTAGTAGCAGAAGGCGGCATAAGGTACAAGCCACTCCTTGTTCTGCTCGAAGAACTCCTTATAGGAGGCACGACGTTTGATGGTCGCCCATTCCTGCTTGAACAACTCATGCAGATAGTCCAGTTTTGCGGAGAACATCCGCTCGTAGTCAATCTGCGGCAGGGCGTTCAATTCCTGACGGAGTTGTTCGAAGTGCTCTTTCTTCGTCCTGTCCTTTAGTGCTGGTAACTGGCGGAAGTCCGTATATTGTGGATGCAGGGCATAGATGCTGATACTGTTATAAGGATAACTGTCCTGCCATGTGTGTGTCATATTGGTGTCGTTGATGGGCAGCACTTGGATGATACGCTGATTGGTCTTGTCAGCCCAGTCGACCATCATCTTCAAGTCACCGAAATCGCCCACACCGAAACTACCCTCACTGCGAAGGGAGAAAATGGGGATGACTGTACCAGCACCTTTCCACGGATAGATGGGGAAGAACGCCTGAGACAACTCGTAGACCACTACCTCATTTGCCTTGAGCGATACCAACTCTATAGAGCGGTTCATTGCCTGTTCCCAGATGGGAGCAATATCTTGCTTATCGTTGAGGATGATGAACTTGAACTCAAAACGGTCCTGGGGTAATTTGGCGGCATCAAGGCTAACCACCCACTCGTGGTATTCGTGTTCCGCCATTGCCACTGCCTTCCTGGGATCCCATGCACCTAACGCCTCTGGCTCACCGACAACAGCAAGACGCTCACCCAGTCGTAGTTGCGGAGCACGTACTTTCAGACGGACGGTCTTTGAGAACTCCGTCTTGGTGCTCAGTTCACGCTGACGTGCCTCCACACACTCCGTAAAAGCGGAAGAGTACATATAGGCGTCTTCGGGGATATCCAGCCAGTGGTCATATACAGTGTAATGGCTTGCCTTCTGGGCAGCAAACTCCAGGCGATGAGGCTCTACCAACCATTCATGGCGTGCCTCCTCATCCCCTCTGGTTACACTATAATAATAATCTATGTGACTACCTGGCTTTGCCGCCTTGGTCAACTCATAGAACCAATGCAGTCCGTCCAGAGTACTCATTTTATGCTGGGTAGTCTTGTCGGCTCCCTCCTCAGGCAGGATGTTCAATACAAGACCTTCACCAAAAGTAGTCTGGTATTCAACGTTAAAAAGCAGTTTCATAATCGTATATTTATAGTTTCTGCCGCCAAAAGTACAAAAAAATCCCATAAGGGACTACCCTATGGGACATGTTTTACAAGTTAAATAATGCAAACGTTTGCATTCTACCGCTTCCCACGGATGACGGTAACGCAGGCAGCACCAATGACGAGCAGGACACCTGCGACAATCATCATCGTAGACTGGTGGCTGCCTACCAGTGTAAGGACGAGACCTCCACATAGGGCAGCGATAATCTGCGGTATACAGATAGTACCGTTAAACAGTCCGAGGTAAGCCCCCATGTGTCCGTAGCCTTGCAGGGCATTCGTCACAAAGGTGAAAGGCATGGCAAGCATCGCTGCCCATGCGCAACCGATCAGGATAAAGGGAATGAACTGCAAGTATGCGTCGTGGATAAAGGGAATGAGGACAAAGCCGATGCCACCGATGACAAGGCTGACGGCATAGGCAATCTTTGTGTTCTTGAACTGTGGAAGCACGGTAGCCCAAACGACAGAGCCGATTGCCTGTACGGCGAAAAGCACACCCACCCAGTTGCCTGCTGTCTGGAAGTCCTCGCTGGCAGGGTCGGTGGTGTTCCATACCGTCTCGGCAATAGCGCCAGTAGTGTAGTTCCACATATATAGGAACGCAGCCCAGCAGAAGAACTGCACCAGTCCCACTTTCCAGAAAGTGGAAGGAGCGTTACGCAGCAGGGTAATCCAGTTAGCCGATTCCTTCTCATCCTGTCCATCAGACCCATTAGTCCCATTATACTCCGCATACTCCTGCGGATTCCACTCCTTGACCTTCAGTGTGGTATAGAGAACGCAGAGGATCAGAATGGCTGCGCCGACATAGAACGACCAGATGACACTGTCTGGTACAACTCCTTTTTGTGCCACATTGCTAATGCCAATCCATGTGAAGATGAAAGGGAAGAGGAAACCGACCACAGAGCCAGCGTTGCACAGGAACGACTGGATGCTGTATGCCTTTGCTTTCTGCTCCTCGTTCACCATATCGCCCACCAGCATCTTAAAAGGTTGCATCGCCATATTGATGCTGGTGTCAAGGAACATCAGGGCAATCAGTCCGAATACCATCGCAGCACTGACAGCAAGTCCTAACGAGCCAGCGTTAGGCAGTAGACACATAACCAGTACAGCGACGGCTGCTCCTATAAATAAATAAGGTATACGGCGACCGAAACGGGTCCATGTCTTATCGCTTAGCGTTCCTACGATAGGTTGTACGAGGATACCCATCAATGGAGGGAGTATCCAGAAATAACTGAGGTTGTGGGGGTCTGCGCCTAAAGTGGCGAAGATACGGGAGATGTTGGCACTTTGGAGTGCATAGGCTATCTGTACGCCAAAGAATCCAAAACTAAGGTTCCATAGTCCCCAAAAGGGTAAATTCGGTTTCTGTTTCATATTTCTTATCTTGTTGTTCCTCTTATGACCAGTCTG
This sequence comes from Prevotella sp., assembly GCA_017470055.1. Lineage (GTDB taxonomy): Bacteria > Bacteroidota > Bacteroidia > Bacteroidales > Bacteroidaceae > Prevotella. The sequence continues at coordinate 126,305 of JAFUFD010000087.1, read as the reverse complement.
GTTCTTACGATTCTGCGTTCCGCCTTGTCGAGTGGGATGGTTCGCTCCACATGTCCGATAAGGATGTTCGCAGCCTCCTCGCCCACTAGTTTTCCCCGTTGCTCCACCGTTGTCAGCATGGGGTCGCAAGCAATGGCACGGTAGCCGTTGGTGAATCCGCAGATGGAGATGTCGTCAGGCACCCTGAAGCCCATGCGCTTTGCGGTATAGAGAATACCTATCGCCGTATCATCATTGACGGCAAAGAAGCCATTGGGGGGGGTAGGACTTTGGAGTATCTCTGGGGTAATCGCCTCTGCGTCCGTACGGTTGTCACAGAAACGCATCAGTTCTGGGTCTGGTTGGAGACCGTGCTTCAATAGGGCATCTTTATAGCCATTGTACCTGTTCTTGGAGATTTCCAACGTCATAGCGGAGCCATAGAAAGCGATGCGGGTGCAACCTGTCTCGATAAGATGAGTCACGGCATTGAAGGCTCCCATATAGTCGTCCACCACCACACGACTGGCATTCACTCCCGTACAGATGCGGTCATAGAATACCAGCGGAACACCAGCATCCATCAATCGCTGGAAGTGGTCGTATTTCTGTGTGTCCTTTGCCTGTGAGACGATGATACCGCACACTTTGTTCTCATAGAACGACTGGCAGATGCGCACCTCCCGCTCATAACTCTCCTGACTGGTGGCAACCATCAGACGGTAGCCTCGGGCAGATGCCTCCTCCTCAATGCCACTCAGCACAGAGGCGAAGTAGTAATGGACAAAGTTAGGAATGATGACCCCAATCACCTTCATGGGCTGCACTTTGGAATGGCGCAAAGACTCTGCGATGACGTTAGGGGTGAAATTATGCTCTCTGGCATACTGTTGGATAGCGGCACGACGCTCCGCAGAGATACGGGGCGAGTCTTTCAGGGCACGGGAGACTGTGGCAACACTGATGCCAAACTCACGGGCTATATCCTTCATCGTCAAGGGAGCATGATCTTCCATCTTTCGGTTTTTAGTATTCTTTTGCAAAGGTATAGAAAAAGTTCATTCCACGTCACATTTACCTTATTTATTTATAAGCGTCACAGCATGCAAACGTTTGCATTTATAGAAATACGGTTTTAACTCAAAAAAAGTATGAACGAATGCGAACAAACCTTATCTTTGCACTTGATTCAAATCAAACCTTTTGGATTAAGTGAACAAAAAATAATATTACTAACTCTAAAAATGAAATGATGAAGCAGGTAAACATTAAAACTCCGTTAAGGATGTTTGTCCTCCTGTTAGGACTCTTCTTTTCGGCAGGAGCCTTTGCACAGATTGATGTCAAAGGTCATGTTAAAGATGCTCAGGGCGAACCGATTATCGGTGCGACGGTACGTGTGGTAGGTACTCAGACCGCTACGGTATCCGACTTCGACGGAAACTTCGTCTTGAAGGCTAATCAAGGTGCTGACATTAGCGTGTCGTATGTGGGCTATCAGACCCAGACCGTGAAGGCAGCACGTAATCTCGACATCACTCTTGAAGAAGATGCTAACATCTTGGATAATGTGGTGGTCATTGGTTATGGTACCGTACGTAAGAGTGACGCAACAGGATCTGTACAGTCTATTGAGGCAGACCAGTTGGGTAAGGGTTTTGCGACCTCTCCTGCTGATCTCTTGCAAGGCAAGTCTGCTGGTGTGTCAATTACGACTAATGGTGGCGCTCCTGGTGCTGGTTCTACTATTCGTATCCGTGGAGGCTCTTCTCTGTCTGCAAGTAACGACCCTCTGATTGTTATTGACGGACTGCCCATCAGTTCAACAGGTATTTCTGGTTCTGCTGACGTGCTTTCAACAATCAACCCCAATGACATTGAGAGTTTCTCTATCTTGAAGGATGCTTCCGCTACTGCTATTTATGGTAGCCGTGCTTCTAATGGTGTGATTGTGATTACCACGAAGAAAGGTACTTCTGGCAAGCCTAAAATCACTGTCGACATGAATGCTACTGTACAGACTATCGCTAAGAAAGTTGATGTGCTGGATAGCAAAGGTCTGTATAATTTCTTTGTTGCTAACTATGGCGACAGCGAGAATGGTATGGCTGCCCTTGGAGCAACGATGGACGCAGATGGTAATATCATTGGTCCGAACACGAATTGGCAGGACGAGATTTATCGTACGGCATTCTCTTATGAGACTAATGCCAGCGTAACTGGTGGTTACCAGAATAGTAGCAAGAGTTTCAAAATGCCTTATCGTGTGTCTGTTGGATGGTTGGATAACAATGGTATCTTGAAGACCTCATCTATGAATCGTGGAACTGTTGGCTTGAATCTGACTCCAACATTACTTGATGATCGTCTGACCATTAATTTGAACGCAAAAGGTGTATTCACCCAGAACAATTTCGCTGATGAGGGTGCTATTGGTGCCGCAGTCAAGTACATTCCTACTAAGACGGTCTATGATGATAATGGTAATTACACTCGTTGGGAGAACAACGGTTCTGTTAACACCATGTCTGTTCTGAACCCAGTGGCTCAGTTGAATCAGCAGGATAAGACTTCCTATGTTCGCCGTTTCGTAGGTAATGCCCAGTTTGATTATAAGTTTAAATATGTTCCTGGTTTGCGCGCAAACTTGAACCTTGGTCTTGATATTTCCACTTCCAATGGTTATAACTATAGTGACTATCAGAGTGAAATCTCTTATCATGATAAGACGCAGAATGGCGCAGGTCTCTATGAGAAATATACCCAGTTACGTCGTGACCAGACATTAGAGTTCTATCTTGCCTATGCGAAAGAGTTGCCTTCTATCATGAGCCGTTTTGACGTAATGGCAGGTTATTCTTGGCAGCATTTCTATAACAAGACGACTGATTACAAGCAGTCTAATGATGGAAATAACACGGAGTATGCCACGACTCCTCTCTTCAAGACAGAGAGTTTCTTGGTATCATTCTTCGGACGTTTGAACTACGCTTTCATGGATCGTTACCTGTTGACCGCAACAATTCGTCGTGATGGAACATCTCGTTTCCAGAACAACAAGTGGGGTGTATTCCCTGCCGTTGCTCTTGCATGGCGTGTTAACGAGGAGAACTTCCTCAAGAATGTAGGTTGGTTGTCTAACTTGAAACTTCGTTTAGGATGGGGTATCACAGGTCAGCAGAATATCGGACAGGGTGACTATCCTTCTATTCCGACTTATCATACGAACCAGGCTGGCTCATACTATATGTTTGGTAATCAGACTATTGTTCCTATCTCACCAAAGGGATATGCTGCTCAGTTGAAGTGGGAGGAGACAACAACCTATAACTTAGGTATTGACTTCGGATTCTTGAAGAATCGTATTAATGGTAGTATTGATGTCTATAAGCGTAAGACAGCAGACTTGTTGAATACAATCCCTGTTACCACAGGTACAAACTTGACTGATATGCTGTTGATGAATGTCGGTGATTTGGAGAACACAGGTTTCGAGGTTGCCATCAATGCCGTTCCTGTTCAGACCAAAGACTGGCGTTGGGAAGTTGGATTAAATTTCGCATATAACAAGAATGAAATCACTAAGTTGACCGCTTATGACGATCCATCTTATATTGGTGTTCGCACAGGTGGTATCTCCGGTGGTGTGGATAATGTAGTGCAATTGCAGAGTGTGGGCAATCCTATCAACTCTTTCTGGGTATACCAGCAGGTATATGATCAGAATGGAAGACCTCTCGACGGTGTCTTTGTAGACCGTAACGCAGATGGAGCCATTAATGACTATGACCGTTACGTTTATACCAAACCCGATCCTGATGTTACTTTAGGCTTCAATACAGAGGTTAATTACAAGAAGTGGACCTTGTCTGCATCTGCTCGTGCTAATTTCAACAACTATGTATATAACAATGTAGCATCTGATGGTGAGATGATTGCTGACCTTTGGACTAATAACTTTATCTCCAACCGTGTAGCATCTGCTCCATTCTCTAATTTCAGCACAGCCCGTTACATTAGTGACTACTATGTGCGTAACGCCACATTCTTCAAACTCGACAAGGTTACTCTTGCCTATGAGATTGCTGACTGGATTCGCGTTCACTTTACGGCTCAGAACGTATTCACCATCACTGATTATGATGGTCTTGATCCTGAGGTTTCTGGTGGTATTGACAATAATATGTATCCACGTCCTCGTACGTTCTTGTTCGGTGTTAGTCTCAACTTTTAATTAGTAGAAGAATTATGAAGAAAAATATGTTTAAAAACGGAATATTCACGATTGCCATTGCCTCTGCCATGTCATTCACGGCATGTACGGGAGACTTGGACGTGACACCTATTGATCCGAATCTCGACACCCCAGAGAATGTGCTGACGAGTACAGAGACCTATAATCAATTGCTTGCCAAGTGTTACTCTGCTCTGTCAGTTAGTTCACCTGACGGTGATAGCGGTGATCCTGACATTAAGAGTATTGATGGTGGTTTCGGACAGTATCTTCGTGCATTGGTTAACTTGCAGGAGTTACCAACCGATGAGGTGGTGATGAACTGGAATGACCAGACCATTAAGGATTTGCATGGATTGTGCTGGAGTACAAACGATGTGTTTGTGACTGCTGCCTATGCCCGTATGTTCTATCAGATATCATTGTGTAATGAGGTGATTCGTCGTATTGACGCTGCAGGCAATGCAAATGATGCCACTATGCAGCAATACCGTGCAGAGGCATGTGCCCTTCGTGGCTTGAGTTACTACCACGTCATCGACCTCTTTGGTAATGTACCTTTTGTAGACGAGACCTCTGTGGTTGGTGGTGCAAATCCTGAGCGTATTGCTCGCGCAGATTTGTTTGATTGGATGGTAACTGATCTGGAAAGTGCTGCAGAGGTGCTTCCTGCCAATCCAGAGAAGTACCGTGCAGGAAAAGGTTTGGCTTATATGCTGTTGGCAAAACTTTATCTGAATGCAAAAGTATACACAGGTACTGCTCAGTATGACAAGTGTGCTGAGTATTGCAAGAAAGTCATTGACCTTGGTTACACCCTTGAGGCTGCCAGTGATTATTATAAGATGTTCTGTGCGGATAATGACCAGATGCTGGGTGTTGGGCATGAATTGATTTTCAGTGTCTATCAGGATCACTTGAACACTAAGGCTTATGGTGGTACAACTTATATTATCAATGCCGCATGTGGTGGTCAGGCAGACTATGCCGCAGACTTCGGACTGGGTGGCTCAGGATGGGCAGGCTTCCGTCTGACCCCAGAGTTTGTCAATAAGTTCTCTGATAATGACCAGCGTGCTGTGTTCTATGAGGTGAAGGCAGGTGGCGGTAAGGCTATTCTTGACCTTGGTGAGTTTGAACAGGGTGGTTATTCATTCTTGAAGTTCACCAATCTGAAGGCTGATGGTACAATTCTGGAGGATGCCAATTCCTTCACAGATACTGACTTCCCTGTATTCCGTCTCGGTGATGTTTATTTGATGCTTGCAGAGTGTCAGGTAGTTGGTGGTGTTAGTGTCAATGTAAATGGTCATGATGGTTTGTGGTATCTCAACCAGATCCGCAATCGTGCAGGTCTGAATTCTTTAGCATCTGCAACTGCTAATGACATCATTGATGAGCGTGCCCGTGAGTTGGCATGGGAGTGTCATCGTCGTTCAGACTTGGTGCGTTTCAACTTGCTTACCTCAGATACTTACATTTGGGCTTATAAAGGTATGAATAGTAATATAGGTACGGCTCATGCTGTAGATGCTCATTTCAACCTTTATCCTATACCGTCAAGTGACATTATGTCAAATTCAAATTTGGAACAAAATGCCGGTTATTAAAAGCATGTGTTGAATCCTATAAATGAATAAAGTATGAAGACAAAATATTTTAAAAGTGGTCTGTTCTTGGCTGTCGCCGCTTTGCTGTTCGCCTCATGTGACAGTGATCGTGATGACAACCCCATCGTAGACACAGACAACATGACCACCGAGTTTAAGTTGAATACACCCGCTTACGCTACTCAGTTAATTGATTTAGCATCAAGTAATACGGTGAATTTCACATGGAATCAGCCAAACTATGGTTTCACAGTACCTGTAACTTATTCTTTCCAGGTTTCTGTAGATGATACATGGGTTGATGCAGTTTTGGATGCTGAGGGTAATGAGATTACCCCTGCAACTTATGCCGATGTCACTGGTAGTTTCACTACTGTTAGTGGCGGTGTGGCAGGTAAGGCACTGAATAATGGTATTGCCAAAGTGAAGGGATGGGATCCCGATAGTGAGATTCCTGCCAGCATTGACATCTATGTCCGCTGTAAGGCAGTGTTAGAAGATCTTAGTGTTCCCGCAGTTTACTCTAACTCTGTGAAATTGACAGTTGTTCCTATGGCTCCTGTGACAGAGTATGCAGAGTTTATCTATGAGATTGGTGATGACACTGGTTGGGCAACCTCTAATGCATTGCGTAGTGACGCAGATGAGAACGGTCTGTTCACTGGTGAGTATGCTGGTCTGATGTATCTTAAGAGTGAGTTCAAGTTCCGTGAGGACAAGGATGACTGGAACATTGGCACTAACTGGGGTGTCGGAGAAGAGGAAGGTTCTTTGGCAGAAGGTGCTGACAATATTAAGATCACCGAGCCAGGCTTCTATAAGGTCAATGTGAATATGGCAGATCTTACTTATGAGTTGCTGAAGATTGACGTCATCAGTATTATTGGTACTGTTAATGGTTCTTGGGACAACGATACCGACATGGAATACAACGAGGAGACTGGTGCATGGGAGGTAACAGCCACCTTGAATGCTGGTGCCATGAAGTTCCGTGTAAACCACGACTGGACTTGGAGTTGGGGTGGTGCTAATGACGATCCTACGGCTCTTGACAATCTGACTTATAACAGTGGTAAGGACTTGGACCTCGATGCTGATGGTACTTACTTCGTACAACTCTTCCTCAGTTACGAGGGCAACAATAAGGTTGTAGTGACTAAGAAATAATTTTTGTACATTAATTAAGGAAAGAATATGAAAAAGATATTTTTTGCAACGTTCGCTCTTATGTCTTTGTTCGCACTTACATCGTGCGACAAAGACTACACAGAGGGCTTGATGCCTCCTATGACATCTCCAGAGGAGGAGCCTCAGACAGTTGCCTTTGGCAATGGCGCCGTGACTCCTGTCAGCACCATCAATCTTGCTGATGTGACAGGTGATGTCGTGAAGGTTTGCTCAATAGTTGCTCCTACGGTGTCAGATGCTAATGCTACCTTGGCAGGCTATACATTGACCGTTGGTGAAACTGTAATTGAGTTGAGCGAGAATGGTGAGGTTGCCAAAGCAGACATCGCAGAACTTATTGAGGGTCTATATGGCAAACGCCCTGTTGAGCGTGAGGTGACTGGTGTCGTCCGCTGCTACTATACGGTAGGTGGACAGAATATCGTCACTGTCTCTGATCCTTTTACCATCAAGGCGATTCCAGAGGCACCCGTCATCGAGGACGCTTACTATCTTGTAGGTGGTGTCAATGACTGGGGCGGACAGTCCTATAAGTTGGTGAACGGTGGTGGTGATGTCTATGAGGATCCTGTATTCACCGTTACGATTCCCGCAGTAGGTGGTGACAGTTGGTTTAAGATTATGCCAGAGTCCGCTTTCTCTTTAGGCAGTATTTGGGACAGTCCTTCTGTAGTTGGTGTATATACTAACGGAACTTCTGATCTTGAAGGCAAGTTTATTGTCAGCAATAATGGTAATGACGCAGAAGGGAGCGGTGCTAACTCATGGTGTATCAAGGAGGATCAGACTCCTGGTGACTTCTATAAGATTACCTTGAACATGATGGATCAAACATACACCATCACTCCTATCACTCTTGGCGCACAGTATTATATCGTTGGTGCTGCTCAGGGATGGAGTACCAGTGCCATGACATGTATGTTTACTCCAGAGTCAAAGACAATTGTAAGTTACACCACCAAGTGGGAAGGTGACCATAACCTGAAGATTTGGGCATTGGATGACTTTGGCAATTGGGACAAGTGCTATGGTGCTTTGACCGATGGTGATGCCTCTGAATCTGGCTCATTGACTAACAGTGGCGCTGGTGCTATTGTATGTCCAGAGGGTGACGCTTACTATACCATCACGCTTGACTTCGGTACCATGTCTTACACATGGACGAAACTCGACAACCAGACTCCAACAGAGTATGAGAATATCTCTCTGATTGGTGAGTTCAACGGTTGGGGTGATGATTTCGAACTCAAACAGGTAACTCCTCACAACTGGTATGCAGAGTTCACCCAGGAGAGTGATGGTATGCTGAAGTATCGTGCTAACCATGACTGGGGCATCAACTGGGGCTTTGGCAACGATGGCGACTGGAATGTTACTGAGGGTATCAATAAGATTGGAACCAATGGTGGTGGAAACATCTATGTTCCTGCAGGTACCTATGATGTATATCTCAACGACATCACCAGTTCTATGATCTTCGTTAAGAAGTAAACATCTGATTTTCAGATATTACGGGCGAACATGACGACCCATGTTCGCCCGTTTTTTCTCCAACCTCCTTCCAATAACAAAAATTAAAAGAAGATGAAAAGACTATTGTTATATGTAGGTATCCTTGCAGTCATTATGGGATGTCGCCCTGCACAGCAGGAAAAGCCTGCTGATTTCCAACTTCCAGCAATTGAGGATATTGCCATGTATCAAGTAAATCCTCGTGTGTTTGCTCCTCAGAACTCATTGAATGCCGTGGCTGACCGTATTGACTCCATTCGTGCTTTGGGTGTTAATGTGATGTGGGTCATGCCGATCTATCCTATAGGGATAGAGAAAGGCAAAAACTCGCCATACTGTATTCGTGACTATAAGGCGATAGCCCCGGAGTTTGGTACGATTGAGGATTTCAAGCATTTGGCACAGGTATGCCATGAGCATGGCATGGGTATTATTCTCGACTGGGTGGCTAATCACACTGCATGGGATCATCCTTGGGTGAAAGACCATCCCGATTGGTATACCCATGACGAGAAAACCGATACAATTATTCATCCACGTCCATGGGACTGGTTTGATGTCGCTGATCTGAATTATGACAATAAGGATATGCGCAAAGCGATGATCGATGCGATGAAATTCTGGATTGTGGAAGTGGGTATTGATGGCTTCCGTTGTGATGTGGCAGACGGTGTCCCTGCTGATTTTTGGAAAGACGCCATTGACCAGTTGCGTAGCGCGGCAGGTAATCGTAAAATTGTGATGCTTGCCGAGGGGAAGCGTTCTGATAATTTCACCGTTGGTGGTTTTGATATGAACTATGGCTGGGACTATAAGGACGAATTGGTAAAGGTGTTTAAAGGTGACCCTGCCTCTGACCTCTTCAAAGCAGACAAGGCGGAGTACGATAGTCTTCCTGATAATAAAGTGAAACTGCGTTTTACAACCAATCATGATCATGCTACAGAGGTAGAGCCTTGTGTACAGTTTACTAACGATCGTGGTGCAATGGCTGCCTATGTTGCCTCTGTATTCCCTCATGGGGGAGCCCTTATCTATGGCTCGCAGGAAGTGGGCTATCCTGAACCTATCAACTTCTTTAAATATGTTCCTGTAGACTGGACGGCAAAGCCTGAGATCTACACGGAATATAAAGATCTGATTTCATTATACAATGACCATCCTGCTTTGCGTAAAGGAGCATTGACAACTTATCCTGCTGCTGATGTACTCGTGTTTGAGAAGACAGATGTGGCAGAGCGTTTTTTGGTGTTAGTGAATGTGCGCAACGAAAAGAAAACTGCTGATATCCCACAGACATTGGTTGGTAAAAAGTCTATTGACGTGATGAGTTCTGAGGAAACACAACTCGACAACACCATAGAACTTCAGCCTTTCCAATATCTTATTTTTAAGATATAATCAAGTAAACTTATATTTAATCGGGCGGACAGGTAATCCCTGCTCCGCCCGATTTCATTTTTATCTTAAATGTTTGGTGGTTTCCCGATAAGTTTGTACATTTGATGAGTAAACTCACCGAAGATACTCTCACTCGACAAAAAAAGAAAGAATTTCTTTGTTTTGTTCTTGTTTAATCGTATCTTTGCAGCAGATATACAAAGTTAGAGACATGAATCAAGAGACTTATGACAATATTGCTAGTGAGCCTTCTGCATTGACTTATGGGATGAGCGCAGAACTACGAGAAAGTGGATTATTAAACACAATCCGTAATCTGAGTCGCAAAGATAAGGCTTGCTTAGTCCGTTTTATTCATATCACTGAGGGTCTTGATGTGGAAGGAATGGAAGAATTGAGTATTGAGCAACCTTATACGATGGAGGAACTGAATGCACGCATTGATGAGGCTGAGGCAGAAATAGAAAAGGGTGAAGGAAAGTCTTTCGAGGAGATGATGGCTGATTTTAAACAAGAACTGCTATGGCTCAAATAAAATGGCAAGGGAGAGCCGAAAAGGAACTATATAAGATTCTTGTAAAAGGGTTTTCTGAGTTTGGGGAGACTGTTGCCAACGCTTTTTCTGAGAAAGTGGGTTTACAAAATGAAACTCTTTGTAAATTCCCAGAGATTGGCTATCCAGAACCTTTGTTGAAAGATAGAAAAAGATTGTATCGTGCTCGTCACATCTTAAAACGCTTTAAAATGATTTATTATTTTGATGCTGCATCTGATGTCGTTCATGTCGTTGACATCTGGGACACAAGGAGGGAACCATCAAAACTTGTGAAACGAATCAAAGGATAATCCCCTTAAACAATAAGCCATTATCGGGCGGACAGGTCATCCCTGCTCCGCCCGATTACTGTTTTTGCCGCGTAAAAGTTTGGAGGATTAAAGAATAGTTCGTATCTTTGCAAGCGAGAAAAAGTAAAGGAATCAATGTATAAGGCAGTTAAGTACAACAATCGGGAAGAAGCGTTAGCAGCATTTCGAAAAATGATGGAGCGTAAAAGAGAATGGGTAGAGAAAACGGAACAGGAGTTTTCCCAACTCAGACAACAGTTAGCATAGCCCTGATTGACAATGACTCCTTTAGATCTTAATCGCTTAAACATACGCTCTCCTTACTCTATATGGCAAGTAGGCGATGGCTCTTATGGCTTCAAGACAAAGCACGATGTTCTGTACCGTATTGTTTTTACTCCAGATCAAACAATATGGGAAGATGGTGCATATGAATTTGGGATATTAAATGAGAATCGTAAGGCTTCTCCCAATGACAAACTCTTACGTGAGACGATTTTTTGTATCATAGAGGAATTCTTCTATGTAAATCCAGAGATTCTATTATATCAATGTGAGACAGGAGATAACCGGCAGGCTATGCGTGACCGTCTTTTTCTACGGTGGTTTAGTGAATATGAGCAGAGTGGTCTTTACCATATAAAGGTTGCGGAAATTGTTGCAGAAGGGATTTCTAATTTTGCCGCAGTGATAATCCAAAGAAGTAATCCCAACTTTGAGGCAATTATGAGTGATTTCGATAATTTTGTTGGTTTCTTCAAACAGAAACCTATATAATAGCGGACAGGTCATCCCTGCTCCGCCCGATTTCATTTTTATCTTAAACGTTTGGTGGTTTCCCGATAAGTTTGTACATTTGATGAGCAAACTCACCGAAGATACTCTCACTCGACAAAAAAAGAAAGAATTTCTTTGTTTTGTTCTCGTTTAATCGTATCTTTGCAGCAGAAACAAGAAAGTTTAAAGATATGCCAGAAATAAGTAAATTCTACGGAATCATCATCTATATGTATATTGACGACCACAATCCACCCCATTTTCATGTGTGGTATGATGATTATAAGGCAGAGATAACAATTAAAGATGGTGTTGTTACTGGATCATTGCCAAGACGTGCTCTTAGACTCGTTTACGAGTGGCTCGACTTACATAGGGATGAGTTAATGGAAAATTGGGAGCGTCTTTCCAATAGTGAGGCTCCCATTAAGATAGAACCTTTAAAATGATAGGAGAGATAGGTATGAAAAATCCAATTCTTTGTGTTTCTTCTGCAGAATATGTGAGTGGTTATACACTTCGTCTTACATTCAGTACAGGTGAGGTGTTGTTGGTTGATTTTACGCCATTAATGCAAAAGGGTATTTGTCGTAAACTGCAAGATGTAGACTATTTCAAGTCGTTTCGCTTAGATCCATTTACAGTAGACTGGAATAATGAAATAGGTTTTGCACCAGAAAAATTGTACGAACTGGGAAAAACGGCATAGTAATCTCCTTAAACAATAACCATCATCGGGCGGACAGGTCATCCCTGATCCGCCCGATTTTCGTTCTTGTTGTTGTAAAATGCCATTGTAATCGATGTGAAGTGACTCTGTAGTCGATGTGAAGAGACTTTGTAATCAATCGTTACAAGCATCCTTTCTACCGTTTGACTCCAGTCAACCGATCTGCCGACTCCAGTCAACCGATCGTTTGACTCTAAGTCAACCGATTGTTTGACTCTAAGTCAACCAGTAGTTTGTCAACGTGCAACCGTTTGCATTACTATTGGGTTTTTATTTATACGCTGAAAGATAGAACGTTAGCGGAAAAGCCTTAACTTTGCAAGCAGAAACTAAAAACTTAATGGACATGATGAAGAAAATCTACACGACATTATTCGTACTTTGCCTTTCTCTGACGAGTTTTGCTCAGGGATGGCCCGCAAACTATGGTGGCGTGATGCTGCAAGGATTCTACTGGGATGGTTATGATGACTCACAGTGGACGGTCTTAGAGGCACAGGCTGATGAACTGTCACAATATTTTAAGTTGGTGTGGATACCCCAGAGTGCTAACTGTGGCGGTAAGTCGATGGGTTATGATGACCTCTATTGGTTCCCAGGTGGCACGAACTATACCAGTTCCTTTGGTACGGAGGAAGAACTGCGCTCCATGATCAAAACGTTTAAGAATAAAGGTATAGGCACGATAGCCGATGTAGTGATTAATCATCGTCGTAATGTCAGCACTTGGACAGATTTCCCGAAAGAGACCTATAAAGGAGTAACTTACCAGTTGACCTATAAAGATATCTGTTCTGACGATGAGGCAGCCAAGAATGGATATCAGGTAGGATCGAACAAAGATACTGGCGAAGGCTGGGACGGCATGCGTGACCTTGACCATAAGAGTGACAACGTGCAGAAAAACGTGAAGGCTTATCTGAAAATGCTCATTGAGGATTTAGGCTATGTGGGCTTCCGCTATGACATGGTGAAAGGCTATGGTGGTGAGTATACCAAGTTATATAACAATGACGCAAAGCCCCAATTCTCTGTGGGAGAGTGCTGGGATGGTACGACAACAATCAAGAATTGGATTGACAAGACTGACAAGACCAGTGCTGCCTTCGACTTCCAGTTCCGCTATACCGTCCGCAATGCCGCCAATAACGGGGCTTGGAACAGATTAGCACAGGCAAACGATGGCAACTATCCCTTGATTAGCAACACTTTCAATAGTGGCAGTTATAAGCAGTATGCTGTGACTTTCGTGGAGAACCACGATACGGAGAAACGTCCCAATGCGGAGCAGGACCCTCTGAAGAAGGATACGCTTGCCGCTAATGCCTATCTGCTTGCCATGCCAGGTACTCCTTGTGTGTTCATGACGCACTGGCAGGACTGCAAACAGGATATCAAGTCGATGATTGACGTGCGCTATCTGACAGGTATTCAGAATACCAGCAGTTATACACAGTTGGCAAGTAATACGAACTATTATGCAGTCAGCATAGAGGGGTCGAAAGCGAAACTGTTGTGTGTGGTAGGCAAGACGGCACAGAGTTATTCACCATCGGATGCCTCATGGGTGAAGGTACTCTCTGGCTATCATTATGCCTATTATGTTGACAAGGCTGCTAATACGGCATGGATCAGTCATGCCTCTGGCAGTTACGAGGGAACTCTGAAGGTGCTGTTGTCTGCTGTGACAAACAGTAATGCAAAACTGGTCTATACCACTAACGGCTCTGATCCTACTGCAAGCAGTACACAGGTGGCAAGTGGTACGGAGATTAGTATTCCTAAAGGAACTACAACCTTAAAGGTTGGGCTCTTGGTAGGTAGCACGGTCAGCGGTATTCAGACACGCACCTACACGGTGACAGACCCATCGGAGTTTACCATCCCTTCATTCTGCACAGTGAACGCAGGCGAGACATGTGCATTCTTCGAGTCACCTGCCACATGGAGTCAAACTACTTGTTGGGCATGGAGTACCATCAATTTCACAGGTGGCTCTTGGCCAGGTATTGCCTGCGTTCAGGTAGGAACACTCGATAACGGTAATAAGGTATGGAAATGGACTTGGGATGGCAAATGCTATAACAGCGATACGAAAGCACAAGTGACTCCCAGTGGCAAGCCTACGGGTATCATCTTCAGCAATAACGGAAGTAGTCAGACGGCAGACCTTGTCTTTGAAAACGCAGCCTATTATAATAGGAATGGGCAGAAGATGGGTGTCGTCACTGGCATCAACCTCATTCGTGCAGATGTCAAGTCGCTCGACTCCTATTGGTACGACCTCCGTGGTCGCCGACTCGAGGGAGAGCCGACAGCCAAGGGCGTGTATATCCACCAAGGCAGAAAGATACTGAAATAGTAAGATTGATTGGTTAAATGAAAGAAAGGAAGGGGAGTGGTTTACTCTCCTTCCTTTCTTTCACTCATATACTCTCGTGGCGACATGCCATAGAACTTCTTGAAGATGGTCGAGAAGGAGGCGGCATTGTTGAAACCACAGGCATACATCACCTCCGTGATATTCATGTTCTGGCTTGCCAGCAGGTTAGCAGCCTGCTTCAGTCGGATGTTGCGGATGAAGTCATGAGGGGTCTGACCTGTCAGTTCCTTCATCTTGCGATGCAAGTGGACACGACTGATGCCCACCTCTTCGGCAATGGCGTCCACGCTCAGTTCGGAGTTGCTGATATTCCTGTTGATGACAGCCATGACACGCTCAAGGAGTTTATCGTCAGGCGACAGCATCTGTACCTCTTCTACCTGCTGCTCCAGTTGGTCGTTGCGTCCGAACTTCAGGCGCAGCATACGGTGGGTATGGATAAGGTTGATGATGGTGCGTCGCAGGATGTCCATGTTGAAAGGCTTGACGATATAGGCGTCTGCTCCTGTCTCCAGTCCCTCGAGTTGGTCCTCATCACGGTTCTTCGCCGTGAGCAGGATAACGGGTACATGACTGCTAATCGGGTTGCCTTTGACCTTCGAGCATAACGTGTTGCCATCCATCTCCGGCATCATGATATCGGAGATCAGGAGGTCTGGCACGTTCTTCAGAATCTCTGTGAGTGCCTCCTTGCCATTCTCGCAGGCAGTCACTTTATAGTCGGCAGAGAGTTCCTGGACGAGGTAGTCGCGTATCTCCTGGTCGTCCTCGGCGATGACAATCTGCTGCTGTTTGTTGAGTCTCGACAAGTCTACCCCCCCCAGGTCCTTCGGACTCTCCTCGGTGACGACATCGTCGAAGAGGCTGGTGGTTGTCTGACCGATATCCTCTTTCTCCACGATCATCTCTTCAGGCTTTAGGTGCTCGTTGCCCGTCGGGATGGTGACAATGAACTCACAGCCCTCTCCATCCTCGCTATTGCGGGCAGCGATGGTACCGTGGTGCAACTCCACGAGAGAGCGGGTCAGGTCGAGACCGATACCTGTTCCTATCTTGCGGTCGTTGACGCTGGTAGGCGACTGGTAGAAACGTTCGAAGATACGCTCCAGTTTGTCCTCTGGAATCTTCTCCCCGTTATCGTAGATGCGGATGGTCGCATTCTTGTCGTCGTGGGTGATCTGGATGCGGATGATGCCACCTGTGGGGGTGAACTTAAAGGCATTGGAGAGGAGGTTGACAATGACCTTGTCGAAATTGCCACGGTCAATCCATAAAGGCAGCATCTGGGTATCGTGCTCATAACTGAACCGGATGTTCTTCGCCTTTGCCTGTTGAGTGAAGAGGGTGTGGATATCCTCCACGAAACTGATCAGGTCGGTCTCACACATGTGCATCTGCATCTGTCCCTTGTCAATCTTACGAAGGTCCATCATCTGGTTGATGAGTCCCAGGATACGTTCCGCATTACGGCGTATCGTCTCGTAGATGCTGCGACGGTGTGGGTCGTCGTCTTGTTTGATGAGGGAGAGCAATGGAGAAACGATGAGCGTCATAGGCGTTCGTATCTCATGGCTGATATTCATGAAGAAGCGCAGTTTCGCCTCACCCATCTCCTCTGCATGGATATGCTCTTGCAGTCGCAGGCGGTCCTGCTCCTTGCGCTTACGGTGTTTGAGATACTGCCAGATGGCGAGGCAGATGGCGAGGAGATAGACGAGATAGGCAATATAACTACGATACCACGGGGCATGGATATACACTGTGAAGCAACGTTCTTCCGTCACTTGGTTGTTACGCTGTGCCACCACGCAGAAGTCGTAGTTGCCTGGTGCCATGTGGCTGAAGGTGATCTCGTTGGTTCCTGGTTGAAGGCGTACCCAGTCCTCCTTGTTGACACGATAACTATAGGTGATATGCTCGGGATTGTCGTAAGTGAGGGTCGACAACTGGATCGAGAAAGAGTTGTCACTGGCACTCAGGACGAAACGCTTAGAGGCGATGACGGTAGTGTCTGTGACCTGATACCAGCCCGACTTCGTCTCAGGAGTAACCAGTTCGCCATTGATGGAGAATGCCGTCAGTTTCACATCGGCATTCCAGTCACTCTGTCGGATTTCAGAAGGGTCGAACCATGTCACGCCGCCTACACCTCCAAGCAGGAGGGTGCCCCTGGCGGAGATGCTGACGGCACCATCGCTGAACTCGTTGCTCTGCAAGCCATTGTCCACGAAGAAACTATAGGTGAGTTGTTTTTTCGGGTCGTAACGGCAGAGTCCATGGTCTGTACCCACCCAGATCATTCCCTGCTGGTCCTGTTGGATGGAGGCGATGCCATTGTCGGCAAGACCTTCCTCCTTCGTCAGGTGCTCTAGTTTGTGGGCAGAGAGGTCATAACTATACAGTCCGTTATTGGTTCCTATCCATAACTTATTGTCATACTCTCTGGCAATACGGGTAGGCGTGCCGTAGTTCAGGGTGTTGCCACCCAAGACCTTCGTCCAGTTCTCAGTGGCTATCTCCATACAGCAGACACCCATCGTCGTGGCAAGGTAGACACGCTTTCCGTCAGGTGAGAGCGACAGTTGGGAGATATAGTTGTTGACAAGGCTGTTTACCTTCCTGTCGATGACGGCGTTCTTCGCAGTCACGTACGCCTTGACGGCTCCCGTACTGAGTGTCAGTCGTAGCAATCCCTCTCCCATGGTGGCAAGCCAGAGTTGTCCTTGCTGGTCACATTCCAGGTCGAAGACACTCACCGCGTCTCCTTGTGGCAAGGACTGGCGGTGGAAGGTATGGCTCTTAGCATCGACCCAACCGCATCCCTCACGGAATGTTCCTACCCAGACACGCCCTTGGTTGTCTTCCGTGATGCCAAGGATCGTACCAGGGAAATGCTCTTTGAAATGATATACGGGCTGGTCGTGCTCGTCGAAACTATAGAGTCCGTCCTTGTCAGTTCCTACCCATGTCCATCCGTGGCTGTCAATGAGAACACTGGTGACACAAGCCTGTCCGATCTGGTTATGGACTCCCAGTTTGAATCCCATATACTTGAAGGGAGTCTCTGTGCGGGGCTGCATATAGATGCCTTTCTGGAGCAAGCCCAGCCACACGTTACCTGTCTCGTCCTCGATGATAGAGTAACATTTACTGAGAGAGAGGTCTACCTCACGGCTGTAGTAGGGGTTGTTTCTCAGAACACCTGTCTGCGGATTGAAGATACCAATGCCACGACCGTCATAGCCCAGCATCATTTCTCCTTTCTTATTATTATAGATCTCTACGATGGGGAGGTCGCCTGTGGCGGCGACATGCTCGAAGACGCCCGTCTCCTTGAGGACAAAGAGACCGCTCTTTGCCGTACCCACGTAGATTTTTCCGTCCCTTCCCTCGCAGACTGCACGGAGTTGGGTGCGGAACGTCTCATCCTCGAAATAGCGGACAGTCTTATTGCCATCATAGCATACCAGTCCCTGCTCCTCAGTGACAAGCCACAGTCGCTGGTGCTGGTCTTCTGTCATCTGATGGACGCTGATGATATCCTCCAAGGCGCCTCCCACCTGATGGGCATTCTCTAGGTCGGTCAGGCGAAGCAGGCCATGTCCTGAGGTGCCTATCATAATGTCGCCATTAAGGCGTTCCGCAAAACAAGTCACATAAGGAGGCATAATATGGTCGAGCAGGTCATGTACCTTGATGTCCTTGAAGCGATAGCCGTTAAACGACTGCAAGGCTCCGTACATTCCCACATAGAAAAGTCTCTGGCGGTCTTGTATGATGCAATTCACACAGTTGCTCGCCATCCCTATATCGGTGGCAAGTTCCTTTTTCAGTACCCGGAACTGGTAACCGTCATATTTGTTGAGTCCGTTGCGTGTAGCCACCCAGATAAACCCGTCGGCATCCAGATAGACCTGATTGGTAAAACTACTTGACAACTGCTTGTCGGCATCGAATAGTTTTCCCATCTGGGCATGAATACTCAGTGGCACTAAAAGCAACAAAAGAAAAAGAACTTTACTTCTCATTTTGACTAAAATAGGTTAGCGTGTTACACTAGAACAAGTGCAAAGATAGGGTATTTTGCGGTATGTCCCAAAACATTTTGCGAAATGTATCCCCAAATGTTACATTTGGCAAAGTATACGTTACATTTGCCTTTGGCATCGAAAAAGATAGTGCAATGACGAAAAATGTTACAAAAACGATGTTTTTTTAAAAATTATAATTATCTTTGCCACGTAAAGTTCAGAAACTCGAGACTAAAAACATCATAACTAACAAAAAACAAAAGTATGAATCGCACAAGTAAAGTTCTAAGAAAGACCCTTGGGCTGCTGGTTCTGTTGTGTATGTTACCATTAGGAATGCATGCGCAGAACATCACAGTAAAGGGTACGGTAAGTGCTGCTGACGGTCCGATTATCGGTGCTACTGTCAAAGTGAAAGGTGCACAGGGGGGAGTGGTTACTGATTACGACGGTAACTACACCATCTCCGCACAGTCAAATGCAACGCTCGTCTTCAGTTACGTGGGCTTCGAGACCAAGGAAGTGAAGGTGGGTGGTAAGCATCAGATTGACGTAACTCTCTCCGAAGACGAGACTCTGCTGAATGAGGTGGTTGTCGTCGGTTACGGTACGATGAAGCGTAGTGATGTAACAGGCTCTATGGTTTCTGTTAATTCCAAAGCCATTGAACGTTCTGTTCCTACCAGTATCGATCAAGTTCTGCAAGGTCGTGCGGCAGGTGTACAGATTCAGGCGAACTCTGGTCAGCCAGGTGCATCCACAAGTATCAGTATTCGTGGTATTAACTCTCTGAATGCCTCTAACCAGCCTATCTTCGTCATTGATGGTGTCGTTATTGATGCAGACGGAGGTAACAGTGGAGATATGTTGTCTTCTAATAACCCATTGGCTTCTATCAGCCCGAGCGACATTGTCTCTATGGACGTATTGAAGGATGCCTCAGCAACCGCTATCTATGGCTCTCGCGCAAGTAATGGTGTCATCATGATTACCACCAAGCGTGGACAGTCAGGCGAGGCAACGATTACCTATGATGGCTATATAGGATGGCAGGAGATGGCAAAGAAACTCGACATGATGAATTTGCAACAATACGCCCGTCACCATAACGCACGTGCTGACGAGGGAGTTGTCGCCTTTAGTGACGCCTTCGTACGTTCTGACTTGCTGGGTCCTGGTACGGACTGGCAAGAGGCATTGTTTCGTCGTGCCTTGATGACTTCACATAATTTGTCTATTACAGGAGGAAGCGATAAGATTACTTATGCTATCAGTGGAGGTTATCTGAACCAGAATGGTATTGCTGTTGGTTCTGGTTTCAAACGTCTTACTCTTCGTGGTAATACAGATGCTCAAGTCAAGAAATGGCTGAAAGCATCTCTTAGTTTCTCTTTGACAGACTCTAAGCAGGAAGTTGGTGCTGATAATGGTGTCATTATGAATGCACTGCAGAGCCAACCATCTGTAGCCGTGAAAAGTGCTGATGGTAGTTATGACGGTCCAGACGATGTCTATATGCCGATCAATGCTATTGCACTTGCTAATATGCGTGAGAACTATAACAAGAAGATGAATTTCCGTGTTAATGGCTCTTTGGAGGCTACGTTATATAAGGGACTGACCTTCAAGACAGAGTTGTCAGTCGATTATAACCTCAACAAATTCTATTATTATGAGCCAGACTACAAATTCGGTGTGTTGGAGAACAAGACCCGTACTGGCAAATGGACTAAAACGGACACTAAATATTGGTCATGGCGTAATATCCTGACTTATAACAACACCTTTGCGGAGAAGCATAATGTAAATATTATGTTGGGTCAGGAAATGAGTGAGAGCCATTGGGAGAACCAAGTTTCTAACGCCTCTGGTTTCCTTTCCAATGCAGTACATGACCCATCAGCAGGTGATGTGACGGCATCAACAGGTTTGGGAACACAAAACAACAATTCGCTGTTCTCTTACTTCGGACGTGCATTCTATAGTTTTGATGACCGTTATCTTGCCACTTTCACACTACGTCATGACGGATCTTCCAAGTTTGCCGATGGTAACCGTTGGGGCTGGTTCCCCTCCGCAGCCCTCGCATGGAAAATCAGCAATGAGCCGTTTTTCAAGCCTTTGTCGCAAACTATTAACACTTTAAAGGTGCGTTTGGGTTGGGGCTCTACAGGTAACCAAAATGTTCCAGATTGGGCATGGATGGCTTTGCTTTCCACCAAAACCACTCCATGGGGCTCTGGTGTCTTAACTGGCAACAATGCTAATCCTGACCTTAAATGGGAGACAACAAACTCATACAATATCGGTCTTGACCTCAATATGTTCCACAACCGTATTGAGTTCATCTTTGATTGGTACTACAAGAAGACCAAAGACCTGCTGCTCCAGATTCCTCTACCAGCATACCTCGGCTCTTCTGGTAATGGTGCAGCCTCTAACCCTTGGGCAAATGTAGGCTCCCTGCGCAATACAGGTATTGAGATGACTTTGAATACTGTCAATATTGACACCAAGGATTTCCAATGGCGTTCCAACTTCGTGTTCTCACTGAACCGTAACAAAGTCATGTCTCTCGATACAGAGAGTGCTACACTTGATAAGACATTCCAAGTAGGTTCTGATGTGACCACAGTCACCCGTACTGTTGTAGGTCGTCCCATCGGGCAGTTCTATGGTTATAAGGTCATCGGTCGTTTCGAGAAACCAGAGGACTTCTACTATAAAGATGCCAATGGTAACGTACAGCCTGTTGCCTTACCAGAGGGCAGTAGTATCGCTAAAGACAAGACTTTCATTGGTGATTATATTTTTGAGGATGTCAACGGTGATGGTGTTATCAACAATGAGGACGAGACTTTCATTGGTAATCCATTGCCAAAGTTCACATATGGTATCGGTAACACTTTCTCTTGGAAAGGCTTTGACCTTACCATTTTCCTCAGCGGCAGTTATGGCAATGATGTCATCAATTACAACCGTCGCTTCTTGGAGAATGTACGTGCCAACAATAATCTGTTGACCACTGCTATTGATTATGCTAAACTTGGAGTGATTGATCCTAATCTGCCTGATGACGATTACCGTAATCTTTATGTGATTAACACAGGTAGTCGTCTGCCACGTGTCAGCGCATCGTCCACCAATGTGAATAACCGTATGAGTGATCTCTATATAGAGGATGGAAGTTATATTCGCTTACAGAATATTTCGTTAAGTTATACCCTTCCCAAGAAATGGATTCAGAAGTTCTATCTGACTAATGCAAAGGTATACATCAACTTGCAGAATGTATACACATGGACCAAATATGACGGCTATGATCCTGAGGTCGGTGCTATGTATGGAGATGCTTTGATGACAGGTCTCGACTATGGTCGTTATCCCTCACCACGCATCTATACTTTTGGTGTTAACGTATCATTCTAAAAGATTATAAGTATGAAAACGAAAATATATTTATTAGCAGCAATGGTTGGAGCGGGTACACTCTTTACATCGTGTGCCAATGACTTTCTGGAGCAAGAAAACACTTCCAGTCTGAGCAAGGAATCGTTCTATGCCAGTGACGATGCTATCAGCCAGGCAACCTCCACCTTATATAATTATGTGTGGAATAGTTTTAATGGTAAGTTATATTATTCAATGGGCGATGGTCGCTCCAACAACATCACCGCCCAGTGGTCAGACTATATCAAGGTCTATACCAACTTCAATGAGACATCACTTTCTGAAGGTCTTCAAGAAGGATGGGCTTCTCTTTATTCTGTGATTGCACAAAGCAATAATGTCATTAACGACATCAATGACAAGGCTACGTCTGCTGTCAGCGAGAGTGCAAAGGCTGCAGGCATCGGAGAAGCGCGCTTTATGCGTGGAGTCGCCTATTGGTATCTTGCCTCTTTGTGGGGTAATGTCATTATCTATGAGAACACGACCGATATGGTCAACAACTATGTAGTACCCACCAGTCCACGTGCTGACGTCATGGAGTTTGCTATTCGTGACTTGGAGTATGCTGCTGCCAACCTGCCAGAGACATCCTCTGCACCAGGTCGTGTCAACAAGTATGCTGCTTTCGGTATGCTGAGTCGTCTTTATCTCTCAATGGCAGGTCTGACGACGACAGGGCAATATAACGGTGCTAATGTGAAGACCGACTTCAACGACGGTAAGACGAATCCTTACTATCTCGACCTTGCCAAGAAAGCCGCTAAGAAAGTCATCACCAGTGGTCCTTATGAGTTGATGGATGACTATGCTGACTTGTTCATGATAGAGAACAACAACTGTAAGGAAGACGTGTTCCAGTTACAGTGGTTGAAAGGCTCTACCGATGCCATCGGCTGGGGATGTAACCAAGACATCTCTGCTTTCTTCAGTTGGTCAACTATGGTGGGAGAGACGAACTGGGGTGGTGCCACCTGTACCTCATGGGATCTTTACCAAGAGTTCCTTTTGGATGGTCCAGAACGTCGTGAGGCATGTATAGCCGCCTATGGTTATACATGGGACTATATCAATGTCAAGGGCGGTGGATATACTTACGGTAAAACCGAGAACGCTTCTACCAATGGTGCCAACATCAAAAAATATGTAGTTGGTATCTATGCCGACAATGGTGTGAGTTACAAGCAAAGTTCTGGAATCAACACCCACATGATGCGTTATGCAGAGGTGTTGCTCAACTATGCTGAGGCTGTTCTTGATGAGACAGAAAACAGTAATGGGGTAGGTGCAATAGTGACAGATGCAGAGGCTTTGGGCTACTTCAATCAGGTTCGTACACGTGCAGGAATGCAAGGATTGCCCAATTTTGCCTATAGTGACTTGCGCCATGAGCGCCGTCTGGAGTTTGCTTTCGAGGGTCTTTACTGGTATGACCTTGTACGTCGTGCCTACTCTCAACAGCAATGGGTCATCAACTACCTGAATAACCAAGACCGTAATCGTACGTATAAGTACAACACTGATACAGGAGTATATGAGCCAAGTGCTAATCCTGGACAGGGTGTAGCAGAGGCTACAGCAGCAAGTATGTTACTGCCCTACTCAGATGCAGATCAGAACAAGAACCCCAATCTGAAGAACAATGCAACTCCTGTTGCTTGGGAATTCGGAGAGAGAGAGGTCGATGAGACTACTTTGTTCGATTAAAGATAATAAAAACATAAAGAATTAAGATTATGAAGACATTAAAATATATAGGACTCATCTTGGGTGTCTCCTTGACGATAGGAGTTACCTCCTGTAAAGAGGATGACGGTGATGCTTACCCTGGCGGCGACGGTCCCGTTGTCGTAAATAAAATATATTTGGAAGATGCCGATGCCAACGTGACGGACCGTGATGTCACAGAGGTGTGGGGACGCTTAGGACAAACCCTCCGCTTAGAGGGCTCTGGCTTTGGCGGAACACAGAAGATATTGGTCAACGGCTACGACACCTATTTCAATACTTCTTTGGTTACTGACAACTCGATGATTCTGCAGTTGCAGTCGAAGACTCCAATTTCCACTGCAGATCCAGAATTACGTGATAAGATTATCTTTATCAAGGGTGATAAGCAGTATGTGAAGGAGTTTGTCATTCGTGCTGCCTCTCCACGAATTAACAGTTTCAGCAATACTTTGCCACAAGCAGGTGAGACCGTTTATGCCTATGGCTCTAATTTACAGGAGACAAGTATCATCACGTTACCTGGTGGTATTGAGGTAACAGAAATCACCAATGCACCAGAGAAAGAGAGTGGCGAATGGTTCTCCTTCGTAATGCCAGAGGGTGTGACAGAAGGTGGTGCTATACATTCTGTAGGTGCTAATGGTGAGGCAAACAGCGCCGCTTATTTCAATCTGAAAGCGGGTATGCTACTCGATTTTGATGATACTGGAAGTCAGGGTTTTTGGAATTGGTCAGAGACAGGGTCTATGATTAATGCTGATGATCTCGTTGATGATCCATTGAATAGTGGACATGGTAAGGTGTGTCAATTGATTCCCGAGCGTCTGTTGACAGATGGTATTGCTGCTAACAAGGCTCGTGCTACAGAGGCATGGACAGCCGGTGCAGGTGGTCCTACTGATGACTGGTCACAATTTTATGAAATCATCCCTGAGGGAACACCCGTCACCGATGTTGCATTTCAGTTTGATATTTATGTACCAGACCCATGGAACTTGACAGGCAATATCCAAATTGCCCTTATTAATAACTATAATTTCCAAGGATTATATAGTGATGAATACAAGAGTACTGGTGCAAGTGTGGCTTTCTTCTGTCCATGGCTGACAATGGATGAGAACGGTAAGTTTGTCACTACTCCATGGAGTACTACAGGATGGCGGACAGTAACTATTCCATTCAGCGAGTTCCGTAAGTATTATTACTTGATGAACGATGAAGATGCTCCACGCACTCCTACATTTGCAGAGGTGGTTGCCGACCGTGAGGCTGCAACTTACCAGAATTTTGGTATGAGTTTTGTCAACAATGATATCAAGACTGGTGTCAAGGATGATAATGATGACGAAATAGTATTCGAGTCATCTGTCACACGCCAAAAGATTTATGTTGACAACTGGCGTATTGTGCCTTGCAAAGTCACTCTGGTTTCCGACTTCCCTGATGAAGAGTAATAACCCTATAAACTGATAAATATTATGAAACTATATCATATTTTATTACCGTTGGCGGCAACATCGTTACTGCTTACCAGTTGTTACGATGAGAAAATGGACTGGCATACTCCGGAAGGGCAGGGTGCCATTGTATCCAGCGAGATACCGTTAGAGTTGGCAGAGAAGATTGCCAATTATGACTATATCAAGAACTATGCGGCACAGTATATGCCCGAGACAAAGATAGGTTTGGGCATCAGTGCTGACATCTATACTGATATTGAAGGCAGTAAGAATTATAACGAGGCCTATGCTGAGGTTGCCAATGCCAACTTCCAGATGTTTACCCCAGGCAACGCTATGAAGCATCAGGCTGTGGTAACTGCTTCTGGCGCATTAAACCTCTCTACTGTAACGCCTTTTATCGAGCAGGCAAATGCAGCAGGCATTGAGGTGTTCGGTCATAATTTCATCTGGCACACTCAGCAGCAACAGAACTACTTGGCTACACTTATTGCGCCAGACATCGATACTTACTCGGATGACCCGATAGCCACATTATTGGTCAATGGAAACTTTGAAAGCGGAAAAATCAGTCCATGGATGGGCTGGGGCGGAGGTAGCGACAGAACCGTTGAAGCAGGGAAAGGCTATAACGGATCTGCAGGTCTGGTTGTTACGGTGCCAACTGACAATACTTACCATTATGATGTGCAAAACGTCCAGGATTTGGCCGCTCCTTTAGAGATTGGCAAGACTTATACTCTCCGCTTTAAGGCTCGTTGTGAAACAGAAAAAGGAACGGCTTTGATTCATGTGGCTGTACAACAGCCTTCTGCCCCCTATCCAGAAGAGGGCAGTAATGACCTGAAGATTACCAGTGAGTGGAAGACTTACGAACGGGAATTTACAGTGGAAGACCATAATACATTGACCCGATTGTGCATTAACACTGGTTTGGTGGCTGGTACTTACTATTTCGATGAGGTGGAACTGGGCGAGAAGAAAGCGGAGGAAGACCCTGATGAGGGACGCACCAATCTTCTGGCTAATGGCACATTCGATGAAGACATGAACGATTGGGGACAATGGAACGGAGGTGCTGACAACCCTGTATCATGGAATGCTGATGAAGGAAAGTTCGCCAAAGGCTGTATGCAAGTGGTGAATACCCTGACCGAACCCACGAGCCAATGGAAAGTACAGATTCATGCTGATCTTACAGAAAACATTGCAGAGGGAACGACCTTCTACATTTCTTATTATATTAAGTGTGCTGAAGGTACGGGCTCTGTCCGCTTCTCTACCACAGGAAACGCTCACTATCAAGGTGACCAAACGGTAACTTCTGGTTGGCAACGTATAGAGTGGACAGGAACAGCAGGTGGCACAATAAATGGCATATGCATTGACATTGCTGCCGTTCCCAACACCTATTATATTGACAACATTGTTGTTTCTACAGACCCATTTGCTGCAACAGCAAGACAAAATAGCATACATAGGGCGGTCTACACCAGCGTTACTTTCAGAACTGCCGAGGAGAAGCGTGAGGCTTTGCTCGGTGCAATGAAAGAGTGGATTGACGGTATGGCAGTAGCATGCCCGACTGTGAAACAGTGGGATGTTATCAATGAGCCTATCTCTGACAGCAACCATAAATGGCGTGGTGTCAAGGACGAAGATGGTAGCGTGACCTTCGGCATGGATGGTGATAGTGAGCCTACGGAGACTGTAGACGATGGACTGACCCTTAACTGGGTGAACGAGACGGGTAACGGTCACTTCTACTGGGGTTACTATATTGGTAAGGACTATGCCCCCAAGGCATTTGAGTATGCTCGTGCCGCCATTGGCAGTGACGCAAAACTCTATGTCAATGAGTATGGACTGGAAACCTCTCCTGGCAAGACTGCTGCTTTGATTGACTTCGTCAACTACATCGATCAGAATGGTGGTCAGGTGGATGGTATCGGTACCCAGATGCATATCACGCTCTCTGGTACTAATAATGATGCTGCCAATAATGCTGAGAAAGTGGCAGAACTGAAGGAGAAAGTGGATGCTATGTTCAAGACACTTGCCGCTACAGGCAAACTGGTGCGTGTCAGCGAGTTGGATATATCCTTTGGTACCAGCAATGGTGAGGAGGTGTCACCTTCTGCTGCACAGTATGAGGCTCAGAGTGATGCTTATCGTGCCGTTATGGACTCTTATAAGGAGAATGTGCCTGCCGCACAGCGTGGAGGCTTCGTTATCTGGACACTCTCAGATAACAAAAAGGAGCATGAGTACTGGCTGAAGGGTGATAAGCCCAACCTGTTCGATAAGAACTATGCCCGTAAGCATGCCTACAAGGGTCTCTGTGATGGTATTGCCGGATATGATATCAGTACAGACTTCTCTGGCGATCAGTGGAATGTGAAATAAGGGCCACTGACCACGCAAATAAATGGAGGCTCCAAACACATCGTTTGGAGCCTCCATTCGCATCGTTTGAAGCCTTCAAACACCTCGTTTGGAGGCTTCGTTTACATGGGTTTGACGGTAGTAGCGACACGTTGGTCGCTCTCAATGGTATTTCCTCGTTCCCGGGCATGTGGTTTGATGGGACCATCCGAGAAGTCTGGGGTGTTGTAAGAATAGAGTAATCGTTGGTAGTATGCTTTGGGATTCCGTTGGGGAAGCATGAAAGGTTTGGTTGCCTTCCCATCCTCTATCGACGACAGGTAGATACGGGTGTATAGTCCGTCATCCCGTCGACTCGTAAACAGGAACCAGTGACTATTTGTGTTCCAGTTATGGAAACTCTCGGCACAGGGGCTGTTGACCTCCGTCATCGGGCGGGATGCTCCTGTCTGCAAGTCGAGCAACCAGAGGTCTGCCTCGGGATGCCAGATGGAGAAATAACCATAGTCGGCAACGGTATACATCAGATATTTCCCGTCATACGAGGGACGGGGCCATGTCATACTCTTACCAGTCTGGTTGGCAGAGAGGAGGGTGTCGACCTGTTGTCCCAGTTTTCCTGTCTTCGCATCGAAGGCAACACGGCAGAGGCTATAGCGTTCTTTGTTATAGTCGGTGGGGTATACTTGTCGTCTTGCCGTCGTGAAATAAAGCCATTTCCCGTCGGGTGAGAAAGCGGGGGTATTTTCTGCCCAGAGATATCTCATAGTGAGGGTGTCCTTAAGGATGGAATGAGTCTTAGTGTCATAAATAAACACATCCGACTTGGTGTCGTATACCTCAATGCGCTTGTTGCTCTTGAAATGGAACATCTGAGTGGTCGCATTCGTAGAGAAAGCGCAGTAGCGTCCGTCAGGATGCCAGTAGGGATAGACCATAGAGCCTCCTAACTCCGCATTCTTCGCCTGAAGGAACTCTTCTTTCCCCTGTTGATGGACGACAGTGGCTCCATGTTTTCCACGGACATGGAACACATATTGGTTGGAACGGGTGCGGTTGGCGGTATGGCAGTTGAGGCACATTCCTGGTGACTGTGTGTTCTCCAACAGTGCCGTCTCCTTGAAATTAGAGAGGTCGCGCTGGTAGAGTCCCATGCCACTATAGAGTTCGTAACTGGGTGGGATACGGCGATAGGTGATGCCCCATTCGTCAAGGGCATGCTTGCTGACATGTATTGTGAAGTCACGATATTGGAACCACCTCCCGTCTTTCTCCGCACATACCGTCACTTGGAGTTGACCTCCCTTGTTGTCTTCCAGCAACTGATGCCAGTCATCCATGTCGAAATCGGCATAGTCACCATTGGCATGTAGCGTTCCCGTCTTGGAGCCTTTCACGATGACATCCATCGTAGTGACCTTGTCGTCTGCCATGGAGAAGTTCAGGGGAGCGATGCCTACGGGTATCGTCACGTCAGTATAATCGGGATAGATGACAGGTTGCTGGTTGACTTTCGTCACGTTTTGAGGGCGTGACGTACATCCGACGAGCAAACATGCCATCATCATTATAAGACAAGCCTTTGGGAATCTCTTTCTCATGATAGTAGTTATTAATAGAAAAACATCTCATCCGTGCTGGCAAATACCTCTTGTAATTTCCCGTAGAACGGATGTTTGGCAATGCGCTCGGGATGTTCTGCGAGTGCTCTCTTCTCTTTTGCCCACTCCCGATAGAGTAGGGTCTGCTCTAACAGGGAGATATATTTTAGGGCAAGTGCGTATTGTTTCGTGATCAGACTGGTCTCAACGAGTCGTTTCAGTGCCCTGCCGCTTTTGTTATGATTGGGAATAGCCTCCATCGCCTCAAAAGCGGACCGTTGTGACATGTTGACCATTCCTGCTTGCAGATAGACATCACTCATCATAAAGGCGGTGATCTCGTCCTTCAACACCCCATGCGCTTGTGCCAGGTTCCAGAACAGTTCTTGTTGGGAAAGACGTTGCTGATAGAATTGTGCCAGTGACACCAGTTGCTGGATGGTAACCAACTGTCTGGGGTGGCGAAGACTCTCCCGTTCTATCTCATCCCATTTCCCTTGTCTCAGCAGGTAGTCATAGACCAACAAGCCATTGTCGCCAATGTTCTTCTCCTCCCAGTAGTAGTCCACGCCTCTGGCAAGTTGGCGCAGCGGGTAGGGGGCTATCCATGAACTCCCCAGTATGCATGCGCCCAAGAGAAGTGCGATGAGCCATGACCAACGGAGACTGCAGAGTGCCAACAGGATAGCGGCGGGTCCAACAAGCCAGTAGAGGACAGGAGTTAGTATAATCAGGCAAACAAGGTGTGGCTTCTGGCGGGTAGGCAACACCACCATGACCGTCAAGACCAACAGGATGGCAACCGTTGACGTCATAGGAACATACAGGTCGCAGGCAAGATACCATAGTATGATGACTGGAACGAGGGAGAGCATCAGAAGGTATATTTTCCTGATGCGTGGGAATGCCTGTTGCCATAGGCGATAGGCAAGCAACAGGATGGCGACATACAGCAGAGTATAAATGCAGGCACCAACAATCGGGTTCAGGAAAAACTGTACGAGAAACTCTCCGAGATATTGTGCCAGTCCCCCTGGGGTGACAAACCGTTCCATGAAATAGTCGCTATTCCATAGAAACATCTGCGCCATCTCCCTTCCTACTACCACATGCGGATAGAAGAGATACCAGAAGCAGAACACTGTTATGGCAAGTAGGGCGACCAGTAGATGTTGCCAGTAGTTTATCAAAAAGAGTCTCGTTCTCATATTTTATTTGAACAGGTTCGGTGCCATCTGATAGAGGCTTCTGCGCCAGGTCAGGAACTCATGGGCGGTACCCTCTGAGATATACCCCTGGGCGTTATAGCCGGCTGCCTTCAGTGCCTCGACGGATTTCTGGATGCCATCGGGGTTCTCTTTGGAGCCGCAACTCTCGAAGATGTATCTTACCGCTTTCGTGTCCTTGATATCCTCTGGAGCATAGACGCCACCACTCAGCAGTCCCCAGTAGCCGAAGACCTCAGGACGGCGCAGGGTGATGAGTTTCGTCTCCACACCGCCCATCGACAGACCAGCCATCGCACGGTTCCATTTGTCTGCCTTGGTGCGGAAGTTGGCATCGATATAGGGTACGAGTTCATCGACCAGCAGGGTCTCAAACTCCTTGGCGGTAAACTGTCCGATGGTGCCGAACTTGATATCGTTGGTCAGTCCGTAGGTCATCACGATGATGAAGGGCTTGGCTTTGCCGTCAGCAATCAGGTTATCCATGATGAGCCCTGCATGCCCCTGGTTGCTCCACGCCGTCTCGTCCTCTCCCCAGCCGTGCTGTAGGTAAAGCACAGGGAAACGCTCCTTCGTGTTCGTGTCGTACGTAGGAGGTGTGTAGACAAAGGCACGTGCCATGCCGTTGGTACTCTTCGAGGGGAACAGTACCTGCTGCACATTGCCATGAGGGATGTCCATGCGGTTGGCGTAGAAGTCCTTGTCGTGGGCGGGAATCTCAATACCGCTCTCCCAACGGCAGGAACCGAAATAGTTATGGGTGCCAGGGTCGTTGAACGTGCCTCCGTCAATCGTCAGGTGATAATAGTGGAAACCCTCGTCCATCGGTCCCTCTGTCGTACCCGTCCATACACCGTCCTTGTCTTTGCGCAGTACCGTGCCACCACGACCGCCAAGACCAAGGCTGACGATGACAGACTTGGCATCTGGTGCCACGACACGGAAACGGGCATAGCCCTCTGAGTTCACCATCGGGTACTCTTGTCCGTGCTGGTTCAGTTCGTTAGGACGGAAGTCCTCTTTCGGTTGACGGTTGTCGAGGGTGTCGTCGAAGTTCTTGATGACCAGGTATGACTTCTTGGGCTTGTAGTTCTCATCGAAAGGCAGGGGGTGGTTGTTCACGCCCAGCCAGGAGTCATGGTCGGAGAGATTCCAGAAGGTGACACAGTCGATGACATCCTTGTGCTTGCGGAAGATGCGGAAGATGCGGTTGTACTGATCCTCCTGCAGGGTAGCGATATAGGGAGCCTGTGGCTTTGTCTCACCACGGGAGAAACGGAGTTGTCCACCCTGCTCGGTATTGGTGCGCAGGTCGAGTTCTGTGACGTGGATATGCTTCACCAGTTCAGAGTACTTCGTGATGGCGGCTTCGATATCCTCCTCGGAGGGACCGTAGATGTTATAGTGTCCCTGCATGCCGATGCCGTGGATGGGCACTCCCTGCTCCTGCATCTTCTTCACCATATTATATATACGGTCACGCTTGCCAGGGTCACACTCGTTATAGTCATTATAGAACAACAGGGCGTTGGGGTCAGCCTCATGGGCAAACTCGAAAGCCTTGGCGATAAACTCGTCGCCGCAGAGTTTGTAGACCGTGCTCTCGCGATAGGGGTTGGCAGGATGTCCTGACCACCCGAAAGCCTGGTCGGCAATAGCCTCGTTCACGACATCCCAGCAATAGACCACATCCTTATAGCGGTTGACGACGGCATGGATATGCTCACGAAGACGCTGGTAGAACACCTCTTTCTTCACGGGCTTTCCCTTCTTGTCGTAGAACATCCAGTCGGAGAACTGCGAGTGCCAGCACAGGCAGTGTCCTCTTAGTTTGATACCTTTCTCGCGACAGAAGTTGGCAACACTATCGGCACCGCCCCAGTTCCATACGCCCTCTTTGGGATGAACGGAGATGGGTTTCATGTCGTTCTCCGCCGTCGCACTATTGAACTCCTTCTGGATAAGTGCCATCTGCTCTGGTGTGACGACATTGCTCTGGTTTACGGCGACGCCAATAGAGAAGAAATCTTTATATGCGTCTTTTAGCCCCATGTCTGGACGTGGGTCTCTCAGTTGCCCCCATTGGGCACTGGCAATGCAAGTCATGGCGAGCATCACCGTTGTAAGAATAGTTTTTCTCATAGGTTTTTATTCGTTTTATAGTTTACATTTTATTCACAAGTCTTTGTGTCGCTGCAAAGATAGGTAAAAAACCTGAGAATCATCATGTCTATTGTATCATAAACTTTCGCAAATGTAACGTATTACTCAAAGTAATAGAGGAAAGCGGCAATACCTTCGAGGGCGGGCTTGCGCTGTCCCTCAATCTCTATCTTGAACTTGATCTCCGCCTTGCAGATGCCTCGCAGGTTCTGGATGGCGTGTAGCGTGGTGACCAGACGGACACGGCTACCCGTGATGACGGGCTGTCCGAAACGCATGTCGTTCATGCCATAGTTCACCAGCATCTTGATATTGTTGACCTCAATGATCTGGTCCCACATATAAGGGAGCAGACTCAAGGTCAGATAGCCGTGGGCGATGGTGCTCTTGTAAGGACTCTCCTCCTTGGCGCGAGCCACATCCACATGAATCCACTGATGGTCAAGCGTGGCATCAGCAAAGAGGTTGATACGATCCTGGTCGACTTCCAGCCACTCAGAGGCTCCCAGTTCCTCGCCCAGATGGGCTGCAAACTCGTCGTACGAGTTGATGACTAATTTTCCCATTATTTAAAATAATTTTAAAATCTCATGCAAAGATAGTAAAAAGTTTAGAGTTTAGCGTTTAAAGTTTAAAGTTTTTGCTATCTTTGCAGTCATAAAAATCGAAGCCCTGATAGTTAAATGGATATAACAAGGCTCTCCTAAAGCTTAGTTCCGAGTTCGATTCTCGGTCGGGGTACTATGAAACCTATTGAAATCAAGAAAGTTAGCAGTACCAAGGACCTGAAGCAATTCGTTCAGTTCCACTATGACTTATACCGTGAATGTCCACAGGCAGTGCCGTTCCTCTACGCTGATGAGATGAACACCCTGCGGAAGGATCGCAATGCGTGTTTCGACTTCTGTGAGGTCGACTATTTCATTGCTTTCCGTGGGGAGGAGATGGTAGGGCGTGTCGCTGCTATCGTCAATCATCGTGCCAATGAGCGTTGGCAACGGAAGCAGGTGCGCTTCGGATGGCTCGACTTCATCGATGACGAGGAGGTGAGCCGTGCGCTCATCGAGACAGTGGAGAAATGGGGTAAGGAGAAGGGCATGACAGAGATGGCAGGACCTCTCGGCTTCACAGATATGGACCGTGAGGGCTTGCTGATAGAAGGTTTTGACGAGGATGCCACCATGTATATCAACTACAATTATCCGTACTATGTGCAGCATATTGAGCAGATGGGCGGGTTTGAGAAAGACAATGACTACATGGAGTACCGTGTCAAGGTGCCAGAGCGGGTGCCCGATAAGTTTCATAAGATTGCGGAGATGATCCGTAGCCGTTATAACCTGCAGGTGCGTAAGTTCACACGCCAGGAGTTGATACAAGGCGGTAAGGGCAAGGAGATCTTCGACATCATCAATGCCACGTATAAGGACCTGTACGGTTATTCCCAACTCTCCGAGAAGCAGATCAACCAATTGGTAGATCAATATATTAAAGTTGCAGACCTCAATCTGGTGACGGCGATTGAAGACTGGAGCACGCCTGAACATAAGATGGTGGGATTTGGCATCACCTTCCCCTCGTTCAACCAGGCATTGCGGAAAACCCGTGACGGCAAGATGCTGCCCTTTGGGTGGTGGCACCTGCTGAAAGTGCTGAAATGGCATAAGACGGAGGTGGTCGACCTGCTGCTGATAGGTGTGCTGCCGGAATATCGTGCAAAAGGAGCCAACTCGCTGATCTTCGACGACCTCATCCAATGGTTCCAACGCTATGGTTTCAAATGGGCAGAGGCGATGCCGCAGATGGAGTCCAACGAGCATATGCGTGGACAATGGCAATATTTAGAGGCGACCCAGCACCGTCGCCATCGTTGCTATCGCAAACAATTATAATTAAAATATAAAACGCAAGGATATGATACAGACTGTTGTAAAGCGCGACGGGCGCATTGTGGGATTTAACGAACAGAAAATCATGGCAGCCATCCGTAAGGCGATGCTGAGTACAGAGAAAGGTGAGGATGATCGCTTGCTCCAGACCATCACAGACCGTATTGCTGCTAAGGGTAATTCGCAGATGACCGTAGAGGAAATCCAAGATGCTGTGGAGGTAGAACTGATGAAGTCGAGCCGTAAGGATGTGGCTCAGCGTTATATCGCCTACCGCAACCAGCGTTCTATAGCCCGTAAGGCAAAAACCCGTGATGTCTTCCTCGATATCGTCAACATCAAGAACAATGACGTTACTCGTGAGAACGCTAACATGAATGCCGACACTCCTGCTGGCATGATGATGAAATTCGCTTCCGAGACGACAAAGCCGTTTGTGGACGACTATCTCTTGTCCCCGGAGAGTCGTGAGGCCGTGGAGCATAACTATCTGCATATCCATGACAAAGACTACTATCCTACCAAGTCACTCACCTGTTGCCAGCATCCGTTGGACAATATTCTGACACAGGGCTTTATCGCTGGTCATGGTGCCAGTCGCCCCGCCAAGCGCATTGAGACAGCCGCAGTCCTTGCCTGCATCTCCTTGGAGTGTGCGCAGAATGAGATGCATGGTGGACAGGCTATCCCCGCTTTCGACTTCTACCTTGCCCCTTACGTCCGCTCCTCTTATATCGAGGAACTGAAAAACCTGGAGGACCTGAACGGAGAGGATTACAGCAAACTCTATGAAGAACCGCTGATTGACTACCTGAAATTGCCGTTAGACGGCTTGCAGGGTGTTGACCGCATACGTCAGCATGCCATCAACAAGACCGTGGGTCGTGTGCATCAGGCTATGGAGGCGTTTATCCATAATATGAACACCATCCACTCACGTGGTGGTAACCAGGTGGTATTCTCTTCCATTAACTATGGTACCGACACCTCTGCCGAGGGGCGTTGCATCATGCGTGAGTTGCTCAATAGCACCTATCAGGGAGTGGGCAATGGCGAGACCGCTATCTTCCCCATTCAGATTTGGAAGAAAAAGCGTGGTGTGAATTATCTCCCAGAGGATCCTAACTACGACCTCTATCAACTCGCCTGCAAAGTGACGGCTCGTCGTTTCTTCCCTAACTTCCTGAACCTTGACGCCACTTTCAACCAGAGCAGCGAGTGGCGGGCAGATGATCCGAAGCGTTATATGCACGAGGTGGCAACGATGGGTTGTCGTACCCGTGTGTTTGAGAACCGCTATGGCATGAAGACCTCTGTCGGACGTGGTAACCTCTCCTTCTCCACTATCAATATCGTACGTCTTGCCATTGAGTGTATGGATGTACAGGACAAGGAGGCGCGCATCGCCAAATTCTTCTCGAAACTCGATGAGCAACTGGAGGTTGCCGCCAAACAGTTGGATGAGCGCTTCCAGTTCCAGAAAACTGCCTTTGTCAAACAGTTCCCCCTATTGATGAGGAGTCTGTGGATTGGTGCGGATAAACTGAAGCCTACAGATACCATCGAGAGTGTCATCAACCAAGGCACACTGGGTATCGGTTTTATCGGACTTGCCGAGTGTCTTGTGGCACTGATCGGTAAGCATCATGGTGAGAGCGAGGAGGCACAGGAATTGGGATTGAAGATTGTGGGCTATATGCGCCAGCGCATTAGCGACTTCTGTGACCGCTATCAGCACAACTACTCTGTTCTTGCCACACCAGCCGAGGGGCTTAGTGGTAAGTTCACCAAGAAGGACCGTAAGGAGTTTGGCATCATTCCTGGAGTGACAGACCGTGACTACTATACGAACTCCAACCATGTCCCTGTATACTACAAGTGCTCCGCTCGCCATAAGGCAGAGGTGGAGGCTCCTTACCATGAGATGACACGTGGCGGTCATATCTTCTATGTGGAGATTGACGGTGATGCCACCCATAACCCACAGGTCATCATGGGTGTCGTGGATATGATGGATAAGTTGAATATGGGCTATGGCTCTGTCAACCACAACCGTAACCGTTGTATGGACTGCGGTTATGAGAATGCGACACCTTCTTTGGAGGTTTGTCCGCAGTGTGGCAGCACCCATATCGACAAACTGCAGCGTATCACGGGTTACCTCGTAGGTACTACCGACCGTTGGAATCACGGTAAACTCTGTGAACTCAACGATCGTGTGACACATATCGAGGGCTCGCAGCAGCAGGAACTCTTCTAGGAAAACTAGGAAAAACCAGCAAATGATATCTGTCCTTGACATCATAGAAGATACCATGGTAGACGGTCCGGGCTTCCGGACCTCTATCTATTGTGCGGGTTGCCGTCATGCCTGCCCTGGGTGCCATAACCCCCAGTCGTGGGACTTCAGTGGAGGGCATCCGATGTCTACCGAGGATATCATGCGGATCATCGAGGCAGACCCCTATGCCAATGTCACTTTCACAGGGGGCGACCCGATGTATCAGCCGGAGGGCTTTGCCGAACTGGCTCGTGCCATCCGTGAGCGTACAAAGAAAGATATCTGGTGTTTTACTGGTTTCACCTTCGAGACGTTGGTGCATAACCCCCGCCATCGGCAGTTGCTCGAACTCATCGATGTCTTGGTCGATGGTCCGTTTATCAAGAAATTGCGTGATGAGCGTTTGTTGTTTCGGGGTAGCAGCAACCAGCGACTGATTGATGTGCCGGCATCGTTGAAGGCGGGGAAGGCGGTGCTCTTCCAGCCTGATGTCTGACTATCTTAGGATTTTCTCGATTTCCTCCTCTACCTTGTTAGCCTCAAGGTCGCGGGCAACGATGCGACCCTGTTTGTTGACGACCAGCATAGCAGGTATGACAAAGAGCCCCAGTTGTTGTACGAGGGGAGTCTGGAACAACTGTCCGTCACAGACGATAGACCACTGCAGGGAGTCACGGTCTACTCGCTTCTGACACTCCCGCTTGTCGCCATCCAGACAGATACTCAGCAAGGCAAGGTCCTGGGCGTGCTTCTTCTGTAGTTTGCGTAGTCTGCGCTGAATCTCCAGACTGGGATAGTGCCAGGTCGCCCATGTGGTGATAACACCTACCTTGTTCTTCATCATACTGTTGTTTACCTTCTGTCCTTTCATGTCCGTGACGGAGAAAGCGGGAAGGGTGGCTTGCAGTCTGTTGTTCCTCAACCCGTCGAGTTGCTTTTTCAGTTTTCTCAACCTGCCGTTGTCTGGGTTCGCTTTGAGCATCAGACTGGCAAGGCGTTGCCCTTCCACATAGTCAGGGGTCTTTGCACTGACGAAATATTTGTCGAGCAGGTAGAGACTGACGATAGAGGTGGGCTCCTCCTCTATATATTGTGCGATAGCGGCGGGAATCTCAGGGGGTGTGAGTTTGTTGACACGCATGCGTAACTTCGTCAACTCATCGTTCTCGTCAGTGCCCTTGATGGTGATCTCCTTCAGGTGGGTGGCATCACCCTTGATCTCGACCTCCTCCCCTGGGGCGGCAAAGATAGCCTGTTCGCTGAAGTTCGGGAAGACAAGCATCAGGGTGATGTCATTACGCACCTCTCGCTCATAGGCGAAACGTCCGTTCTGTACTTTGATGGTGTCTATCCCGACGAAACCGCCGTCAGGACTGTATACCAGGAACTGCCCCTGGTTGATGTTACGCAGTCGGCCAGAGAGGCGGAACTTGTCTCCCTCCGGACCGCAACTGACTAACAGCAGACAGCCAATAGCAAATAGCAAATGGTAAAACTTATTTGCTGACATCCTTCAGTTCCAAATCCTTATCGGCATAACTCTTCAGCGAGGGATCCTTTTGCAGGGCACTGCGCAGGAAAGAGGCTGCGGCATCGTTATTTCCTTGGCGTGCTTGGACGATGGCAGCGAGATAGTCGGTCACCGCATCCCCGTTCTTCACATTCTTCAAAGTCTGTTGGGCACGGGCATAGTCTTTGTTCAACAACTGGGCGAGTGCCGCACTATTGCTGGGGCGATAGCCGAAGTCCTGTTGGGCAAGGGCGTAGTTGCCTTGCGCAAGATGCAGGTTGCCTAAAGCCTCCGAGAGCCCGTTGGCACCCGCCGACTTGGCGATTAGGTTCTCTGCCTGTTGCAGGTCACCAGCCTGTAAGGCGAGCAGTCCGAGGTTAGCGCTGCTCTCTGGCAGTTGCTGTACCGTCTGAGCCTGTTGGAAGTATCGTTGTGCCTCTCCCTTCTTTCCCTGTTGCAGGGCGAGGACACCGAGGTTGTTCAGTGCACGTGCGTCGTTAGCATACAGACGGTTGGTGGTCTTCAGGATATCTTCCTTCTCGCCGTCAGTACGGGCGATAGAGGCGGCATAGAGTAGTTCCTCGACACTCAGTTTCGAGGCATCCTG
The DNA here is from genome assembly GCA_017470055.1 of Prevotella sp. GTDB lineage: Bacteria > Bacteroidota > Bacteroidia > Bacteroidales > Bacteroidaceae > Prevotella. The sequence goes on along the minus strand of JAFUFD010000087.1, from coordinate 87,311 downwards.
CTCATACTGGCTGAATATCTGTTCGTCATCACGTCCGATGACCTCGTAGTTGATGGTCATACGGGCACGGCGCAGTTCGGGCAGGATACCGTCAGCGAGTTCCTTGAAGCCCTGACTGAGGTTCTTGATCTGCTGCTCACGCTCCTGAGGGTCCTGATACATGGAGAGGACACGCAGGATGACATCCTTGTCGGGGATATTGCTTGCCTTCACCAACTCCTGGAAACCTTCCCAGTCCTGTGCGGTATACTCGGAACTGACACCACCCTCCAGGTTGGCGTTCTTCATCTGCTGGCGCACATAACTCTCCGTGTTCTGCTGACGCTTGTTGGCAAGTTGCTCGTTGAGTTTCACGCCACCGTCAGGAGAGGCATAGGCGGAGATCTCCACGTTGGAGAGGTTCAGCCCCTCTTGGTCACGGGCAATCTGCTGTAACAGTTTCACGAAGTCCTGCACGGAGTTTGACTGTAACTCACTCTTGCGCAATTCCGCCTGCTGGATGAGGAACTTCACGCTGGCGTCGAGTCTCTGCTCGGTGATACGTTGGAAGGCATCGGGTGCCACACAAGGCTGTGCCGTAGTCACTGCCTGATGGTACAGTTCACTGGTGGCGACGACACCTTCGGCGATCTTCACGGCAGGAACCCTCACTTGCTTATTACCCACTTTCGCATCAAAAGTCAGGTAGAGGTCGCTTTGTTGCATCGCAGCCTCGTAGGGAAATGCGGTCTTCATCGTGTAATGACCTCCTAACAGGTAGGAGATGACTTGGTCATTACCCATCACCTTCTCGCCTTGGAAGGTGGCTGACTGTCCTTTTGCCGTTTGCTGCACTCCATTCTGGGTGTAGCGCAACTCGGGGGTAACCGTCACCACCGCCTTGCGATTCATATACTGCTCAGGAAACAGTCCGTTGATGGTTGCCTGTACCTGTCCTCCCTCAACCTCTAAAGGGTTGGAGGCTACCTTGAAGTTATCGGCAGAGAGCGACTTCAGTCCTCCGCCACAGGATGTCATCAACAGCATGACTCCTGCCAGTGATATCAGTGCTTTTTTCATCTTCTTTTTCAATTCTCGTCTGCGAAGGTACAACATAATTTCTATATGGCAAAGACTTTCACATCATTTAAGACAACAGGTAACCAAAAGAATGGCATCTGTATTTGGATAGATGCCCATCCTTTGCGTTTACTAGTCCCTATGTATTCGATGTGAAGTGCCGTTGTAATCAATCGTTAGAAGCATCCTAACCAACGGTTGACTCCAGTCAACCGATTTGTCGACTCCAGTCGACAGGCCTGCTGACTCCAGTCGACAAGGTTGCTGACTCTAAGTCAGCAGGTGTTTGTCAATGACAACAATGGCTTCACGCTGAACTTCCTGAAGACGGTGAATGCGAAAGACCACAGATGATGTTATCAATCTGTTGGCACAAAGAGGACTCTTTTTGTAGGGAAATTCACTGGGGAATAAAAGCGAAAGGATTCAGTGTACAGAGAAAGTACGGAATGCCAGGTAGTAGTCATTGGCATGGATGGTGAAGGAAGCCCCTAAGGCTTCATTCAACGTCCCCTGCCACCACTCGGTGGTGGGATAGCACTGCCATTTCAGTCCCTCGGACGACAACTCCGTACATCCGAAATTGAAGATACTGACCTGTTGACCAGGGTAAGCCTCAAAAGTACTGTCACCTTTCGCAGGGACAAAAAAGCCATGGTCGGTATACATCACACCCTCCACTTGGTATTCCTTGAAATAACGCATGAGCAACGAGATATTCCCAAGGGTATGGTCTTCCCGCTTCCCCGTACAACCGAGATAGGCAATCCTCTGCCAGCCCTGTGCGATGCAATAGCGGGTCGCTTTCGTCAGGTCGTTGTCATCCTGCTCGTCAATTTGTATCAGTCGGTCGTGATACGCAGGAGGTACGGAGTCGCCATCGCCTATCACGATGTCCGCATGGGGATAGTGGGTGATGGCACCATCACAGCATACCACCCTGTCAGCCTCGTGCAGCACCTTGAGGGGGACGGCATGCGTGGGGAAAGCCCCGTTTGCTAAGATGACAGCGTCAAACTTTCTCATGACTCATGGTTTTCATCATCTCCCTCCACTTAAAGTAACCTGCAACGGCAATGACGACATACAAGCCGTAGAGCCCCGCCTTGAAAGGAATACCTTTCTGGACATACAACACACAACAGACGGCATCCACCACCATCCAGAAGAACCACTGCTCAATGTATTTCCGTGCCAGTGCCCATAGTCCCACGAATGAGAGGGCATTGGTAAAGGAGTCGAGCATGGGTACGGTGGAGTTGGTCCACGTGATGAGCACATAATAGGTAGCAGCCCATGCCATGAGAAAGAAACAGACGGTGGGCAGATACTTGCCCAACGGCATGTGCGTGATGGGGAGTTCCGTCTTCTCACCCTTTCCCCATTTCCATGCGATATAGCCATAGACGGCGGCAGCCGTGTAGTAGCATGCCATTGCCGAGTCACCATACAGTCCATGGCTGTAGTAGAGGTAGATGTCCAAGGCTGGCATGATGATACCTACGATCCACAGGGCAATACTTGCACGGTACTCGAGCCAGATATACACCAGTCCGAGTACCGTTGTCAATATGTCAAGCCAATGGGTAGTCAGGAAATCCATGTCTATTAGAAGTTAATCGACACGTGCGCCATCATATTGAAAGGAGCCGAGGGAGCGAAGCCGACAGCCCACTGATCATACAAAGCCCAGTCGGTGGCGTAACTGCCGTTGTAGGCAAACACTTTTCCGTCTTTCTGCTGGTAGGCAGGCGCAGCCCAACCATTGGTGTCGTACTTAGCCGAAAAGATGTTATACAGTGTAAGACCTGCTGTGATCTCCTTGATGCCAAACGGTTTCAGACTGAAGGTATAGGAGAGGTCTACATTGGTGTTGAAATGACTGTCCAGCAGCAGCGACTCAGAGGTCTCATTGCCATTGGCATCCCATCCCGTCATGGTCTTGAAACCAGAGTTGGTCAGGTATTGCTCACCGATGTACTGGCTCTGAATGCTCGCTTTGAAACCATGGTAGTTGAAAGTCAAGATATTGTTGAAGATTACGTCGGGAGAGAAAGAAAGTGGCGCATCACCTAACTGTACATTCGTGTTATCGTCCAGTGTTACCACGGCATCCTTCACTCGGTTCTTCGAGAAGGTGGCGTTCATATCCCAGCGGAACCAGTCAACAGGTTGCCAGGCAGCCTCTAACTCAATACCCAGTCGATAACTCTTGGGAATGTTGATAGCGACAGCCTCACCGATTTCATTCAGTTCACCCGTCAGCACAAACTGGTCTTTATAGTCCATCCAATACAGGTTGACACCTGCCGAGAACGAGCGAGACAGGTATTTGTATCCTACCTCGAGGTCGTTCAACCGCTCAGCCCTCAGGTCCAGTCCCAGGTTATCCTCATAGTCGTTGCGTGTTGGCTCCTTATGAGCAATGGCGTACGAGGCATATACTTGATGGTGACGGTCAATGTTATAGTTCAGTCCGAACTTAGGATTGAAGAAGTTATAGGTGTCGTCAACGATATACGCTCCATCGGCATTGGCTCCCCACCAGTCGCCTGGATCCTGCATGCGGTAATTAATACTGCGGAATTGCAGGTCTAAGAATCCGCTCAGCCCTTTCCAGAAGGTGTAACTTGCCTTGGCATAGATGTTGAAATCAGTCTTTTGTGCGTTGTTACGATAGAACTCCAAATCAGGAACAACAGTGGTTCCATACACGTCACCATAAACCGTCTTGCCATTGGCATCCTTTAACTTAGCGTCATTAGCCTTGTTATAATAATATAGATAAGGTGTTCCCGACCAGATAACCTTACCAAAATGGTCGCCGTCATACTTGTTCCAGCCTCCGCCCACACTGGCCTCGATGTCCTTGTGATTGTTGTAGGTAAGAGATGCCACGGCACCATAGAAGTCGTTCGCCATTTTCTTCTGGCGGATCAGGTCACCCTTAACAATGGGTTTGTACTCCAGTCCGTTGGCATCAAAGCGCACGTCATCAGGGTCAGCCGTGAACATTCCATAGTCCGCCCATTTCCGCCCGTCTTTGAATTGCTCGTAGTAACCGTCACCACGGGTATAGTGGAGTGCGGCGTTGAGGCTCAGTTCTCGTCCGATACGTTGGTTTAGGATAAGTTGGTAGTTCTGCTGGTGGTAGTTATCCGTCTGGTTCTTATAGTAGGCAATGGGGTTATAGTCATCATCCCATGCCATAGCACCACAAGGGTTGTAAGTACGCCCATAGAGAGACTGCTCATATTTGGAACTATAGTCCCATGCGTGGTAGGTCTCCTCCACACCATTCCATGTGATGAACTTCACCACGGTATTGTCGCCAAACCAGCCTGCCTGCAGGAAGTAACTGTTGAGTTTCGTGGAGGCACGGTCAATATATCCCTTGGATCCAATGTTCGACAGACGACCCTGCAGTCCCCAGTGTCCGTCAATGAGTCCTGTGCCGAAGCGCACCGTCTCCTTATGGGAGTAGTAGGAGCCAGCACTTGCGTCCAACCCTACATAAGGCTGTAGTCCGATATTTTCTGTCTGCATATTCAGGGTAGCGCCAAAGGCACCCGCACCATTCGTGGAGGTACCCACACCACGCTGGATCTGCATCGACTGCACAGAGGAGGCAAAGTCACCCATGTTCACCCAGTAGAGTTGGGCGCTCTCCGCATCATTCATCGGCACCCCATTCGCTGTGATGTTAATACGGCTGGGGTCTGTGCCACGAACACGCAGTGATGTATAGCCAATACCGTTACCGGCATCCGACGTCATCGTCACCGAGGGAGTCAGCGACAAAAGGTAAGGCACGTCCTGTCCGTAGTTCACCGCCTTGAGTTGTTCCTTGTTCATGTTGGTAAAGGCAACAGGTGTCTTCTTCGTGGCGCGAGTCGCTACCACCTGCACGTTCTGTAACTCCACACTTTTCAGTGTGTCCGTCTCTTCTGCCTGCGCTGTCATCGCAGCACCCAGCAGCATCATTAGAAATACTCTTTTCATTTCTCTTCCTTTAATTTTTAAACATTAAAAATAAAGGGGGTCGTATTGAATCTCGAACTCTATCATCCCTACGTCGGTATTGCCCGCATCAGGTTAAGAGGGTATCATCTCAGCCGCCAACTGGCGGCACCCCTTGATAATTCGGGTGCGAAGGTACGGAAAAAAAAAGATATAGCAAAGAAAAAACAGTTTTTTCTTTGCTATTAAGGGTTTTATCCAAATTTCTCTACTGCCTCATAATAGGTGTCGAGGCTGCCGATGTCGAACCGCCCTGCCGTCATCTGCCAGGCGTGCATCGTGGTATGGTCGACCATATAATGGGCGAGATTGCCAGGAGCGTCCTTGCCACAGCCGTTCTCCACGGAATGGCGCACCAGGTCGAGGTCTTTCCTTAAATAGATATAGAAAGGTGGCACTGCCCAATGGCTCTTCGGCTCCTGCGGTTTCTCCTCCATATTCAGCACCTTCATCTGGTCGTCCACGACAATGACACCCGTACGCTGCAACTTCTCGATAGAAGGTTGCTCATGGCACATAATACAACTTGTCTGCTTCGCCTTGGCAAAGTCGACAAACTCTTGGAAGGAGAAGAACAGCAGGTTGTCGGCGGCAACGACCAGCATATCATCGTTGACATGGAGTTGCTCCATCGCAAACAACAGGTCGCAGACAGCACCTAAGCGGGTATCGTTCGTAGAAGTGCCATCATCGATGATGGTGATGGGCTTGGTGTATTGCTGCTGGGCAGCCCACTCCTCGAAGATTGGTGCAAATTTATGATTGGTGACGATGACATGCTCGTCAATCTCAGGAATCTGGTCGATGTCATCGAGCATGCGACCTAAAATGGTGCTCTGACCAATCTTCAACAATGGCTTCGGGAAATTCTTAGTCAGTTCCCCTAACCTCGTGGCATAACCTGCTGCAATAACTATATTCTTCATAACTATGAACTCTTAACTATGAACTAAACAAACCTCGCTCCATCGTCTGGTTTTACCCAGAACACTTTAAACGTCTTCTCATACTCAGGGAACTCCTCCAGATAACGACGGGTCAGTTCCTTCTCTATCTCCTCCTTGTGGGTAGGGTCCACAAGGGCGATACAAGCGCCCTTGAAACCAGCACCACTGAACCTGCCACCGTAGACACCAGGCAGTGAGCGCATGATCTCATAGATGGCAATCAACTCTGGACTGCCACACTCGTAGTTATGGATGCTACTCTCGCAGGAGTCGAACGACAGTTTACCGAAGAGTTTCAGGTTACCTGTCTCCCATGCCGTCACACCTTGGCGCACTCGGCGATACTCCGAATAGAAATGCTCGGCACGACGGGCAAAACGAGCAGGCATGGCGATACGTGTCTTCTCAAATGTCGTCTTGGGGATATCCCGCAGGAACGTCTTATCGAACGTCTTCAGAGGCTGGTCGGTATAGGCGAGCATGTTCCATGCCGCAGTCTTACACTCACTGACACGCAGGTTATAGTCGGAGTTCACCAGTGAGCGGGTCAATCCGGAGAAGAAGATGCCAATCTCGAAGTCGGGCATCTCAGGATGCCGCTTGATGATGCGGTAGTCGTTGCTGTCACAGTCAAGGAACAGCAGTCCGTCTTTCTTGCCTAATGCGATACAAGCCTGGTCCAGCAGACCGTTGTTCAGTCCGATATACTCCCGTTCCGCCTCAGAGGCGATCTTCACCACCTCAAAAGGTTGTAATGTGATATCGTTCGCCTTGGCGAAAGCCATCACATAGGCAATCAACACTGCTGCCGAAGACGACAGACCTCCCACAGGCAATGAACCCTGTATCACACCCTCAATACCCCGTTTCAGTTCGAAGCGCTTCCGCAAGGCATACTTGGCACCACGTGCATAGTCGCCCCAATGGTGCTCCCTTACCTGAGAGGGCGTATTCACATGAAACTCCACATCGCCCTCAAAGGTGCGTGACGACAATGTCACGAGACTATCTTCCCTAATGTTAAACCACAGGTCGACACCTTTGTCAATGGCAAAACCTGTCACCAGTCCGTGCTGGTGATCCACATGTGCTCCTAACGGACAAACCCGATAAGGTGCGAAGATATGATACTGATATTTTTCCATAGTGGGGTCAAAGATACGAAAAAAAGTGGAATAATCAAATTTCTATTCCACTTTTTTATCTTTTACTCTTCTCCACCACCAGATTGGAAGTCCTGTTGCGGCTGCTCGCTCTGTCGTTGCTGTTGGTTATTCTGCTGTGGCTGGTCGTTGTCTTGGAGCAGTTCCTCACGCTCACCGTGTTTGCGCTGATTGTTCATGTTGCCGAAGTTCCAGGTGACTTGGATATTCGCCATGGGGTCACGCCAGTTCTTCTGGTGACGCCAGAAGGTGTCACTCTCGGTATAGTTCTCCCAATGGCGGGAGTTAAAGACATCACGCCAGTTGAAGGCAACGGCGATTTTCTTGTTGAAGAAGTTCTTGCGGATACCTAAGTCCACGGAGGCGTTAGGCTTGCGATAACCTTGTGTGATCACACCACGAGAGCGGTAGTTGCCTGTCAACTGCACAGAGATATCGTAGGGCAGGATGAGGGAGGCGAGCATGCGGGCATCCCATGAGAAACTCTTGTCGCCCTCACCAGTGACCGTCTGTCCGTCGATGATATAGGTGAAGCCATCGAGTTTGTTATAGTATCCATTGACGGTTGTCGTGAGGTCGAGGATGCGGAAGAATTTGTTCTTTCCGATGAGTTCCACACCGAGACTCTGCCGCTTGGTGAGGTTCATCGTCGTCATATACATCAGTCCGTCGTCCGCATTCTGGTAACGGATGCGCTGCATCACATCTGTGGTGGGACGATAGTAGGTGGAGATGCTCAGGGTATGCTCTGCCCATGTCTTCAGGAAGTTAAGCGAGATAGAATGAGTATATTCCGGGGTCAACTCGGGATTGCCGAACTGTATCATTGAGGCATCGCTGGTGTTGCGGAACGAGTTGAGTTGTCCACCCCAAGGGCGACGCAGACGGTAGGTGTAGTTCAACTGCAGTTGCGCACTCTCCGTCAACTCATAGTTCAGGAACAGCGAGGGGAAGAGTTTGAAAAAGTCCTTTTTGTAAGGTTCCTCCTTGGTGGCCGTACCATGCTCCTGTGCATAGTCGTAACTCTCCGTATTCACTTTCCAATATTCACCACGTACACCCGCCATGATGCCGAGTTTGCCAACCTTCGTGTTGATAGTGGCATAGAGGGCATGGGTATCCATCGAGTAGATGAAGCGGTTATAGTAGAGCGCATCCTCCACCAGTCCTGTCCCTTCCCAGTTGTCGGCAAACCATGACTCCTGTGGGGTGTTCTCGTGCGACCAGCGTCCGTTATAGCCTGCTTCTATCTTGAAGTTCTCAGAAATCTGGTTCTCATAGTCGAGTTTTGCCTCCCAAGAACGGTTGCGGATGTGCATGGGGCGGTATTGGTAGGAGTAGGTTGTTTGTTGATGTGGCATATCAACAAACCAAACGGAGTCTTGGTAGGTGTTGTCGTTATCGCTCATCCAGCGGTTATACTCCACATGGGTGGTGAGTTTGTGGTTATCTCTCCAACGGTGTTCATAGCCCAGTTCCGCATGATACATGTGCATCTCTCCATCGCCCTTGTTCAGGCGGAACATCTGATAAGCGTCTTGGGCAGCATCTATCATACCATAATGATAAGGTGTCATTGAGGTGTTCTTAAAGTTGCCCTGCAAGGTCATGCCCCCTAAAGACAGGTCATCGTTCCTGGTGAAATGCCAGGTGAGTCCCATACGAGCGAAGAGTCCTCCACCACGGTTTTTATCCTTACTCTCGTAGTTTTGGTATTCGTTGGTCTGCTTGTAGTTCTGCTGACTCTCACTGCCTCCCTGGTTTTTACGGTGGCGATAGCCTAAGTTGGCGTATGCGTCAAGGACACCACTTGAATAGTTGATATTCGCTCCCGTATTCCATCCACCGTAGATATTCGCGCCAGCACGCATTGAGCCATAATAGCCAGCCTTGCGGTCACGTTTCAACACGATATTGATGATACCTGCCGATCCCTCAGGAGAATATTTCGCAGAGGGGTTGTCAATGACCTCGATGCGCTCAATGCTCTCCGCAGGAATCTGTTGCAGGATCTCCGCACGGTTGTCTGTCGTCAGTCCGCTCGCCTTACCGTTGATCCACACCTCTACACTGCTGTTGCCACGTAACGATATCTCACCATCGGTAGTGACCTCCACACTGGGGATATTCTCCAACAAGTCACTTGCAGAGCCTCCTGCTGCGGCAAGAATCTGGTCGACGGAGAAGACCTTGCGGTCGACCTCCAGTTTCATCTGTGAGCGTTGCCCGGTGACTTGGACCTCACCCAGCACCTTCGCATCCTCCGCAAGGTAGAGTGCCTTGTATTGCTGTTGGCGGTTCTGCGCAGACAGGGTAAACTGGCGGGTCAACGTCTTGTAACCCACGAAAGAGACCTGTAACTGATAGTTACCGTCTTTCAGTCCTGTGATATGAAACTGTCCGTCAACATCCGTGATAGCCCCTTTGACGAGTTTGCCCGCAGGCGTCTCCACCACGACATTGACAAACTCCATGACCTCATCCGTCTGCTTATCAAGAACTTTACCTCTCACAGAACCTTGTGCCAAGGCGACAAGGGTACCCATAAATAATAGGGCGATAACTATAATTCTTTTCATAATGTATAGTTAGACGCCCTATTATGCGAATGGTTTAATACTGTTGAAATTTATCTTATAACAATTTTGCCGTTGACGACATAAACACCGTGGGGTAGGGTGCTCCAGTCGTTGGTTGTACCTACCTTGACACCCTGCAGGTTATAGACGGTACCATCTGTCTTGACAGGCTGGCGGAGGAGTTCGATGCCTGCGGTGGTGTCTTCTTGAATGGAAAGAGATTGGTTTCTCCAAGAAAGGATAGACCAGTTAGAGATATTGTCAGATTCGAAATCACCGTTGGTAATCATTTCTGTGGTACCACCTTGTTCGATGCAAGACAAATCATCGAAATAGACGTTGCCTTTTAGATGACCAAGGCAGAAAATCAACTCATCATGTGGATAGGTAGCAGTGCATGTCCACTCGAAATCTTGGTAGGTTGTGACGACATTTTTTGTGGGAAGGTTATATTGTACGTCAGCACTATTGCCCCATTGGTCTCGATTTGTGCTGGCACCAAATCGGGGCCATAAGGCAATTTCACCCGCTTGATCGGCACGCATAGTAACACGGACGGTGTATGTCTTACCGACCACCATTGGCGTGGCAAGTTTGCAGATAGCCTCGTTGCCATAAATGTCAGTACTGGCATTTGGATTATTCACCACCAGCACATGGTTAGGACCTTGGTCGGATACTGTGACATTGATATCTAAGGTATGAGTAACACCTAAGAAATCGGTATAGGATGCCTTGACAATACCAGTATTCTCCTCAGTGCCTATTACGGCTCCATCTTTAATAGTGAAGTCTTCGCTGGTGAAGGTCGCCTCGTTGATAAGGTCTTCCTCATGTCCGTCGGCGAAGGTACCCCTGAGGGTCAGCACCTTACTGCCACCCTTACGGATGTTGATATCTTCCACAGCGTTCAGTTTGCTGAGGGCATATACCTTTTTCAGTGCATCATTCCAAGCGTAGCCATCCTGAGCCTTTGTCTCCTTACCCATCACCTTCAGTGCCTCATAGGCATAGCGCTTACCCATTGTGCGGTAACCAGAGACAGTGAAGTGAATATTGTCGGAGGCACAGGGACAGCCATTGGAGTGAACAACATGGGCAGTGGGGATGATGTTAGGAAGTTGGGCGATAATGGTATTATGCAGAGAGCAAGTACCGCCAACATCAGCATTAACGGTCTCGCCAGCGAAAAGGGGAACTTCGGTGGCGTCAAGCCCTAAATCAGTGAGCAGACGCTCGTAGATGGTCTTTACTTTCTGGAGCCATGCCTGTTGTCCGTTGTTCGACTCTCCTTGATGGAGCAGAATGCCCTTGATGACTCCCGACTGCTGGGCGATCTTAGCCATCTCTACCAAGCGTTTATATGGGTCATTGTCGTAGGCGGCAAACGAGTTTTTCATCCAAGGCTCTTGATCTTTCAGGTAGTTCTCAACCTCTTCCGACATAAAGCCTTCAATGGCGACACCACCGATAGCGACATCAACCACACCGACTCTGACGTTGGAAGGGAGAGCGGCAACCATGGTACGTCCGAAATAGTCTGCCATGCCGATATTGGTCCAGTCACGGACAATAGGACAGTTGGCAGGATACCATTGTCCTTTGGTGCGGTTAGGAGTGGTCTGGGTGAAGTCCACGCAAGCGAGCATCTGGAAACGATCGTCAACGGTCTTGTCGACAGTCTCTGCCTGTGCCTGTCCCTCCATGTTCGACTGTCCGAAACACAGGTAGATGTAGAAGTTTGAATCTACTGCCGCACTCATCCTTATGGTGAGGGCAAGCAGCATATTAATAAGTAATGTTTTTCTCATAGAAGAATAGTTTTATTGCTGACAAAGGTACACAATAATTTGTGAAATACCAAATATCTGTACTATATTTTTGTCATATCCTCTGGAGAAGGAAGCGGTCTATAAAGTCTCCCACGATAGGATACTGGCTCTCGGGAAGTACACAATGAGGATGTCCTCCTACGATGTCACACCCGAAACGGTCTCCGATTCCGAAGTAGTTCCATACCTCTATAGCGGCTTGTGCAGAGACACGCATAGACTCGTCAGCAAGCCATTTGTAGTCTGTATTGCCTAATAGCAGAAGGGCACGAGGGCATATCATGGCACATAACTCATGGTGGTCATAAGGCAGACGATACACGTTGTCGCCATGGAAATTGTCACGCATCGACTCCAAGAACCAGTGATAGTCTGTCTTGTCAAGACACTCCACACTGTCCATCTGATGGGAGATGCGCCAGGCGGCGGCACCCCCGCCTCCAGGTTCTTGGGCGATAGTGAGGGCGATACGCTCATCGAAGGCACCACAGAAAAGTGCCATCTTGCCAGCGTAGGAACAGCCACTGACACCAATTCGTTGTATATCAATCTTGGTCTTCTCTGAGCCTAATTGCTGCAAACCGTCAATGAGTCGGCTCATGCCCCATGCCCATTCACTGTAGGCTCCATTATCCTTCAAGTCTGGATAAAGGCGATCAAAGTCATGTTCGCCACGCTCCTTATGAGGTCGCCATTGCGAGTAGTCGTTGACCTGTGCCTCATGGAAATTCATGGTGGCGATAGGACGGTCTTCAAAGAGTAGTTTGGGAAGAGCAAGCATACTGGTGCCAATCATAAGGGCATATGGTGGCTTCCCTGTTGTGGGATAATGGATAGTAGACCGTAGTGTCAAGGTCTCGTCCCCCACTGTAACATCAACAATCAGTGTGTCACCATTCATCCGTGCCTTTACTTGCTCAGGACTGACATCAGGTTTCGTACCGATACCATAGTACTGTATTTGGGCCGCAATCTCATTACGACGACGTTCCCAGTCATTGAAACTGCGAATAGATCCACTGCCATCTGCCCATGTAAGAATCTTTGGCAGTTCGCGAACCTCTGGCAACTCATGGGGAGCAGGCATTGCAGGAGCCATAAAGTGGCTTCCGGTGTTCTCCTTAGGATAGACATGTGGAGGCTGTTGTGCCCATGCTGTCAGTAGACAAGTAAACAGGCATGCTGTTAAAGTTGTTCCAAACCCGATGCTGCATATACGTTTCATACCGTTGTTGTTTTTGTTGCAAAGTTAAGAAATTTATTTTTAATCCTTTCATGATGTGTTTCAAATCTTTTTAATTGGAGCGTTTGAAAAAAGTCTTAATGACCTCTACCGACGTTGACTCGCCCGCCCACTGACCTTGATGTCCTGAATAGTAAAACTATATGGTTTATTCAAACTTCCACCAGTCGAAGTTAAAGAGTTTCGGTCCCTTCCTTCCTGTGAATACCAGATAGAGGTCGTGGGTGCCTGTGGCTATAGTAGTCAGGTCGGCAGTCAGTGTCTGCCATCGTTCCCAGCCTCCCGTGGCAGGAACGGCAAGTGTGCCTATCTGCTGTCCTTTGATGCTGTCGAGGTGGAGTTCTATCTGTCCGCCACGCAGACCACTTGCCACCCGAGCCGTGAAGGTACGGGGCAGTTTTCCTGCGAAGTCGACCGCCTGTAACTTGATATAGTCTCCGTGATGGATGTCGGTCACATAGACACCGATCTCCTCGTTCTGTTCTGTCTTAACCCCTTGCGAGAACGCCATGGTCTCTGCCTCCACCTTCCGATAGGGGTTGAAGGTGGCGATAGGGCTCACCCCCTCATCCGTGGGCATGATCTTGGGGAAACTGCCGTCAGCGTTGTATTGGAACTCCTCCACGGCGACACTGCGTCCGAAACCTCCGCCACCAGGCAACTTTCCTGTATGGTAGAAGAAGTAACTATGTCCTTTGTAGTCAGCGACACCACAGTGGTTGGTGAAGGAACCCGTATCGCAGAGGGGCATGATCTCGCCAGCGTAAGTCCAAGGACCAGTAGGCGAGGGTGCCGTGCTGTAGGCGATATGCTCCGGCACGCCACCGGCGGCATAGAGCAACTGATAGGTGCCATTGCGTTTGGTCAGCCAAGGACCTTCCACATAACTGTCTTTGTATTGCTTACCCTTCTCCCGCTTGCTCATGATGGGACCGCCGAAGGCCTCCTCCGTCATGTCGAGGCGTCCTAACTCGCCACTGTACGATATCATGTCCTCGTTCAGTCTCAAGTAGTAGCACTGGGGGTTGCCCCACATCAGCCATGCCTGTCCATCGTCATCAATCATCACCGTAGGGTCGATATGGTCCCAACTGCCATTCTCGAACAACGGTTTTCCAATAGCGTCATGGAACGGTCCCGTCGGCGTGTCACCCACGGCGACCCCGATCGCCATGCCGTCGGATATCTTGGAGTGGGCACAGATATACCAGTAGAACTTACCGTTGCGCTCGATACACTGACTTGCCCATGCACGGTCGTCAGCCCAAGAGAAACTCTCCAAGGCAAGAGGTGAACCATGATCCGTCCAGTTCACCATGTCCTGTGTGCTGTAAATACGCCACTCCTGCATCCAGAAGAAGTCCGCCTTGTCCTCGTCATGTCCTGTATAGACATACATCGTCCCGTTGTGGACCATCGGGGCGGGGTCAGTGGAGAAACATGTCTGCACAAAAGGATTCTGGGCAAGACAGCAGGTTGTTGTCACTAATGTGACCCAAAAAGCAATACCTTTTTTCATATCTTATTTTTTAGTATACTTGAATTTGTCGATATCCACATAGCCGCCTTTCTTTTTGGTGGCGTAGCAGAAGATGCCGAATTTAGTTCCCATAAAGAAGCGACGGTAGTCGAAGATCATGCGATAGTCGGAGCCGATCTTTGTCCATTGCTCACCGTCAAGGCTGTAATAGAAAGTGGCAAGGTCCTGTCCGCCGCCATGCCCGTTCGGACGGAAATCACCGTCAATGCGGAGCCATATCTTAGAAGTGGTTAGCGGCATACTTTCTATCTCCTTTATCTTGACATCCGTCACCTGCTTCTCCCTCTCGGACAGACTGACCGATTGCTCTGTCATGGAGAGGGTCAGGTGCTTGCCGCTCTTCCTGATAGTCAGCACGCCAGCGTCTCCGTTGAAGGCGGCAAGACCAGCACAGTCGCCATCTTGCATTTTAGAGAGATCCATCACGATAGCACCGCTGCACGTGGGTCCCTCCATCCGTTGCGTCAGGGTGTTGGGGGCCTCATAGAGATTTGTCACTATCCGATTGGTCTTCAGGCGGAGATAGCCAGGACGCTCCGTGAGCGACCATGCGTTATCGATGGGATTGTGGTTCCATTGCCAGTGCAGTCCGAGTCTTGTGTCAGCGAAGTCATCACTTTTCACGATATGGGTCTCTGGCTGTCCACAGGCCACAGGGCGTACCGTCTCCGGTACCTTGCCGTTCTCGTCGCCTAACATCGGCCATCCGTTGATCCAGCGACAAGGCATCACTGTCAACACACGTCCTACCCCGCCACGGTCCTGGAAGATGATGCCATACCAGTCACCATCCTGTGTGTCCACGATAGTACCTTGTGCCTCATAGGGAAAGCCACCGAACTCTGATTCGAGGATCACTTGCTTCTCGTAAGGACCGTGAATGTCATCAGCACGATAGCATACCTCCCGGCGATGCCTGCCTGATGCGTAAACATGGGAAATCATCAATAGGTAATATTTCCCGTTATGCTTGATCATCCTGCTGCCCTCCAAGAGTCCCGTCTCGTCTTCCTCCCGTTGGAAGATCTGCTGGTGTGTTTCCTCGATGACATCCGAGAGGTCGGGCTTCAGTTCCATCATCTCGCCAGTGCCATAGATGACATACACCCGGTCATCGTCATCGAAGAACAGGGAGCAGTCATGGAAATGGCGCATACGTGACACCAATGTCCACGGACCTCTCGCCTCCTCTGCGGAGAAGATATAGGTGTCGCCCATGGCTCCTGCCTCGTTGGGGGCTAAGAGCGCATAGAACTTCCCGTTGTGGTATTTCAGGGAGGTAGCCCATTGCCCACGACCATAGACAGAGCCTTGCTGGAGGTCATATTTCGGAGAGTCTGTTAGACGGTCGAAGATATATCCTACCGTCTCCCAGTTCTTCAGGTCTTTCGACTGCATGATGGGGGCACCAGGCATCAGGTGCATCGTGGTAGACACCAGATAGAAAGTGTCGCCCACACGGATGATGTCGGGATCGGGTACATCCGCCCAGAGCATCGGGTTCTGGATGTTTGCCGATACGGCAAGGGTTAGTGCTGTGAAGATATGGTATACGCTTTTCATCATGGCAGGTCTTCCAGTAATAATAAAGTCGAGATAGTTATTCTCATAGGGGGTTATTTCTTAAAGAGGTGAGGCACAAACTGACGGAACCCACGACGCCATGTCAACCATTCATGGTGGGTACTGGGAGAGACGTAAAGGTCTGTCTTGATACCAGCCTCCCGTAGGCTCTTTGCCAAGGCTTCTGTTCCGAAATTCTCCTCGCTGCCGCAACTGAGGAAAAGGTAGTGGATTTTCTTGTTGAACTCATCGGGTTTGGTGAAGATGCCATTGTAGGCTGTCTTGACATCCAGTCCGAAGATAGCGCCACTGAAGGTACCCATCCATGCGAACTTATCCATGTTGTTCAGGACAAGGTCGAATGTTTGGTGTCCACCCCACGACAGACCCGCCATCGCACGGTGGTCACGGTCTGTCAGGGTACGGAACTTCGAGTCTATAGTTGTAATTAAGTCGGTTGTCATGACTTTGTAGAAACTGGCGCCATACTCGCTGAAGCCTTGGCGGTTGTCCCCGCCACGGAAGGGAACCTTGACATCCCCGCTCTCCATGACGACAATCATCGGTACAGCCTCACCGCTGGCGATCAGGTTGTCCATGATATGCTGCATGTGTCCTTGCTTGCTCCATCCTGTCTCGTCCTCGCCCATGCCGTGTTGCAGGTAGAGGACTGGATAGCGTTTCTTGCTTTTCTCGTATTCGGCAGGAGTATACACCATGGCATGTCGCCATTCCTGTGTCGCATTGGCGTAGTAGTAGAAAGACCGCACTTGTCCGTGTGCGATACCTTGCTGTGGACGGTAATAGTCTCCCTCGGGACCCTCGGGAATCTCAATGCCTCCTGCCTCACGGTTGCATCCGAAGAAAGTCTCCGTGGCGGGGTCGATGACATTCACACCACCGATATTGATAAAGTAGTAGTGGAAACCTACTACCAAAGGGTCGGTCGTGGCACACCATACACCCTGTTGGTCACGGCGCATGTCGTATTTCTTGCCGCAGATGTCTACTTGTACGCTGTTGGCAAGAGGAGCGACCAGGCGGAAATAGACACGGCGGTCCTTGTCGACTTTGGGGAACTCATTGCCTGGGATTGTCGTCTCGGCGGTAACGGCCTCCTCAGGTACATGGAAGGGAGAACGTATCTGGTAGCCCATCAACTCCAGCATCTTCTCCCCGTAGCGTCTTCCCAGTTCACGATAGCCTGCCGCATCGAAATGGAGTTTGTCAGGACCATTGCTACAACCGGTAGAGGAAACGACCTGGGCGGTATGTAGGGTCTTGGGGAGATTGTTGATCTGCTTGTTCATGGCGATACACTGTCCTTCTCCGTTCGCCTGTACGACCTCTCCTGCCAGCAAGGGGACTTCCTCGGGCTTGAGTTGCAGGTCGCCCAGCAGGTGGTCATAGACATTCTGCACTTTGTTAGCCCATTCCATATCACCGGTATTGGACTCGCCCTGATGCATGATGACACCTTTGATGACACCGTCTTTCTGGGCTTTCTTCGCTAATGCCACGAGGCGCTCGTAAGGATTGTTGCCGTATGCCTGTAGCATGCCGACCATCCAGCCGGGGGCGTTCTTGACGTACTTCTCTATCTCATCAGGCATAAAGCCCTCGATGTGGATGCCGCCAATAGCGACATGTATCACACCGACCCGTATGTTCTCTGGCAGGTTCTCTGTCAGTGTGCGTCCGAAATAGTCAGCAGGAGTCAGTCCTGTGTTGGGGCGGCAGAGTGGGGGGAGCGCCTGGCACCATTCCCCCGTTTTACGGTTGCGGGCGGGGTCGTCAACGGCAGGCATCAGCAGGAATCGTGGGCTGACACCCTCCATGTCCTGTGGCTCGGGACGTGCCGCTCCTTCCATGTTCGACTGTCCGAAGCAGAGGAAGATGTAGAAGTTAGGGTCTTGTGCGAGGACTGCCGTCGTTGCACAGAGGCAAGTGAGGATCACGAAAAGTTTCTTTTTCATATTTAAATTTTTGTATGGTTTTTAATTATGATGCAAAGTTATTACTTTTCAGGCAGATATCAGCCGTCAAATGTAATATATATTTTGTATGGTGTAACATTTTCGTCCTTTTTAGGCAAGATGTTACACACGGAAAGTTTCGTGTTACTTCGGAACTTGCGACTTTCATAAATGAAGCGTAATTTTGCACCAGAAACAGAAAAAGTATTAATCGCTTAGGTTAGATTTGAAATATTTGATTAGTAGTTATGCTAGTTATGGTTTTAGTCATGGGGGGCTGACGTGAGTTACCTCCCCATTTATATTGAAACAATGTAAAATCAAAATAAGATGAATAACTTGAAACGTAAAGCGCAGTTGCTATGTATGTTGCTGTTCCTCGGATGTGGGATGGCAATGTCCCAGTCGCTCCCAGCCTTGCATGTGGAGGGACAGTTCTTTGTTGACGCCAATGGGAAGCGAGTCAACCTCCATGGGTTTGCTCAGACGTTCAGCCCTTGGTTTAATGAGCAAGGTACTAAGTGGACAAACTTTGATGTGAACGGATGCCTGAATTACAATAAAGGTATCATTGATAAGATGATGGCGGCTGGCTGGAAGATGACCTTCGTCCGTCAGCACATGGACCCCTATTGGAGTAATAATGTTCCTGCTGGTGTGTATTATGTTCCAGAGAGCGACATCCAATATTTTGACTTTAACCGCTTCAAACAATATTTGGATCAGGTCTTTGTCCCCATGGCGGAGTATGCTATTTCCAAAGGATTGTATGTGGTCATGCGCCCGCCTGGTGTCTGTCCTGACAATATTTCGGAGGGCGATGCCTACCAGCAGTATTTGCTGAAGGTATGGGGCTATGTGGCACAACATCCTAAGTTGAGGAACAACGGTGCTGTTCTTTTTGAACTTGCCAACGAGCCTATTAATATTATATATAATAGTGGTACGCGCGATGAGGCGATGACGAGGTATTTTCAGAAGATTGTCGATGAGATGCGCAAGTACTGTAATAATATCCTGTTGATTCCAGGACTGGGCTGGCAGTCACAATACGCAGGATTTGCCCAGTATCCGATACAGGGCGAGAACATCGGTTATGCCGTGCACTGCTATCCTGGATGGTATAACGGTGGTCATGGTGATGGAGATGTCGTCGTCAACTACAAAGATTTCAAGCGTGGATGGGATGCGCAGATAGGTCCTGTCGCCGAGATGGCTCCTGTGGTGGTCACTGAAATGGACTGGGCTCCTTCAAAGTATAATTCCTCATGGGGTAAATCAAATACAGGTGTGGCTGGCGGTCAGGGCTTCGGTGCCAATTTCATCCGTATAGCCGATGAGACATGTAATGTCAGTTGGCTGTTGTTTACCGATGGCAACTTGTTGGCAAACTATAAGGATGCCGCAGCCGATGGCAATACCTTCCTGACTGACCCGGAGGCATGTCCACGTCCCTGTTACCGTCG
Organism: Prevotella sp.; assembly: GCA_017470055.1. Lineage (GTDB taxonomy): Bacteria > Bacteroidota > Bacteroidia > Bacteroidales > Bacteroidaceae > Prevotella. The sequence continues at coordinate 67,923 of JAFUFD010000087.1, read as the reverse complement.
ATTCCAATATTACGCCACGCAGGAGTATAGTGACATGATCAATGATCCTGGCTATGGGTATAAGTACGGGGAAGATCCTTCATCCTCCTTGGATGCTGATTTGAATGCGGATGGCGTTGGCGAGATTGTCAGTCGGGAATACTTTACCCTTTCAGGTGCTCGGATTGTAACACAGCCCCATGGTATTTGTATCATCCGGGAGGTTACAAAGTCAGGGGAAACGCTTATTTCCAAAAGATGTTACAAATAGCAAAATCCGTGTTACATACGAGAAACCCCAAATCTAAAAATGTGTTTACATTTGCACTCGCAATGTTAAATGTAAAGTAAAAAGTCACATTAACACTAACAAAATATAAACCGATGAATCAAATTTAGTAACAATGAGAAATCTAAAGCAATTGATCAAAAGGGCTGTCCCTACGGTGATGATGCTGATGGCATTTGTGCTTCAGATGCAAGCGCAAGGCAGTATCAAAGTCAAGGGAACAGTCGTTGACAACAACGCGGAGCCTCTGATAGGTGCTTCGGTTGTAGTGAAGGGAAACACTTCCCTTGGAACAGTGACTGATTTCGATGGTAACTTTGCTTTGACGGTTCCTTCTGAGTCTACGGTACTTGTAGTATCGTATGTCGGAATGACCTCACGTGAAGTGAAAGTGGGCAAGGAGCGTAACCTTCGGATTACACTTCAAGATGACACGGAACTGGAAGAAGTCATCGTAGTAGGTTACGGTCAGCAGAAGAAAGCATCTGTCGTAGGTGCTATCACCCAGACAACGGGTGAGACCCTGCAACGTGCCGCCGGTATTACTGACATAGGCTCAGCCCTGACGGGTAATCTGCCTGGTGTCGTAACAACTGCCTCTTCTGGTATCCCTGGTGAGGAAGACCCGCAGATTATTATCCGTGGTCAATCCTCATGGAACAACTCTTCTCCGTTGATTTTGGTGGATGGTATTGAGCGTCCGATGAGTAGTGTCGACATCCAGTCGGTGGCTACTATCTCCGTATTGAAGGATGCCTCTGCTACTGCCGTTTATGGTGTGAAGGGTGCTAATGGTGTTATCCTGATTACCACCAAGCGTGGTACTGAGGGTAAGGCGCAGATTGGTGTGACTGCTAATGTCATCATGAAGATCCCCTCTATGTTGCCTGACAAGTATGACTCCTATGATGCCATGGTAGCACGCAATGTTGCCGTAGAGCATGAATTGAACCTCAATCCTGAGAGTTTTGCTTACATGAAGCCGATGAGTTTCATCGAGAACTATCGTAACCAGACCACGGTGGAGCAGCGTGAGCGTTATCCGAACGTTGACTGGCAGCGTGCGATGTTCAAGGATTACACCATGTCTTATAATGCCAACTTGAACGTTTCTGGTGGTACGAAGTTCGTGAAATACTTCGCTTCTGTCGATTTCGTCAGCGAGGGTGACCTGTTCAAGAGTTTCCCCACGGGTCGTCATTACGATCGTTCCATCTCGTTCAATCGTGTGAACGTGCGCTCGAACCTTGACTTTAATATCACCAAGACGACTGTCCTGAAAGTGAATATCGCTGGTTCGAATGGTAAGCAGACCAACCCTTGGGAGCGTGGTCATGAGTGGGATAATGGTTCATCTCTGGGTTGGCAGATGTCTCAGATGTGGGCTGGTGTCTATAATATTTCTCCAGATGCCTTCCTGCCACAGTATAGCGATGGCTCTTGGGGCTTCCTGCCTGGTTCTACCAACGTCAGCAACTCCGCACAGACCTCTTCTATCGGTGGTGTGCAGACAATCACGACGACTCGTATCAATACCGATTTCGTTCTGGAGCAGAAACTTGATTTCATTACCAAGGGTCTCTCTCTCCGTGGCATGATCGCTTGGGATAACGTGTTTGTGGAGGACCGTCGTGGTATCGCCGACTTGTATAATGACCCGCAGTTGAAATGGATTGACCCAGAGACGGGAATTGCCCAGTATAAGCAGCCATACGAGGGTTACGACCGTTTCGACTACACCATGGGTAACAAGTGGAGCACCCAAGGTGGTGAGGTTAATGACTGGCGGACGCAGCGTAACTTGAATTATCAAGTGCAACTTAACTGGGGTCGTCAGTTCGGACTTCATGATGTCACAGCGATGGTTAACTGGGGTCGTCAAGAATATGCGCAAGGCTCTATGATTCCAAGTTACCGTGAGGACTGGGTATTCCGTGCTACTTATAATTACGCGGGTAAATACTCTTTCGAGTACAATGGTGCTTACAACGGTTCCGAGAAATTCTCGAAGGACAACCGTTTCGCCTTCTTCAACTCTGGTGCTATCGGTTGGATGATTAGCGAGGAGCCCTTCATGAAATATTTGCGTGATAAGCATATTGTTGATATGTTGAAGTTCCGTGCCTCTTATGGTGAGATTGGTGACGACAACGTCAATGCCCGTTTCATGTATATGACACAGTGGGCTTATGGTGGTCGCACCTCACTGGATACTGATGCTGGGTCAAATACTATAACAAATGGCATGCTGACAGCAGGTGGATCACCTTATACTTTCTATCGTGAGGCTACCGTCGGTAATCCCAATGTGCATTGGGAGACTGTCAAGAAGTTCAATTTCGGTATTGATTACGGCTTCTTAGGTGGTCTGATTTCTGGTTCGTTTGATATCTTCCGTGACAAGCGTGAGGACATTCTGGTGGCTGGCTCTCGTCAGGTTCCATCCTACTTCGGACAGGCTGCCGCCTTGGTTAACCAAGGTGAGGTAAAGACGCATGGTTATGAGTTGGAGGTTCGTTTCAACAAGGTGTTCGCCAACAAGATGCGTCTGTGGGCAAACATGAGTATGACCCATGCCACCAATGAGGTGATCATGCGTGACGACCCTGCTCTGCTGCCCAGTTATCGTAAGGCGGAAGGCTATGCTATCGGTCAGACCCATTCGTTCATCGACAAGGGTATGATGCAGACCTATGATGACATCTATGGCTCACCCAAGCATGACACCAGTGATGGTCAGAAACTGCCTGGTGACTACTATATCGTAGACTTTAATGGTGATGGTGTCGTAGACAACACGAACGATAATGTGCCTTACGGTTTCACAGGAACCCCACAGAACACCTATAACGCTACGATTGGTTTCGAGTGGAAGGGCTTCAGTTGCTTCGCCCAGTTCTATGGCGTTACCAACGTGACCCGTGACGTGACGATGATCAGTCTGTCAGACCCGATGCTTGCCAATGTCTATGATCAGGGAACATGGTGGAGCACTGATCATACCAATGCTGATGTGCTGACCCCGCGTTTCAACTCTAAACCCTCTTACTATTATGGTACGCAGTATCTTTGCGATGGTAGTTATATCCGTCTGAAGAACGTTGAGGTGGCATACACCTTCACGCAGCCTTGGGTTCGTAAATTGGGTATCAAGGACTTGAAGGTCTATGTCAGCGGTAATAACCTCTGGCTCTGGACCCGTATGCCTGACGACCGTGAGTCGAACTTCTCAAGTAATGGTGGTGCCACGGGTGCTTATCCTACCGTGAAGCGTATCAACTTTGGTGTAAAGTTCAATCTTTAATAGGACACGACAATGAAAAAGATGAATCAATATATATTATTAGGTGTTGCAACCGTTTCGCTCTCTTTCGGGGCAACCTCTTGTACCGACTATCTGGACAAGACACCAGACTCGGACGTGAACCCGGAGATGGCGTTCCAGAACTTCACCAGTTTCCAGGGCTTTGTGGAGGAATCCTACAACTGTATTCCTAACAAGGAGTCTAATTATTGGTGCTGTACTTTCAACTGGGGTGAGGACGAGTTGATGAACACAGGTGGTGGCGACACCCATGTGACGGCTCATTTCGACTTAGGTGACTATCGTAACTGGTATTCAAACGATCAGAGTTATCTGCATCGTTCTGCCGGCGAGTTAAGTTCTACGAAGGTTGATAAGTTCTCCCACTCTTTGGAGCATGCATGGTATTGCATCCGTAAGATGAATCTCGGATTGGAGAATCTGGACAAGATGACCAACGCAACCCAGGAGGAGAAAAACCTCATCAAGGGTCAGTTACTCTTCTTCCGTGCTTGGTGGCACTTGGAGCAGATGGTATGGTTCGGTGGTCTGCCCTATGTGGATCATGCGATTGCCGCTGATGGTCCTTTCGACTTACCACGCCTCTCCTTCCAGGAGTGTGCGGAAAGATGTGCAGAGGACTTCCGTGCCGCTGCTGATTTGTTGCCAGACAACTGGGACAATACGGCGATTGGTAAGAAGACCTTGGGTAAGAACGACCTGCGTATCACGAAGGTCTGTGCCCTTGCCTATATGGGTAAGGCTCTCTTGTGGGCAGCCTCTCCGTTGAATGAGATTGGTGCGCAGACTGGTGCTTCTAAGAATGGTAAGACTTACCAGTATAACGCACAACTTGCGGGTCGTGCCGCTGATGCGCTCGCTGAGGCAATCGCTGACATTGAGAGCGGTAAAAGTCCATATGCCCTTGCGGAGTATAAGTATGAGGATATCTACAACCATGTTGCTGACAAAAATTCAATTTCTAACTACTCAGATATATTTTATACAACAGGTCAGAGTTGGAAGATGCCTGGCGGTGTAGAGGCTGTCATGCGTGGTCCGATGCCTGAGATCAATGGGTCTAACTGGAACTTCACGAAGTTATGGGGCCCGAAGGTGAACAACCTTGTAGAGCACGATGCTATCATCCACATGCCAACCGCAAACTATATTAACTATGCTTATGGCATGGAGAATGGGCTGCCTTTGGATGACCCAGACTCAGGTTTCGACCCGACACATCCTTTCAAGAACCGTGACCCGCGTTTCTACCACGACATCATGTTCGATGGCTTTAAGTTCCTGAACACCACACCATCTGATGCCGACAAACCCTTCCAGTATCTGGAGATGTACACAGGTGGTAATATGGTACCTACAGGTAACCCTGCCCGTTCTGCCGATGGTAGCCGTACAGGTTACTTCTGTCAGAAGTTGGTTCCCCACCAGTGTAACAAGTACGACGGAATGTACAACTGGGGTGGTGCCCTGCAGACCTATCTGCCTTACCTCCGTGTAGCAGACATCTATCTGATGTATGCTGAGGCTGGTGCTGCCGCAGGAGGTGCTTCTTATAAGAGCAGCAAATGCACACATACCGCTGTCGATGCCATCAATGTGCTTCGTGACCGTGTAGGTGCAGGACATGTTGCCGACAAGTTCCTTTCCGACAAGAATAAGTTCATGGACGAGGTTCGTCGTGAGCGTGCCTGTGAACTTGCTTTCGAGGGCTTCCGTTGGAATGACCTGCAGCGTTGGTTGCTCCTCACCGAGGCTCCCTATAACATCAAGACCCGTCAGGAGTTCCATCGTGTAGGCAATTTCGACTATGCGAAGGATGATCCTCGTGATGCTGAGGTTTCTGGTTGGAGCGAGACGACTATCGTGGAGCGTTCCTTTGGAACGAAACACTATCTGCTGCCGCTGAAGGATGATGAGACTTTCCTCTATGATGAGTATCCTCAGAATCCAGGATGGTAAACAAACATGTAGAAATTAGAAAATAATAATATGATTACCAAGAATATTAAATATGCCTCATTGGCTCTCTGCCTGACAGTTGCGATACCTGCTGCGGCACAGATTGAGACTGGCACGGACTCACTCGTCAATGTCGCCTTCCGTAAGGTGGCTAAAGATGATGTGCTGGGTGGTGTCTCGTCCATCAACTACCGAGAGTTGATGAAGAAGAACTATAATACGTATAGCCTTGATAATATGCAGGGCTATGTGGCAGGTTATACTGGTGCCGGTCTGTGGGGGCTTGAGGGTTCTTCTGACTATAGTTCCGATAATGTCCCCAATGGTATGCTGGTCTTGATAGACGGTGTGCCCCGTGCGGCAAATAACGTGAAGCCAGACGAGATAGAGGAGATTACTTTTCTGAAAGGCGCACAGGCTGTGGTGCTCTATGGCAGCCGTGCCGCCAAGGGTGTTGTGCTGATCACCACCAAGCGTGGTCAGGTGACAGACGGTCTGCATGTCAATGTCCGTGCCAACACAGGTTGGGCAGTGGCTAAGAGTTATCCTGAGTATCTGGGCTCCGCTGAGTATATGACTCTTTATAACGAGGCTCGTGCTAACGACGGGATGAATCCGTTGTATACCCAAGAGGATATCTATAACACGGCAACGGGTCTGAATCCCTATCGCTATCCGAACGTGAATTTCTATTCCTCTGATTTTATCAAGAAGTCCTATAACCGTTCTGATGTGACAGCGGAGATTGAGGGTGGTAACGAGCGTGCCAAGTTCTATGCCAACGTCAGTTACTATCGCACGGGCGATTTCCGTAACTTCGGTGAGGCGGAGAACAATTTCACTGACCGTTTCAATGTACGTGGTAACGTGGACATGAAGATCAATAACTTCATTACTGCCTTTGTGAATGCCAATGCCACTTACTACAACTCTCGCGGCACCAATGGCGCAGGATTCTGGGCACAGGCTGCCACGATGCGCCCTAACCGTATCAGTCCGCTGATTCCACTGAGTTATCTGGATGAGAACGCTGTTGCCGCCAAGACCATGCTTGCGGCATCCAACAACATGATCAACGGTTGTTTCCTGGCAGGATCACAGACCGATCGCACCAACGTGTTTGCGGATATGTATTCTGCTGGTTACAATACATGGACCAGTCGCCAGTTCCAGTTTGACGCTGGTGTGAATGTTGACTTGAGTTCCCTGCTGAAAGGCTTGAGTTTCCATGCTCTGGTGGGTGTTGACTATGCTACTACTTACTCGACATCGTTCAACAACTCCTATGCTACCTATGAGCCAACTTGGAGCACCTATAACGGACAGGATGTGATTGTTGCCTTGAATAACCATGAGACGAAGGATGAGAAGTCGGGTGTGCAGAACATCAGTGGCTCTACTGATAACCAGATGATAGCCTTTAACGCTCACTTCGATTACAACCGTACGTTTAATGACGTACATAATGTCAGTGCGATTGCCGTTGTCAACGGATGGCAGCAGACCGTCTCTGGTGTTTACCACAAACTGAGCAATGCCAACTTAGGTTTTCAGGCTTCTTATAACTACGCCAAGAGATACTATGCCGACCTTGCTATCGCCACTCCATGGTCCGCACGTCTGCCGGAAGGTCATCGTGCAGGTATCTCTCCCTCTTTCACCTTAGGTTGGAACATCGCCAAGGAGCGTTTCATGGCAAACCAGAGCATTTTCGATGAACTGAAGATCAGTGCCAGTTACAGTGACCTGAAGACTGATTTGGGTATTAACGATTACTATATGTATCTTGCCAACTACAAGAGTGGTGGTTGGTGGGACTGGAATGGTGAGACTGGTCACTCCGCCGTACAGTCAAGACTTGGTGGTAACGACGACTTCACCTACCTGCATCGCAAGGAGTTCTCCGTTAGTTTGCATGCCGCTTTGTTGAAGCGCGCGTTGACAGCCGACTTCTCTTTCTTCACCAATAAGATCACTGGTGGAATCATCACGGCAAGCAATACGCTTCCCAGTTACTTCAAGGTTTACTATCCTGAGTCCTCTTTCCTGCCTTACATCAACTTCAACGAGGACAGCCGCACAGGTTTCGACCTTGCCCTGAACTATAAGAAGGATTTTGGTAAGGACTTCGGAATGCAGGTTGGAGTCAACCTGACTCACTATACCACGAAGGCGTCAAAGCGTGATGATACCAACTATGCTGACGCTTATCAGTGCCGTCAGGGACAGCCTCTGGACGCTATCTGGGGTTATGAGTGTCTTGGTTTCTTCAAGGATGAGGCTGACATCGCTGCCTCTCCTGAGCAGAAACTGGGTGCTACCGCTCGTCCTGGCGATTTGAAGTACAAAGACCAGAACGGTGATGGTATCATTGATACCAAGGACCAGGTCTATCTGGGTAAGGCAGGCTGGTATGGCTCTCCAACGACTTTAGGTGTCAACCTTACTTTCAAGTATAAGAACTTCACCCTATTTATGCTGGGTGTAGGAGGCTTCGGCGGAAAGGCAATGAAGAGCAATAGTTACTGGTGGATCTCTGGTGAGGACAAGTACTCAGCAGTGGTTCGTGGTCGCTGGACTCCAGAGACAGCCGAGACTGCTACTTATCCTCGTCTGACCACTCAGAGTGGTGCCAACAACAACACCAACTCTGACTTCTGGATGTACTCCACCTCTCGTTTTGACCTTGCTAAGGTACAGTTGACCTACGACTTCCCGAAGTCTATCATCGGTGAGGGCATTATAAAGGGTCTCTCTGTATACGCCAGCGGCAACAGTCTGCTGACGATCGCCAAGGAGCGTGAGTTGATGGAGATGAGTGTGGGCAGTGAGCCTCAGGCTCGTTTCTACAACCTTGGTGTTCAAGTTAAGTTCTAAAACATAAAAGACTAAAGATATGAAACTTAAAAATATCATCCTTTTCGGAACTGCTGTCATGGCACTGACTGCCTGTGACGACCTGATTAACCCCGCTTTGGAGAATAATCAGGAGATTACCGAAATGTATAATGACCCCCAGTTCGCGCGTGGTCTGATTGACAACGCCTTCCTGGTGCTGCCATACGATGGGTCGTCAGTCAGTGACGTTGCCACTGATGATGCGGTATCTAACAATACCGATAATAACTATAAAAAGATGGCAACGGGTAACTGGACTTCTGAGATGAACCCCGTCAACCAATGGGAGACTCGCTATCATGCCATCCAGTATTGTAACCTGTTCTTGGAGAACATTGAGCAGGTGAGATGGGACTATACCAGTGAGGCTTTGAACCAGATGCACATGGATCTTTACAAAGGTCAGGCTTATGCCCTCCGTGGTCTCCACATGTTCTACTTGTTGCGTGCTCATTGCGGAATGGTGGACGGTCAGTTGATGGGCGTGCCCATCCATCTGCAATCAGAGGATCAGTACTCTGACTTCAACCTGCCTCGTAATACCTTTAAGGAGTGTGTCGACCAGATTCTTGCCGACTTCGACGAGGCACTGAAGTATGTTCCTGCCCAGTATGGTGACGTGGATGCTTCTGGCGTTCCTGCCAAGTACGCCTCATTAGGTGCTACTGACGCAGAGTACAACCGTGCCTTTGGTAACATGCAGCGTGGTAAGATTGATGCCAACATCATTGCGGCTTTCAAGGCACAGGTTGCCATCTTCGCCGCCTCTCCCGCCTACCAGTCCGCAGGTGCCATGACTTACGAGCAGGCTGCAAAGTATGCCGCTGACTACCTGAAGATCCGTGGTGGACTGAGTGCGAATGTCGACCCTACGGGTTGGAAGTGGTTCGCTAACAAGAGTTATATCAACAACTATAAGTTCACGGATCCAGACCCTGTTGAGATTGTCTGGCGTGGTACGGTTGGTGACAGCCACGACATGGAGTCCGACAACTATCCTCCCTCACAGGATGGAAAGGGACGTATCAACCCCACTCAGAACTTGGTGGACGCTTTCCCGACAGCAAGTGGCTATCCTATCGCTTCTGCTGCTGACTATGATCCTGCTAATCCTTATGAGAACCGTGACCCACGTCTGAAGATGTACATCTTGGTCAATGGTGAGACCATTGGTGCCAGTGGCAAGGCTATCAATACGGCATCAGACACAGATCCACAAGACCCAGCGTATATCGATGGTTTGAATCATGAGAACGGTCTGTCTACCACTACCGGTTTCTATATGCGTAAGTTGCTTCGCGATGATGTCAACCTGACCCCATCCAGTACGACAGACCAGCGTCACTTCGGTGCTCGCATCCGTACGACAGAGATTCTGCTCGACTATGCGGAGGCTGCTAACGAGGCTCAGGGACCAACGGCGAATGTAGGTGGTGCAGGCTTCTCCGCATACGATGTCATCAAGGCGCTCCGTGCTCGTGTTCACGAGGATGGTTGGGCTGACCCCTATCTGGAGAGTATCAAGAACGACCAGGCTAAGATGCGTGAGTTGATCCGCAACGAGCGTCGTCTGGAACTCTGCTTCGAGAACCATCGTTTCTGGGATCTGCGCCGCTGGCAGGCTAATCTGACGGAGACGGCTAAGGGTGTGAACATCACCACCAACAGTGCTACAGGTGCGCTGAACTTCAAGGTAATCGATGTGGAGCCTCGTCAGTATCAGGACTATATGATCTACGGTCCTATTCCTTATAGCGAGGTGCTGAAGTGGAGCAATCTGCAGCAGAATGATGGATGGACAACAAAATAACATGTAAAATTCTAAAATAACTATGAATAAGAAAATATCATATATGCTCAGCATCTTGCTGGCTGGTGCGCTGTTCACCTCATGTAAGAATGGCGATGCAGAGTTTCCTGACTACGAGGGTGGTACCAGTGTTTACTTTGCCTATCAGTATCCAGTTCGTACCATCGTACTGGGTGATGACGAGTATGACACCACGCTCGACAAGGCGCATAAGTGTCAGATCAAGGTTACCTTTGGTGGCTCTTACAATGGATCTAACGGCTCAGTGAATATTGCCGTTGATCCTACATTAGTCGACAATCTGACTTTTGCGGATGGTACTCCTGTAAAGGCAATGCCTACAGAGTATTACTCCCTGTCAACGACCACGCTCGCTTTCAATGGCGGTATGACTGGTACGACAGAGGTGCAGTTGACAGACGCTTTCTTCAACGATCCTGATGCTATCAAGAATACCTATGTCATTCCTGTGGTTATCACTTCACAGACGGGCTTTGGTAAGATCCTGTCAGGTACTTTGAAAGAAAATGGTCAGGCTATCCGTACAGATGAGTCTCAGTGGGAAACACTTCCCATGGACTATGTCCTCTATTGTGTGAAGTTCCAGAACAAGTATTCTGGCACCTGGCTGACCTATGGTACTACCAGCATCGACAATATCGAGAAGGCTGGAACAGTACAGATTGAGACCAAGTCTTTGTCACAGTCTGTCTATCATGCAAGTTGGACTACCAACGACTATTGGCAGTACAAGCGTGACAAGGATGGCAATATTGAAAAGGACAATGAAGGTAATCCTCTGTTCGAGAAAGTGTCGAAGACTTACAATATCGACTTGTCGCTGAACTTTGACGGCAATGGTCAGTGCACGATATCTTCTGTTACTGGTGGTTATGATGCGACGGGTTCAGGCTCTTGGACTGACGATGGAGCAAAGAAAGCATGGGGTAATAAGGACCGTGACTTGATGGAACTTGCCTATAAGATTGACTTTAATACCACAGACGACAAAGGTAATGCTATTAAGGCTGATGTCAATGAGAAACTCGTTTGGCAGCGTAGTGGTGTGACGAGCGAGGAGTTTGCTCCTACCTATAATAAATAACACTAAAAATAGGAAACTATGAAGAAAGTATTAATCATATCAGCACTCGGAGCCATGTTGATGGTTTCGTGTGCCGACGAGTTCGACCAGACTTACGAGGTGGGACGTCCTGACATGTCCGCTGAGTATGCCTATCTGAACGACTATAAGCCTCTGAAGGAGTATGTCAGCAACCCTGACTTCAAACTGGGTCTTGCTGTGGAGGCGAATGATTATCTGAAGCAGGAGTTGGTGTACTCGTTGACCAACTCGAACTTTGGGGAGATAGTGGCAGGTAATGCCATGAAGATGGCATCCGTAGTCAACGATAAGGGTGAGATGAACTTCGCTACTGTTAGTGATTTTGTCAACACCGCTACAGAGGCTGGTCTGAATGTCTATGGACACACACTTGCCTGGCATTCCCAGCAGCCTGCGAAATGGCTGACAAGTCTGCTTGCAGACAAACCCATTGAGATTGATCCAAACGACATGGTGGAGAAGGAAGTGACGAACATTGACTATACCACAGGAACCACTTACAACTACGGTTGGGGTAGTGGTACCGCAATGGAGCATATCTCTATGGATGGAGGCTTGAAAGTAGTTAATGATGCGGCTATTGATCCTTGGTATGATTTACAGTATCATATCGCATCTGGGCTCTCTTTCGATGGGGGAACGCAGTATAAGATGATTGTTAAGATGGAATCTACTGGCGCAGGTACCATGCACTTTAAAATAGGAGACTGGGGAAGTGCTGTTAAAGAAGGTGTCTTCGACTTTGATGCAGGAGAGAATGAGATTACCATCGAGTTCTCGCCAGCCGAAGGTGTGAGTGGACAGTTCATCCTCTTCCAGTCAGGTGACTTCGTTGGTACTTACAAACTCCTCTCTCTGAAGATTATCAGCATGGAGGCCGCAGGTCCCGCTACTTATATGGCAAGTTTGATTGACAATGGCGATATGGAGGGTGATGATGCCCATAACTTTGCTACAAAGTCAGATCAGGGTGCTATTACCTATGAGATCTTCGATGGTGTCGGTAAGGATGGTAGCCGTGGTGCTAAGATTACGTCTAAGGGTGGCTATGGTGATTCTTGGGAGAGCCAGTTCTGGATTGTCTCCAATGAGGTACTAAATGAGGGTGATAAGATTCATGTGTCATTCGACTATCGTGCGGATGGTGGTTGTGCGGGTACTAATGTGGATACTCAGGCTCACTTCGGTCCTGGTGAGTATCAGCACTGGCAGTGCGCAGGTACTGTAGCCTTTACCAGTGAGTGGCAGACCTATGACAAGACCTTTACAGTAGATGCTTCTATGGCAGGAGCCAATGGTATGAAATCCATCGCTTTCAATATGTCACCCAATGCTTCCGACGGTGCTTATTATATGGATAATGTAGTACTGGAAATCGAGAAGGCTGGTGACGGTATTCCTTTGACACCACAGGAGAAGAAGGATACACTGACATGGGCTATGGAGCAGTGGATCGCTGGTATGATGGAGGCTTGTGACGGCAATGTTCACGCATGGGATGTTGTCAACGAGGCAATCTCTGGTGGCAATGCCGATGGTGAGGGTGTCTATGCCCTGCAGCATGACAATGGCGATGCCAACAACTTCTTCTGGCAGGACTACATGGGCGATCTCGACTATGTTCGCACGGCTGTTCGTCTGGCTCGCCAGTATGGTCCTGAGGACATCAAGTTATTCGTCAACGACTACAACCTTGAGAGCGACTGGGATCAGAACGGCAAACTGAAGAGTCTCATCGCATGGATCAAGCGTTGGGAGGCTGACGGTGTGACGAAGATCGATGGTATCGGTTCTCAGATGCACATCTCTTGCTATGCTAATCCTACTACTCAGGAGAGCAAGAAGAAGGCTATCGAGAATATGCTGAAATTGATGGCTGCTTCTGGCAAACTGTGCCGTATCAGCGAACTCGACATGGGTTATGTGGATGCTGACGGTAACAGCGTGAAGACTGACGACATGACTGAGGAGCAGCACCATCAGATGGCAGAACTCTATGAGTTCGTCGTATCGAAGTATCTGGAGATTATCCCTGCCAATCAGCAGTGGGGTATCACCCAGTGGTGCGCTACGGACGCTCCTGCAAACAGTGGCTGGCGTGGTGGTGAGCCCGTTGGTCTTTGGGATTCGAAATATTATCGCAAGCATACCTATGCAGGCTTTGCGGATGGTCTTGCTGGTAAATAAGGCATTACCCAATGGGTAATTTTTAGAACTTTACATTGTGTGGAGTCCGGGTCTGTGAAGATCCGGACTCTGTTTTTCCCATAATAGCGTGTCAGTTGACGGAATACAATAGTTGCGAGGCGGAAATTCCCAGCATGGGAAAAAAGATTCCCAACGTGGGAAAGTAAAATTCCCAACGTGGGAATAATGGATTCCCAGCATGGGAATATCAACGGAATAACTGGCGTACTAAAAACCAGGCGTGCATGACAAGGGTAGAAACCTTTCCATAGTGGTGGCACATGACCTGATAACGCTCTCTCAAGGAGGCGCGATGGTGCTGGGTGGAATCGCCTCCCTCGAGGAAGTCGGCAAGGATGACCTGGCTGTTGACGAAGGGCAGACGCATCGCCTCGGCTCGCTTCATGACACGGATACACCAGTCGACATCAGCAGAATGACGGTATTGCAGGTCGTACTGCTCCTCTCGGGCGATGTCCGTGCGGACGTAGAAAGCCTGATGGCATACCAGCATCCCTTGGCGGAACGACTTCCACGTCAGTTTCTTAGGTGGGCGAAGCCTGCGCAGATGGAGGAACTGTCCTTCTTCGTTGACAATAGCCGTGTCGCCATAGATGACGGCAGGGGATTGAGAGGTAAGAGGTAAGAGGTGAGAGGTAAGAGTGGTCAGGGTATCCTCGGCATGAAGGGTGTCGCCCGCATTGAGGAAGACGAGGTAGTCGCCTGTGGCAAGGCGCAGTCCTTTGTTCATGGCGTCATAGAGTCCATGGTCAGGCTCCGACTGGATGACGACCTGATAGGGGACGCTCGTGCGATACACCTCTGCCATCGCAAGGGTCTCGTCTTTCGAGGCACCGTCGATGATCAGGTGCTCGATGTCCTGATGCGTCTGGCAACTCACACTGTCTAAGGTGCGCTGCAGAAACTTCTCAGCGTTATAGGTAACGGTAATAATACTAATCTTCATAGACACGGATATATTCTCTTGCCACACTCTGCTGCGAGTAATGCTGGGTCACATGGCGTAGGCACGACTTGCTCACCTCCTCACGATTCGCCTCGAAGAGGGTCCAACGGATGCCTTTGGCAAGGTCAGCGGCATCCCGATAGGCGGCAACATAGCCATTCTCCTGATGGGTAATCTCCTCAGGGATGCCACCTATCTGGAATCCCACACAGGGTACTCCGCATGCCATCGCCTCCATGATGGTGTTGGGCAGGTTCTCGGAGAGGGAGGGGAGCACGAAGACATCAGCGGCATTATAGACTTTCACGATCTGTTGCTCGTCGTTGACATAGCCGAGCGGGTAACTCTTGAAAGGCAACTGGGCGGTCACCTCCTCCGCATGTCCGCCAAGGATGACGACTGCGGTGTTGCCCCGCATCTCAGGATGCTGCTGGGCAAGCAGTCGACAAGCCTCTGTCAGGTACTGCATCCCCTTATAGGGATTGGTGGCGCGTTGCGACACGAAGAGGATCAGGTGTTGGTCGGCGGGCAGCCCTAACTCCTGTCGTGCCGCTTGCTTGGCGAGGGGACGATAGATACGGGTGTCGATAGGGTTGGGAATACTCATGATGCGCTGTCCTTTCAGCAGCGCACTCTTCTGTGCCTCGCTGGCGAGCCACTCACTACAGGCGACGAAAGAGATACGGGAGCCCTCCAGCATCCGCTGCTTCTGTCTCCAGACCTTTGTCGACAGGTCGTTCCTCGACCCGCCTCCTGGCAGCAGGCGACATTGCTGGCACTGCGTCTCGAACTTTCTGCAGTCAAGGGTCAGGTGGCAGATAGCGGTGGCTGCCCAGATGTCGTGCATCGTCCATACCACCCGTTTCCCGCTGGTCAGTATCTTGCGGATGTCCTTGAGCGAGAGCATCCCTTGGTTGATCCAGTGCAGGTGGATGACATCCGCCTCTTGGAACTCACGCAGCCGGGTGATGTCAGTCCCGCTATTGGCGATATCCACGTCGAAGAGGTGTTGTCGGCGCAGGTGCAGTCGGCACCAGACGCAGAAGCGTTCCCAAAGGAAATGCCCTTGCAGTCTCCATGACGGGGGTAGGGCAACTACCGTCAATTGGTCGCTCTCCTTGTCACGCACCAGCATCTTCGCCTTGACCCCGTTGTTGTTCAGCGCCTCCATCAGGCGGTGTGCGGCAACTGCTGCTCCTCCAGTCCGCTCACTTGTATTGACTATCAGTACTCGCATACCTTAATTTATATATATAATGCAAAGGTAAACAAATTAGCAGTAAAAGAGGGGAGAAAATGGAGTTTTTTGCGCTGTTTGCGTACACAAAGTGTTGATTTAGGTCAAGAATGCGTATTTTTTTCGCATAAAAGACAGAAAAATTATTGTGGGTCTTGAAAATCGTCGTACCTTTGCAGTGTCAAAAGACAAGAGGTCTTTAATTGACATTCGGTTAATAGATTGTTTTAGGTTAGTAGTAATATTTATAGTTTTAGGTTTTTAGTTATTGGTAATTAAGAAAGTTTTAAATGTGTTAGGATAACAGTGGGCACCGTGAGGCGGTCATAACTTTCTTTTTAAATGGAAAGGTTAGTATTAGTTTAGATAACTTGCCGAAAGGCGAGTCCTTCCAGCCCCAAAGGCTGGATTCATGTTGAAAAGGATTTTTAGTTAAACATAGGCTTTGGGTGTCGCTGCTCGTTGATGAGTAGCGGCATTTTTTCTTTACATTTTATTACAATCATGGTGTCGGGGCTATTTTATTAAAAGTCAACTTCAAAAGGGATGTTTTCATTAATAATTAACCAAACTTAAGTTAAATCAGTTAAAAGAGGTTAATACCCCCCTAAAATATACTCATCTTTCACATTATTATATAACTTTGTAGAAAATTTGTGCAACATGCGATGTTGAGGGCAACCATAAAAGTGTTGTTGTAAGGATGAACGAAATGAACGAAAAGAAAAGAATTTACAAGATAGTTTGCTTCATACTGATGCTGTTGATGTCGGTTGATTTGCATGCTCAACAAGTGACTATCAGCAACAATCTTTTATATGATGCATGGCTGACTCCGAACCTGAGAGTTGGTATGCGCCTTTCTCCCCATTGGTCAGTAGGAGTGACAGGTGGTTATCGTCCTTGGCCGTCCGATGATCACCAGTCTAAGAAGTGGAAGCACCTGCTGGTGTCCCCTGATGTCCGCTATTGGACAGACTCCGTCAATGTACATCATTTCTTTGGAGTCAACCTCATCTATAGTCATTATAACGTTGCGGATGTGAAATTCCCATTTGGACTTTATAAGAGTGTACGGGATGAGCGGCGCCAGGGAGACCTTGGTGCCCTTGGTGTGTTTTATGGATATTCTTGGCCCTTGGGTCGCCATTGGAATATCGAGGCATTGATAGGAGCGGCAGTAGGTTATACAAAGTACGATCGTTATCAGTGTGGTGAGTGTGGTACCAAGATTGGTGATGACAAGAAGTTCTTCGCCATGCCACAGGCAGCCTTGAACATCGTATTCAACATCCCCGGTCGTCCTAAGAAACCTATCCTGCCCATTGAGACCAATGAGCCTATTGAGCCGCCCGTCATCCCCTCTGTCATTACTCCTGTTGATACGGTATCTACGGTGGCTGTCAAGGAACCCGAGGAGCGTTTGATTGACAAGTTGCTTCGTGAGGAGCCAGTTCTTGCCCACATCTCTGAGTATAAGCCCTACGACCGTAGT
This sequence comes from Prevotella sp., assembly GCA_017470055.1. GTDB lineage: Bacteria > Bacteroidota > Bacteroidia > Bacteroidales > Bacteroidaceae > Prevotella. The sequence continues at coordinate 50,651 of JAFUFD010000087.1, read as the reverse complement.
CAGGTGCTGCGTCGTGACAAGCGTGCCCTGTTTGTCTATTTCTCCCAAGCGAAGACAGAGATCGACCCGACATGGCGTGACAACCAGCAGACACTCGATCGTATCATCGATGTCACTCGTCAGTTGCTAAGTGACAAGGACACTAAGATATGCAAGATACAGATAGTAGGACTTGCCTCCTTCGATGGCGGCATGAAACTCAATGAGCGTATTGCTGCGGCTCGTGCCGAGGCATTGAAGAAATATGTCCAAGACCGTCTCGCTGTCAGTGACGACCAGTTTGACGTTGCCTATGGTGGCGAGGGATGGGCAGATTTCCGTGACCAGTTGGAGGAGGAGATAGCCAATGGCTCCGAGCATGCCGCCGAACTCCGGAAAGTGTTGGAGATTATCGACACGGAGGAGAGCCTGCCCCGTCGTGAGCAGAAGATCCGTAGACTGCGTGGCGGTCGTACCTACCAGTATATCAAGGAGCATCACTTGGACGACCAGCGTAACTCTGGTTACCTGCGGGTGTACTATGACTATGTGGAGAACCAATAAGTTATCGAGATAGAAAAAGTTAAATAAACATAATCGATTATGAAGAAATTATTGAATTTTGCCTATGCAGGGGCGATAGCCCTGTTTGGCGTGGGCTTGTCCGCTTGTTCGTCGAGCGACGATATGGTAGTGGAAGAGATTACAAATCCTAACTATGACCCGGGGACCAATACGGTGAACACCCAGTTTGTGTTCAATATCTCCACGGGTAATACAGAGACAGGGACCATGCGTATGACCTCTGCAAACACCCAGTCGACGGTTGATGAGAAGTTCCGTGGTATGGATAATGTGCATATCATGGCTTATTTGCAGAAGAATGAAGACGAAAGTCCTCTCAACGGTAAGCATCTCTATGATGTGTCTACACCCGCCAAAGACTCGGCAAGCCGCAACTACGACCTTGCCTCGCTGTTGCCCAGTGAGGTTGTGACAAAAGACCTGTCGCGTCGTGTCATTGAGTTGTCGCTGCCAGTGGGTGCCAACACGCTGCTGTTTTATGGTAAGGCGCCGATGACCGCTACAGACCAGACTTCTGGTGACAACTTGAAGAAAGAGGACCAGCAGGGTTCTATCACCTTCGATCCTAAGGACAAAGCCACGGAGAGTTCCTTCACCTTGACTTCCCGTATCGGCTCCAATGGCACCGTGTTCACCCAGTCTGCCGATATGCTTGCCACCATCATGACCCGTATCGCCAAGAACGGACTGCACCAAGAGGCGATCAACGATGATAACGGCAATAACGAAGCACGTGACCTGCGCTATGCTTTCTGGTGGCCGATCGACAATGTGTCCGAAGACTTTGCTACCCGTAATAAAGAAGATGGCTCTCCGCTTTATGAGGAGAATACGGCGGGAACGGGTGACCAGGCAGGTTACACCTTCTACACTGGCAGTAAGGAGTGGTATGAGTATGGTGATGACTATGCCGATGAGACCAGGCGAAATGCGATGAAACCGTTGGAGGAGATTCTCGGTGAGGCTTATAATACCTTTACGACCATCTCGACCGTCGGCAGTCACACTGAGATCCGTGCCGGCTCTGCCGAGGCAGTGTTACGTCTGGTGAAAGACCTCTGGACAGTCACCGACAAAGTGGCAAATGCAAAGCCAACCAGTGTTGAGGAGCAGATTGCCAAATTGATGGCAGATCGTATCTCTACCCGTTTTGGTACTTATTTTACAAGAAGTGACGCAGGGGTGTTAAGTTATAAATCAATCGATGCTTTGAAGACGGCTCTTGAACAGTATGTTTATGGCAAGAAAGATGCCTATGTTGCAGTGAACTCCATCGATAAATTCCCCATCAACCTGAATCTCCCGATGGGTGCTGCCCAGATGACCTTTACGTCGACAAAGGGTGGCAAAAGGGTCAATGAGTTCAGTTATGTAACAGATTTGCCCACTTATGGCATGACGGGTGTTGATAACACCACCACTACAATCGATCACTATACCTATCCTGCCGAGTTGTGCTATTTCGGCAACAGCCCGCTGCGTGTGTCGGATGACACCCATACTACGAATGAGTATCCAGCATCGGTGGCTCAGTGGGATAATGATGATTTCTGGGATGGTAAAGACGAAGGCAACCAGGCTGCCAGCACGGCGCTGAAGGGTGCAACTGGCTGGACTAAGGGTGGTGCTGTAAAGTCAACCACTCGTAGCGTGGCAATGCAGTATGACATCAATTATGGTACGGCACTGTTGAAATCGACAGTCCGTTGCTCAGCCAGCGAACTGAACGACAACAACCGTGCCATTCAGAAAGCGCAACGAGGCGCTGATGAGCCTGACAACAAGATTGCCGTCAGTGATGGCTCCTTCCAATTGACAGGTGTCATTGTTGGTGGAATGGTGAATAAAGTAGGATGGAACTTCGTTAACAAAGGCAGTACGTATACCTATATGGTCTACGACAAGGCTATCGAAACCAAGAACGTTGCCGTCTCGCCTTCCGCCACAGCGTCCACAGCCACCTCATACACCCTATTGTGGGACAACTATGACGCTAAGCATGAGAAGCAGCCCGTATACATCGCCTTGGAGTTCAAGAACAACTCTGGTCGTGACTTCTGGGGCAACGCCAACTTGGTGCGTGAGGGCGGTACGTTCTACCTGATTGGTAAACTCGACCCCGACCCCAAAGAACTCGACTCCTCTGAGTCAAAGTTCCCCACTCGCACCGCCAAGAATTATGTCCTGCCTCCCTATAAGGCTGACGGGACTACTGACGAGAAAGTCCGTGTGTTCATTCAGGACTTCATGACCACCGCTAATTTCCTCATTGGTCCGAACTCCTTGCAAAGCGCCTATGTGACCGTGCCCGACCTTCGTGCCACTCAGGTCTCATTAGGTCTGTCAGTGGACATCAAATGGGAGACAGGTCTGACCTTTGACGATATCATATTGGGTGAATAAATCATCAGGGATGAGTCAAAAGAATGTCATCGGCTATCTGCTCCTGTGCCTGACCGCATGGCTGCCCGTTAGTTGCTCGACCATCGATGATGACCTGAGCGACTGTGATACGGACAGTGGCTATGACTATGACTTGCGCTATGAGATGCGGTTGGTGACGAATATCAGCACCGAACTCACGACGCAACTGTCTGCGACGGCGGCGGAACAGAAGGTTGCCGATGCCTTGAGGCAGCATCTGCGGAATGTGTTCAGCGACCAGGCGCATGACGTCAACCTCTCGTTCTATGATACGACGGGTGACTCGGTGCGGCAGCACCAGCAGGAGGACATCATCGATGAGTCGCAGAAAGTGTACACGCTGAACCTGCCGATGCAGGAGTATATGCATCTTGCCGTTGCCAATGTGGTGGACAACGCCTTGGTGGGCTTACGGGGTGACGACTATTGCCACCCTGCCCAGTTGGCGCAGGTGTCTGGTGAGACTGTGGACTCACATAGCACGGGTATCTTCACGGCACGCCAGCCCATGCATGTGCTGGAGGGTGTCGACCAGACCTTTGATGTCCGCCTCTACATGGCAAACTGTGCGGCGGCGATCGTCATCGACACGACAGGTGTGCAGGTGAGCGGTATTGCCGTCGAGACCACAGGTTTCGCCGATGGCTTCAGCATCTGTGACAGTGTCTACCATTTCTCCGCAGGAACGCCAGCCAGCATCCGTGCCCACCATGTCGCCGTAGACGACAGTAAACTCGCCTGCTATTGCTCCGTCAACTTCCCATCTCGGGAGGTGATGCGCACCGTTATCGAGACCACCGATCCTTTCGTGTCGGTGGGCACAGCGGAGGGGCTGTGGCAGTATAAGGTCTATGTGACAATGCCTGACGGCTCAGTGACAGAGACCCTCCTCGACATGAACGAGCCATTACGTGCGGGGCAGTTGCGAGTCCTCACCGCACGGTTGGGTGACGACGGCTCGGTATGGGTGGACGACACCACTGTAGGTGTCAGCGTCACCCTGAACTGGAACGACGGCGGACAGCATGAGGTGCCGCTTTGAGCATGAGAGCCTTACGCGCGTACCTTAATATATAATATAGATCAGTAATCAAGATAACGAGATCATGAGTCGCTATAACACCATCTTTATATCCGTTGCGTTATGCATGACGCTTGGCGCCTGCATCGACCAGGATGGTGTGTCCTGTGAGGACGACCAGCAGCATTACGACCTGGCGTTCAGCGTGGGGCAGCGTCAGTCGACGATGCGCATGGCGGCTCAGGTGGTACAGGCAAGTGAGGACATGGCGGACTGGCGTGGCATTGATAGCCTGCTGTTGATTCCTTTCACCGTCAACCACGATATGTCCCGTCCCGTCACCGGCGATGACGATGCCCATGTGGGGGGTGCAAGAGTCATCTTCAAGACCCATATCACCTCGCTGAAGAAGAACAACTCGCAATACTACGATTATATCGGGAGTAACCTGACCGGGACGAAGTCCTTCCTCGCTTACGGCAAGGTGAACACCTTGGCGCAGGAGAGCGATGCCGCAGGGCGTTTCCACTATGGTATCCTACAAGCCACCAACCTCGATAACGGCTGGGCATTGGCAGGGCAACCCTCTGCCATCACCTTCCGTCTGGTGCCGATCTCCCAGGCAACCGAGCCTGATGCGGCGGGGCAGAACCTTGCCTACGTCCTGAGCCAGTTGGCACAGGTGACCTATATCGGCATACGAAGGGAAGACACCGGGCAGTTGGACTATGATGGCAATCCCATCTACAGGGAGGTCATCGAGCCGATGAAGTCATGGGGAAAGGCAGAGAGCGGAACGCGAGTGGGAGCGATGTATAGTCAGTTGTCCCATACAACGGCAGGCTCCTCCTATGCCGTGCAGACGGTATTGGCGCAGATGTACCATACGCTCATGACGGAAACGGACAAGACAAAGTTCTACGCCTCTGCCGACGAGGACTACTATTTGGAGGATGACCTATACAGCAATATTATTGACAGATTCCATCTGCTGGCAAGCGACGGCTATCTGGTGCTGAACGACTCCGAACTGACATTGGGCGAGAAGTGCCAAGGCTATCCTGCCAGTCTGAACATGCCCGACGGTGCGGCGTATGTGACGTACGATCAGGTCACTGAGACCTTTACCGCAGGATTGGGCGCCTTGGTCAGCGATGATAACTTCGCCAATGGCTATCAATTGAACAACTTCGTCTATCCGCCTTCGCTATACTATCGGGCAAACAGCCCTGTGCAGGTGTCAGAGCAGCAACTCGACACCTATTATGACAGCGAGAAGAAATGGGACGGAGAGGAAACAGGTACGGTACTCAGCCATTTCGACCGTGCGGGCACCGACCAGTGGGTGCGCCGTGAGACCAGGTCGATCGCCTTGAAGACCCCCTTGCAGTATGCTGTCGGTCGTCTCGATATGACAGTGCAACTGTCGAAGAGTACTTTACCTGACCATGCGGCGGTATTGTGTGATGTCAGCGCAGGGCTGCCTGTCACGGCGATCTATATCGGCGGACAGCAGGATGTCAATTGGGAGTTCAAGCCCGACAGCAGAGGAGGTGTCGTCGCACAGACCATCTATAGCAAGATGGACGACCAGGACTACCTCGCCAAAACGACCCCTTCCGAGGTCATGCGCACCTTGGTGTTGGAGACCTATCCGAACGATCCGATATGGATTGCGGTGGAGTTTAAGAATACGACAGGTAAGGATTTCCGTGGTATCAACTCACGGATCGTGCCGAAAGACGGGATGTTCTACCTGTTGGCGAAACTCGACCCGGCGGAGGGAAAGGATGCGAATGGAAACGGCGTGAAGAACGGCTCCGTGTTCACACAGGACCATGTGACGACGGTCAAATTCACGGTGGAGAGCCTGGAGAACGCCTACCTGAATATCCCTGACCTGCGCAATGCCGGGCTGCAGGTCGGACTACGTGCCAATACCGACTGGCAGACAGGTATCAGCAAAGACCACCTGATCAATTAAAGACATAGAAGCAACGATGAGACGATATATATATATAGGTATGATGGGCTTGATAGTATGGCTATGCGCCTCCTGCTCCTCAGGGAGTGGCGAGGAGTCGCCACGGCATACCGTCACGCAGATACCTGTCTATCTGAGCATCCCAGCCGATGACGGCATGGGGATGCGTGCGCTGGGCGACCCCGGGACCTATGAGGTCTTTGAACTCCCCCGCTATCTCTATCTCTACATTATCGCTTACAAGAACGGAGACGGAAGTCCCACGATGCTGACTTTCGAGGGAGGTACCAATATGCAGGAACTCGATGAGAACCTGTGGGAGAAGACGGTCAACGTGCAGAACGGCTATCCCGTGCCGGGTGACTCTGTCTATCGCTATACCGGCACTGTCTCCTTGGAGATTGACGAGGAGGACCTCGACCGTTCGAGAAACGCCAAGGCGTATGCCGTCCTGTCGGCAAAGCGGTTGGACAGCGACTTGGAGAACAAGACCGCCACCCCGACAGAGGAGGCAGTCAAGGACTTCTCCTTCACCATTGCGGAGAAAGACGGTGGCTACACCTACCTGCGGGATATCTACACGACCCCCTGTAACATGAATACAGCGGGTAAGGATATGGGCAGCGAGGGCGGTACCTATTACGGCACCTTGCAGAACTTCAACTCCACGGTGCCCTCCGTCAACCTGATGCTCTACCATGTGGCGGCGAAGATGGACGTGACATGGAATGTGACAGCGGAGCGGCAGCCAGGGCTAAAAGTGACTTTCGTACAGTTTGAGAAACTGTTCAACAGCGACTATGGGAAGGCATACCTGTTCAAGCCCACCCAGAACTATTGCACCAAGTCCGTTACCAGTCTGCCCACAGGCTATGCGGTAACGTTGTGCGATGGGGATGTCGGAATGCAATACTATGGCAGGGGCTATACCTATGCCATCCCCTTCCGGTTAGGTAATGGCAAGTACTTTATCCCCATGCGGATGCGGAAGGAAGGCGGGCTCAAGGATTATGTCCCCGTCTTCACAGTGGCTTCAACCAGCGATATCTTTGTGCCGTGGATTCGGCTCAACTTGTCGCTTAATAATATTCCAGACGGTAGCGACACCCCTGTGGAGGTGCCCATGTAAAGAAGATAAGAAAAGATGATTTGCAGGAAGGAAATAAAGATAGGAAAGTTTGTTGCCAACAGCCTGTTGATATGGCTCCTGATGCTCTGCCAGCAAGTGATGGCGGCGGACAAGGTGCTGTATGTGAAGACAGCGGCTCATGGCGGTGTCTATACCGCCTCCGGGGAGAGTTGGGACAAGGCGATCAGCGATTTGCAGATAGCCATCAACCGCCTGAACCAGACGTTAGGCTCTGGCGAGACGGGTGCCATCTATGTGGCGGCAGGCGAATATTATCCGACCTTGAATCTTGACGACTATTTCAGCGAGGGCAGCCATTCCACGAACGATATGGCGTTCATCGTCTATGAGGGTATCACCATCTATGGCGGCTTCCCCGCCTCGGGAAAAGACGCCCATGGCAATGAGGTGACAGACCCTGCCAAGCGTGAGAAGGGCACTAATGCCTGGGACTTCACGAACGAGACCGTGCTGAGCGGCTGCCTGTCGTCCAACAAGAACCCGAACTTTGTCTATAATACCACGACAGGTTCCTATAATGTGCCTGTCATCGGCTCGGCGACTCATGTGGTATGGTTCGCCACCAACGAGACCAACCAGTATGCCGCCCTTAACCGTGAGGCGGCGATAGACGGCTGTACCATCAAGGGAGGCTATGCCAACAGCCGTGTCACCGACACCCGTGACCATACGGGCTATGGGGGTGGCGCCTATATGGTGGGCAACAGTACGTTGCGTAACTGTATCATCACCAAATGCGCGGCGACGCTGCGTGGCGGTGGTGTCTATATGGATGGTGGCGGACTGGTCGACCATTGCCGTATTGAGGTGTGTCAGGCGACAGGTATCGGTATCACCGACGGCTATGGCGGTGGTGTCTGCGCCGACTATAACGGTACGGTGCGGCATAGTGTGATTACCCAGTGTTCCGCCCGTGTGGGAGGAGGACTCGCACTGTGCTATGAGGAGGGTCGCAACCATTCCACAGGTGACGCCGCTGTCAGCCGCTATGCCCTTAACGCCATTGCCGCTGTCGTGAGCAACAACTCGGCGACAGCCGATGCGGGTGGCGTCTTTCTTAACAATGGCGGAACGCTCAACCACCTGACCATTGTGCGCAACCGTAACTTCGGTTACGATGTGACCTACGGCGGTCGTCGCTATGGACGGTCGGGCGGTCTTTTTATCAATAATGGTGGAGAGTGCTACAACTCCGTGGTATGGGGTAACACCTGCGACTACAACCACGACGTGGAGTATGCCGCCTATACCACAGGAAGCACCGATGTCCTGAAACCTCAGGTGCTGTATAGCGCTTTCGGGCACCACGACATCACCGACTGGTCGGGCACATCGAAGACCAATGTCCATTCGCTCTATAAGGAGAACGAGGCAGCGGAGGGGCTCACCGTCAACAAACCCTCTTTCGGGAAACCGTCTGAGGGGGCGGGTGTGGAGACCAGTGTCACCGATGGCATCAACTGGATTCCCTCCTCTAACTCCTCGCTCATCGCCAAAGGTGTGCAGGTGACAGACTATAGCGATAACGAGGTGCTGAAGAATGCCCATGTGGACCAGGACTATATGGGTAACGACTTCTCGCCAGTGTCCGTATTGGGCGCGTTGGTCAATGAGCAGGAGTCCATGAAGGGTACTACGGAAGTCCCGGTGTATTATGACGACTTCAAAGGCTCCGACGGCAGCGTCCGACTTGCCAAGGCAAAGACCTCCGACAAGTTGCTGACCATCTTCGTCGACCCCACCCATCAGTATTCCACCTCTGATATCGAGGAGGGCGTGGGCGACAGTTGGGACCATCCCGTCGGTACGCTCTCCAAGGCAATCCAGATTGCCTTTGACTGGCGAGCCGAGCAGCGCAGGAACGCAGGGCATAACGATGGCTATGGCTGGCTTGCCTACGATGGTGAGGCATATAGCGGCGGCTATGACTATCATACCTCCACGCCCAGTCGTAATGATGAGGGCGACGGCGACTGGCTCCCTGTCCAGATCTTTGTCAAGCAGGGCGAGCAGTCGACGGGCGGACCCTCGTCGTTCCAGTCGAACGACCTGCGCTCGGGCTGTATCCGTCCGATTAACGATATCCATGTCTATGGCGGTTTCCCCGCCACGTTGACGGGTACCGATGTCAGCGAGCGTGATCCGAAGACCTATCCCTCCCGTCTGAACTCCAATCTGATCAACAGCAACTACAGCACGTGGGCTACCCATGTCATCTCACTCACCAATGTGCAGAACACCATCTTCGACGGCTTGCAACTCTACTATGGCGCCGCCACGACCTCTGGCGACGTGACGCAGGTGGGCTCGGGCGGTGGCGTCATCGTGTCGAACAACACCCCGGTGTGGGTGGATAAGGGTGAGAAGAAGATACCCCAGACCAATAACCTGATGCGCAACTGCGTCATCGCCAACTGTGTGACCGACGGTGACGGCTCCGCCATCTATGTCAACGGTGCCAATACCGAGAGCGACCTGACCTTGGAGAACTGCATCTTCCATAACAACCAGGCAGTGGATGGAGTGACCAGAGAGTATCGAGGCACCGTGACCGCCAATGGTGGCGTCGGCAAGGCGACGATTCGCCTTAACCACTGTAACATCATGAGGAACCAGGGCTATGCCTTCCGTACCAAAGGAGTGGAGGATAATGTCTCCATCACCTGCGACAACAGTATCATCTATGCCAATGCCAAGAATACCACGGATGACCTGACGACGCTCACCGCCAATGATATTCTCTGTGCCACAGGTCCTCATATCACGGGTAGTTACTGCCTGTTCGACAATGGTGTCATGCCTACGGGTGATGCCTTCACCGACAGTTACGGCTTCCTCACTTACGACCAGAACAACAATACCAGATACCGCTATCCGCTCACCGCCAACCCGACGACCAATGTCGGACTCTCTGAGGCGGGCGATATCACCAAGTTTGGCGGCGAGCCCGACTGGACCCCCTCGAATATCAGTCCTGTGGTCAATGCCGCTAACGACACCAGCAGTGAGACCGACCTCACTACCCAGATGCCCCGTAACCGAGGTGGCGCCGCCGATGTGGGCGCCTTGGAGTGTCCCAACCTGCCTGTCGATGGTGCGGTGATCTATGTCACACAGAACGGTGCGGGCAAGATGGACGGCTCCAGTTGGGGCAATGCCATTGCGGGCAACCTCGTCTATCGGGTGGGCGAAAGTTATGTCACCGACAAGGACGGCAAGCGTGTGACGACCCGTGACGACCGTTATCGTGGCGGCTTCGCCATCGACTATGTCATGCACAAGGGTAAGGTCACCTATAAAGAGGAGCAGACCGTCACGGAGAAGCGCATCTACCAGACCATCGAGGCGGATGGCAGTGTGACGACGACAGAGGAGACCGTTCCTTTGGAGGGCTCTAAGTCTTCCTCCTACACCATCGACCATAAGGCCAGCGAACTGACCCGTGTCAAGAACGACACCTATATCTATGGTGAGAAGTCGGGCGCCTCTCGTAACTTCTATCGCACGAACCTAAGAGACAGCCAGATACCAAAAGTATCCCAAGGCACTACTGGTTATCAAAGCACAGATATAGATAATAGCCTTTTTATTAGCAACAACCGTGATGAGGACTATGTGAGCGGTTTGCAGTTTGCTGTAGAAAAAGCGGCGGTGTGGAATAAAAACAAGGATGCTGCTGACCGTGTGCAGGTATGGGTCGGGCATGGCACCTACGAGGACTATAAGGGCTTTGTCATGCGTGACAAGGTGGAGGTGGTCGGCGGTTTCCCCACTGACAAGATGTCTGCACCGGGCAAGAACGAGCGTCGGGCACTTATCTCGCAGTATGTGCCAACCTCCAAACAGAATGAGTCGCTCGATGAGAAGGACTACGAGACCATCCTGCAAGTGATCGACAAGAGTCCTTGGGACCGTGGCACATGGGCGTTTAAAGATAGTGTCATGCTGTTCTCTGACAAGGATATCAATGTGGAGGGCAACAAGACCGTCACCACAACCACTGCGGTCACCATTCCCGTCTATTACCAGCGGAAAGCAAATGGCGAAGGTGGTTATACGGACTATGAGCAAGTGAGAGGCAGTGGTGTCGCAGAGGATTGCACCACCCAATTGGTGAACCCGAGTTTCGAGCAGAATCGTGGAACGGGTAATTGGGATGCTACCAAGGCAAAATGGGGTTGGACGGATATCACGGGTTTTGCGTTGAGTGGCAATGCTACCGTACATGGCGCAGAGATAAAGTTCGATAAGACCGAAGCACATACGGTTGACTTCTATCAGGACATTGACGGACTGGCGGCGGGCTACTACCGGGTGTCTTGCCAAGGGTTTAATAAAGGCAATGCTGTCGGTAACATCAAACTCTTTGCGAACAGCGAGGAGCGAGTGCTGCTGACCGTCAGTACGGCGGATGCAACGGAGACCGATCTGGCCAAGGCAGTGACGAACCTGTTGGGGTCAGGACACTATGACGACAACTGGGTTGAGGTCTATGTCGGTGAGGGTGGCCACTTGCGGTTAGGATTGAAAGGCACCTATACGGGGACAGGCTGGACAGTCTTCGACAATTTCCGTTTGGAGCGACTGGCTGACGGCGCAATAGAGGCATCTACCTCTGTGAGAGAAGAATGGGAAAATAAGAAGGTATCGGCAGATAAGACCTATTCTACCTTCCGTAAACCGGTACTCTTTATGCCAGATGTATGTATATCTACCCAGTGGCCGGGTTCAATTAATAGTAATAGCGATGATAAAAGCAATGCTCGACGTTATACATGGAGTACTGACGCAGCAGGAAATGTCACTATAACATCAAAGAGTGGTATGAACTATGTGCCTTACGAGGACTCCCACTGGGATGGTTTCACCATTCGTCATGGCTTTTTGTACGACTACTTTGCCAACCGTGACGGTGGTGCGGGAGTCCGTATGTATGAGGGGGGTACTTTGGAGAACTGCGTCATAGTGGATAATGCCAATATGGGGGCTGTTCGTTCCCGTGGTGGCGGTGGCTATTGTGATGGTAAGACATCAAAGGCTGTTGGTTGCTTCTTTGTCCATAATATTAACTCAGGTATTCGTACGGCGGGTAATGACAAGGACACGAATGGTGGTGGTATCTACATGATTGTAGGTACCTGTTATAATTCTCTCCTTGCTAACAATATATGTTGGGGCAATGACTCACGTGGCGCAGGCATTTACATTGAGCAGGCTGTCTTTTATAATAATACGGTGGCATATAATACCTGTCGTAAACGAGATAGGAATGTATTGGCGAATAATACGAGTACTAATGCTGGAACGGGGCATGGTGTACATCAGTATGAAGGAGCGGATGGTGGTGGATCGTTGAATGTCTTTAACACGATTTTCTATGGCAATACAGGAAGAGCCATTGGCTCACAGAATGCGAGTAAACTTAACTCATTCCAGAATTGTTATATCCAGTCTGAGCAAGAGATGGGTGGGACTATTAGAGGTAAGATGGTTGACTGTATCCTTAGTGATGCGGGAAAGAATAAGAGTGGATCGACAGTCTGGAATGCTAATAACCCCTTCCCCAATCCTTTTGAGCAAGGCGATAGCGCATCGGCTTTGGACAATTTCCGCTTAGACCCCAAATCACTATGTATCAATGCGGGTGTGATTCCTGCAAATCAAGCGAGTACTTTCCCGAAGACGGATGTCGATTTCGAGCAACGCATTCAGGACTGCCAGATAGACATCGGCGCCTATGAGTATAACGGCGCCGCAGACATCGTGCCTAACGTGGTGGACGGCGTCGCCAACTACTACGTCACGCAGAACGGTGCGGGCACGGCGTCCTCCTCGGATGTGAACAACCCTGCCTGCTGGGAGAAACTGCAGAAGGTTCTCGACGCAGCGGGACGCTATAAGTACGACAACCCTGGTATGCAGGTCATCGTCAAGGTGGCTGCGGAGGACTTGGGCGGTGGTAACTACTTCAAATACATGGCGACCCGCAGTAGCGTGACCGATCCTACCAGTCCACAGGCTGATAACCCCCGTACCTACTCCATCATCGTGCCATACGGTGTGGAACTGTGGGGCGGCTATAAGACAACAGAAGACAGCAAGGGTACGTTCGTCGACAGCAACCGTGATGTGATCAAGAACAAGACCATCATGAGCGGTATCTATCAGAGCGACGAGCAGGACGTGCGCTGCTACCATACCATCACGTTCACCGATGTGGTGTTCGATGAGGAAGGAAGACCCACCAGCAGGCGGTTGAGTGAGAAGGAGAATGAAATGGGCGCATTTAACCGTGCTGTGCTTGACGGACTCTTTATCGAGGACGGTCAGGCAGACGGTGCCCTGGAGGATGACCAGCGGGGTGGTGGCGCCATCGTGCCCGCCTACGCCCATGTCCGCAACTGTATCGTACAGAACAACAATGCCGACGAATATGGCGGTGGTCTCTACCTGAAGAGCCAAGGACTGGTGAGCGGTACCGTGGTGCAGGGCAACGGGGCGAAATACGGTGGCGGTATCGCCGTGGAGGAGCCTGATGAGGATGCGGAGGGACAGTTGACCTCCTCGCCCGACACCTATGCCTACATCATCTCCTGTACGGTGGTGAAAAACACCTCCGTCACGCAGGGCGGTGGCTTGTACTTCCGCAGCAACGTGCGTGCCAACTCCAGTCTGTTCTGGCAGAACAGCAGTGACGACCAAGGTAATGTGGCAGGACAGACTGACACCAATAAGGAGCAGCGTGTGGAGAACTATCCGCTCAGTTACTGTGCTGTGGAGGCACTGCGTGTGTCGGGTGTCAACAATATCTCCGTGGCGGGTGACGAGGACAAGGGTATTCGCCTGCAGCCCGACGCAGGACAGCGTGACTACAACTACTATGGCATCACACAGGCTTCCGACCTTGCCCGTACGGGAATGGCTTACCACATGTTCCAGACACTGGACAAGACCTATGAGACCGCCTCGGACTTCTTCGCCACCCTTATCGATTTCGATATGGCGGGTCTGCACCGTATGCAGGAGACCGAGGAGGAGGCTGGTCGCCAACTATGGGTAAGCGGTCAGCAGGTGACAACCGTGAGGAAGAACAATAAGTTCATCGAGATAGGAGCCCGTGCCATCAATGCCAATCTCTCCCTTTTCGTGGAGGGCTATATCATGACCCGCCTCTTTGTCGCCCATACCGAGAATGTCAATACCGATGCCGCCAACAGCCTTGCCAACAGCGGTGACCCGATGTACCATCAGAAGGGCAGTTCCTTCGGTAACCCCATGATGCGACTGGGCGATGCCTTCGACTATATCCAGGAGGTGCGCACGGAAAAGGCAGACGAGTATAAGGACCAGCGTTTCGAGGTGTTCGTATCGGGCGGTACCTATTATCCCTACCACGATGCCAACAACACGCAAGGCTCGGCACGTAACAACACTTTTGTGGTGCCGGAGGGTGTGACCATCATTGGTGGTATCGACCCCTTGACAGGCTTTAACGGTGGTGCCAACCATTTCTATTGTCAGGAGAGGGATGAGGCAACGACCGTATCTGTCAGTGGTTACACCTTGCTGGGTAAGTCCACGAATGACATCCGTGACGAGCGGGAGCATTACGACCTGAACCAAAACAGTGTCAGTGAGCCGTGGGAGATGGCGAAGCAGACCATTTTTACGGGACAGAACACCAGTGCCGACGAGTTCAACCTCTATCATGTCATCACCTGTTTCGCTGACCCGAAGCAGACGGGTGCGCTGCCTTCCATAGAGCCAGCGGACGGCGAGGAGACCGAGGAGTCGAAAGCGAAGCGTACCATCATCATCGATGGTGTGACCGTCAACAACGGTAGTGCCCGCCGCTATAGTGAGTCAGCACTCGACAAGAGTATGTACTACCGTGGCGCAGGTATCTTGGTGGACGGTAACTGGACGGATGCCGCCGATGATGAGCAGAACGAGCGGGCAGAGACCAATGAGGTGGCTGCGCGTAACATCCCGATGGTGCTTGCCAACTGTTTCTTCCAGGGTAACACGGCGGTGCAGGGAGGTGCTATCTATACCAATGGCGACCTGAGCGTGTTCAGTTGCTCCTTTGCGCAGAACCTGGCGGAGAGCCCGTCGGATGCCGCCTCCAACACTGCCGATGCGGTCGCCTATATCAAGAACTGTGGTGGTGGCGCCATCGCCTGCAATGCCAACCTCTTGGCGGTGAACACCATCTTCGCCAATAACGAGTCGAGAGTCTATAAGACCCGTATCTCCGATAATGCGACACTGCATCCCCATACTTGGGCGAGCAGCCATCCCACGGCGGGCTATGGCGGTGTCATCTGGGCAGGCGACAACGCACATGTCCGACTCATCAATTGTGATATCGTATGTAACAAGGCAACGGCGTATCCTGCCGTCTATAATACCAAGGTGAATACGACCGACGACCTGCGCCACTATGCGGTGAACACCATCTACTGGGGCAATAAGGTAGAGGAAGGAAATACAGCGCATGTCATGAACTTCGGTACTACTACAGGCTTTGGCGATGTCGAGGCACTGCTGTTCAGCGCCTACGAGGAGGGCAGGGGACCTGCCGCCACGGTACAGCCACGCAGTGACCGTCATGACTATCGCAGCAATCCCTTTGAGGGCGACTACCAGGGCAACCCGTCGGGCTCGTTTGACCTGGGTGGCTATAACCATAACCTGATTATCAACGAGGATAATGACAACGCCCTGAACGGTCCACGCTTCACCTTCCCCGCACAGGGTGCCGGCTATGATGAGTATGTGCCCAGTGCCGACTGGTTCATCTACCGCTTCAACGGTCTTTGCGACCAGGGATGGACGGGCATCGAGCAGACCATCACGAAGACTAACGGACTCTCCTCTGCGGAGTTCACCAAGGTGGACACGGACAAATATGCGGGTCAGGGTATCTATAAGACCGTCGCCGACAAGGTCAGGGACGCTTACGGGCTGACCCTGATGCCTTATGGTCCCCACAAGTACATGGGTTATGCCAGCGGTGTCTATTCGGGACAGGATATGTTCCGTGTGTCGTCCGACCCCGATATGCGTGAGGCGTATGCCTATATCGACATCGGCGTGTATGAGTACCAGCATATCCAGTTGGTGGTGGACAACTCCGCCGGCTCGGAGGTGGATGTCATCTGGGTGGCTGAGACGGAGAACCGCCAATACGGTAATGACGGACACCACTGGCGCAGTCCGACGACCAAACTGCAATGGGCGATCAACACCCTGCTTGCCAACCGTAACGGACACGACAAGGAGGTGCGCATCATTAAGGGTAACTACTCGCCCATGCTGCCGTTCAATAGTCAGAACAACCTTGCTTTCACCATCGATATCCCCACCACTAATGAGGGAATCGTGACCCCGTTGAACTATGTGACGACTAAGGGCTATGGCATCAAGAGCCTGACCATCAAGGGTGGCTATAGCCAAGACTGGGAGACCTACGCCCCCGACGATAACCCTGTTGTCTTCGAGATGGGCTATGCGGGTAATTCCAGTGACGATCAGGTGCAGCACCTGTTAGAGGTCCTGAATGCCGAGCAGATGGAGTCAAGATTCGGGGACAGCCCCTATTCTACGCCTACAGGTAAGGCAGTGCCTGTCATTATCGAGGGTATCACGTTCCGCAACCAACTTGCCCTGAACGGTCATCAAGAGGGGGCGACAGAGAAAACGCCAGGTACCGCTTGTGCGGGTGGAGCCGCCATCTACTACCGTGACCAGTATAAGTTGGAGAGCCCCAGTGAGTTGCTGGACGACCCTGATGGCGAACTCCCTAAGATCACCATCCGCAAGTGTAAGTTCGTGCAGAATGGTGTCTCCGGCAATAAGAAAGCCACCGAGGTACCTGCCGTAAGCATTGGCAAGGGCGGTGGAAAGACTTTGATATACAACTCCGTGTTCCACTCTAATGCGGGCAATCCCATAGAGGCTGCGGAGCGGACCGTGATGGTCAATAACACTTTTGCCCTGAACGGCGGCCATGTGAAGATGGCAAGCACGGGGACAGATTTTGAGTTCCATAACAATATCATCTGGCGGGACGACCAGAACAACGGGCAGGCGACGCAGTATGAGGGTATTGTCTTAGACAGTCATACCACCCATAACGCCATCACCGGCCTCACCAAGGATGCGGTCAACAGCAATGACCCGCTTTCGGATGCCAATGAGGATATCGTCAACGGTCCTAACTTCGAGCAGCCCGATGCCGACGCTACTGACGAGGAGGTCGTCTTCAACCGTAACTTCCGCATCAGTCCCAGCATCTCCATCCTGAGCAAGGCATCGCCTGCCGCCTACGAGCAGTGGGTCATCGGTAAGGAGAAACCTGCGTCTGTCGGTAGCGACCGTGCATGGATCAACTACAATGAGACCGGTGACTATGCCTTGGACGAGGAGGGTAAGACCGCCCGTGAGAAGGCGGCACGCCCCGTCTACGTCAACCGTGAGTACTGGGAATGGATTAAAGAGGATAACGAGGGAAGGAACGTCTTCAACGTATTGGACGAGAACGGTGCCATCCTGAAAGCGAACTGTTTCTACGAGGACCTGGAAGACAAGGACTACACCTTCGACCTCTCTGACCATGTGGACATGGCGAATAATCCCCGTTTTGTCGACTTAGGCATGGACCGTGGCGCTTACGAGTGCCAGGCGACGTTGCGCAGGGTCATCTATGCCGACCCCGCCGTGAACAATAGTGCGCCGAAGGGTGATATGTGGCAGACCGCCTACGGGCGTGGCAAGATGCAGGATGCCGTCGATGCCGCCGCCGTCTATGCCTCGCAGAACAACCAGACCGCCTACGTGCTGATGCGTAGCCGTCCGAACAGCACCAGTGTCGGAGAGACCCTTATCTTCCGTGACGGTGTGCAGGTGTATGGCAGTATCTCGGGGCTGGAGCAGGTGGAGGATGCCAACGGCAACCTCAGTGAGCAGGATGCCGATATCGAGGCATACCTGCTGAAAGTCAAGAGCAATACGCCCGACTACCGCACCCCCATGGCGCTGAGTGAGACCCGTACCACCATCAACGGACTGGTTACCGGCGAGCAGGAGTACACGGTCGGCGCCCTCTTTGACGGTTTCGAGATCAGCAACCCTGACGCTACGGCTCCAGTGGTGGAGATCACCAAGCAGAACCTGGCGTTGCGCAATAGTATCATACAGGATTGTGCGATGACAGGTGCCCCTGTGGTGAGGATGACGAACGGACTGCTGTATAATATGCTGCTGCATAACAACACGACAGATAACGGACAGCCGGTGGCAAGTGTCAGCGGTGACGCTTATATCCTCAACTGTACGGGTGTGCCTGCCTTGACGGGGCAGACCGTCTTCAGCGGACCTGCCGACCATGTGCTGAACAGTATCAATGTCAGCGACTACGGCAGCCGCTTCCGTGGCTTCGCACCCTATCTGCGTCGGGGAGGCACCGCCTATAACAGCAACCACTATAACACCAATCAGGCGCTTTGGTATCAGTTGCAGGAGGAGAGTGCCGACATCAACGCCGGCGACAATAGCCATGCGGACAAAGTGGCGGGATATACCTACCAACTGAACAGCCATACGCACAAGGCGGTGGACTATACCTCCGACTTCGACCTGTTAGGCAATCCCCGTGTGCTGATGACGACGGTCGACAACGGCTGCTTCGAGACATGGAGGGTGAGCGACCCCGCTGTCGCTACGGAGGTGAACACCTCTGGGACCTATAACGGCAATTACTATCCGCACCAGGCGAGTGTGGTCTATCTGATGGGCAACTGCTCCATGACCATGAAGACGGGTGACTTCACCACACCATTGCGCCCTGGCTTCCTATTGCTCAAGGAGGGCGCCTCGTTCTATGTCAATGGGGCGGAGGACCATACAGGGAATGTGCTGCAACTGACGGATGTCGCCGTGGAGAAGACACTCACGGGACGCTACCGCCTCCTGTCACTGCCCTACCGCTTCAATCCCGCCCATACTACGACGACCGATCCTACCAAGTCGGCAGACCTGAGCGGGGCATATACCTACGACAGCGAGCGGCGTGCCACATGGCATGGGGGCTTTGTCTTCAGAGAGGAGAATTCTGCGATGTGGAACCGTGTGACGAGGGACTTCCAGCCCAACGAGGGATGGCTGCTCGCCGCAGGAGCGGGCACCTATCGCTTCAACGGTATGAGTGGTGCCAGCACGGACTATATCTATACCGAGGACGGACCGAAGACCGTTGCGCTCAAGCAATATGACGACCGTACCTCAGAGGAGGGCGACGCCTCGTTCACCAAACAGGAGAACATGGGATGGAACCTGACGGGTATGCCTTACCTCGTGACCAGTTACAGCACCTCGGCAAGGGACCTTGACGGCAACTACGCCATGAACGTGCCTCATGTGCTATACACGATGGACGGCAATGGCGACTATCTGCGTGCCGACGGACAGATATACTCCATGCAGTCATGGGCGGATGGCACAGCCTTGTCGATAGGCGACGGCTTCTTCACCCAGACCGCTGTCTTGGGCGATGAGGAGACGCTGACCTTCAGGATGCCTGTCTACACAGGCGCTACTGAGTCGGCGGCACGTCAGTATGTGGGTATCTCTTGGGCGGATACTGACAGCACGGACAGCCTGCGTGTGGACGATGTGGTGACCGTGCAGCCCAAGCAAGGCGGCTCGCTTGCCTATCGCTTCGGCGCAGATGGCGTGAAGTGGTTTGGCTTCAACGAGGAGACACCGCAACTTTATGTGTCGTCGATGGCAGGTGTTCCCCTGTCGTTGGTCGATGCCGCACCGTTCAATACCGATATCACGTTAGGTGTGGTGGCTCCACGTGCCGGTCGCTATGTGATCAGTCTGCCGGAGCCTGACGCCTACGCTGATGTCGACCATGTATGGCTGAGCGATAGTGAGACAGGCGACGTGACCGATCTGCTGACGGCGGGCTACACCATGACTATCGGCGACAAGGGCACCTATGCCAACCGCCTCTCCGTCCGCTTCGGTGGGGTACGCCCGGAGGTAGACCCGCAGGGCAACGAGGAGGCTGGTGCCAACTACCGCATCTATGTGCGCAACCGCATCCTGTATGTCGAGGGACTGACGGAGGGCGACCGTGTGGCAGTCTATACGGTGGGCGGTCAACTGGTCGATCGGGTGACGGCGATGTTCAGCGACTACTCACGACAAGTCAATCAGGGTATCTATGTCGTGCGTGTCAACGACTATACAAAGAAAGTATTGAGCAAATAGGCTTTTAATAGTGTAAAGCCCACACAGAACGCCTCTTTTTAAGGGGCGTTCTCTTTTTGATAGCGCACACATTGTTAAGAAAAGTTATATTTCCGTGATTTAGGGGGGGTAAAAGAAGAACTTTTACATTTTTTATCTAATTTTGTATCTGTTTTGCGAAAGCGATAAGGGAAATCTAACTACTATTTTAAAGTATAAGTATATAACCTAAATAAAGAAAATGGACTTTAGAGTGAAAGCGCTGATGCTTGTTGTATTATTTTGTACGGCAAGCGGTATTGAGAAGGCATCCGCCCAACAGGTGGCGTTGAAGACCAATCTTCTGTATGATGCGACGACAACCCCCAACATTGGTATGGAAGTGGGACTTGGTAAGAAACACACCATGCAGTTGTACTATGGGCTGAACCCTTGGAAGTTTAACACCGACAATGGTCAGAAGTACTTCAAGCACTGGATGCTTGCCCCGGAGTACCGTTACTGGTTCTGCCATCGCTTCCAAGGCTCGTTCGTGGGAATCCACGCTTTGGGCGGTGAGTTCGACGCGGCGAATGTGAAGTTGCCCCTCGGCATGTATAAGGGGCTGCGTGACCATCGCTACGAGGGCTGGTACATTGGAGGTGGCGTGAGTTACGGTTACCAGTGGGTATTGTCTCGCCATTGGAACTTCGAGGCATCGGCAGGTGTTGGCGTGGTGTATGCCAAGTATAAGGGCTTTGAGTGTGGCGAGTGTGGCAGACAGTATACCGACGGTCACAAGACCTATATCGGTCCGACGAAGGCGGTACTTTCATTCCTTTATATGTTCTAATTAAAAACTGAATCAAGATGAAACGAAATATCATTCTCAGCATATCCCTGTTGGTCTCCTGCCTCGTCATGGCACAAGGACCTATCAAACTGACAGGCAAGAAGGCAAAGCAGGACACACAGGTCTCTGTTGATAACTATAAGGTGTCGCAGGTCGACCAGAAAACATTAGTCTCCATGGACTTTATCCTCGACTCCCTGAAGGTGAAGTCGGCACGCTATCGTGCCTTTACCCCCGTGCTCCGCACGAAGGACGGCAGCCAGAAGCAGCGTCTGAAGTCGTTGCTGGTGACGGGTCGTGTGCAGGACATCCTCTTTGAGCGTGACGGCATCGACCCCCTCTATGTCGATAACTACCAGTCGGTGCGCCGTGAGAAGAACGAGGCCCAGCGTGTCAGTTATACCGATGTGGTCGACATGGCTCCCTGGCATCAGGGCGCTGAGGTGTGGCTGGAGTGCGACCTCTGCGGCTGTGGCGACACGCTGAAGTCAGAGCAGGCTTTCTTAGGTCCGTTGCTCCCGGAGGCCGCCACCATCGACATCAAGCCTAATTACGTCGACGTAGTGCCTGCTCCCTCCAAGAAGGTGCGCAACCTGCATGGAACTGCCTATATCACCTTCGTCGTAGACCGTTGGGAGATGAAGCCCGACTATATGGACAACCGTCGTGAGTTGCGTAAGATCACCGATACGCTCGACGTGATGAATGCCGATCCGAACATCTCTATCCAGAAGATTAAGATTCATGGCTGGGCATCGCCAGAGAGTCCTTACTCGCATAACGAGATGCTTGCCACCAACCGTGCCAAGTCGCTCACCGACTATGTGCGCCAGACCTATAACCTGCCCGCAAGCGTCTTCGCTCCCGCCGAGGCTACTCCTGAGAACTGGATAGGACTGCGTGAGGCTGTCGAGCAGATGTCCACCGCCACACTCCCACACCGTGCGGAGATCCTGAGGATTATCGACGACAATAGTATCAAGCCCGACCCCAAGGAGCAGAAGATCAAGCGTCTCTATCCCGCAGAGTATAAATACCTGCTGAAGAACATATATCCTGGACTCCGTCGCTCCGACTACGAGATCACCTTCGAGTACCGTGAGTTCACTTTGGAGGAGGCAAAGGAGATCTATAAGACCAAGCCTTACCAACTCTCCTTGCGTGAGTTGTGGGATGTCGCCCAGACCTATCCGAGGGGTAGTGCTGAATATAATAAGGTGATGCAGACCGCCCTCAACGTCTATCCCGAGAGCACAGAGGCAGCCATCAACCTCGCCAATATCGCCCTTCGTCAGGAGGACACGCTGAAGGCAGAGACCCTGCTGGAGCATGCTGGCGACAGTGCCGAGGCGGAGAATGCCCGTGCCATCCTCTACATACAGCAGAAGCGTTATGACGATGCTGAGGCAGCCCTCCGTCGTGCAGAGGCAAAGGGTATGGATATCAGTGCGAACATGCAGATCCTTGAGAGTTTGAAGAAATAAGAGAAAAATAACATAATAACAAACAATTAATTCTAATCAATTATGAAAAAACTTAGTTTTTTAGCAATGGCAGTAGCAGGAATGCTATTCGCTGCTTGCTCGTCTGACAAGGACGTGGCAGAAGTGCCACAGAATCCTTTGGAAACTGCTGCTGAGGGCTATTTCAAGGTGAATGTGAACCTGCCTTCGCAAGTGGTGACAACCAACCGTGCTGCTGCGTGGGAGACTGAAGAGGGTCTGAAAGATAATGATGGTGAGACCTATGAGTATGCGGTGGACAATATCCTGTTGCTCCTGTTCGAGGGAACCCAGGAGTCTGACGCTACTTTGTTTCAGGTGATTGACCTTAACAGTACACAGGATGATTTTACGGATACTCCCAACCAGATTACTACTCAGGGTAAGTATGTGGCTAAGATTAGCAAGCGTCCTTCCACAAATAAGAGTTTCTTTGCCCTTGCCGTTGTCAATGGTGCTGGTGTGATTGAGCATGGAAGTACGGCTAATAGCCTGCGTCTCGCTGGAAGTGCCGATAAAACTGGCATCAAATTGTCTGACATTCAGGCGGCTACGGCAAAGTCTACTGCTGTGGACTCCAATCCATTTGTCTACAAAAAGGGTTCCAATACATATATCTTCATGACCAATGCCGTGCTGAGCAAGGTTCAGGGAGGTTCTGCCGATCCTGGTGCAACTCCAGCCCTGCAGGTTCTCGCTCCTGTGAATGCGACTTATATTTATGACACAGAGGAGGCTGCCAGTGCTACTTCAGCAGTTGCTGCCACAGAGATTTATGTAGAGCGTGGCGTGGCAAAGGTGACGCTCAATACCACCGACGGAAATTATCTGAACACAGATAAACTGACCGCTAAGACAGGAATTACCTTAAGTGCCGTATTGTCAGGATGGTCACTCGATGGTACTAACGCCTCTTCTTATATTGCCCGTCAGGTACCTGAGGATTTCAAGTGGAACCTGAAGAGCAATGCGACAGAGATTCCCGTTACAGATGCTTATCGTTTCATTGGTCTTAATAAGATTAATGGTGTTGACCTCTACAGAACTTATTGGGCAAAGGACCCCAACTATAATACAGGCTGGGCTTCTGACGTATTCAATAGCGCAACAACCTATACGAACGACAAGGATGCAATATTGTATGCCTTTGAGAATACTTTTACAGTGGCTCAGATGAAGACCAACAATACCACTCGCGCCATCTTAAAGGTGAAACTGACTTCTGGTACCGATCCTTTCTATACCATTGGCGATGACCGTACTACGCTCTATACAGAGGGTGACGTGAAAGACAAAGTGGTTAGTGCCCTCTTTAATCAGAGCGCTTTCATTAACTACTGGAATAAAAATAATACAACTATCACAACCCTTAAGGGCAGTGATGTCGAGGTAACATTAGAGACTGGTGCTGGCAAGGTGAAGGTGACAGAGGTGAAAATTCCAAAGGATAAGTTCTCTCCCGCCAAATCTGCTGACGTGGAGGTGTCCAAACTTGAGGAAACTCCTGATGGTATTGACGGTGCCGACGCTATCGCAGTGCTAAACAACTCCTTGAAGTCTGTTGAGCGTTTCGTAGACGGTGAGGCTTATTATGTGATTCGTGTCAAGCACTTCGGTGACAACCTGACTCCATGGAATACGGATGAGTATGGTACTGGCACGAAGCCTGCTGAGGGTGACGTTGACGCTATCTATCCTACGGGTGATAACCGTGACGCAAACTACCTCGGTCGTTACGGTATGGTACGTAACAACTGGTACGACCTGCAGATCGGTAAGATCCTGAAGATAGGCTATTCCACTCCTCCTTCTCTGAACGGTGGCGGCGATGGCACGACACCTCCAGACCCAGACGATCCTGGTCATCCAGACGACGAACTCGGTCTCTACATCATGGCTAAGATTAATATCCTGTCATGGGCTAAGCGTCTCCAGTCTTGGGATTTGAAATAATAACACTTATTCCTATATTCAGCGACCGCCTCGAAAGGCGGGGCGGTCGCTTTACAAAACAAAATAATAATTTGCTGACGAATAACAACAACGTATGAAACTTAGAAATCTGTTTTTGGCACTTGTATCACTCGCAATGCTTTCCAGTTGCGACATGATGAAAGAGGACGAGGATTTGACGAACTGCGGTCTCTTCGTCACCTTCAAGTACGACTATAACCTGCAGCGCTCCGATATGTTTGGTGACCACGTCGGAGGGGTGACGCTGTATGTATTCGACAGCAATGGTCGCTTCGTACGTAGTTACGAAGACAACGACATCCCTGCCATGGGACGTATGCTGGACGGCGAGTATGTGCATGCCATGCAGATTCTCGACCTGCCAGACGGTAATTATCGTCTCATTGCGCTCGCCAATCAGAAGAGTTATGACGAGACACTGACCACCCCTGGCGCAAAATATCGCCGTGCGACACTTGCCACTGGTGACGACAACCAGAACCTGAAGGTCACCCTCGACCGTGAGGACCCTGTGGGAGGTGCTAACCCGATGGTCAGCAATGTGGCTCCACTTGATACCCTATGGCATGGAATGACGGGTGCCGAGCCTATTCAGGTAAGAAATAACGGAAAGTCTGTCGCCCATATCTCCATGGTTCGTGACACCAAGATGCTCACCGTATCGCTGCATAACCTTGACGAGGACAAACGTGCCGATATAGACACGGGCGACTTCGACTACTTTATCGTGGACAATAACGGTCGTCTCGCCTATAACAACAATCTGTTGCCAGACGACGACCTCGTATATACCCCGTTCCACAAATGGAACACTTATGCCACTAATTCCGCCGGGACAGTGACGGAGGCTACGGCTCATGCAGGACTGACCTTCAACCGACTGATATGGTCGGAGGATCCCGACAAGAACGCCACACTGATTATCCGTAACAAAGAGACGGGTGACGAGGTGGCTGCTATCAACCTGACTGACGCACTGGCGCAAGGGCGTAACGCCTATGACGCTTATGCCTATAGCCGTCAGGAATATCTTGACCGTTCGTACGACTACTATCTGGACTTCTTCATCAAGAATGATGTCTGGCAGTATGCCGAGGTGCGCATCAACGTGCTCTCATGGACGCATCGTATCCAGAACGTGAACCTGAAATAAGAAAACATACACCTTATTAATATATATAGAAGCATGACACTTCGCCGACTGACATTTTTACTTCTCACAGGCTTCTGCCTGATGCTCTTCTCCTGCTCCGATGACGATGGACAGAGAGTGGACAGCGATCAGGCGTTTGTCCAAGTGCGTATTGGTATCTCGACCAATCCTTCTGGGATGCGTGGCACACCAGCAGGAGGTGAGGATGGTGATGGACGAGAAGTCGGCATCAATAAAGAGAACAAGGTGTATAGTGTCACCCTGCTTCTCTTCGACAAGGATATATCCGCTGCTGCCAACAAGGACGCTGTAGTGAAGAAAGTGCTGTACTTCAACGACTATGAGTTGAAGGATAATGGCGATAATACTTATGAGTTGAGAGAGCCTTATCGCCTGACAACCGATTACCTTACTTATTATGTACTTGCCGTGGTCAACGATACGTATGACTATACCGGCAAGAAATTCTCTGAGATTGCTGACATGGTGGTGAAGAATCCTTGGGCAGGAAAAACAGTTGCTGAGGCTGACCACTTCGTGATGACCTCTACCAGTGTCGCCACCTTGGAGGTAAGCAAGACGAGCGGTAGGGGCTCAAAAGACAATCCTTTTACCACCGATATTACTGTAGAGCGTCTTGCTGCACGTATTGATATCGACTCAGAGGGCGGTTCTACTAATTTTGTATATGACTATAAGAATGAGTCTAACACTACGATAGGTACTGTTACCATAAAAGATATCCAGGCTTTCAACCTGCTCAATGATGGTACTTATCTGTTGAAGCACTATTCCACAGATGGCACAACGGCAGGACTGAACTTCTTTGGCAGTGAGGGCACTTCACCCACACAGTCACAGTATGTGCTTGACCCGCATACGGTTGATAAGACGACCTCAGGCACACCGACCTATTACCCCAAGTCTTTTGAGGCAGTGACAGATTTGCCAACTTATACTGGATGGACCACACCCACACTGACTGCGGATAAGACGGTTGTAGGAGGTACAGATAACGGTCACAAATACATGATTCTGACATATTTGCAGGAGAACACCCTTCCCCCGATGACTGAGACGGAGAGTAAGACGATATTACCAAAGTATGGTACCGTCCTTGCCATCCATTATCAGACGCAAGAAGGTGCCAGTCCTGCTGTCGACCATTACGACCACTATTATTTGAAACATAATGCTGGTGCTGCTTCACCTGCTGTGACAGACCCGATGGCACACTCCATCGTGCGCAACAATATCTATCGTGTGACATTGGTGCCACCTGTTAAAGGCGGTTCTCCTTCTTTGACGATTAAAGTGAAGGTGTGGGATAAGTTTACCCACTCCTGGATATATATGTAAATCATAAGTAACGATGATGAAACGAAGCAAACTCATATACGCCCTCCTGCTCGCCGTGGCACTGCCTATGATGATGGCATGCTCCTCTGACGATGCGGTGAATGGGGAAACTCCTGTTCCGACGGATGGGAAGATACAGGTACATCTCCGTGTGTCACAGGCAGGCACGGGTACCATGCGTGGTGCTTGGCAAGATGCTGCTAATGCCGATGACGCAGAGATGATGAATGTATGGACGGTAGTTGCCGTGAATGCCTCTGACAATAAGGTTGCTAAGATTTATGCCTGCAAACCCAGTGGCGATCCAGACCAGGAAGTTGACCAAATCGCAGAACTGCCTGCCGCAGGCTCCTATCGCTTCTACTCGTTTGCGAACATGTCACCTAAGGTGGTGATGAACTTGCTTGGTATCGCTGGTACTGGTGCTGCAAGTAATTTGCGTGG
Source organism: Prevotella sp. (assembly GCA_017470055.1). GTDB lineage: Bacteria > Bacteroidota > Bacteroidia > Bacteroidales > Bacteroidaceae > Prevotella. The sequence continues at coordinate 22,984 of JAFUFD010000087.1, read as the reverse complement.
AGCAGGAACTTCTTATGGTACTACACCAGCCACAGGTGGTGGCAATGATAATGACAATAACTCTGCTTTAGGTAATGTGACTAATAACGGACGTGCAGGCGGTATTGATGAATTCATTACCGATGGCAATAATTATGCGCCGAATAAGTTGGCTGATATTGCATTCAACGAAAGCACCGTTACAGAGGGTGCAGCCAATGCCGTTGCTGTCAACGTGGCAGGCAATAATTTTAATCTGACTACGCATAATGGTTTTGGGGCAACAGGTATTCCCATGAGCAACGTACAGACCATCACTGTCAATGACAATGACAATGTGGAACTTGTGGTGGTTCGTCTGATGGCGAAGATAGAGTTACAGGTGTATAACGACAAGGGGGCTGATGTGACTATAGAGTCATTCACTTTGAGTGACCTGACGAAGAACACAGATGGTAACTTGAAGTTGTTGCCAAATCTGACAGGACATAATACCATGAACGTCTATGCACATGGTGATATCCAGCCGAACTTGAATGGAACTCCTGCTACAGGCGAACTGACACTTTATCCTAATGAGACTGTTAGTGCCATCAAAAATAGCACTACGGCAGAAACTCCAAAGCCAAAGACGTTCACCTTCTATGTCAACGAGAGTGTGAAGCCCACGAATGCTTTCAACCATTTCTTCTTGAAGATTAAGTTGACTGGTGAGACAGAGGAGCGTTATGTGCTGATTGACGATAAAGGTAGTACGGAACCTGATGATAATAAGTGGGACTATATCGCCCGCAACGACTATCGCATCATTCCTATCGTGCTCGATGACTATAAACTCGACATGATTCCATACGACTTCCCTGCCATTGGTGTTTATCCGGCAAGTGTGAAGGAGGAGGATGGTATCTATACCATCAACTTCCATGACTACGGACACTTCCATCTGTTGCCTGTGGTGAAAAAGATCAGTGACTCTTCTGTAGTGCCATTTACAGCAACTGCACCTACAGGTACATATGCCAGCACTTCTTGGGGACTGGTTAATGACAGTTTCACAGACTCTTGGGGCTCTTGGATGGATGCCACGAAGGCAACAGCGTATGTCAACGAGAGTGAGGATCCTGCTTTCTATCGTAAAGGCTATGCCGCATGGGATCCGATTGATGGTGATGAGGTTGGTGGTGAACCCAAGTGGTATACCAACAACTATACTGACCGCCCGTTATGGGATCCTACAGCGTCAGCACATTACTATCCCTTTATCCTTGGCTATGTGGCTGACCCAGGAAGTGCTTTGTCAGCAGACCGCAAGGTTTACCATGAGTTCTCCATCTACCTCTACAAGGAGGAGATGAGTGCTGCCCGACAGATGACCTATCGACTCTATATGATTCTCGATACAGACCAGATGCTATACAGCCGTGGTTTGGAAGGCACACCCCGTGTGCGCCATACCCATGGCTATTGATAGAGGCTTCGCCTCGCTGCGCTCTCTGAGCCTACGGCTCGCGCGCTCTCTGAGCCTACGGCTCGAAAAACTGTGGCGCTCGGAAGAGTTCAAACAGGTTTGACTCTTCACTCGCTGCGATCTTTGAGCCTACGACTCGAAAATCGGCTTCGCCTCAGCAAAGTCTGAAAACAAGTTTTCGCCTTTGCATTCGGCTTGCGCGATCTTTGAAATACTGATACACAATCCAGAACTGCATAGAGGCTGGTCATTTGGCAAATGTAACCCTTGCGAGGGGGTTATCACTGATAACCTTTTTTGGGTTAAATATTTGGCAGTTTCGTTAATTTTTGTTACCTTTGCAGCGCATTAGTAAAAATGCAGAAAGGAAACTACAATGGCAACAAAGAACAAATTGCAGGCTGTCTATGACCTGTGGAAGGCATTACAGCCACTCAGTCAGCGAGACACAGAGCGGCTTAGCCGCAAGTTCACCATCGACTTCAACTACAACTCCAACCATATCGAGGGTAATACCTTGACGTATGGACAGACAGAGTTGTTGTTGCTCTTCGGACATGTGGTTGGTGAGGCTCCTATACGTGACTTTGAGGAGATGAAAGCCTCGAACGTGGGAATGATGATGATGCAGGAGGAGGCGAAAGTCGAGGACTATCCTCTGACAGAGACTTTCATCCGCCAACTCCATAAGACGTTGCTGCGTGAGGACTATGAGGAGTATCGCAAGTTGAAAGGCGGTGCTTACACCTCCTTTACCATCCATGCCGGACAGTATAAGACTCGTCCTAACTCCGTCATCACCCGTTATGGTGATCGCTTCGACTATGCCTTCCCTGAGGAGACACCAGCCTTGATGGCTGACCTCATCAGATGGTATAACGAGGAGGAGCAGCGTGGAGAGATGCACCCTGTCGATCTTGCCATCTTGTTCCACTACCGCTATATCCGCATCCACCCCTTTGAGGATGGTAATGGACGCATAGCCCGCCTCTTGGTAAACTATATCCTGTCACGCCATGACTACCCGATGATAGTGGTGCGTGCTCGGAAAAAGAAGGATTACTTGGAGGCACTGCATCAGGCAGACCTTCGTGTGGGTGCAGCACCTCATTTGGGGGCTCATGCCTCGTTAGAGGCTATCAAGCCATTCCATGAGTACTTCACGAAGATGATAATCAGTGAGGTACAGGGTGACATCGATTTCCTAAATGACCACGATACTGATTCTTGGTGGTTTGATGGTGAGCATATCACATTCCAGAGTCCTACTGTCAGCGTCATCCTTCATGCCATGAAGGAGGATCCCGACATTCCAGTGACGCAGTTGGCGGAGAGAGCAGGCATCAGCCGTGTCTCTGTGCAGAAGACGATAAACTCTCTGGTGGAGAAAGGCTATATCATGCGTGATAAAGGGTCTATTGGTCGCTGGCATGTGACCATTACCAACGCACAAGGATAGAATTCCCACGTAGGGAACTATCAGTTCCCATGCAGGAAACTCCCAGTTCCCACGTAGGAAACTCTCAGTTCCCACGTAGGAAACTCCCAGTTCCCACGCAGGAAACTCCTTGTTTCCATATAGGGAATAGCATTTCTTCCGCTATTGAGCGTGAATCTTCCCCCAAAAAATTTGGCACATTCAATATTCCTTCGTATATTTGCAGCGTGAATTTGAAAAGCAAAGGAGTTATGGAGAAAGAATATAAGCGGCCTAAGAACATGCTTCGCCAAATTTTGGACTGTAAGCAGGGAATGCGTGAGTGCATCCAGAATGGAGGCACCAGTGAGGATATGAAGAAAACGGCAGAGTATTATGGATTCAAACTCGCTACTCCCCTATGAGTATTCGAAAGTTGACGATACGTTTTATACGTTTGTCAATAGAGATGGTATAGTCTATAATATATATTTTCTACCTCTACCTGACTTTTGCCCTCAGTACGCCATCACCTATTCACTTAATATCGAGCCAGAAGAGAAACGTCCTCATCCGATGGATGTGAGAATAGTGCTTACTGTAATTAAGATTCTGAGGAATTTCTTCCAAAACGATGAAAATGCCATGATAATGGTATGCGATAACACAGATGGTAAAGAGAAAAAACGTCGAAATTTGTTTGACCGATGGTATGAGCAATATGCCGATGAGTCAATAACCAAATATGACGCTGCTGCCCATAAAGGTGATTATCATTTATTTGCCTCAATATATTTCTTGCAAAATAATCCATTTGGCAATCAACTAAGGGATGCTTTCTATGATTTGATGAAGCAGGACCCATTTGAGATTGTTATCTGACAATCTTCACTTTCTGGATTGTGTGACGAAATGAAATAATGACCTCGGTGGTGAGAACTGCCGGGGCTTCACGATATTGAAGTAGAACTAAAAACGAAATAAAAACCATGATGAAGTCAATGAAACTGATGAAGTCAAGACATAGTAACACAGGGTTAAGACATAGTAACATAATAACCTTTGCCACGACGAGCCTCGCCCGCCGTGCCCTCCTCCTATTCTCTATCCTCATGATGAGTGTGGGAAGTGCGTGGGGAGCAGAATCGGATGACATAGGCGGAGGTGAACATGCAGTAAACTCTTCTTATTTTACAATTTCTTCTTCTGCGTTTAACGATATCACCAGCAGTAATGTATTACGAGTTTATGTTATAGAGAAAGGTAGTGATAAATATATTTATGCAGTAAATAATAGTTGGAAAGCCATTTTTGGGAGTGAAACGGATATATATCAATCGTCATCTTTTTATGATAGTGAAGGCTATTTTGAGTTTCCTCTAACTGATGTTGTTTCAGAATTAAAAGCGAATGGTCTTGTATTGGAGGCGAAAACTTCTGGAATTAAGAAAGTAACAATTGCGACTGCAGCCGTTGACGAATTCCTTGGCTCCGCTGCAGCAGGTGCGACAACAGCCAGTGGTTCTGAGGAAATAGCAAAAGACACTTCAACTCCTCAAAGTTTTGACTTGACAGGAGTTAGTCTCACAGGAGTAAAATATGCACGTATATATCTTGCCGATGCTAATGGTAATGCTTTGGCGGACCAGTCTCCTTTGCAGGTAACCTATAATGGCAGTGATGCGGTAAAAGCAGGTTCTTCTGATAAGAATGGTGTCTATGTTTACAATGCAGGTAACAACTTAGACTTGTCTAAGGTTAACATCACCTTAGATGCTGGTGCAGGCAATTTTGCGAATTATCAGATTAAATGTCTGCTTTCTACAAGTAAAGGTACTCCTGAGGCTGGTCCGACATTGACCAAGGAGCCTGACTGGAACTTGACTTATACTTATGCGTTTACATATCCTGTAGAGGAAATAGAAGTATCTCTAAGTGTTGATGACCTTTTGACTGATAATTTGACCATCAAGTATCACGATACTGCTGATAGTAAACTGAAAGGCCTATCAGGTTCCGCCTCTGTTTCTTCATATTACAATCAGTGGTATGTGAGAAGCAAGGAAACAGGCGCACGTCAGCCTCTGAAATTCTCAAATAGTGATGCCGCTGATGCAACGAGTTGGGTCATCAAGACGGGTACGAATGATAGTGGCTCAAGTTTCTTTGTTACGGAGAGTAACCCTCAGGGGTGGACGTTAACAGGCAATGTCGCAGGTAGAGGAAACGCTGGTACTGACGGCTACACCTCGCACTTTGGTTATAGTAAGTTTTATATTCCTACTTCTATAGGTACACAGATGCTTGACGCCTCCGATTACGAGATAGTCTTTGAATGTACCGATGAGTACTCAGGTGGAACACCAATTATGAAACTTCGCTACATTTTCCAATTCCCAGAGATTGGCGAGTTCGAGGGAGAGGCAAATACAGGTGCAACAGAGACAACGAGTACACAGAAGGTAGATCGTGCTGCGGAGAGTGTGGCAGTGGGTGTGACTACACAGGCAACGGGTGCCAAGTATGCTCGCTTCTATGTTACTGACGCACAAGGAACGGCGGTCGATCCTACTTCTATCTTGGAAGTAAAGTATAATGGTGTAGATGCAACGACATGTACAAACGTAAATAGTGGTTTCTATATTTATAATGATGGTACCGCTTTCGATGAAAGCAAAATCAGTGTGTCATTGAAAGCCCCCAAGTTGTATACGACTTATAAGGTGGTGGCTCTTTATTCTACAGCCTTGGCAAAGATGACTTACGCAGGTGGTGCCATGATAGAGGAGCCAGACTATGACAACAAGCATACCTACACCTTTTACTACACTATCACCACCTATGAGCAGACACCACAAGTAGAGTGGGATGCCACAGCGATGGAGGCTGATGCAACGAATACCGACATTGACACCAACTGGAAGACTTCTGTGGCAGAACTTGCCGCAGGACAGACCATCAAGTGGTGGGTACAGGATGGCAGTGGCGAGAAACAGGCTTTGGAGATTGGCACAGCACGCCAAGAGGATAAGTGGACTATCGGACTGCCTACGGGTTTCACTGTTACAGGCAATGTGGCAACACTCTCTGGCATGACCTCTGTCGATGCGGGTCAGTTGGAGTCATGGGTGAAGACTCATGTCTATGCCCCTGATGGGAAGACCTACGCCGATGTCGATGATTATAAGATTGTCTGCGAGGTATATACGAACAATGACGGTACAGGCAATCCCAATGCCCGCTATACCTTCTCTATCCATAAAGGTTTCGAGGGTTCACTGAAGAGTACGGCTACAGAGGCTACAGAGCGTGTGTTGTTGACTGCTTCTGATAAGTCAAAGACGATTAGCATAGATTTACCAGCAGGGACGAAGTATCTGCGTGCTTACTTGACCGACACTAATGGTAATCCAGTTGATCCAAGCAGTAAGTTGTCTATTACGGACGGTACAGCAGTGTCCTCATCTGTAGAGGCTTATACCGTGAAGTATGGCTTCTACTTATATAATGGCGGCAGTGCATTGACAAGTCCTGCCGCTGTGACACTGACACTTGACGACACAAAGTTGGATGAGTATCAGGTAGTGGTGGTGACCTCTAAGGACGCTGCTGTGGTAACTTCTGGCTATATCAGCAGTGAGCCAGACTGGGATAGCAAGACCACCTATTGGTTTAAGTATCCTGCCAAGGCAACAAAGAGTTTAGAGGCTAACGTGGAGTGGAGTGCCCAGTCTATGCAGATTCCTGCTCCTGATATCGAGAATGGGGAAAACCTTGGTGCTGGTTACTTAGCGAAAAACAAGGCACACTATACCATGCAATGGCTTGTAGTGGATGAAGACGGCAATGCTCAGCCTCTGCGCAAGGGTACTAACCGTGCCAATAACTACTGGACTATTGCTGTTAATGCTGATCCATTCACCCTGTCTGCTGATAACAAATCACTGACTGTGACGAATGACGCTAACCTCAGTAGTGCGAACTGGAATAACTGGGCGGCACCTGTATTCTATGCGCCTGCCGACAAGACCATGAAGCAGATTACCGATGATGGTATCAAGTTTGTCTGCAAATTCTATGAGGACGACAATGTTGCTTCCCTCAATGAAGGCTTGTTGTCCATGACCTATACGGTCTATATTGACAGAAAAGAGCAGTTAGGTAAACTGAAAGGCGGTGGCAAGCGTGGCGGTGAGACCATCACTACCATCACGGCAGGACAGACAGAGGCGACCATCAGTCTGGAAAATGCTTCGGATGCTTTTGAGGCAGAGATGACGAAGAAACCGACCTATGCCCGTATCTATTTGACCAAGAGTGACGGAACGCCACTTGATCCGACAACGGGTGACGAACAACTGACAAATATTTTGGGTGCAACAGGGTTCACAACAGCGGAGTATGGCTATTACCTGCAGGACGAAAGTGGCTTGACACTGCCAGAGGCTACGCTTACATTGCCTGCCGACAGGTTTAACTACTATTATGTAGTAGTAGCAATGTCTGGTGATACTGGGGAGGAAGGGCATACTGGTGCTTTCGCTCGTGAGTTGACTAATCGTGGTGCATCTATAGAATCCATCTATGAGCCGGACTATGATTATGTCTACACCATCAAGTTCAAGGAGACCTCCACGTTCCCCGGCACGGTGACCAGCACAGCCTTCACACACTCTAATGAGGTGTTGGTGGAGGATGAGAGCAAGACAACGGCTTTACTCAATTTGGCAGAACAACGTGAGTCGAAGATATTGACGGAGTTTGAGAAGGCAAGTTTCAATGAACTTGCACAGAAGTTCCACATCCGTTGGTATATTACCAAGAAGAATGATGACGGCGACTTTGAGAAGATACCAAACTCAGAGAAATACTTCAAGCCTGCGGCAGATAAAGGTCATCAGACAGAACCAGATCAGGGTCTCTACTGGAACAGTGTTACTAAAAAGATAAACTGGACCCCAACTGATGCTGAAGATATACTTGACGTGACGTTCAATAGGAATCCTGGAGGCGCTGTACCCGAGTTGACTGGCAATTGGGAAGACTATAAGGTGTATGTGGTGTTGACCACTGATTTATCAGGGCAGACTACAAAAGGTAATGATTATACAGATCTGGAGTTGACCCACGAGCCAGACAATCTTACCATGGTGCATACCTATAGTTTCTTCACAGAGAGTACCTTCCAGTTTGTGCATGACAAGGGTGCCAGTGAGCGTGACTATATCACTCCGTCTTCTAATAGTGAGTTGCAAGCCACTGTGCAGCAGTATTCGTGGAACAACAGCGTAAGTACTATCGAACCTGTAACGGGTGATATCCGACAGGGCGTGCATACGGTGGAATATGACGTATATGTCGATCCGACGAGCAGTACCCCTGTTATCCTGCAACTGCCGTTCCAGAACTACACAGGTACAGGTGATGCCCTTGAGCCTGCTGCCTATATCCGCTGGTACGACTGGAATACCGATATCAACAACAGCCGTCTTGCCATTGTGGGTAATAAACTTTCAGACAAGATAGAGACCAATCAAGGTGCTACTGTTAGTCGTGGCTTCTTCATGCTCAATAATGACGAGATAGGTGTGAAGCCTATACAAAATAACGTAGGTGTGACCTTCAACCCATTAGGACTTGAAGGAATGGTCAGCATCGCCTGTGATGTCAGCAAGTTCTACGATGGTATCTATTCCGGTACTGCCGGGGAATACCTGATGCACGAGCCGACACTGAGCACTCGCTATATCTTCCATGTTAGACCAGCCTCGGTCATAGCCACTGACATCAACACTGGAAAGACTAAGTTTGAGGCAGCAGGCTCTGACATGTTCCAACTTGCCGAGGACAACGGACGTGTCAGTGTCGCCATCAAGGATGAGAGCACTAAGTTCTCTGTCCGTGCCCAATTACCAATGCTGGGTTACTACTATATCAATAATGGTGGCTCGCAACAGAATTGCAGCAAGATTACATGGTGGGCTTATTACGAGGATGAGACAGGTGTCTATCGCAAGGATGACATGGAATCTGGCTATAAGGAGCAGACGAAGCGTATTGTGGAGATTAAAGTTGGTGATTTAACTGGTAGTTATACTGCTGTGTCAAGTGGTACTACGAAATCAGTGACGGCGGCGAAGGGCGGACGCTTCCATATTGTCGGCTATGTAGGTAATGGTACAACGATGGCTCCAGCCATCCATTACGAGATGATATTAGTGGATGCTCCTGCCTACAAGATTGATGAGTTGCCCTTAGAGCGTACAGAGGCCTATTTGACAGAACACATGACGCTGCAGGCGACAGTGGATTTTGATAATTTGGGAGGACTGACACTGTCAGACGACCTGACTTCTCAGTTAGACAACCATTCCACCGAACCCCTGCCTTGGGATGAGGCACAGTACGGTTTCTGCTATCCTGATGTCAGACGCATACATACCAGTAACGATGACCTGATGGGTATCTCACCGCTACATGGTGACTATATGTTGCTCAAGTCTATGAATAAAACGGGAATCTCTAAGGACGGACAAGGTACCTATTATAAATACCACTGGTGGGAAGAAGACGAGTTGCTTGACTATACCTATTATAACGGTCTGACCAATAAGGGTAAGTATGGCTCCTTCCTCTATGTGGATGCCTCTGACGAGTCGCGTACCATCGCCCAGATGAAGTTCAATGCCAAACTATGTGCGGGTTCTGAGTTATGTTTCACAGGTTATATAGCAGATATGACGAGTGGAGCGGAGTTCCCGCAGATGATGGCTACCGTATATGGTGTGAAGGCAAATGGCGACCGTGTGAGGGTGGTGTCGTTCCACTCCTCAAATCTGAGTACTATGACGGTAGCAGGATCTAACACGTCTGGCTGGAAGTCAACCTGGTATCAGGTGTATGGTCGTGTTGCCATTCCTAATACGGTGAACCTTACAGGTATTGAGAGTTATGTCGTGGATATTGATAACTACGCAACGCAGACTGACGGTGCTGACTATGCCGTTGACCAGTTGCAGTTCTACACCAGCAATGCCAAGTTGAAAGTGAAGCAGGAAGATGTGAGTTGCGGTGACGAGAAGGTGAAGATGAATATCTATGTCGATGCAGAGGCTATCCAGAGTAAGGCTGGTTCGAGCATCTTCTGGCGCATCTGCGATGAGAATGGTAATCCGATGAGTGCTGATATGAAACTCTATGATGCTGCCGGTACGCTGGCATATGGTACGACAGAGGTTCCTGCTACAGCACCTGCAACCATAGATCCAGAGGCTACCTTTGTTGCCACGGAGCCTAATTCAGGTTACTTTATCGGTACTGACGGTAATACCTATTTCTCACTGGCAAGTAAGTATTTCGCTCTGGAGCAGGGTAAGCAGTATTATGTGTCTGTCTACTCCTTGAGTGAGACGGCTGTTACAGATGAGGCGCTCTGGGGTAAGAATACAGATGCCTGTGATATCTACAGTCCTATCTTCGTGCCGAAGATGATGTACTTGGAGATGAATAACGGATCAGGTGATGCTGTTACATCCGTCTCAGGTAATTGTTCGGAAAAGACGGCTAACGTAGCACTAAACATCGTACTGCAGATGCCAGACGACGCAGAGGTATCGGGCTTTAAGGCATACGATAATGTTCATTTCGACTTCTTCTTGGGTACGCTGGCAGAGTTTAATGACTACAAGATCACTGTCGGCGTGACAGATTACTATTTGAAGGATGCCTTGGCAGACTATCGTGGAAAAAACGATGCTGCCACTACTTATCAGACAGCAACGACACTTGATGATGGCTATAAGAGTGTTAACGCTAATTACTATGCAGTCATCGAAAAGGCATGGAAAAATGACAAACTTCTGTTCCTGGATTATGCTTCTACGTTTAGTCACGATGTAAAAGGCAATGATGATAATAAGGCATATATCTCAGCCTTACCTATTGAGGATAAGGTGAACAATGGTACAAAGGACTTCAATATCTGTTCGCCATTGGAGTACGTCTTTAATATCGACATCTCGGGCAGTGGACCGCAATTGACCCTTGGCTTCGAGGATGTGACAGGCTATCCCGATGCAATCCGTGTCGTTCGTGTGGGACTGGAGCAGTTAAAGGACATGCAGGACGGTAATTTCATCCTACATATCCCCGTGCATGACTTCAAGGTCTCTGAATCTGCCATATCGAAGAAAGGAGCCTTGACTATCCAAGGTGCTCTCGACTTGCTAAAGTATCAGGGAGGTACAGACCAGACCACAGACTCGAAAGTTTCTGAAAATGTCAGCAAGGTTGCCACCTTTGAGTCTCTTACCATCAATAGCGACAATATGTATATTGCTGTAAACTTCCATGGTGAAGGTGTCACAAAGCCTACCTTCTATGAGGGCTTTGCCTATCGTATGTTCTTCCAAGTAAAGAATGCGGCAGATGATACGGCATGTGAGGGTAACGTGGAGTTCCTGCTGAAGGTGGTGCCAGAGTTCGTGACCTGGCAAGGAGGAAGCACAGAGTGGAACAGTGACGCTAACTGGAAACGCTCTGAGCGTGCAGAATTGTATAAAGGTGAAGTAACAGATGCCCCAACGGATAACAACCACGCAACGACAGGTCATCCTGCGGGCTATAAGGATAATTCGGAGATGAGCGTGGCAACTACGCCTGCTTCTTACGTGCCGATGAAATTCACCTATGTCACCATACCTTCTAATTTACGTGCCCCCGACTTAGTGAAATTGACTTATACTACTACAAAGATATATGGTAATCTGGGTGCTGACGCAACTACGAATATCCAGTATGACCTGATGGTGCGCTATACGGAGAAGACCTGTCAGGATCATAGTAAGGAAGGTGAAGTCTACGACTGCGAGAAGTTCTATGGCAACTGGGCGAAGGAACTGTATATGAAACCGAATGCGGAGTTGCTGAACCAGCAGTACCTGACCTACGAGAAGGTATGGGTGGAGAAGGAACTGAATGCAAACACCTGGACACTGATGTCTACGCCATTGCAGAACACCTATGCAGGCGATATGTATGTGCCGTATAATAGTACAGACGCAGACAAGAACGGTCGCCAGATCTCTGAGGCGTTCCAGCCGATTAAATTCTCGACGACTGCTAATGCCGCAGGATTTACGTACAGCCGTACGAAGTATCCTATCTATCAGAAGGGATGGACGCAGCAGGGGGTCTATGTAAAGACAAAGACCAATGACATACGTGAGACGGAGTATAGTGCGAATATTCCTGGCGGTGTAAGTAACTATCTGACGCAGTGGAGCCATGAGTATAATGACGTGACAGTGCCTTATAGCACATGGACCGCATTCGCTATCCGTCCGCATAAGAAGGACCAGACGGCAAAGACGCTGATTCGTTTGCCGAAGGATGATACTTCCTTCGACTACTATCAGTGGGATAATACTTCACCAGAGGAAGGAAAACTGACAGAGACAGTCAGCAAGGAAACCTTTGGCAAACTCCTGACGGATGGTGATGCCAATATCGATGGGGTGACATACGGAACGGATTATGGTTCAACGAGTCGTCATTCGGGTACAGGCGATTTCAAGGCTCTGGTTTCCAACGTGCAGTCGTCACCATCAGACTATCAGTTGGTAGGTAATCCATACTTGTGTTCCATCAACATGGAAACCTTTATAAGTGAGAATACTGCTAATCTGGATGACGCAGCACAGGGCTATTGGACCTATTCAGATAATAACACGGGTAGTCCAGTGACAATGGGTTATATCGCTCCAATGCAGTCGTTCTTCGTGAAAGTAAAGTCAGGTGCCGAGGGTGTCGTGTTTAAACCTTCTATGATGGTAGACGGACATAGTGTTGCTCCCTCTCGTGAGTTCACCCTCACCGCCATCAACGAGCGTGGACAGTCAGCGGCAAGTATCTCGGTAGGCGAGGAGGAGAAGAGCGTGGAGACGTTGTTTGACTCGAACCTCGCTGACGTGCCGATGGTGTACACCGTCGCTAATGGCTATGCGGTTAGCGTCAATCAGGTGAAGGAACTCTCGAAGCCAATAGCCTTTGGTGTCACTTGCAGCAGCAATGACATGGTGGAGGTGACCTTCTCGGACATCGAGCAACTGACGGATGGTGAGGTCACGGTAGTGGATGCTGTCAGCGGTCAGATGCAGTCCATCAGTGAGGGTGATACCTTCTCTGTGGAGCCGAATGACTATGGTCGTTACTTCCTCCTCTTCGCCAATACGACGGGAATTGAGACTACCTTGCCCAAGCAGGATGGTACTGAGGGCGAGAAAGTGATCTTCGACTTGCAGGGTCGCCGTGTCATCTACCCGGGTAAGGGCGTGTATATTGTCAATGGTAAGAAAGTCGTGTATAAATAAATTAGTAATTAGTAATTAGAAATTAGTAATTATGATTAGATAAAAGGCGGTGGATATATTATCTGCCGCTTTTTCTTTGTCATTTCCACAGAAAACACTATCTTTGCAACAGAAATAGTTAAGTATATGATTATGGAACCAAAAATTGGAGATAAGATGAAGGTAAGCCCTCAACTCACAAATCAGAGTGATTGGGTGGCAGGAGAGGTTATTGATGTTGAGCATAATCCTTTTACTGGTTTAGTCATTTCCGTCAAAGACCATTTGGGAAGAATCTTTTTTGGAAAAAGTAAATATTTCATTGCATTGTAATGTTTGCTATAGCGTTTGATTTGAATATTAGTGATTTGAAGGCAACATACGGAGAGCCTTATAATAATGCGTATTATGAAATTAAAACCATATTGCGCAAATATGATTTTTATAATACCCAAGGTAGTGTGTATCTTACGGAAAAGAATGACATGGCAACTCTTTTTCGAGCAATAACCGCACTGAAAGACATTAATTGGTTTAAAGAGTCAGTACGTGATATTAGAGCATTTAGAGTTGAGGACTGGTCTGACTTTACTTCTTTTGTGAAAGAAGAATAATAAGATAATTTTTCTATGTACACAAAAATATATTCAAGGTTTTATTTTCTGTTATTGTGCCTCATGATGATGGGGTGCAGCAGTATCCATGAGGATGATGACGTGGTAGAGCGGGTGAAGGTGGGAGACAGAGTGCCTGCCTTTACGGTGGACGTGGTGAAGGACGGGAGTCATTCGACGTTCTCTACCAGTAGTCTGGCGGGAGAGACCGTCATCGTGTTCTTCAACACGTGGTGTCCTGACTGTCAGCGGGAATTGCCGGAACTGAATGCTTATTACCTGCAACATAAGGATGAGGCTGGTTTCCAGATGATTGCCATCAGCCGTGGGGAAGGTGAGGACGTAGTGGCTCCTTTCTGGGAGGAATACGGATTGCAGATTCCCTATTCGGCACAAGAGGACCGCAGCGTGTTTGACCTCTTCGCCTCGTCGATTATTCCCCGTGTCTATTTTGTGTCAGCGCAGGGAATCGTGACGAGGGTGCTTATTGAAAACTTTGAGGTAGGCGAGTAGGAGCCCTATGCCGACGGCAAGGGTCACTCCTGTGGAGTTGGCGGCAAGGTCGAGCCAGTCGCCACTACGACGGTGGTTGGTGCAATACTCTTGCAGCAGTTCGATGATTCCGCTCATGAGGATCGGGGCGAGGAAGGCAAGCAGGAAGAGTTTGCTTTTATTTAATAAGGTATGCTTGCGCAGGTATTCTATCCATAATACCGTGCAGGAGCCCCCATACATGATGATGTGTACCCACTTGTCGATGAAGGGCACTTCCTCCAGTTCCGTCTCAGGGGGCGTGAAGAAGGAAAGGTACCATATCGTAAGGAAGCAGAGAATGGAAAAAGGGTATTTCCTTACAAATTGAATCAATTTCCGCATAATTACTTATTATTTAGGTGCAAAAGTAAGAAATATTTTATACTTTTGCAAGCGGAAAGAAAGATATTATGGGAGAAAGAGCAAATTTCGGGAGCAAGTTAGGTGTCATCCTTGCCACGGCAGGCTCTGCTGTCGGACTGGGTAATGTATGGCGCTTCCCTTATATGGCAGGCGAGAATGGCGGTGCCGTCTTCATCATGATTTATGTGGTGTGCGTGGTGCTGTTAGGTATTCCCTGTATGGTAAGCGAGTTTATCGTTGGCAGGCATGGCAAGGCGAACACGGCACGAGCCTATCGTAACCTTGCAGGTGGTACCCCCTGGGCGTTGATTGGCTATATGGGCGTGTTGACTGGATTCCTGATTACTGGCTATTATGCGGTGGTCAGCGGATGGTGTCTGCAATATATCTTCGCCTCGCTGATAGGACATCTGCAGGGGGACCCGACGTATTTCAAGACCTATTTCACGGAACTTGCCAGTGATCCTGTGAAGCCAGTGTTGTGGACAGTGATCATCTTGGGCATCACCTATCTGATTATCGAGCATGGAGTGAGGGACGGTATTGAGCGCGCCTCGAAACTGTTGATGCCCACCTTATTTATATTATTACTGATTATTGTGGGTGCCTCCTGTATGTTGCCGAATGCCGACAAGGGGATTGAGTTCCTGTTTAAGCCCGATATGTCGAAGTTTACGGGCGATGTGTTCCTCGGTGCCTTGGGACAGAGTTTCTATTCGCTGAGTATCGCTATGGGATGTCTGTGTACCTACGCCAGTTATTTCTCTGACTATACCAACTTGACGAAGTCGGCATCACAGATAGCATTGATAGACTGTATGGTGGCAATCCTTGCAGGACTCATGATATTCCCTGCCGCTTTCTCGGTAGGTGTGAATCCCGATAGTGGTCCCTCACTCATCTTTATCACGTTACCGAACGTGTTCCAGCAGGCGTTTGCCTCGATGCCGGTGGTTGGCTATTGCATCTCCCTGCTGTTCTTCGTCCTGTTGTCGCTTGCCGCCTTGACCTCGTTGATGTCACTGCATGAGGTGAGTACGGCGTTTATCCATGAGGAGATGCGCATGAGTCGTAAGCGGGCGGCGTTGCTTGTCACCATTAGCACGGCGATTATCGGTGCGTTCTGCTCGTTGTCGATGGGAGCGGTTGATGGGTTGACGTTCTTCGGGAAGTCGCTGTTCGACTGGTTCGACTTCATCACCGGGCAAATATTCCTGCCTGTGGTGGGATTCCTGACTTGTATCTTTATCGGTTGGTTTGTGCCGCATCATATCGTACGGAAAGAGTTTACCAACGGAGGGGAGTTGAAGAGTATCGGGTATATCCGTCTCTTCCATGTCTTCCTCTTCTTGGTGAAGTACGTCTGTCCGCTTGCCATCCTCCTCATCTTCTTGCATCAATTCGGACTATTAAAGTAATTAGTGATTACTAATTACTAATTTCTAATTATTAATTATATATATGGACAGAGGTAATTTTGGAAGTAAGATAGGCATTGTGCTTGCCACAGCGGGTTCGGCTGTCGGATTGGGTAACGTATGGCGTTTCCCCTATACGGCAGGCGAGAACGGTGGCGCAGCCTTTATCCTTATTTATATTGCTTGTATCTTGGTGTTGGGAATTCCTGGGATGGTGAGCGAGTTCATCGTAGGTCGCCATGCCCAGGCGAATGCCGCCAAGGCGTATGATGTGCTGTCGAAAGGAAGACCTTGGAAGTTCGTGGGGTATTTGGGTATTCTCACCTCTACCATCATATTAGGCTTTTATGCGGTGGTGGCAGGCTGGTGCCTGCAATACCTCTTTGCCTCTATCGCAGGTCAGGTGAATGGTGATGCGGAGTATGTGAAGAACTATTTCGTGACCTTCTCCAGTAATCCTGTCAAGCCCACGCTGTGGGGAATCTTCTTTATCGTGATTACCCACTTGGTCATTGTACGTGGTGTGCAGCGGGGAATCGAGAAAGCCTCGAAACTGCTGATGCCCATCCTCTTTGTCCTGTTGCTGCTCTTGGTGGTTGCGTCATGTATGTTGCCTGGTGCCATGGGCGGTATCAAGTTCCTGTTGCAGCCCGATTTCTCGAAATTATCAAGCAGTGTGCTGTTGGAGGCGTTAGGGCAGGCGTTCTTCTCCCTGTCGTTAGGAACGGCATGCCTGTGTACCTATGCCAGTTATTTCTCGAAAGACACGAACCTGTTGAGGTCGGCGGGGCAGATTGCCTTGATCGATACCCTGATAGCCATCCTGTCGGGACTCATGATATTCCCAGCCGCCTTCTCGGTAGGCGTGAATCCAGACAGCGGTCCTTCCTTGATTTTCATTACTTTGCCGAATGTGTTCCAACAGGCTTTCGGTGCCATGCCTGCCGTCGGTTATGTGGTCAGTGTCATGTTCTACGCCCTGTTGGTGTTTGCCGCACTGACCTCCACTATCTCCATGCATGAGATAGGTACCGCCTTCTTCACGGAGGAGTTTGCGCTGAAGCGTCGCTCGTCGGCATGGGTCATCACTGTCATAGCCTCTGTCATCTGTGTGTTCTGCGCCCTGTCGGTAGGAGCCTATGATATCTCGTTGATGGGATTCTCGCTGATGGACTTCTGCGACCATCTGACAGCAAACTTCCTATTGCCGTTAGGTGCCATGCTTGCCTGTCTGTTTGTCGGGTGGTATATCCCCAAGCAAGTGGTGCGGGATGAGTTCACCAATGGCGGAACGTTGAAAGGCAGGTTATTTGGCGTCTTCCTCTTTGCCGTCCGTATCGTCTGTCCTATTTGTATCACCCTCATCTTCCTCCATCAGTTAGGTGTTGTATGAACCGTAACGACCGTCGTGTCCTGATAGCCACTGCCTTAGTGGGGGTGATGGTGCTGATTGGTATCTTCCTGTTGGGAGGGGATGGTAATGATCGTGTTTTTAAGGAAAATAGGAGAACAGGAAATACGAGGAGTGATAGAGTCCCCTTCGCTGCGACTATGCCGCAGCAGACAGAGACATTTTACTTCGACCCTAACACCGCAGACTCTACCCAGTTGCTACGCCTTGGACTGCAGCCCTGGCAGGTGCGGAATATCTATAAGTATCGTGCTAAGGGTGGTGTCTATCGGAAGAAAGAGGACTTTGCCCGCCTCTATGGATTGACGGTGAAAGACTATCGGCGGTTGGAACCTTATATCCGCATCTCGGAGGACTATCTGCCTGCCGCTACGCTGGTGGGGGAGGACAGGGATAGGCGCTTTAGTAGTAATAGTAAGGATCGTTTGCGCTATCCTCGTAAACTATCCCATGGCGAGCACATCATCCTTAATATCGCTGATACCGCCATGCTCCGTCAGGTACCTGGCATTGGCTCCTATTATGCCAAGGAGATTGTACGCCATGGACAGTGGTTAGGCGGCTATGTGAGTGTCGACCAACTTGATGAGATTGACAATTTCCCCCAAGAGGCGAAGAAGTACTTTGTGATTGAGCATCCGAATCCCCGGAAACTGCCTGTCAATCAACTCACCTTGCAGCAACTGCGGAGACATCCGTACATTAACTACTATCAGGCGAAGGCGATTACAGACTACCGTCGCCTGCATGGCAATATCAAAAGCCTGCAGGACCTGCGCTTCTCTTCAGACTTTACGGAGGCGGATATCCAGCGACTGGAACCCTATATCGCCTATTAAAAAAGGCAGAACTCCTCATAGTCCTGCCTTTTCTGTCGGGATGAGGCGACTCGAACGCCCGACCCCTACGTCCCGAACGTAGTGCGCTACCAACTGCGCTACATCCCGATTTTGCGGTGCAAAGGTAACACAATAAATCGAGAAAGGGGCATGGGGGATAGATATTTTTCCGTTTTTAACATTTACTTAATGCCTGTTGCGATCCATAAAGGTCTTGTAGACATCACAATTAGAGATGAAATCGGCAGTGGGCATCGTCGTGGACTGCTCAAACTTCTCCAAGGCGAGGAGCGCCTGGAACTGGGAAGACTCGGGATGCTCGACGGTATCCATCTGATAGGTGGTGTCGTTCCACTCGTTGGTGATCCATTTCTGGGGATTGAGATACCAGTAGCAGAGTCCAAAGAGTGCTTTCTCCTTCAGCCGCTGGTCCTTTGCCTGACTTGCCTTCTGCAGTAACTGGCGGGCAATGGCGTTGAAGTCTTTCTCGTTCTCTCCTACCACATTCTCATCAGTACTCTTTCCATAGTGGGTCAAGAACCAACAGTCTCCTGAGTTGCATGCCTGGGCATAGCGAACGGCAAGGTCGTAGTAACGCTGACATTGGGCATCGCCCTTCATGATGGCGGCCTCATTCTCCATGGCGAGCATCTTGCGTGCGAAATCGAGTTTGTAGTTTGATTTCAGATTGACGGTCTTCTCATAGTCGGCATCGCTAAGCCATTGGCGTGTAATCCAAGGGGCGACATCGACGCTGCGGTTGATGGCATAGATAGAGAAGTGCTGCTTGTTGTAGAACGACACGGGTACTCTTTCCAGCCAGGGAATAGCCTGCTCCCATTGGCAAACACGCAGGTGCTTGGTGCCTACGAGGTCGTCCATGTCTGTGGAGTCATAATGGATATTGGCAATGAGATAGGCATCTAATGGATTGTCGGAGGTCCCCTTGGCATATTGCAAGAACTTCTCAAGATTCTCTACCTTCATGGTCTCGGTCTGTGTGCGATAGTTGTCGTTGCCAGTAACGTTATACAATCCTAATAGCGTGCTGGTGCGACGCTCGTATTTCTTTGCGAATATCTGATTCACAGTACGTGTCATGGCACCATCCTTGAACCATTGGTGTCTACTTGGCTCCTTAAACCATCTCAACTCTTCGGCAAGCCATGCGTCAAACTGGTTGTTAAGAGGCTCAATGTCAGACTTGATATAGAAGTGGATGAGACGTGCCGTCAACAGGGCATGCTCTGACCCCACCATGTGTGTTGCCTGCAGGATGTCCTGGTAGCCCTGCTGTTTTTTGCCAAAAAGATATTCCAGCCAGCCCTGTGCCGCCTTCCACATGGCGGGATTATTGGTCTTTCCCTCCTTGACAACCTGACCAGCAAACTGTACCATCTGCATCGCCTCTGTCTGTTTGATGTCACGGATGAAGAGTTTTCCCCCTTCTGCTCCATCCACCGCCTCCTGCGAATTGTTCACGAAATCCTGTAACAGGAAGGGCAATGCCCCTGCATTGGGATTGCGAAGATACTCCTGACGAATGGCATCAAAAGAACGACGCTTATAGAACTGGGTCATCAGACTATTGTAGTCGCCTTGTTCGGCGAAGATCTCCGCTGCCTCGGCATCACGTCCTGTCTTATAGAGGGCACCCGCATAGATGTTCTTCATCATGTCCTTGTAGACGGTCTCGATAAACTGGCTTGCCGTACCCTCCCAGAAAGTGACGTTATCTTTGTTCAGTCCCAGCACCATGTTACAGCGCATATACAGCAGGGCATGTTGGGAGCGTAACTTCGTCTTCACCTTGCTGAGGGCATACGCCTGAATGGCTCGCAGTGCCTGGTTACGTTGGGCAAGTTTCTCCTTGGTGGGATAGTCCCACTGGTCATAGCGCACCTCGTCGCATATCTTCAGGTACTTCTGCAAGTTTTGCACGTAACTGACCATCAGTGCGTCGTTCTTAGCACGAGCCGCCTTGATGACCTCGTCGGCATTGAAATAGTAATACTCGTCAGTATTGCCGAGATACGCCTTCCAGTTGTCGCGTGTGATCTCGTCGACACGCTCACTGAACTCCTTGCTGTCGTAGACACGATACAGGTAGATGTTGTCTGTGCCATACCAGCCACAGCCAAGCATCGGCAGGGTGAGTAGTGCCAGAAGACTAATGAGAATAGATCTTTTCATAGGTTTCGGTTTTATATCTGTTAATATTATCATTTGCTAAGTCATAAGTGAGGATGAGTCGTCTCAGTTCCGGACGCTCTTTCTCCACGGCAGTCTTTACCTTGAGAATCTCCTCAGCGGTGGCAACATGCTCAATATCCACGCCTTGGATGATGCGATGCCAGAGGAATACGGGATAGGCAGCGGCAAGGGGCAGGTCGTAGTCTTCCAAATATCGCAGATAGGGTGCCACGTCACGGATGTCGAGGATGGGGTTACGCTCCATGAACTTCATCGGATGTCCTGTGTTGTAGAGCATCAGTACGCCATAGTCGACAGGAGGCACCTTCATCGATAACTGATGCAGGCGGATGGTGGTGGATAGTTTATAGTTCATAGCGGATAGTTGTGAGCGTAACTCCTCTAAGAACTGATAATAGAACATACGGCTCTTGGCGGTGTAGTCACAGTCTATTTGTATCTCCTTGACACCCTTGATGTCGTTTGTCTCGTTCATCTGGAGAATCCTTTGGACAATCTTCTCTGCCAGTCCCTCAGGTTTCTGGTGCATACAGTTCTCCACGATAAAGACGGTGGGAATCAGTTCGATACCCTCTGGTAGCGTGTCACTGAACGTAATAGTGGCATTGGGCATCGGTCCTAAGGAGTCGTCCATCACCACATCGAAATAACGACAATACACCTTATTAATATAATACTGCTTCAGGAAAGCACGCTCCGTAGTGTCCAACCGCAAATCCGTACGCCAGTAGTAGACGGCATTTCCCTCCTCTATAGGCGACGGTTTGTCGTGGCAGGCAACCATCAGGATGGCGCAGGCTATCAGCAGCAGTCGGTGTATCATAGTAATGTTGGTAACTCAAAGAGTTTGTTACTATTACTTCCCTTGATGAGAATGTAATATCCTTGGGGTTGCTCTTGTGCTATCGCCGCCTTGACTTCCTCCACGTTGTGGAAGAGGTTAGCGGTTAGCGTTGCGCAGTCAGTGTTGGCATATTCGTCACCCACCAGCCATACCTTGTCGAAGTGGGCTGCGGCAAGCATATCTACCACTTTCTGGTGTTCCTTTTGTTCCACATCACCCAATTCCCCCATCTTACCGATAATCGCCATCTTGGGCGATACCTCCATCAGTTTGAAGTTATCGAGTGCCGCCTTCATACTCGTAGGGTTAGCGTTATAGGCATCTACGATGAGGTGGTTATGCTCCGTGACCGTCATCTGTGACCGATTGTTCTGGGGGACATAGTTCTCCAGTGCGTGGTTGATCATCTCGAAAGGAATGTCATTCACGTAGCCGATGGTGATGGCTGCAAGCATATTGTCGAGATTATAGGCACCAATCAAATGGGTCTGCACCTCCATCCACTCGCTATGATAGTCGGTGTCCATATCCTGCTCACGCCAGCGGAACTTCAGGAAGGGAGCGCAACTGACGACCTCACCACGAATCAGGATATCGGGATTGTCGCTTTGTCCGTAGTAGTAGATGTCGGGCTGTTTGCCACTTGCCGTCTGCCGTTGGTTAATCATCCCCATCAAGTACTCGTTATCACGATTGATGAAGATAGGGCAGTCGTGGTTGACAAGATAGTCATATAACTCCCCTTTCGTCTGGCACACCCCCTCAAAAGAGCCGAAGCCCAACAAGTGGGCACGTCCCACGTTGGTGATAAGTCCACACGACGGCTCTGCCGTCTCTACCAGTGTCTTGATGTCCCCGGGATGCGAGGCGCCCATCTCCACTACGGCGATGTCGTGTTCCTCACTCAGTCGGAACAAGGTCTTGGGCACTCCCACGTCATTGTTGAAGTTTCCCTCTGTCGCCATGACGCTATAGCATTCAGAGAGGACGGCACGGATGAGTTCCTTGGTCGTTGTCTTGCCATTGGTGCCTGTGATGCCGATAACGGGAATGTCGAACTGGCGACGATGCTCACGAGCAAGGTCTTTATAGGTCTGCAGACAGTCATCGACTTTGATGATAGTTCCTGTAGTGTCTATAGGGGCTTCGTCAACGATGGCGTAACTGCATCCTTTCTCCAAGGCGGAGAGCGCATAGTCGTTACCATTGAAAGAGGCTCCTTTCAGTGCGAGGAAGATACTTCCCTCAGGACAATTCCTTGAGTCTGTGGTGATGCAAGGGTGCTGCTGGTAAAGTTTATAGAGTTCCTTGATATCCATAGTTTTTGATGTTTATGGTGCAAAGGTAGAAAATAATTATCAATTATCAATTGTTAATTATGAATTATTTTGTGACTTTGGTTTCACCGAACTTACTCAGCATTCGGAAAAGTCCAAATAAATTTGGCTTTTCTCTCATTTCTTCGTAACTTTGGTTTCACCGAACTTACTCAGCATTCGGAAAAGTCCAAATAAATTTGGCTTTTCTCTCATTT
>JAFUFD010000048.1 GCA_017470055.1 Prevotella sp. | reverse complement strand
TGAAACCCGGCTCGGAATACCTCCGTCAGGTATAGAGCCTATGGATTTCTCTGACATCATGGATGTTGATCTGGTGATTATTGTCGGGCAGCCATGGTTTCTTTCACCATCGCTTCCCATCCAGTCTTTTTTCAAAGATAAAAGCGTCAGGGAATACCTTCACGGACGAGATGTCGTCTACGTAACAGTATGCAGGAATATGTGGCTGATGGGTATTCGTCAGGTAAAAGAATATCTGCAAGGCATTCAGGCTAAACTGGTCGGACATATTGTGTTGCAAGACAGATATCACAATTGGGTTAGTGGTCTGACCATTGTGCGCTGGCTGATGTTTGGCAAGAAAAGGGCCTCTTTCCTATTACCCGATGCCGGTGTCTCTGATGCGGATATTCAGAATTCTTCGCAATATGGTGAAATTATCAGGAAAGTAACGAATAAGAAGGAATTGGCTGATATGCAGGACTTGCTGCTTGCTGCAGGGGCTATCAACTATAAACCTTCGGTCCTCTTTCTGGAAAAGATGGGGCATCGCATGTTTGGCTTTTGGGCAAAATTCATAAGGATGAAGGGCGAATTTGGTAATCCGAAACGCCTTTTCAGACAGAATCTGTTTTTCTGTTACCTTCTCATTGCTCTGTTTCTGCTATCGCCTTTCGCTCAATTATTCTTTAATCTGACCTATCCGTTACATAGGGTGGGTTATAACAGGTTAAATGATTGTGGTGTCAAATAATAAGGAAATCTCAATGATATGAATGTATATATAAATAAGGTATCTAAATACTTACCGAATGAACCTGTCGGAAATGAAGACATGGAAGACTATCTTGGTATGGTTGGAGACAAACCGTCAAAGGCCAGAAGGATAGTTTTGAGGAAAAACGGTATTAAGCAAAGGTATTATGCACTGGATAAAGAAGGACATGCAACGCACACTAATGTCCAAATGGCAGCCAATGCCATACGTGGACTTCTTGATGACAGTCTTTCACTGGATGATATAGACTTGTTGGCATGCGGTACGGCATCACCTGAACAACTTGTTCCCTCACATGGCGTCATGGTGCATGGCGATCTTGGCGGAAAGAGAAATACAGAGGTTGTTTCTTTTGCAGGTTCATGCTGTGCGGGTATAGATGCATTAAAATACGCCTATATGTCTGTTCGCTGTGGCTTTGCAAACAATGCCGTCGCCTCTGCTTCGGAGCGTATATCAGTCTGGATGCAGGCATCGTATTTCCAGAAGGAATCAGAATTGATGATGCAGTTGGAGGAACAGCCCATGCTGGCATTTGAGAAAGAGTTCTTGAGGTGGATGTTGTCGGATGGCGCTTATGCTGTTCTCTTACAAGGACATCCAAATGAAAGAGGACTGTCTCTTCGTATTGACTGGATCGACATTACTTCATTTGCAAATACGAAAGAGACATGCATGTACGTCGGTGGGGAGAAAGATAAAGACGGTGATTTCAAAGGATGGGCTTCCTTCCCACAGGAAGAATGGCTCTCAAAATCACTTTTTGCAGTAAAACAAGATACTCGCCTTTTGGGCGAAAACATTGTTAAATTAGGTGTAGACTATCTTCTTCAGTTGTCTGAGAAGTATCACTTTGTCCCAGATGACGTGGACTGGTTCTTGCCACATTTGTCTTCCATGTTCTTCAAAGAGAAGATACTGGAAGAATCAAAGGAAAGAGGTTTCTTTATCCCAGAAGAGAAATGGTTTGTTAATCTTCCGGAAGTCGGCAATATCGCTTCTGCTTCAGCCTTTGCCATGATTGAGGAACTGATGGGTTCCGGTAAACTGAAAGTCGGACAAAAGGTACTGGTCATGGTTCCTGAGAGCGCGAGATTCTCATACAGTTATTGTATGATGACAGTTTGCTAATAATAAAAGGTATACAGTGAAAGTCAAAGACGTACCCCAAGACCTTAAGTATTATAAGGGGACTCCTATCCGTGACGTCAACTATGCCGTGGATGACGATGGTAAGTATCAGGCTGTGCTCAGTGACGGTTGGTCGCCAAAGGCAGAAGCGCTGGAATTAGCATTGGAATATGATGTTGATAAGGACGAAAGAAGTCGGATGAAGATAAAGTCTTTGGATTACAAAGGCTTTGAACTGAAATTGGAACATCGTCCGGCAGCACATTGTGAGAACGGCACCATCTCCTCCTTGCTCCGTTATTATGGCATTGACCTGTCGGAACCGATGATCTTCGGCCTGGCCAGCGGTTTGTTCTTTACCCATATCACTTTTATCAAAATGGGGGGATTCCCCGTCACTTCGTTTCGGACTTTTCCTGGTGTTTTGTTCAAACGTATTACAAGGTTGTTGGGTATTAAGACGAACACCCGTAGGTTTCTCAGCCCTGAAAAAGCGATGCAAGCATTAGACCAATTGATTCTGGAAGAGAAAGTCCCTGTGGGATGCGTCGTAGGAATGTATGATTTACCATACGTTCCTGCAGAATACCGTTTCCGATTTAATGGTCATAACATTTGTGTCATAGGAAAGGATGAGGATACGCAGATGTATAGTGTCTTGGATTCGAATGTCACTCAGAAGGAAACGATCAACTATGAGGACTTTGCAAAGGCCCGCTTCCCCAGTGGAGGGGTTTATCCGCTCATGGGACAGATGTACTGGATAAAATCTGTGCCAGATAAACTGCCGGACTTGAGGCCTTTAATTATCAAGTCAATAAGAAAGACTTGCAAGAATATGGTCTCTCAGCCAAAGTTTATTCCTTTTGTCGGCACAAACGGCATCTATTACCTTTCAAAACGTATCAGAACCTGGGAGCAGCGTATGGGAAGAAGAAAGGCTATGCTTAATCTGGCTCAAGTCATACGAATGCTGGAAGAGATAGGTACAGGCGGTGCTGGATTCCGTTTTGTTTATGGTGCATTTCTTCAGGAAGCAGCCCAAATGACAGGAATAGAAGGGCTTAACGATTATTCTATAAGAATGACAGAAATTGGAGACCTGTGGAGGGAGTTTGCCTATAAGGCGTCCAGGGTTTTTAAGAAGCGAAAGGGTGAAAACTATACATATAATGATCTGGGAGATTTACTCCAGAACATCGCTGATAAAGAATCGGCTTTTTTCTTGGAACTTAAACATTTTATTGAAGGTTATATTAAGTGAAATACCGTATACTGGCAGTTCTCTGCTTTTTGATTGTTAATCAATGCATATTTGCCTACAAGTTAACTGCATACATTCCTAAAGAAAATCCAATGGGCGTAGGGGTTATTGTCTGCCCAGGTGGAAGTTATTTTTGGCTGGACAAAGAGGGAGAGGGCTTCGAAGTCGCCCAGTGGCTCTGCGATAATGGTATCGCGGCCTTCGTCTTGGAATACGCTCATGGAGGATGGGCTTCCTACGCTTACCATTTCCATACTAAAAGCAGGCTGTTCCCGGCAGGATATAATGATTTACGTCATGCCATGGATAGTATCAGGAGAAATGCTGATATTTTTGGTATAAGGGCCGATCGTATCGGGTGCATGGGCTTTTCTGCCGGTGGCCATCTGGTAATGCATGCTGCAGAACAATTGGCAGGTAGTTCTGACTCCATTTATTTTGTTGCTTCTCTTTATCCCGTAGTATCAATGACGCATCCATGTACTCATAGGAGATCAAGGCGCGGATTGTTGGGTGAATTTCCATCCAAAGCATTGAAAGACTCATTATCGCTGGAGAATCATGTCCCGCCTCATTGCCCGCCAGTTTTCCTGATGAATTGTCATGATGACCCAGTTGTCCATTATCATAATGCAGAACTTCTGGACTCGGCTTTGAC
>JAFUFD010000086.1 GCA_017470055.1 Prevotella sp. | reverse complement strand
TTTATTTGCATTGCTGATTGATTTTTCCTCTCCACAGGACTCAGACAACCTCATCGCTACGCTCCGAGAACGTCTGAGTCCTGCGGAGAGGGAGTCTATTTCTACTCCCAAGAAATTGCACTTCTATCTTGAAAGTTTAGTTTTCTTCTCACTTATTCGTACCTTTGATACTTCGTGTCGAAAGTACTCTCGCTCAAGAAAACTCAAATAATATTTGGTTTTCTTCTCACTTATTCGTACCTTTGCCATTGGAACAAAAAGAAAGAATGATGGCAAAGTATCAGCAATGGCAAGATGATGACTGGCTCCTTGTGATGCAACTGTATCTCATGAGACCTGTGGGAGTAAAACCAATGTATAGCAAGGCGATGGTCGATCTTAGCATGGAACTGCATATTGCCCCACAGATTTTGTTTAACAAGATGTGTGAGATTGCCAATCTGGAGACTCCACGCATCGAGCGCATCTGGCAGGAATACGGTAAGAACCCACGCCGGCTGAAACGTGCGGTGGGACTACTACGCCAGATGAAAGGCTTTGGTAGCAATGACCTGTTTTATGAAGGCGTGGACATCCAAGAGACCTTTGAGGGTGATTTTCGTCCAGTCAGTGACAATAGTCCTATTATCCCTGTTATGTTGATTCTGATACTCGACCTGTATTTCCGTCTGACCCCTATTACCATGGTGTCAGAGACTCCAGAGATACAGCAACTAAGCCGATTGATAAAGATTCCCGCCCGCGAGATAGCCGATATCATGGATATCTTCCAGCACTGCGACCCCTACCTTCATCGCAAGGATGTGATGTTCAGTCCTCTCTTCCCTGCCTGCCAGACGATATGGCAGCGATACGGAAATAGTGATACGGAGCAACTTGCCTCCTATGCCAGTCAGTTAAAAGAATACTTCAAATAATTGTCGTAATCCTAGATTATTTTGTAATTTTGCAGTCGGTATGGCGCAGGAACAGATACAAGAACAGCAACAGACCCTGGCGTTGAAACAGACACAGAGTATTACGCAGCAACAGTTGTTGCAGGCGCAACTCATAGAACTGCCCATTACCCAACTGCTGGAGCGTGTCAATGCCGAAATGGACGACAACCCCGCACTGGAGCAGAAGGCGGAGGACCCCGACTACTCTGAATACCCCGATTACTTCGAGAATTCCGAGACCTCTGACAACACCAACGACTTCGAGCAGGAGGAACGCCAGTCGGCGCTGGATGCCGCCTTGGAGAGCATCGGCAGAGACGATGAGGAACTACCTGTTTACCAAGGCGGACAGGCATACCATGAGGAACGCGAGGAGATGGTCTATGGCGAGAGCCTGTCGTTCTACGACCAGTTGAAAGAGCAGATGGGAGTCCTTGAGATGGATGACCGCCAACGAGATATCATGGAATACCTTATAGGGTCACTGGATGAGGACGGATTGCTTCGTAAGTCACTCGACAGTATCAGTGATGAACTTGCCATCTACCATGCTGTCGATGCCACCCCACAAGAGATAGAACAGGTGCTACGGCGCTTACAAGAGTTTGACCCCGCAGGTATTGGAGGTCGCTCCTTACAGGAATGCCTATTACTGCAAATCCACCGACGGGAGCCCTCTCATCTTCGTAGTCTGATGGAACGGGTTATCGAAGACTTCTTCGAGGCTTTTACCAAAAAGCACTGGCAGAAGATCCAGCAGTCACTACAACTGAACGACTTGCAGACAGAGACACTGATGGGAGAGTTACGGAAACTCAATCCAAAACCAGGCGCTTCCTTGGGAGAAACGATGGGGCGCTCCCTACAACAGATTACTCCCGATTTCATCATCGACACGCAAGACGATGGAACCGTCACTTTCCTGTTGAACACCTCAGAGTTTCCGGAACTTCATGTCTCACAGTCATTCACGGATACCCTTCGTGAATACCAGGACAACAAAGAGAATATGAGCCGCCAGATGAAGGAGGCATTGCTCTATACCAAGAAGAAGGTGGATGCCGCCCAAGGGTTTATCGAGGCGATACGGGTGCGTCGGCAGACTCTCACTGCTACGATGAGAGCCATCATCCAGTGGCAACATCGATATTTTGAGGAAGGCGACGAGTCTTTGCTACGCCCTATGATCCTGAGGGATATCGCAGAGAAAACAGGACTTGACCTCAGCACCATCTCACGTGTCAGCAACTCAAAATACGCACAAACCCGTTGGGGCACTTTCCCCCTGCGCCATTTCTTTAGTGACAGTTATGTCACAGCGGCAGGTGAGGAACTCTCCACCAGAGAGATCAAGTCTACCCTGCAGGATATCATCCATACGGAAGACAAACAGCATCCGCTCAGTGATGAGGCACTGGGAAAACTGCTCGCAGAGAAAGGCTACCCCATCGCCCGACGTACCGTGGCGAAATATCGTGAACAATTAGGAATACCTATCGCAAGACTTAGGAAATGAAGCAACGACAACAGATGATATTGGCAGCACGGGTGATTAGCATGCTCTTCACTCCCTTCTATCTCCCTATCATTGGGTTGATAACGCTATTTACCTTCAGTTATATGAGCATCTTCCCTTGGGCGTATAAGTTACAGGTACTCATCATGGTCTACTTCTTTACCATCCTGTTGCCTTCTGTAATGATTCATCTCTATCGACGCTATCAAGGGTGGACACTCATAGAACTCGGACAAAGGGAGCGTCGTATGGTGCCATATATCCTCTCTATTGTCTGCTATTTTACCTGTATCTATGTGATGATGCGGCTGCACTTGCCGCATTTCATCATCTCCATCGTCATAGCGGCGCTGATGGTCCAGATTATCTGTGCGCTTATCAATGTCTGGTGGAAAATATCTACCCATACGGCAGCCATTGGAGGAGTGGGTGGAGCCTTGTTCGCTTTCGCTGAGTATCTGGGCTTTAACCCTGTCTGGTGGCTGTGTATCGTCTTCTTGGTGGCAGGTGTTTTGGGCACTTGCCGGATGGTGCTTCGCCAGCACACCCTATCACAAGTCATTGGGGGCTTCTGGATAGGCTTTGCCTGTGCCGCCCTCGCCATCCTCTTCTTGTAGTCATGTTGAAATATCGAAATAACTAAAGAATATGAATCCAATTGTCAGTATTATCATGGGCAGTACGAGTGACCTGCCTGTTATGGAGAAAGCCTGTAAACTCTTAGACGAGATGCAGGTACCTTTTGAAGTCAATGCCCTCTCAGCACATCGTACGCCAGAGGCTGTCGAGGAGTTTGCCCGCAACGCCAAAGGGCGTGGCATCCGCGTGATTATCGCCGCTGCAGGAATGGCGGCAGCCCTGCCTGGTGTGATAGCAGCCTCTACCACCCTGCCCGTCATCGGTGTTCCTATCAAGGGAATGCTCGATGGTCTTGACGCCATGCTCTCAATCATCCAGATGCCTCCAGGCATCCCTGTCGCCACGGTGGGAGTGAATGGTGCCCAAAACGCAGCCATCCTCGCTGTGGAGATGCTTGCGCTCTCCGATGAGGCTATCGCACAGCGTCTTAGTGACTATAAGAGGGGGCTCAAGGCGAAGATAGAGAAGGCAAACAAAGAACTCGCCGAAGTGAAATTCCAGTATAAGACCAACTAAATGAATTACCAAAGAAGAATCTCGTCCGTCACCCATGTCGGCAATATCACCATCGGTGGTGACAGTCCTATCCGCATCCAGTCGATGGGAACAGTGGACACCAACAATACCGAAGGATGTGTGGCACAGGCAAAACGCATCATCGATGCTGGTGGTGAACTGGTACGATTCACCACTCAAGGCACTCGTGAGGCGGAGAACATGAAGAACATATCGGCTCGTCTGAAAGCAGACGGCTACACCACCCCTTTGGTGGCTGACGTGCATTTCACTGCACATGTCGCAGATGTTGCCGCCCAGTATTGTGAGAAGGTGCGTATCAACCCTGGCAACTATGTCGACCCAGGACGTGTCTTCAAGCATCTGGAATATACCGATGAGGAATATGCGGAGGAATTGAGGAAGATAGAGAATAAACTTGTGCCTTTTCTGAATATCTGTAAGGAGCATCAAACCGCCATCCGCATCGGAGTGAATCACGGTTCCCTCAGCGACCGTATCATGTCACGCTATGGCGACACGCCAGAAGGTATCGTGGAGAGTTGTATGGAGTTCTTACGCATCTGCAAACGGGAAAACTTCAACGACATCGTTATCTCTATCAAGGCGAGCAATACCGTCGTCATGGTTACCACCGTTCGTCTGTTGGTCAAGACAATGGACAAAGAGGATATGCACTATCCGTTACACTTAGGCGTGACAGAGGCCGGTGAGGGTGAGGATGGTAGGATCAAGAGTGCCGTAGGCATTGGAGCCTTATTGACAGAAGGCATTGGCGACACCATCCGTGTGTCTTTGAGTGAGGAACCCGAATATGAGATTCCCGTGGCACGCCAATTAGTCGATTCCATCGAAGAATGTGCCCGTCTGCGCGCTGAGGCAGAGGCTTCTATCAAGGACGACACTATCACGCTTTCCCTCGATGAGCCAGATTGGGAAACCTTCCAACTGAAAGCCGCCATGGCTGTCGGCGCCTTGCTCATTGACCATAAGGCGACCAAATTAATCATTAATTCTAGTTCTTTTAAAGATCCTAGATTGACTAGTCTTGCAGATGCTATTCTGCAGGCAGCAAGAATCAAATTCACCAAGACAGAGTATATCTCCTGTCCTGGGTGTGGTAGAACGCTGTATAACCTCCAAGAGACGATTGCCCGCATCAAGGCAGCCACCAGTCACCTGGTAGGTTTGAAAATCGGCATCATGGGCTGTATCGTCAACGGTCCTGGCGAGATGGCTGATGCTGACTACGGTTATGTAGGAGCGGGCAGAGGCAAGATCAGCCTCTACAAGCAGAAAGTCTGTGTAGAAAAGAATATCCCGGAGGAAGAAGCCGTGGAGAAACTCCTTGAGTTGATTAATAACGACCAGAGATAAGTAGGATGAACGAGACCGTCATACTCACCGCCCTGACGATCGGGTATCAAGCGAAGAATAATAATAAGGTGGTGGCTTCATGCCTGAATGCCGCTATCCGTAGGGGCGAGTTGACTTGTCTGCTGGGGCGCAACGGTATCGGCAAGTCGACCCTGTTGCGTACGCTCTCTGCCTTCCAGCCACCTTTAGGTGGTGATATCCTGCTGACATCCGGCACCGAGCAACCGACACCCATCACCCAATTTACCGACAAACAACTCTCCCGTCTCATCGGTGTGGTACTGACAGAGAAACCAGAGGTCCGTAACATGACCATCGAGGAACTGGTGGCTATGGGGCGTTCTCCATATACGGGTTTCTGGGGAGCCTTGTCGAAAGACGACCATCAGGTTGTTGATGAGGCTATCTCGCTGGTGGGTATTGAGTCGCTACGTGGTCGTTATGTGCATACGCTGAGTGATGGAGAGCGCCAGAAGGTGATGATCGCCAAGGCTCTTGCCCAACAGACACCCATCATCTATCTCGACGAGCCTACTGCTTTCCTTGACTTCCCCAGCAAGGTGGAGGTCATGCAACTGTTACACCGTCTGGCTCGTGAGCAGCAGAAGACCATTTTCCTCTCGACGCATGACGTGGAACTGTCGCTGCAGGTTGCCGACTGTATCTGGCTGATGGAGCCAGACCAGTTGAGCGTGGGCACTCCCCGCCAACTTGCCGACGAGGGGGCTTTAAGTCGTTTTATAGAACATAAGGGCATCGTGTTCAATGCCCAGACACTAACCATACGAGTAACAGAATGATAGAAGGACACGGAGACGATCTACATCGCTATGACCCAGGTATGGTGCGAATTAACTTCAGTTCCAATATCTACCAGCAGGCAGACCATTCGGCACTGAAGGCTCATCTTGCCGATAGCCTTGACCTCATCAACAACTACCCTGAGCCACGCCCTCGTTCTCTTGAGAAGATGATTGCCCAGCAGTTGGAGATATCCCCTGAGTCGGTGATGGTGACCAACGGTGCTACGGAGGCTATCTACCTGATAGCCCAGATGCTGCACCATAGTGTGTCTATCATTCCCCAGCCTACTTTCAACGAGTATGCGGACGCTTGTCGCATCAACCACCATATCATCACCTACGAGAATGATGACGATATCAAGGAATTACCTAACGACCGTGTCTACTGGATCTGTAACCCCAATAATCCGACGGGTAATGTGATGACGAAGGGTATTATAGAGTATATGGTGCGACGCTCACCTCGCTACACCTTCGTGGTCGACCAGTCGTATGAGGACTATACGAGGGAGCGGCTAATCCGCCCCAAAGAGATGCAGGACTGCCATAACCTGTTGGTGCTCCACTCGCTGAGTAAGTGCTATGCCGTCCCTGGACTCCGTATCGGCTATGTCACTGGTCATCCGGAGGTCATCAACCTCTTGCGTGACAAGTATCATCCTTGGTCTGTGAGTGCTTTGGCGATAGAAGCGGGGAATTTCCTCGTGAGGCGTCATGAGCCCGCTATTCCCGACTTAGCCGAGTATCTGGCGGAGACAGAGCGGTTACGCGCCAACCTGCGTCAGATAGAGGGCATCCGTGTATTTGAGACCAAGACCAACTTTATGCTATGCGAGATAGAGAATGCCACCAGTACCAAGTTGAAGTTCTATCTCGTCCATGAGCATGGCATCCTGATCCGTGACTGCTTTAACTTCACAGGTCTCTCCGATCATTTCTTCCGTGTTGCCACACAACGTCCGGAAGAGAATGACCAACTGGTAGAGGCTATCCGACAGTTTGTCGAGCAGGAGATTTAAAACCAGCGCATCAAGGCACGGAGGAAAGCGGTGAGTTCACCAGCCATTTTCTGGTGTTGCCAGAAAGAGGGATGCCAGTCGGCACCATAGTAGATGTCCCCATTGTGTGGGGTGAAGTCGAAGCGGTACACTTCCTGATCGCCGTCTTTCTTTGCCTCTTCCACCACCTCGTTCAGTGTTTTCTTGGCAATCTCCAGTTCCTTGCCGTTCAGCATCGAGCCACAGAGGTAGACAATCTTCGCCTTGGGGTTGTGCTGGCGTACCTGTTTTAGGAACTTCTTATAGGCGTCCTTAAGCAGTTTCACATCATAGTTATTGGTCGACAGGTCGTTAGTACCCAGGTTGATACATACCACCTGTGGCTGGTAGCGTGAGAAGTCCCAACGCTCAGAGCGGTCGTAGAGGTTGGTGTACTCATATTCTGTCGTCATCACATTCTCTGGGGTACCCGCCTTCGGACCGCCATAACTGCGATACACACCGATACCACTGCGTGCCACCACATGGGCAATGGCGTTCAGGTTGCGGCAGGTCTGCTGGGCGTATGTCATATAATGGTTCTCTGTCTCGTATTCAAAATGGTCGTTGGCATTATAACTCTCCACGCCATAGCCGCAAGTGATGGAGTTGCCGATGAACTCCACCTGTCGCTCTGGCAGGGCGGGAGCCTCTAATAGCATGCCGTCATTGTCGAGGATGAAGCCACGGAAGTCTGGTTTCATGTCATAGCCCTCGATGACATACATCAGTCGGATGGTATGTATTCCCTTGGGTAAGGCAGTAGCGAGGGTCACCACGGAGTCACGCTCTCCCATGAAAGCCACCTTGAAAGGCTCTGCCTCGTCGATCTGCGCCATGAAATAGCCGCTCTTGGGTTTCGCCATTATCTTCAGGCTCGTTCCCGTAAAGCGGGCGTTGATCTGTGTGCCGGGAAGGGTGAAGCGAGGGCGCATGGGGTTATCGAAACAGATACGTCCGATGTATTGGATGTTCTTGTCTGTTGGGTTGATGACTTTCCCTTTGACAGGGAGGGTTGTGGACGCGCTTGCCATCAGGGTCAGTGCCACGAAAAGTGTTAGTAGTGTGATACGTTTCATAATAGGTTTTTTCTGTTCTGTGTGCAAATTTACAAAATAAATACGTAACTTTGCAGGCAAAAGAGCAAAAAGTAAATGATGGACGAAGATTTTGACATCCGACAGGAGCAGTTCTCCTCTTCCGAGAAAGATTTTGAGAATGCCCTCCGCCCCCTCTCTTTCAGCGATTTCAGCGGACAGCAGCAGGTGGTGGAGAACCTGCAGGTTTTCGTGGAGGCAGCGAAATATCGTGGTGAGCCTCTTGACCATACCCTGCTGCATGGTCCTCCTGGCTTGGGTAAGACGACACTCTCGAATATCATCGCCAACGAACTGGGCGTAGGGTTTAAGATTACCAGTGGTCCTGTGCTCGACAAGCCAGGCGACCTGGCGGGTATCCTGACCTCATTAGAGAAGAACGACGTGCTGTTTATCGACGAGATTCATCGTCTGTCGCCTGTGGTAGAGGAGTATCTCTATTCCGCCATGGAGGACTACCGCATCGACATCATGATCGACAAAGGTCCGTCGGCACGCTCGATACAGATCGACCTCAACCCGTTTACCCTGGTGGGTGCCACCACCCGCAGCGGACTGTTGACGGCACCCCTTCGCGCGCGTTTCGGCATCAACATGCACTTGCAGTATTACGAGCCCGAGACTTTGCAGAAGATTATCTCACGCTCCGCCTCTATCCTGCGGGTACCTATCACGACGGATGCCGCTGCGGAGATATCCCGCCGCTCACGTGGTACGCCCCGTATCGCCAATGCCCTGTTGCGCCGTGTCCGTGACTTCGCCCAGGTGAAGGGCACAGGACGCATCGACACGGAGATTACGAAGATAGCCCTCACGGCACTGAATATCGACCAGTATGGACTGGACGAGATTGACAACCGCATCCTCCTGACCATCATCGACAAGTTCCGGGGCGGTCCTGTGGGCATCACCACTATCGCTACCGCCATTGGCGAGGATGCAGGAACGGTGGAGGAGGTCTATGAGCCTTTCCTGATCATGGAGGGCTTTATCAAGCGTACTCCTCGTGGTCGTATGGTGACGGAACTCGCCTATCGCCATTTCGGGCGCAATCCCTATACGGGCAATATCATGGAACCAAACCTGTTTGAATAGTTCATAGTCATGAAAATAGGAGTATTTGTAGGAAGTTTCGACCCGTTTACAGTAGGTCACGATTCCATTGTGACCAGAGCCTTAGGTCTGTTCGACCGCCTCGTCATCGGGGTGGTGGGCGACCAGGTGCACAAACCCGATATGGCACCTGCCACAGAGCGCATGCGTGCCATCCAGGAACTCTATGCCGACGAGCCTCGTATAGAGGTCAAACCCTATTACGGTCTTGCCGTTGATTTTGCGAAAGAGCAAGGTGCCTATTATATTATAAAAGGTGTGCGCTCTGTCAAGGACTTTGAGTATGAACGGGAGCAGGCGGATATCAACCGCCAGATCGGTGGCATCGAGACGGTACTGCTCTTTGCGGAGCCTCAGTATGCCAGTGTCAGCAGCAGTATGGTTCGTGAGTTACAGCATTTCGGAAGAAACGTGGACGAGTTCCTGCCGAAGAAAAAGTAATTGCCGTCATGAAGAAAATCATCTATCTCCTTTGCCTTGTAGGCATGATATCCTCTTGTGGCACCACCAAGAAACAGGTGGAGCAGCAACCTGCTGTCAGCATCCAGTTTAATGCGGACTCTGCCTACCAGTTCTGTGCCGCACAGTGTCAGTTCGGACCTC
The DNA here is from genome assembly GCA_017470055.1 of Prevotella sp. Lineage (GTDB taxonomy): Bacteria > Bacteroidota > Bacteroidia > Bacteroidales > Bacteroidaceae > Prevotella. The sequence continues at coordinate 30,664 of JAFUFD010000086.1, read as the reverse complement.
GCACGATGAATAGCGAGGCACATGAGCAGTGCGCTCAGTGGATCGCACAGAAGTTCCAGCAGTATGGCTATCAGGTGGAACTCCAGAAAGCCGACCTCAAAGGCTATGACGGCACTATCCTCAAAAGCACCAATATCATTGCCAAGCAACCAACAGCCAATAGCCAAAAGGCAACTGCCAGAATTTTCATTTGCGCCCACTGGGATAGTCGCCCTTGGGCTGATAACGACCCTGACTCCGCCAACTGGCGTAAACCAGTGATAGCGGCTAACGACGGGGCAAGTGGTGTTGCCGTGATGCTGGAGTTGGCACGGCTCATCCAGCAGCACGACTCCCTGAATGTCGCAGTGGACTTTATCTGTTTCGATGCGGAAGACTGGGGCATTCCTCAATGGGATGAGACAGGCGACGGTACCGACTCATGGGCTCTTGGCGCACAATACTGGGCAAAGAGCCAAAGGCTACGGGTAGGCGAACAAAGTTCGGGAATGAGGTCAACAACCTATCAGTATGCCATCCTCCTCGACATGGTAGGTGGACAGGGGGCGAAGTTCTACCAAGAGGGCTATTCCTTACAAAAGGCGGGGCAAATCGTAGAGAAGGTATGGCGTGCCGCCAGTGCCGCAGGCTATGGCAGCACCTTCCCCATGAAGGAGGGAGGCGGTGTCACTGACGACCACGTGCCAGTGAACGATATCGCCAATATCCCCTGTATCGACATCATCAACTATTATCCCGATTGTCCTCAGAGTTCCTTCGGACCGACTTGGCATACCGTCAATGACGATATGCAACATATCGACAAAAACACCCTGCAGGCTGTCGGACAGACTCTCCTGCAAGTGATTTATAACGAGTAGGTGTTAGAGGTCTCGATGTTACTAAACTTAGATAGCATTGTAATTAAACTTAGATAGCATTGTAATTAAACTTAGATAGCGTTGTAATTTAAATTGAATTGCAAAGTAAATCAAATTGATTTACACAGCAAATCAAATTGAATTTAAATCCGACAAAACGAAAAATAATGATTTAATAAACGAAATGTGTGTTTTTCTTTCAAAACCAAAAGTCACAAAATAAGGGAAAACACACAAAATTTTCGTCAAGCGAAAACTCTTGCATTTTCCCTTCTTTTTTCGTAACTTTGTAACGAGAAAACCTTACACATTAAGGTCAAATCTCACATTTTCGTCGCCATTTAAGAGTTGTTGACTTCGGACGATGTTGTTCTCGTAGATGTGTACATTTCCGAGATTGAGAGTTATGGACTTAAGCGGCAGGTCTATCTGTCGTGCCATCAAGTACAGATGGTAGATGTCTGCAGGGAGTCCCAAGTTTGCGTCACTACTTCTTTGGTAAGCGGACACGACGAGTTCGCCTTCATCTATTTGAAATTGGACGAGACTTAAACATGGTGCCTGATTACTTTCTGCGCCAGTCTCGCCGAGGAACAGCACATAGTTCTTACTGTTGCGCTTCTCACAGTTTATCTTCGCAATGAGTGGTGGCAACTTCTCGAAGTAGGTCGGGTAACTGTTCACTAACACACTTCCGCAATAATCCCACCAGTTGATGCCCACATTGCGGTACCTTTCCACGTTTCGCTCACCTTGCATAAACAACTGCAACTCATTCTTCAGTTTCTTTCTGGCTATACCGTGGCTCTCGAAGATATCGAGAAGGTCGGCTGGGGTCAATGACAACTGCTCGTTCAGCAGGTAGCGTATGTTTCCCTTCTTGTTGGTCTGTGTCTTTCCTTTCTCCAGAACCTTACCCAGTATTTGATAGTATTTGTTCATTGTTCAAACGGTGTTAGAATGTCATTCAAGCGGCTTTCGTATATAGCATGATGTCCGTGTAAGATGCGCTGTAGTTCATGTGGGCATTGAACTCACGGCGCTGGCAGTTCTCAAACGGATTGCCCAGTTCTGGATGCTTACCCATCCAGTCGCAAAGTTCCATAATAGAGGATTTGTTTGAGGTGAAATAGATAAACCGGTGTCCAGCAAGCACCGTCAGCACGTCGAGGTAGTCAGACAGTTTCCAGTACATCTTGTAGGTCTTGCTGTCTGTACTCAGATACGGAGGGTCAACCAGGAACACCACGCCTGGCACGTCCTTGTACTGCTCAAACACCTCCCTGTAGTCGCAGGAGGTGATAGTCAGCCCATCGAGGTAGTTCGTACACGGTGGGAAGTCCGTCGTCCTTATATTATTATATAATGTCTCCTTCTCCAAGTCTGAGAACTTGGTGGCGTATTTCATGGAGAACATTATCGACGAGGACAGCGTGATATAGTCGATGTAGCCGCAGTCGCGTTCATACTTGCGGACGCATGACAGCACACGCTCCTTTGCCTCTCCCAATATGGGCTTGTGGCGTGGCACATCCACAATCTCCCTCAGTTCCGCCAGCAGCGCATTGGTAACAGGCAATGCCTCCAGACGCTGGCGGTAGCCGTCAAAGTCATTATATACTACTGTGGAATGCGGCTTCTGGCACTTGGCTATATGTGATAATAAGCCAGAGCCACCGAACAGGTCCACGAATGTTGTTCCGTCAGGGAACTGGTGGAGCACCTTGATATACTCCTTTGCGAACATCCGCTTCTGTCCCTGAAATGGAAGCGGAGCCGACAAGTATTGCTTTCTCATTGTCTACGGTTTTATGCCGCAAAGGTACGGTTAATCCACAAGACAACGACGGATCCGTCAGAAATTATGCTGCACCATTTGTGCAGTCACTCTCAAAAAGTCTAATCAGGCTGTACACCTTACGGACACTTATGGAATATCTCTCAGCCAACACAGTGACAATATACGTAATCTTACCCCCCCTAAAACGCAGGTCTTGGTAATCCGTATACAGGTCAATATACTGGCAGTCATCCAGCCGTATGCCAGCCTGCCGCAGACGCAATAACATCTCCTTGTTAAATTTCAGTATTTCATAAATTGTCATATCCGAAAAATTTATTATCTTTGCATCGCCAATCATATATCAACACAGAAAAATGCGTGTCTGTCACGGAAGGGGTCTCTCCCCGGTCGAGTGGCGGATGCGCATTTGCGTGTGGTATATGATTGGCGTCAATACTGAAACTGCCGACCGGGGATTTTTGTACCTGCAAAGATAGTAAGAAGTCATGAAAATCCCAAATATCAAAGCGCAAAATGAACATACAGAAATTAATTAATGTCATGGCAGAAGCCCTTGAAGGGAGGAACGCGCTTATCCAAGTGCAGGTTGATAACCATTATTATGTCAGGAGGGTCGGTGACCTTAACAAACTATCCGAGAGTCCACGGCATGTAAAGGTCAGGAGCAGGCAATCCTTCATCGGTTGGATGAGGGAGAGAATTGAGTGTGCCCAGATAACTGTAGGCACAAGATATAACCATAACGCCACCCTTCGTGTGCTGCGGCAGTTCAGTCCGAAACTCACGTTCTCTGGACTGACAGAAGAACTGCCGGAGGATTTCGAGGATTATCTGCAGGCGAGAGGATATGCCGTGAATACGATCGCCAAGTTCCTGAAGATCCTACGCCATTATCTTACAATAGCCTACACGGATGATCTGATCACTGCACACCCTTTCAGGAAGTTCAAAATTAAGACAGAGAGGACCCGTAAGGACACATTGACGGAGAGGGAAATCCGGAAGTTGGAAAATCATGCTGACTATCTGAGCGGGGATGAGAAGATGGTACTTAACGGATTTCTCTTCAGCGTCTACACGGGTCTCAGATACTCAGACGTGCTTCGAGTCACATCGGCATGCGTGAGATCCCAATGGCTTATAATGAGAATGCGCAAGACCGGAGGAGAGGTACGAATCCCCATAGGCTATATGTTTGACGGCAAGGCTTTGGAACTTATCAGAGGGGCAAGTAATCCGGAGAGACCATTCCCGCTACCCACTAACTGCAAGACTAATATTGTCCTATCAAAGATTATGGACAGTCTCGGCATCAGAAAACATATCACATACCATTGCGCGCGTGGAACATGTGCGACGGTTCTATTGTCTAGGAAGTGCACTTTACCCGTAATACAGTCAATCCTAGGTCACAAATCTATTGTCACAACTGAGCACTATGCGGCTTTACATGACACGGCAATAAGCCGAGAGGTCAAGAAGGCTTTCCGTAATTAGTTCCGTGGGGACTATATTCATGGGGAACACGGAGATAGTCGCCTTTGACGAGTTCGCTAATTTTACCAGCGTGACCAATTATAAGCAACTCTTCATAAGTTGCAGTTCGCTACGACGCATATCAATGCCATCTGTAGAGATATCATGGGATTCCCACGCCCACGACCATGGACCATTCTATTCCTGCACGGCACTCACGCATGTGGATTGGGGCGATAGTTCCGTCTTAATCACATACGGACTTTTCTCCCGATGCAGATCTATTGACTACTACGACGGCATCCTGCCCAAGGGACTGACAAGTATAGGCGACATGGCGTTCTTCAACTGCATTTCCCTCACTCGAATGATATTCTATGAGGGTATGGAACTGTTCGGGCAGGAGATTCTCAGAGAATGCCTCGCACTTCGCTACGTGGAATTCCCTGCGACTACCAGGAAAATGAGCCTATATCGTCTATGCTGGGATGCCTGCAGAGATGGAATACATATAGTGGTCAAGGCTATGATACCACCAGAATTGTCGAGTAGCGACACCTCGGACAACAGGACCAGATACTTCTACGTCCCCGATGACTCCTTGGAGGCTTATCAAGCGACTGAGGGCTGGAGTAGCCAGACCGTCAAGCCCATCAGCGAACTACCTGACGGGTACAGGGCGATGGGGACGCTGAGGTAACATCCCAATAGTTTAGATCGTGTAGGGGAACTTGGATATGGGATTGATATACCCGACATATGTACTCCAACCGGGAGTAGCCTTGTAGGTGTCCACCGACTCATCGGGGACATAGAAGTGCATGGTGCGATTATAGCCTCCGGTAGAGCATGCGGGCGGATTAATTGCCCTAATAGCGATATGGATACCACCTGTATATGCGTCACGTGTAAGGCTAACCAAAGAGATGACCTTCGTCGATGCCGGGAATACCACGTAGCGAAGTGCGAGGCAGTTTTGGAACAACGACTCCCCGAACTCCGTTATTCCTTCATAGAATATCATTCGAGTGAGGGACCTGCAGTTGAAGAACATAGCATTGCCTATACTTGTCAGTCCCTTGGGCAGGATGCCGTCGTAATAATCAAGAGACGTGCATCCATAGTATAGCATATGGGTGTACGCTGGATGGCACATCCCCCAGTCTACATGTGTAAGCGATGTGCAGCCGGCCAAAGGCGACCTGTCTCCATATAAGGCTCGGATATTTCCGTAGGTGATATTCACGGGTGGCATGCTGACCCTTACAAGAGATGTGCATGCGTAGAACGTGCTCTGCAGGGGCACTCCCTCCGCGGTCTGTCCGCCATAACTCTCCGATATGCTGTCGAGCCCAGAGAGAAGCCTTAACTCGTCAAAGGCGACTATCTCCGTGTTCCCCATGAATATAGTCCCCACGGAACTAACCGCAGCCGCCTGCTCACGTGTCAGACCGGTCCCGTCGCCCCAGTTCGTGGCGCACAACTGACGCACTACATCGTCGGAGAAGCGGATATAGTAGGCACCCGTGATGTTCAGCGTCAAGGATGCTCCGAAATACTCCCGAAGCGCGTTGGCACTGTCCTCATAGGCGTTGCCCGCTATGTTGATCACACCTTGCAGGTCAGGACGCTGCGATGAGTTACTCAGTATGTTGTTGTCCGCGTCGAACACGACACTTCCATACCCCTCTCCCGTCTCCGGGTCGTAGGAGTGTCCCGCGAAGGCGGCAAGCATGTCGAGATCCTCGCTGGTGCCACTCACATCGTCCGTCCATATCATGGTAAGGAACTGCAGCACGTTGCCTGCCGTCTGAAAGATGCGGCGAAGGATGGAGAACGGCGAAATACCAGGGCACTGGTAGTAGTAAATACCCGTGATGGTGGTCAGTGCGGCATCGGGAATACTCATCCCGGACTCCTGGAGCAAAGGGAGAGTATGCAGGAAAAGAGTCTGCAGACCGCTGGGGAAAGCCACCTCCGTAATCTTGGCTCCACGAGGAATATACAGAGTAGGCACGTTGGTACCATTGAACAGGGCTCGCTTCAGACGGGGACATCCGAGAAGGGACACGTTACTCCTGAGCGACACCACGTTACGTGCGTCGACAACCTCCATCGCCTCACCATTGACGGCAAGGCTTCCAGCATTGAAGCGCACCTTGGCGGCATCCTCGTCTCCCACCTTCAAGAACCGAAGCCGCTTGCCGCTGACAGAGAAGGAGGCTCCCACTGATGCGTCACCGCCACGATTGGTCAGGACCAGGGAGCAGAGGTCGCCCAGTGACGTGAGCCAGTCAAGCGCCTTGAGGTAGAAGGTGGTGGAGCCGTCCGACGTCGCGGTTATGGCGCACTGCTCCCCGGCTCTGGTACGTCCTCCCTGCACGTCATTGCCACCTCCCCTGTTTCCACTGGGATACATGTCGACAGCGGGAACCAGATGGAAGGTGAAAGTCTCTGCGGGAGTGAACTCGACACGTCCGTAGCCGTCCTCTCCGGAGCCTGTGAATCCCGCTATCTGGTACAGGGAGAAAATATACAGAATGCGCCTTGTGACCCATAGCCTCTCCGCCTCGACCTGGTCACCGAGCGCCTGCGTCAGCGGGTACACGTTGTTGTATGTCTTGGACGGGTCGATGCTCCAGGGCAGGATATATGACCATGCGGCGTCCTCGTTGTATGCGGTTGCCGGAAAATACCTTGCGGAGCGGTCCCAGAAATAATACGAGAACATATTCAGTACGGACTCATGCACATAGGCTCCGCTGACACCCAGACGCTGTGCCATGGCAACGAGGGAGTTCACCATACGTGTCATCATCTGCCTCTTCTCTGAGAGGAAAACACCTCCGATGAGCGTCCAGAATACCGACGACGCCCCTTGGAAGATGTCGGTGCCATCCTCAGTGATGTCCCCCACCTCAATGCTGTACGACTTCGTGGACTGTCCGTTGTTGTCGGTCGCCATGATGGTGTCGAGGTCGTCTTGTCTCCAAGCCCAGCGACCACCCTCGTCCAGCGTCCTGAACTTGAACGGGTATGAGTTCTTGGCGTGGTTGTCTGAGGATCCTGTCAACTCACAGAAGCAGTCGTGGTAGCAGGCGTCGTCGATGCTCCAATAGTTGTCCGCCTCCGCCCGGAACTTCGCCGCACGCGCCAGCACTAACTGGGACGTGTCCGGGGTATGCGTGGTGAGATACTCTGCCAGATACTCCAGCATATTGTGTGAGGTGAGAACCTCATAGCGGCTCGCGGCGGTACGATAATAGATGAGATTGTAGGATTCGTCGTAGAACTGCAGCACCTCGTTCTTGCGGTTGCCCAGGATGTCCATGCGGTTGCGGAACGTCCCCGGGGAGGCGTTCAGTTGCTCCAGCGTCATGCCGATTTCCGACAGCGACCGCAGATATGGTGAGCAGTAGTAGACGATGTCGTAGGCGGGCTTCCATTCCCTCTCCAGCAGGGAAAGGATGAGTTGCCGGTTCTCTGGCACCCAGTCGTCACTGGTGCCGTCTGTCTCGTAGGGACATACGTCGACGTCCCATGCCTCCTCTCCGCCGAAAGTCAGGGTCTCCTGTGACGGATCGTAGTCCACGTCGTCTGTCCAGGGGTGCAGGAAGCGAGTGCCAAGAGGCGCATGGTTGGGACCTTCCAGTGACAGCAGTGACGGGTATGTATCCGTGTCATATCCGAAGGTCTTCTTGTCTCCCTTGTCGGGACCGATCGTATACAGTCCGATGAACACATACGAGCCGTCGGCGAACTTCTGGAAGCCCATGGCGGGGTGCTGGTATACCGCCACCCTGTCCTCTATGGCCGGCAGCGAGTTCTTGAGTCCCAGTTGCTCGTACAACTCATCATACATCGCCGTGGCACCCATCTTGTGTCCCTGCTGGCTGGAGGCGTAGTTCTTCTTGGCGGTGACCTTCTCACATTTGGGATGGCTCCTGCCCGCTATGTATCCCCCCTTGCCCGTTTCCGTTGTGCCGTCGGCATACGTCCACACGCAGTCCTTCTTCATCTTCCAGCGGAAGTTCCATCTGTAGTATCGCATGGAGGTGGTGCCCTGACCGCCAATCGGGGCGTTCTGGACGGAGAAGTTCCACTCGGGATGGTCGTTGTACTCCATGGTCAGGGTTGTCTTCGCCCCCGTGGTGTACTCCAGGCTCGGAACCGGCACGTCATTTTCCGTCTCGATTACCATACAGTTGTAGCCAGCCGCCTTGCAGAGGTCATAACTGACAGCACCGCCGTCCATGATGTTATTGTCCGCGCGGACACCGGATCTTGTGAATCGCGCGTCGTCCTTGATGGTGTTCAGGAAGTTTGCCAGGATGTCACGATGCTCTAGAGCGCGTCCCACATACCAGCGCATCATATACAGGTAGAGGTCGGAGGACTCCTGCCCCATGACCAGGGACCCGTTGCCGAATGAGGCGTTGCCGGCATACTCGAACACGGCGTTCTGAATACCGTTGACGTAGATGCGGCAGAGATTACGCCCCGTGGCTCCGTATTGGCGCTGGAGGACAATGACGATATGCAGGATGGAGTTCTCCGAGAGGTTCACGCTCTGGGGCGTCACCTCACGCTCCGTCGTGCTCAGCACCACAATCCTGGTCGGGAAGAGGATGATGCCGCAGGTCGTCGCCTCGCTATAGTCGTCCGTCGACATAAAGGACAGTATGGGCGTGTCATAGTCCGCTATATTAGCCATCCTCACCTTCATCTCCAGCGTAAGGCTGCCGGTGGCTGTCGTCGCCAGAGGCTTCAGCCCTGGTACGCTGACCCCGCATCCGGCGGCTACTGCGAGACACCTGTTGCCGTCACTGTCCTGATTCCATCCGTCTACCGACCAGGCGAAGCCATGCCATTGGGCGGGGTAGGACGTCACAGAAGCCCCTGGGGCGGTATTCGGGATCTCTGTCCTGCTCGCCATTCCGTTGGTTCGCAGCGCAGCGTTCATGTAGAAGGCCGCACCCTCCGTTGCCGCGTAACTGTTGGAGTTGTCGACGGGCAGCGACACGGTCTGACTGGAGTCCCCAGCCGTGGCGACGGCGGTCATCTCCAGCGAGTCCATAATCTCCGTGTCCACCTCCAGCGCCGTGGCATACTGCTGGCGTGTCTGTGTCTGGACGGACACCACCTGTCCCTCGACCACCGCCCAACGGGTGTTGCCGTCGCTCACGGAGATATCGAATGTCACGGAGGTGGCGTTGTAGGTGGCGAACTCGAAAAGCGCCTGTGAGGTATAGTTGACCGCCTTGGAGGCCACAGAGTTGACGCAGACAAGAGACACACGGCTTACGTCGGACGCGGCGACACACATGACATGGTACGTGTAGTGTGCGGTCTCCACTCCCTCGCCCGCCATCCACACCTCCAACTTGTGAACGCCGGTACCCCCTGTGGGGAATCTCGACGACAGGTCGAAGGAGTAAGCCGTAGTGACGTATGAGGTGGCGGAGGAGAAGGATGCCGTGTAGGTCTGACCGGGGTCGTCATCGATACAAACGTAGAGCGTCTTCTGCAGGTTACCCCCGAAGAGGAGACCGTCGACAGCAAAAGACTGTCCCTCAATGAAAGGTCTCCACCATGAGAACTGGCTTTCCAGCGAAAGGGTCGTTACGGTGACCGTATATATCAGCGTCTTCACTTGCCCGGACTCCTGGCCTGTGACGGTAAGCCTCAGACGGTTTGAGCCGACGGCAAGGTATGACCTTATATTCTCTCGTATGGAGGATCCGCTACGGCAAAAGCCGCTGACGACCTCTCGGAACGACCCGTTGCCGTTGTCGACGGCTACGGTGTAGTCGTAGTCCTCTACGAAGTCGGACATGGATCCTCCGATAGTCCCGCTCTGTGTTGTGGGGGTCACGGAGATATACCGCGTGTCCTCCGATGTCAGCACGTAGAATACAGGGGTGGTGTCACTGGCAAGCACCACGCTGTAAACAGTGCCGGACAGATTGACAGCCCCGATGCGGTTGCCGTCTGGTGCGTCGTATAGCACCAGTTGTCCGCCCTCGAATCGGATGTCGCCAACTTTTTCGTTCATCGCGTCGATAACCTCGTCGATTTTGGAGGGGACGCGGTTGAACTCTTCTGCGGAGAGTTGATCACCTGTGAGTTTCTCCGGGAATCTTAGTTTTGTTATAGCCATAGATAACTACGATAGTCTGAAAGGAAAAGTATATGTGAACATGTCGTCGCCAGCGCTTACGCCTTTGGAATGTGTCAGCGCATGCATGATGATGTCGGGGACGTACTTCCTCGCGGTGTCGCTGATTCCTGAGACCTCAACGTTCCTCACCGTGGCGGTGCGGTACATGCCCTCCGTGTCCAGTGCAGACTGGCGGACGGTGAATTTGATGTGCGGCAGGCTACTCATCGGCAATACTGTCAAGGACAGGCAATAGCGAGGACACCACCACGAAGGTGAAGTTCTCCTGCACCGTCTTGCGCAGGATCTTGGCGGTCTTTCCGTCAACATCTATCTCCTTGTCATGATAGATACGTTTGCCCAACTCGCTAACGGCGATGTCTCGGGCACTATAGTAGAGGATGTTGCCGAGGTCTCTGGAGATATCCCGCTTGACCTCCTTGCCCTCAATGTCGAGGACGGTAATTTTTGAGAAATCGATTCTTTGCATATTAGTGTTCTTGTATGAATAACAACTTGATTAACTAGTCCAACATAGTATCCATTCCTTCCTGTCGCTGTCGTAGAAGACAAAGTGGAGTTTTGTGCCATTGAGGGATGTGCTCTTGACGATGGAATCACTCTGTTTGACGATGCGGTCGTTCTGGTTGCCGACTGAGAGGGTACAACCGTCATGGGGGATGATGATGTAGGATTGCCCCATGGAGGCGGAGGCGGGAAGAGTTATGGTCTTGTTAGATCCGAGAACCCGTATAAGGTAGTGTGCGGAAGTAAGGGTAAGATCGTAATATGTCTCTATCATCCCAGACACCAAGCCGAGAAATTTCATGGATCTCGTGTTGACGATCAAGGATGTCACGCTTCCGTCCAGACCCGACAATTCGATGATAGGGTTGTAGCCAGCCGCATGGCTGGATATGGCGACCCTTCCGTAGGCACCGCTCTCGGACTGGTTGGGGAAGCGTGCGCCGATATTCGCAAGGTCTTTTTCGCCATAGCCCCTCACATCATATCCCACCGCAAGTCCTCTCCAATAGTATGAGCCACGGGGAGTGTCGCATAACCCCACCATATTGTTCGTGCTAAGCAACCCCTGTTCGAAGGTCCCGTATTGTGCGTTTATCACTCCCGTGATTGTCGCATTCGTTGCCGTGAAGTGATCCATGGTGACATTGCCGTCGGTATCCACGGTGAACTTTCCGTTGATGACGGTTTTGCCGACGAAGTCTATCCGGTCCGCGTCGATAAGAACACCGCTCTGCAGGCGATATACCTCATTGCCGTCGCTGTCGGTGACAGGATTACCGTCCTCGTCCAGGACAGGCACCCTGGCGACGAATGCCGAGAGGGAAGCCTTCTTGACGATGTCGTCGCTCTCATTCACCGCAGTGGCGAACATTCCCGCGAAAGACTGTATCGTGACAAGATTTTTAAGGGCCTCTGTCATCGACTGCCCTGTGACATAGTTGCTGAGGACGCTCTGCAGTGAGGACTGGAAGGAGCCGGTCGAGACATAGTTTTTGAGGGCATCAGTAAGGTCTGTCGTGGTGACGACACCAGACTGGCTGGCATTCGTCACATTCCCGTCCTCATCGAAAGTGAATTTCTCAGAGAGCAGTGAGGAGAACGCGTCTCTCAGTGTGAGATAGGATCCTTTGAACTGGTTGAAGGTGGTGGTGCTCACCTTTGCCTCGATGGCGTCATTCAGGAGGGTTATCCTTGCGGATGTCACTGCACTCGCTGGTCTCCAGTCCTCTATGCTGGCAGTCTGCCCGGTGTCCTTGGCCCGTACACATCTCAGTAGGTCATTGTCGTAGTTGTATACTTTAGCCTGTCCCCCCAGGGTTCTCTCATCCATGTTACTGAAGACGGCGTTCATCCAGAGATCTCCGACTTTATAGGGAGGCGACGGAAGGGTGTTGGGCTCTGCCATAACGAAGACCTTGCATTTCTCATCGGCTGACTGCTGCGCTGCTGCGGCGATGTCGTTACGGATGTTCTTCAGGGCAGTGTAGTATGCCGCAATGTCCTGGTAGTCCTCTTCTATCGTGATTGTCTCCGGAGTTGCTGCCGTGTATTTCCCGAAGGCGGCAGCGGCGGAGTTGTATGCTGTGGTATAGGCAGTCTTGCTGACATGGTACCTGTCTGCGTCGGTGCACACCTGAGCGTACTCCTCGTTTACGACTGCCCATTCTGAGGCGAGCGCTCTTTTCTCCGCTGGGGAGATTTTCCCGTCGGATGCCCAGTCGTCCAGTCTGGTCTTGACACTGTTGACGTCTCTCTGGGCAGCGGCGGCCGCCTCCAGGGAAGCAAGTACGTCCTTGTCGGTAATCTCTCTCCAAGTCCAGACTCCTTCAATCCTCTCCCACGACCATGCTCGTCCTTTCCCGTTAGCAGTCTCTTGCGCCTTGTTGTAATAGAGATCCTTCTCATGCAGGATCTTTGCCTCGTCGTCCGCCCACTCGCAGGCGGGCTCGTTCTGGAGCGTGGGTATCTCCTCGCCGAACCAGATGACGATCTGTTTGTCCGCCTGGCTCTTGACCTCATTGACCTGGGAGCGGAGTCCGCGGAGTGTCTCTGTGAGGACCTCGCTGCCGAGTTTGGAGTCAGAGGACATCTCCACGGTACCAACGATATGGTTCTTTCCCCGGGCGAAGTAGGTCATGAGGTGGCTGGAGAGGTCATAGTCGTCGATGCCCCAGTACTGCGCCTTGTATGGAGCCTTGTTGGCTAGCAGGGGATCGTTGCCCTTGTATGCTGACGACACCCATGCGCCCTGTCTGTCCTCGTCGGTGTCCTCTCCCCAACGATGACCGAGCACTACAGTCTCGTCGCCTTCAGCGGGAACGTCAGCCTTTACTGTGCCGCTGTCCCCAAGGGTGACGAGTTCACCATTCACCGTCTCGAAGGAGTCGTCATAGTCGTCAAGTGATATGTCCGCCCAGAGGTAGGGGTTTGTGCCGCCGTCATCCTCCGTCAAGATCTCAGGGGTGGTGCTGACGGCAAGGACCCTGCGCCACCAGTAGCGGTTGGTGGTCGCAACGTCCGTATTCCCTGGGTCGACATTGAAAGTCATGCATAGCGCCTGGTCACCTGGGCGTAGTTCGTTAAGAATGAGACGATCACGGTCATCTCTTGCAAGTTGGTAGCAGCGGATCACCCTGTCCGTGTTGCCCGTATCTTTGTTTAAGGCGGTGCGCTGGGCACCGATATCGTCGAGGAGAGCCACCTTGTCGACGCGGAAGCGTCCGGGACTCTCGACAATCATACCACCCGCAGCCTTGACCTCCTCTATCTCCACGGACATGAAGGTCGCCTTGCCTGTGACCACTAGGTTCTTGGTCGCGATTGATCCCGTGTTGGCAATATCGCCGTCGTTGGTTATATTTCCCGAGTTGATGATATCGCCCTCATTCTCAATACCTTTGAAGTAACTCTTTGCTTTGACGATTATGCCTTTGAGAAAGGTTATAACCTCTTTGGCTGTGCCGGGGAGGTTCTTCGAGAGGAAATCATTGAGAACACGCTTAGCCGAAAACAGGTTATTGTCAGTCGGCAGGGTACCATCCCCTGTCTTGATAATATCAGGAATAGAAATGGACTGCTTGATGGACTTCGCGTAGTTCCTGACATCTGCGATATCATTGTTGAGTTTCTCCTTCGTCCCTGTCGACAGTGCGTCACAGAGTTCAATATCCATTATGGTCGGCAAGTTTACCCTGCGGCTTATCCTGGTGATTCTGGTGCTCTTATATCCTTTGGCGGGGAAATACTGGCTGCTCTCCAGACGGATACGCTGACCGACAGTCAGGACAATATCGTTATCCTCTATCCATACATGATCTGTCTGTCCCTGGAACTTGGTGACATCAAGGGCGTTCTGGCGGTTGTACTCATTGACCTTCTCCTGGTACTCCCGCTCCGCCAGCGGGTAGTACTCGTCGGGCATGCGCAGGTTCCACAGGATATACTGGTCTCCTACTGCGGGTATCAGGTTGCCACCAGGCAACTGTGATCCGTCGTCATAGGGGAAGAGGGTGATGATCTCGAACTCCTTGGTCTTACTGTCGTAATTGACCTCAAAGAAATAGGTGCCATCCTCCTCACTGCCCAGACCGGCAATCTCACTTCCCTCCTGGAAAGAGACACGGAGGACTTTACCTGGGAGCATATAGTTGTTTGGGTCGAACTCCAGACCGTCATCCTTGATGAAATATATATCGAAGGGATTCCCGTCATCCCCAGTCCTTGTCTCCTTGCGGACGGATGACACTGTGCCGACTCTCCTTGGATAGATATCTGCGAAAGCATCCTTCTCGAAATGATGGATGACACCATACTCCTCCGTATTGATATCGACGTACTCACGTCCTCCTGGCAAATGGAGCCTTGGGTATCCGTATCTCTCTGGGTCTATATTCCGGGAACTCCCGACAGGGAATAGCCTGGTATAGAATGCGACATTGTCTGCCTTGTCAATACTGATGTTGACAAGCCCGCTACCATATCCCATCGTAATCTCCTCGCCATGCTCACAACGGCAGAGGTTGACGGTGGTACCCTCTATCCAGTACTCCGTACCCGTCTTCTTCGCAAGTTCCTCAAGACCCTGATGGCAGTACTTGCCCTCATAGTCGACGGTGACATTCTCCGTCCCCTCCACCGTGCCCACCTTCCAGTCGGTGGTACCCATCTCCTCATTGATGACACCGACAATCAGGCGCACATGCTCTACGGGCGGTGCGGTCAGCGTGAAGATAGGGTTAGTGGTCCCGTCCACCTTATTGAGCACCAGATAACGCTTAATAAGGCTATCAATGCCGTAGAGCCTCAGATCATAACTCCATTGCTGGCTGTTGACCTCGTTGGGACGATATCGCTCTATCGCCCAATACCGCTCACCCATGAAGTCCAAGTAGTCGTTCACCTCCACATTGACACACTCATAGAGCGTGAAGGAGAGTGCCAGGATATTGTCACTCTGGATCTCCTTCTCTTGCCGGCTGCTGTCATTGGGTGACAGGTCGGCTTTCTTCTGGTGATATCTGTCGTATAGTGTGAGTAGCATTCAATCAGTATTCAAACGTTATATAATGGGGTTTGGCTCGCGGAACTTGACCTTGAAGCGTCCGGCATGCATGCCCTCATTCCACAGATATGAGAGCGGTTTGAGTTTGTCCTGGACACTCTGATAGTACACTCTCATCGTGATGGAGATACTTGGGAAACTGATGTTGAGCCACCCGTTCTCCCCAGTCTTCAGGAAATTGATAAAGGCGATGTACCTGCGGAACCACTCCGCCTTTGACGGAGCGTACAGGGCGAAGTGGAGTGTCACGTCGCGCGCCTCATTAGCCACTGTCAGCGTGGAGGAATGCTTCTCACCGTTCTGCTCCCTGATATTGACAGCGGTATGCTCTTTGGTGGGTGATGGCGTAAGTATGGCAGAGAGATTATCCATGCCTCCCTCGCTTTCCTCTGCCAGGAACACACCGTAAGAGGTCCAGATGTCCTTGTCGTTGACTATTACTTGTCCTGCTAGTATCCCGTCCATATCATTTCATCTTTATGCCGTCCCTAATGATTTTGTCAATTAGTTCCTTAATATCCTTCTGGAGTCCCTTGCTCTCCTTGGTGTTATCGGCAATCTCCTCCAGTTTGTCAATAGCGTCACCAAGGACTGACACAACCGATTCCGTCTCCTCATCAATGGATACCCAGTGACGAAGCCCTGACGTGAACATCCCCTCCAGTTTCGTACCCTGCTCCTGTGACATAGCGTTGAAGGAGCCGGATCGACCGGACTGGCTGTATGCCTGCTCCATGTCCTGCAGGATGCCTGCCTCACGGAGAGCCTCCAGTTCCCTCATCGCGTCATTGGTAATATTCATGTAGCCTTCCTTGAGGCGGGCGATCTCAGACTGGTTGAGCCCTTTCCCCTCCTCCCAAGACGCATACCACTGGTCATACCATTCCCTCATGCGCTTTTTATAGGTCTCACCCATAATAGACTTGATGGCGGAGACATTCATCATCTCCTCAAAGTCCTCCTCTATAGCCTCTGTGACCGAGTCCGTCCCGTCCTTTATGTTCTGGAGATTCTGCATCCAGTTGTCAAACATGGAGTCAAAGGAGGTCCCAAGCACCTGCGTGCGGATCCGCTCCAGTATCTCTGACTCTGTCTCCCCATACTGGATGATATTCTCAAGGCACTCACGGAACTCTCCGTCCATGGCAACCCATAGACCGGTATAGTTCTCGCGGATCCACTCCAACTGCTCCCCAGTCATATTGAGCATGTCGCCCATGCCATAGAAGTCCACGTTGCCAAGCCCTGCGGAGGAGAGTCCGCGCATGACGGCCTCATTGACATCCCTCCACATGATGCCGCCACGCCTCTGCCCGTCATTAGTCACTCCCTTGTCGTTGGTGATATCGCCTTTGTACGAGCCCTTCCACATCCTGTACCAGATAGAATGGCTCCCGGTACTTGAGCCAGAGTCAAGACGCTGCTCACCGAGAAGGGCATTCATCCTGCGCTCCGTGTCAAGCAGAGCCAAAGCCTCGTCACCAGCCCTCTGTGCCTCAATTCCCCAACTTAGGCTGATATATGAGCGCTTCTTCTGCAGGATCTCATCCCACACCTCATTGAGCGCGTCGAATCTCTCCTTCATCGCATTGTAGGCGCTGTAGTCCGCGCCTCCTAACCCGAAGACACCGCCGATAGCCTCTCCAAGGGAGGCGAAACCGTTGATAACGCTGTCGAGAGCGCCGATCACATCACCGCTTGCCAACTTGGATATCGCATCGGTAAAATGCTGCGATGACTCAGCGAAGTCACCAACAAACCTTCCGAAGTCCGTATCGGCAACCCCCAAGGTATCTGCCAGGTCGTTTAGTGACTGGACATTCTGGTTGACACTTTGGAATATCTCCGTAAAGGTACCATCACCTGTGTTGAACCAATCTGACCAGCCGCCTTTTAGTCTCAACAGACTGTCATTGACTGTCTCCGCACGGGCTTTTCTGGATTGTGTCGTAGCCTGGGTCTCTTTCAGGTCCTCATTGTCCTCGGCGAGGTTCTCAAAGAGTCTCAGGAGGGCTTTGTACAGTTCCGAGCCCTTGTCTATGTTTTGAAGGAGATTCTCTTTGTTCTCCTCACTGATAGCCTCCAGTTCAATAGTTATTCTCTGACCGAGGGCATCACGGATATCGACACTGTCAAGGGCAGCCTTAATCTCCTTCTTGGTGGCGATGACCTTATTCATCGCATCACCCTCCTTGGCAATGGCTTTCCTGTATGCGTCCTCTGCCTGTGCCGCCTCCTCTGTCAGACGCTTGCGCTCCCTGAGTCCCGGAAGCAACTGGGTAAGGAAATCGGTCCTGACTGTGATACGGTCCTCTATCTCACGGATTTTCTCCGACAGGACCTTGGCATTCTCCGCTGTGATATCCTTGGTGTCCAGTGCTGTCTTCAACTTGGTCTTGAGATCCTGCAGATATCCTGTGGAGACCTTATCGATGTCATTGAAGACTGTCTCCCAGTCAATGGAGTCCTTCAGGTGCTTGAAGTCCAGTTCGGATATTCCTTTCTCCATCTCCTTACGGGCACCGTTAGCCTGCATACGGATGGCAGTCCTTACATTGGCATCCTCCGCCTGCTCGTAGTCACGCATCAGGCGGGATATCTTCTCATTACCCTCACGGATAATCAACTCACGCTGCTGCTGATAGTCACCATAGTCCCTGATATATTGGCTGGTGATATCCTTCACCGCAGAGGCGGTGGCTGACTCCTTGTACTGCTCCGCTGCTTTCTCATACTCGCTGAGGATTCTCTTCTGCTCGGCAGTCAAGTCATCAGCGGTTATCCTGGAGGTGAACACCTTGCCTTCCTTTGCCGCATTGGGGGTGTCTTTCTCCCACTGCTTACGCTCAGCGGCTTTCATCTGCTCGACCATCTGCTCCCTGCGCTGCTCGTTGGCAAGTTGCAGTTTGTCGTAGTTGATCCTGATCTGCTCCACCTCCTTGGTAAGACCCTCCTCCTGTGCGTCAAGGCGTGACTGTCTGATCTCCAACTCAGACTGTCGGGTGGCGAGGACCATGTTACGTGTATATTTGTCAAGTTCAACCTGGGCGTCAGCCTCTTTCTGCTTACGCTCTGTCTCTGTCTCCAGGGCGGTCTTTCCTTTGGTTGGCTTGGCGGGTGTCTCTGGTTTCTTAGGATGCCTCTTGTCGAGGATGCCGCTGATGGTACTAATACGCTCCATCCAGTCACCCTCCGTAAGGTAGTCATTGGTCAGGGCATCCTTTGCCGCTATGGTTTTCTGGTTGAGTCTGTCCAGTGATGACCTGGCGACCTTCAGCATTGCCTCCAGTTCCTGATCCGTTTTCTCCGTAAGCCCGAAATTGAACTCACGAAGGACATTCTCGGTATTGGCACGGGCTGCCGCCTTCTTGAGCCCGGGGAGTTGCCCTTGATAGAAGTCTCTGACAAACTTGTCATCTCCCCAGCCATAGCCAGCCTTCGTCCAGAATCCCTGCTGATCCCAAACCTCTTTCTTCAGTCTGGAGTACTCTGTCCACTCCTCTTGTGACAGACCTTGGAATCTCCTTTTATAGAGGGTAAGGTATCTTTGTGCCTTTTCCCTTTTCTCCGCAAGGCTCTTGGCTGTCTCACTCCCGTCCAACATGGCAATCTCGTGCTTCAGTTGGAGTATGTCTTTCAGATGTCCCTTCTCATCGATGTATTTCTTGATGATATTAGGGTATTTGTCAATCAGTTGCTGCATAGCGTCACTACGCGCTGTAGTGCTCGCAGCCTCGTCATTAGCCGTACTGGTAAGGCGGTCAAGTTCCTCCTGATGGTCGTTCAAGGCTTTAGCACCCTTCTCAACAGTCTTGTTAAGGTCTTTCTGAGCCGCCTCCGCCGCATTGTCTGCGGTGGCAAGTTTATAGACGGCTACTGCTGCCCCGGCAAGGGCTGCCGCTATCATGACATAGGGATTCCTGAGCGCAGCGAGGTTAAACGCCTTCTGGGCTGCTGTCAATAGTCCCATCTCCTTGCGGTACATCATCACCAGCCGGATCATATCCGCCATGTTGCGCGCCTTCTCGATGGTGACACATGCCATCAAGGCTGCCTTATAGGTGCCATAGGCGACGGCGATTCCCGCCAGCACGTCAAGAACCTGCTCGTAGTTCTTCACGAGGAGGGTGGCGAGTTCTATGCCGTCCATCATCACCCCCTGGGTCTTCTCGCCGATATCGTTCAAGGAATTCTCCCATGCGCCCTGCAGGTTGCTCATCGCGCCCTGGACTCCCTTTGACTGTTTCTCCAGCATCCCGTGGAACTTACCGCCCTCAGCGGTGGCGGTGGCAAATGCGTCAGCGACCATATCGACGGTGATCTTGCCCTTCGACATGTCGTCTTTCAGTCTCTCCATGGACTTGCCGGTCTTCTCTGAGATGACCACAAGCGGGTTGAAGCCTGCGTTGATCATCTGAAGGAGATCCTGCCCCATGAGTTTGCCCGTCGACGACATCTGCGAGAAGGCAAGCACGAGGGAGTTGAACTTCTGGGCGTCGCCCATGGAGATATCTCCTATCTGGCGGAGGATGGGCATCACGTTCTCCGCCTCCGTGTTGAAGGCAAGTAGGGTCTGCGCCCCCTTGGCGAGATCCTGCATCATCATCGGGGTATTGGTTGCGAACTCCTTGATGTCGCTGAATAGTTTGTTACCCTTGGAGGCACCCGCCAGTGTCTCAAAGGACATCTGCAGGCTCTCCATCTCCCCGCGGACATCCATGATCTTATGGGCGAAGTCCACAGCCTGTGCGGTACCGAACGCGATACCGACAGTGGCTCCGACACGCCTCAGGATGCCGTCAAGTTGGACTGCCTGCTGCTGTGCCTGGCCTAGCCCCCTGTGGAGGTTGCCGCGCATAAGAAATTCGATCTCTACGGGTTTCATTATAGTTTGCTTTGAAAAAATCTCAGGACAGGGTCGTCTGACTCTCCCTGTTCCTGTGTGGTGGTTTCCGGCTCTTCCTTCCTGTCACTGCTGCTCCTGTAATGGGGAGCGTCCGACACCATCATCACCAGTGTCTGGTAGTTTACCTTGTCTAGGACATACTGGATACTCCAGCCTGTCTCACTGACGATCTGCCAGATGAAACCGAAGAGGCTATGGGAGCCCTCATACTCGCTCGTTAACTCCTCTTTCCCTTGTGGCTCAGTCTCGGTGCTACCGGATTTGCCGTCTCCACCGATCTGATAAAACTCGTAAAACGCTTGGTACCTATTAGCAGGATAAACTTGCTGAAGATAAACTGGATGTGCTCATCCGCCACGTAGTGTCTGATGATCCAGGCGAGGGGACGACTGAAAAGCCGGCATCTCAGTGATGTGCAGCATACCGACATAGCCGCCATCAGCGAGATATCCTTTCCGTGCTCTGCGAGGAACCTCATGTCCTCCTCTTTTGAGAAGGCGAGGATATCCTTCGCCTTGACCCCCATCCTGAGATATATCCTCGCGATCCTGATCTGCACAGAGAGGCGGGGACGCTTGGCTGTGAGTCTGATGACCAGCGGTCTCTTCTTGAAAGGTATTTTTAAGGATCTCAAAGGGAAGGAGACACCAGAGTCAAGTAGTGCCTCCCCCGCCTCTATCTGTATGAGCCGTTTCTTCAAATCATCCATATCTGATATGGTTTAGCCCTCAGGAACCACGCTTTCCTCCTGACTACCGCTTCCATTTTCCGTGAAGTCGATACTGAAAGGATTGCTCTTATCGTCAGGAATCAGGACTTTCAGCGTGACGCCGATCTTTGCCGTCTCTGTGAGAGCCAGTTTACCTGTGAGGTTGGCTGTCACTGACGCTTTCTTGATATCAATCACAGCACCAGAGACAGTCTCGATCTTGACTTTGTCCTGGATATTGATCAGTTCGGAGGGAGCCAGCCACTTTTTACCCTCGATCTTTCCTCCCAGCACGTTCTTGATATTATCAAGGTTGAGTTGGATGAGGTTGAAGGTCGGCGCTATCGTGCCGTTCTTCTGAACCAGTTGGAGTACTGGGGCTCCAGGCACCTGCTCGGCGTTGATGTCCACGGTCTCACCCGCGGTGCCGCCCAGGTCGAAAGAGTCTTTCTCGATGTAGCCCACCTCGCTCTCGCCAATGGTGACCTTACCTATACCGTAAATAAAATTCTTATCCATCTTTGTCTTTTTTGCTTCTTTGGTTATACTCGTATGCTATCAATGCGATGAGAAGTATGGCAATGACGCATATTGTGATACTCTCTATGGTCATCTTGCCTGAAGGCTGTCCCCTTGGCTGATAGTCCCGGGTACGGTAAAACTCCGCCGGAGACCCCTCCGCTCGCATCTTCGATGTGTCCTTGACCTCCGACCGGGAGGAGAGGTCAGCGGCTACAAGAATTTTCTGCTTGGGTTGTCTGACTCCTTGCGCTGACACCATGAGGGAGTCTTTGCCGATTCTCTTGACCGACACGCGGATATCATTCATGGAGGCACTATACTCAGCCTCCTCCGGAAGCATCGATATCCTCTCCTCCGGGAGAGTCAGTGCCGCTGTCTCTGTCGTCGACGGTTCCGTCTCGCTTGTCACCGTCACCTTTGCGCCGGTGACCTGCTGCAGACTTGCGGCTCTTACCGTCTCTGACTGTGCCTCCACTCTCCTCGCTGAGCCGCAACTCACGGCGGACAGGGCAATTAGTGCGATAAGGACAAAACTGGATAGCCTCGACGGCTCTCGACAGGCGGTTGACCGACCTGTTGAGCCGCAGGTAGTCCTTGCGGTTGTCCTCAAGTTCTTTGTAAAGTCTCTCATATTGCTCACGTTGTTTTTCCAAGTCCTGTGACACCTCCTCATACATGGCACGATAGGCGTCATGCACCTTCTTCGCCGTCTCAGCCTTACGTCCCTTACGGTCTACTAGCCAGACTATGGTGCCACCGATGCCACCGGGTACTGCCCATTGCAATATCAGAAGTATTGCGTCTACCATTGCCATATATCAGGGTTATTTGACTCCGATCTCTCTCAGCCACTGCGCCACATCGAAGGAAGGGCATGCCTTTGTCACGCCAGGCAGGTCACGATGACCGATGATGGGGATATCGGGGAACTTCCGGTGGAAACTCTTGACGTATCTCTCCATCGCCTTGCGTTGCTCCAGGGTACGGGTGTCCTTGGGAGTCTTCCCGTCCTTTGCGAGACCGCCCACGTACACGACATGACGGCTGACACTGTTGTACCCGGCAGCCCCGTTGGTGATCTCCCACGGGTCGACATTGGCGTCCTCGTTGTTGGCGACAAGGCGCTCAACGCCTCCGTTGAGGTGGAAGATGTCCGTATAGCCGACCTGTCTCCACCCGTTGCCTTTCGGCTTGGGGTCGCAGTGCCAGTGCCGGATGTCGGCACCGGTCACCTCACGTCCCTCCGGGGTTGCGGTACAGTGGATCACAAGATATCGTAACTGTGCCATCTACTATTGGATTAGGGTGATATCCGCCTCCTTGTTGCCGGAATAATTCTTGCAGAGATTGCGGTCTATAAGGTCCTTGACTCTGGTCTCGTCACTAATCTCAAGGATGGTACCGTTCTTGTACTTGGTCTTGTGGTCGTTCTTGTCAATGAACATGTTCACCACTCTTACTTTAGCCATACACTTTTTTTTTATCCCTCAGGAATCACTTCCTGATGGCTGGTTGTTAAACTTAAAACTTTCTTGACTGACGGATTGTTGGACAGCGATACCGTAATGGTACCAGTCACATCCGTCTCACCGGTGTTGGCGGCAGCCGTCACGGTGAACTTGCCGTCACTCTCCTCCACGCTGAACCCTGCGGGTACGGCTCCGATCTTATAGTCGCTGGTAGCCGTAACGGTGATCTCCTGACTACCGCCCGCAGCATCGAAGGTCTTGCTCTCAAGGCTCAGGCTGATACTGGGGGCGAACTCGGGACTCTCACGGGTATCCAGCACTACGACCTCCTCACCGAAGGCGATGTTAGTGTCAGCCTTCATCTTCATCTTGAAGAAGTAGAGTTCACCAGCAGGCATATACTTGTCAATCTGGATGACATTCTCGTCATCGGGCAGATGGACACCTGCGAAGAGGTTGGACGACTCGTCCGGGGCGCAGAGCGTGGCGATGAGCAAACCGCTGGGCCAGCCCACAAGCGTCTCGATCTTGATGCCCTTGAAGGACTTCTCGTTGATCTTCGTCTCGTCGGAGTTCTTATGCTCACGGATGGTCAGTTCAGTGTCATAGTCATCGAAGTCAGAAGGGCTCATGAGGATGCGGAGATTAGGATGCTCCTTGATGGTCTCAGGAATGGCAGCCCTAAGGGCGTAGAGTCTCTTGATCATCTTGGTCTCACTGGAGGAGATACGGATGACATCCTTATCATTTTTGATGCGGTAGAGGATACCGTTGAACAACTCATCGTCGGTTTTGCCAAAGACACCGTTTATGTAGTGTAGACCCAGTTCGAACTTTACCTGACGTGACAATGCGTCAAGCAGAGCGTTCTGGGCAGAAGGCGGCAACTCCGTAAACACGAGGTCCCCTTTTGGCTGGAAAGGACGCCAGATATTGTAAAGGGTATTAGGGTTGAATGTTGTGAATGCCATGAACTCCTCTGGGTTAAGTTCATTCTCACTGTACTCGAAATTGCCCTTGGCATCTGTCAACTTGGGCATCTCCTTGTTCTTCTGCAGCATCTTGCCTGTACGCAGGCGGGGAATGCTTAGTTTCTTGTCCACGTTAGGGATGACGGCGATAAGTCCTTTCTCGACAATCTGGCATCCCATCACGGCAAGGGTGAAGATACGTGCCAGTACCTCACCATTGTAATTGGTGTTTTTAATAATGATTGGCATAACTCTTATATATTAGTTGTTATAGTACTTCTCACGGATCTCCGCCTGTTTCTTGTCCCAGGCATCAGGACCATCCTGATCCCGATTGATATCCTGAATCACACGCTTAGTGGCTGGCAATGCCTCAATGGCTGCCTTGCCCTTCTCATAGTCGCTCTCCAGGAGAGCCTCGAAAGCCGGGCGGGTGCTGGCGTTGATACGCCCGCATTTCTCCGCGTCGTCAAGCAACTGCTTCTTCTGTGCCTTGAAAGCAGCCTCCTTCTCTTCCTTGAACGCCTGGTTCTCCCTCTTCAGGGCGGCGTTCTCCTGAGCCAGTGCGGCGGCTCCGCCTGCCTGGCTCTTCAAAGTCCCCACTTTGGCAAGGATCTCGGCATCGTCCTTACAATCCTTGAACTGCGGGTCTTTCCTCAATTCGTCAATTAATCCCATGTTTAAAATAGTTTGTGGCTTGGTATCAAGCCGGTTATTGAATGTTTGGTATAACTCCTCGTTGGTCAGGTTCTCAGGGACGGGGTCAGTGTCGTAGATACCGTCGATGAACCCCATGTCAAGAGCCTGCCGGGCAGAGAGCCAGTGGTCCTCCCCGTCGAAATACTGTGCGCGGAACTCATCGGCTGTCATGCCGCATTTCCTCGCGTACATATCACATAGGGTTTCCTCCAGCGTACGTATCTCCTTGACCGTGCTCTCCATCTCGTCGGCGGTACCGTAGAAACCGCCCTTGACGCTGTGGATCATCAGACGGGCATGCCTGCTCATCTCGACAGGAGCACCGCACATGGCGATGGCACTTGCCATTGAAGCCGCTACGCCGTCAATATATATGTGCGCCTTGGAGCAACGCTTCAGGGCGTTGTAGATTGCCAGGCCTGTGAACACGTCACCGCCGATACTGTTGATACGGATATTGACATGCTCGTACTTCTGGTTGGCGATAATCAGTTCCTGGGCGATATCGGAACTCTTGACCTCGGCACATTCCCCAATCTCACCGTATATGAATATGGTACACTCCTTGTCTCCAGGGACCATCATGTTATAGAATTTACGCTTTGCCATCGTTCTTTTTTTGTGCAAAGATGAGGGTTTTCCACGAGACGTGCAAATCGGGTTTTTATCATGACATTTTAGAATGCCATGATGACGTTTTAAAGTGTCATCATGCGATGCCGATTTGCATAAAAGGGGGAATTTCCGCAATTTTGCACCGTAAACATAAATAATATATGGCAGAACTGACCAATACACAGAAAAAGGACTGGGCGAGAACCCTCTACCTGAGGGAGAACCTCACCCAGCAGGAGATAGCCGACCGTGTGGGCGTGTCACGCAAGACAGTCAACCGATGGGTAGGCGACGGCAAGTGGGAGGAGCACAAGGCGGGGCTCACTATCACCCGTGAGCAGCAGATCGCCAACCTGTACCGACAGGTGGCGGCGATCAACCGCACCATCGAGGAGAAACCAGAGGGTGAGCGCTATGCCAGCCCCAGTGAGGCGGACATCCTCTCCAAACTATCCTCCGCCATCAAGAAGATGGAGGTGGAGGCTGGTATCGCTGAGATCATCAGTGTGCTGATGGGATTCATTGACTTTATCCGCCCTATGGACCTTGACAAGGCGAAGGAGATTACCCGCCTGGCTGACAATTACATCAAAAGCAAGTTATGAGACAGATTGACCGTGACGCATACCGTGACTGGGACGCGTACAAATATACCATATATCACGAGACCCCGGTAGACAAGGCGATGTCCAAGGCGGATATCGAGAGGCACCGCATCTGGCTGGAGGAGCATCCCTTGGAGTGGATCAAGTTCTTCTTCCCTGGCTATGCCAAATATGAGTTCGCCGACTTCCAGATGAGGGCTATCAGGCGTATCATCTCCAACGATGAGTGGTATGAGGTGCTCTCATGGAGCCGCGAGTTGGCGAAGTCCACCTGTGTCATGTTCATTGTCTTCTATCTGGTGCTCACCGGAAAGAAAAAGAATATCCTGCTCATCTCCAACTCTCTCGACAACGCCAGGCGACTGCTGGATCCTTACCGTGTGAACTTTGAGGCTAACCAGCGTATCGAGGCATACTACGGCAAGCAGCAGACGCTTGGCAGTTGGACCGACAGCGAGTTTATATTGAAGTGCGGCGCCTCCTTCCGTGCCTTGGGCGCGGGGCAGTCGCCACGTGGTACCCGTAATGAGGCGGCGCGTCCTGACGTACTGCTGTTCGACGACTTCGACACGGATGAGGAGTGCCTTAACCCGGACACCATCAACAAGAAGTGGGACTGGGTGGAGCGGTCGGCTTACCCCACAAGATCCATATCAGAGCCCATGCTGGTGGTCTGGTGCGGCAACATCATCGCGAAGGACTGCTGTGTGGTACGTGCGGGAAAGGCTGCCGACCACTGGGATATCGTCAATATCCGCGACAAGGAGGGACGAAGCACCTGGCCCGAGAAGAACAGCGAGGAGCATATCGACCGTACACTGTCTAAGATATCCACGAAAGCGGCTCAGGGCGAGTACTTCAACAACCCGATATCGGAGGGCGAGGTTTTCAAGTCAGTCACCTATGGCAAGATTCCGCCTCTCAGGAGATTCAAGTACCTGGTGATCTATGGTGACCCGTCGAACTCTGAGAACAAGACCAAACGCAACTCCACAAAGGCGGTTATCCTGTTGGGAAAGGTCAGCGGGAGACTCTATGTCATAGGATGCCGTCTCGACCGTGCCTCCAGCGCGGAGTTCATCCAGTGGTACGTCGACATGCTCCAGATGACGGAAGGCAGGAGCAATGTCTACTGCTACATGGAGAACAACTCCCTGCAGGATCCTTTCTTCCAGCAGGTGTTCCAGCCCCATGTCCGTGAACTTCGCAAGAGGCAGGGCATCGACCTTTATATCCGGGGTGACGAGGAGAAGAAAACCGATAAGGCTACCCGTATCGAGGCGAACCTAGAGCCGATGAACCGTGAGGGCAACCTTGTCCTGAACGAGGCACTCCGTGACGATCCCCACATGAAGCGTCTGGAGGAGCAGTTCCTGCTGTTCACCATGCGGCTGAAGTTCCCCGCCGACGGTCCCGACTGTGTGGAGGGCGGGAACCGTAAACTGAACGAACTGCAGGCATCGATGGAGCCCCCGGTGATCATCACCTCAAGACAGACCAGGAAGAGGAACAAATACAGACTATGATATTATGAGTGAGTTTATTGATCTGAAAGACTATGACGCCAGCATCCACCGTGAGATACTGGACTCCCTGACCCGTGCCGACCATGCTGTTGTGGAGATATGCGAGGACAGGGCTATAGAGGAGATGCGCTCCTATATGTCAGGACGCTATGACTGTGACGCCGTTTTCTCCGCCCGCGGCGGGGACCGTAGCCAACTGGTGCTGATGATGGCGCTGGATATCGCCATCTACCATATCTTCTCGATCCACAATCCCCAGAAACTGTCACAGTTGCGGCGTGACCGCTATGAGCGAGCCGTAGAGTGGCTGAAACAGATTAGCAGGGGGGAGATTTCCGTCGACGGGCTTCCCCTTGCATCCGATGAGGATCAGGTCAGCCATGAGGGCACCAGGCTCCTCAGCAACCCCAAGCGAACCAATCATTTTTAGGATATGACTAAGAGTAAAGAGAAGATTACCATGGGCGGTCTGCGTCCCATGCCGGGACAGAAAGCGCCGACGACCATCATCATCACACAGGGTCGCAAGTTCCATATTGACATCGACGACTACATGCGCGCCGTCAAAGGCGCTGAGAATATCGAGTACGCCCGCCGTACAAGGCTCTATGACCTCTATGAGGACATCCTTCTGGACACGCACCTCACCAGCGTCATAGAACACCGCCGTAACGCGCTGCTCGCATCCAAGATATCATTCACCCGCGACGGGGTCCCGGACGACAAGGTCAACGAGCAACTGGAGTCCCCGTGGTTCGACAGTCTCATCGGCGACATCTTCGACGCGAAACTGTACGGCTTCACCCTCCTGCAGTTCTACAAGGAGAGCGGCTGGGTCAACTACGACCTGATACCACGCAAGCACGTGGATCCTGTCCGCCGCTATATCCTGCGTCAGCAGGGCGATATCTCCGGCAGCCAGTGGGATGAGTACCCGAACATGCTATTCGTCGGCAAGGAGCGTGACCTTGGCCTGCTGGTGAGGGCAGCCTACTGGGTCATCTACAAGCGTAACGGCGTCGCCGACTGGGCACAGTTCGCGGAGATATTCGGGATGCCTATCCAGGAGTATATCTATGAGACTGGTGACGACGAGGCGCGCAAGCGGCTGCTCAGGGATATCGAGTCGGCGGGCGCGCTGCAGAGGTTTCTCCACTCGAAGGACACTGAGATGAGACTGGTGGAGTCCACGGGCAAGACAGCGTCGGCGGACCTGTATGACCGACTCTGCGAGCAGTGCAACGCGGAACTCTCCAAACTCATCCTGGGCAACACGCTCACCACCGAGGCCTCGACGACAGGCACACAGGCGCTGGGCACCGTCCATAAGTCGGTAGAGGAGAACATCCTGAAGGCTGACAAGAAGTTCATCCTCAACGTGCTCAACTATGACATGACGGAGATATTCCAGGCGATGGGCATCGACACCGGTGGCGGGAAGTTCGTCTATATGGAGCCGAAGAACGTCGACCTCACGGCGAAGATGAATATCCTGGTGCAGGCTCAGACCAACTTCGGGCTGCCTGTATCGGACGACTACCTCTACGAGACATTCGGCATCGAGAAGCCCAAGGACTACGACAGCCTGAAGGAGGAGCAGCGCAAGCGAGTGGATGCCTATATCGCCAGCCAGATGAGGAAAGGGGACGAGGGACAGGACACAGATCCTGACAACCAGGACAAACAGCCCGCCAACCGCCAGCGGCGCACCTTCTGGATGCGGATGAGGGATTTTTTCGCCCAAGCCCCGACGGACGGGGCTCATTTAGACTGGTAGTCAACGACCTCTACTACAACCACGGTCCCCTATGCGGTGACACGGTCACCACCTTCACCGACGCAGCCTCCTTCCGCTTCGACCAGACAGTGCTGCAGGCGGCTCAGAGGCGCATCTACTCCAAGCGGTTCAACCCCAAGACGGATATCGAGGAGCATCTTTTCAGCGAGTTCCTCCGCATCTTCAACACGGCTGCCGATAAGGGATTCTCCGAGGCAGCGGATCCTGATGACGACTTCCGTGAGGCTGTGCGCCATGGAAACGCCGTCTTCTCGGCCTTCAAGACTCACCGCATGCAGAACGACATGGCGGCACGCCTGCTTGACGCGAATGGCGATTTAAAACCTTTCAACGAGTGGTCAAAGGAGGTGATACCCATTGCCAGCCACCAGTGCCGTGCCTGGCTCAGGACTGAATACGACACCGCCATTCTTCGCGCAAGACAGGCTGCTGACTGGCGACAGTTCGAGCGTGAGCGTGACGTGCTGCCCAACCTCAAGTGGATGCCGTCCACGTCCCTCCACCCGGGAGAGGACCACCGCCGCTTCTGGGGAGTCATACGCCCCGTCGACGACCCGTTCTGGGACCAGCACCGTCCCGGCGACCGCTGGAACTGCAAGTGCGACCTCACCAGTACCGACGAGCCCGCGACCCCCGTTCCGTCTGCTGCAGTGTCACAGCAGCCGGGCAACGCCCCCCACCGTGGTCTTGACAACAACCCGGGTAAGGACGGAGCCCTGATCAACGACAGTCATCCTTACTTCCCAAGCGACTGTCGCCACTGCGCCTTCTATAAGCCTGGCAGAAGGGATTTCATGACCTCATTCTTCGAGGACAGGACAAAGGACTGCTATCACTGTCCGTACATTGATGGGTGTATATTTGGCATAGAAAGAGGGCATATAAAAGAGATTAAGAAAGAAGCAAGAAAGACACTCCAAGGCACTACCATTAGTCATCCAAAATTGAATGAGATTGGTATATCAAGAACCAGTATAGACGAATGGACAAACCAACCTCATATCCATTACGCAGAAAAGAACAGAATGCTACTATCTATAGGTGAAGTTCTGAAAAAGTCACGTTATCGTGGTCATAAAAAGGATATCAGTGAGAAACCAGGATCAAATTGGGTACATCTCTTTGAAACATCAATACAGGGAGATAAAACTTGGATTATTGTCAAAGAGTACTTAGATGGAAAGAAGTACTTATACAGTATATCTGATAGCCCTAATATACTTAAAGGTCTTATAGAAAAATAGCCCCGTATCACGGCTGGAAATACAATCCAACATAGATAAGGAACTATTTTCCTCTGCAAAGATAAGCATAATTTTTGAAACGACAATGGATTTAGGCAAAAAAATATGGATTTAGAGCAATTCGGAAGACAGTTGGCAGCCCACAGGGATGAGGTGGAGCATGCCATGAGACGGACACTGCCCGTCAAGGTGGGACGTATCGCCAAGGACC
>JAFUFD010000014.1 GCA_017470055.1 Prevotella sp. | reverse complement strand
CTGGTTCATGTCATCCTTGTCGAAGCCAGGGATGTAGTTCAGTTCATCAGGATAACTGCCAGCCAACAGGCGCGGTTGATGTCGCAGTTCTACGACGCACATGGTCGGTTTCTGATATACTTTCTTCATTGTCTTCATTTACTTAATCACGACTTTTTTACCATTATTAATATATAGTCCCTTCTTCGTAGGCTTGCCAGAGAGTTTGCTGCCGTCGAGCGAGTACCATGAATCAAAGGAATTCAATTCTTCCATTTTTCCATTCTTCAGTTCTATCACGCTCGTCGTCTCGCCGTTGGCTCCCCTGAGCACCACGACCATCGTCTCAGGCAGCGACTCGGCATTACCACGCGACAGGGTACGGGCTCCGGCTGTAGCAGAGCGCTTCAGATAGGCTCGCATCGGCTTGATGAAGGCGCCGGAACCAATCTTCACGAACTGCCCCACTTCGTAATTGGTCGTTCCCACCGTGAGGTCCTTGGCGGCAAAGCCATACACCAGACCTATCTCGTCGGCACGACTGTTGTCCGACAGCCATTGGATATAATCGTAGGTGCCGATGAACTCCCATTGCCCCTGTGTCGTTGTATGCGGATTGGCGGTGCTGACGCTGATCTTGTCCGAACCGTTGTTCACCACTATCTTACCGCCGTTCGCACCGTCGGGCAGGAAGATGTACGGCGTATTGGCTTGGATGTCGCCAGTAACCTTGTCGTAGTTCACCTTCCATGGGGTCTCCGTCTCGTCTACGCCAGTAAACGTATAGAACTTGCCGCCCGTCACGTTGGCTGCAGCGATGCTGAACGGTAGATAGACTGTCGATGCCTTGCCGCTGACGTACGTGCGTTCAATAACTACTTGATCAACTTCTATTGCTGTCAGGATGTCCAGCGTACCCGTCGCCGTGTCGTCAAGGTTTGCTGTCAACTTACCTCTTTCGGATGATATCGTCATGCCGCCAGGGAAAGTGGCTGGACTTAGTTTCTTTCCGTTAATATCTGTCGCTGTAACAGAACCGCTGAAAAGATCCGTGCCAGACATGAATACCTTACCATCGGCAATAGCGATAGTTTGGTCGTCTATATAACTTTTGGCAAGAATGAAGTCAGTCGCATTGCTCCATCCGAGCGTGAGTGTTCCACCACAAGTGATGTAGGCATTCTGCGAACTTACCTGTCCGCCATTGATGGTGATATTCTCTTTTGCAGCAAGCCCTTTTGTAGAGCCAGAAGCCTCTACCTGACCGCCATTAATGGTGATGTTCTTGGCATAGTAATCATAACTCCATGCAATACCGCCATGACCCATTTTCGACGAAATCTTTCCTGTGCCTTCTGTCTGGCCATAGATAGTGAGGTCGTGATAAGTCGTCGTACTCTCTTCAACCGACTTGCACACCATTCCAAAATAGACACCATTCTCACCAGCATCGTTAGAAGCATCGATTGTCAGCGTCTTGCCATCAGCCAAAATCAGATGGGTGTCGCCTGTGAACGTCAGTTTCGTTGTCAAGTTGACATCACTGTTCACCACATACCAGCCACCTGGGAGCATCGTCATTGTGTTGTCCAGCGGGATAGCGGGGACATCCTCATGCAGTGTGCCATCGGCATCAACATACGAGGTAGTGAAGACGATGTTGAATGTTGCCGTTGTCGAGCCATCATAATCGGTACTTGTGGTCTTAGCGGTGATGGTTACGGTAGCCGTGCCCAAATTTGTATTGTCTGAAAAAGCAAAGTCGCACTGATTGGTGATATCGGTCTCGCCATCCTTAACAGTGACCGTCGGCTCAATGGCACTGCCCGTGTAGGCTTGGTCAGCAATGGCAGAAACGGTGATGTCCGGGGTCGAGAGTTTTTTCTTCCACTTGGCATAGAACGTCTTGGCACCAGTAGAACCAGTACTTATGGTCGTAACAGCAGAGCCAGTAAATTCTGCGTTGTCGTACCATCCAGCGAAAGTGTAGCCATCCTTAGTCGGATTGTTCAGGGTGATGGCATCCTCAATGGTGTATGTTGCTGGATTGGGTGTTTCAAATGTCGCACCCTCCACGCCGTTGTAACTAATGGAATAACTGATAGGTGTCCACGTTGCCGTATAACTGCGGTTGCCCGTCGTACCTTGAACTATAGTCACATTAGTACTTGCTGCATCAAGCCCCGTTCCTGTCCATCCGCTAAATTCATAGCCAGTGCGCGTCGGATTGATAAGCGTAAAGGTTTCACTTTCTATGGTATAGTTGTCTGGATTTGTTGTAGCCACGGTGCCACCCGCAAGTTCGTAAGAGATGCTATATACTGTTGGAGTAAATGTTGCACTGACCAAAACAGGTTTATCAGGCATCGTGAACGAATAAGCCCCATTAATATCAGGTGTCAGCGTGTGGTTACTACCGTCGTTATAACTCACTGTGTTGTCGCTATAACCCACGTCGGGAGTCACGGTCAGCGGAATGGTCGTACTGCTGCCCTTAATCCAGAAGTTGTCGCAACTAACAGAGCCGTGGGTGATGCCGTCGGCTACGGTGATGCTATGACCTATTGATGCTGTGAGGATAAGTCCTTCGCTGGCCCCATCCCAAACCTCAGTGCCCGCATCAAAATGTAGCAGCATATACTCTCCTGTGCTGATGACATCAACGGTAACATCTTTATAAGATGGACTGCCAGCGGAACTGTTTTCTCCATGAACATTGGCACATAGAGTTGGGGCA
Organism: Prevotella sp.; assembly: GCA_017470055.1. Taxonomy (GTDB): domain Bacteria; phylum Bacteroidota; class Bacteroidia; order Bacteroidales; family Bacteroidaceae; genus Prevotella. The sequence continues at coordinate 1,719 of JAFUFD010000014.1, read as the reverse complement.
CTCTCTGTATTTCCGTCGTGTACTGTGAGATATGCCGCAGAAGTTTTAGTCCTGACATGTCCCGTCAGGTGGATTTGGAATCCTGCCGGTGCGTGTAGAAGCAGATACCCATTGGTCTTCGGAGTAAAATTCCCAGGAGTGTTTCTGTCATAACCGCCGCCTTTGCCACCATCATCGTAAATCATTAAGGTTGCAACATCGCTTTGAGTCAGATCGACTGTGGCAGAACCAGATTTGGGCATCAATGAAAAGAAATGTCCTAATGTGCCCTCGGCAATATCACTATCTATCAGCACACCAGGATTCTCGTTGACCCAAAAGTCAACGGTCTTTGAGCCTGAATAGGGACTTATGCCCTCAATGGTCAGCGTGTAGTGTCCTTCGGAGATTGCACTTTGAACAACCTCACCATTATTGTTCTTGATGGTAGCATTATAATGTGTTCCCTGAGTCAGCCGATTACCCTTGGAATCGTCCACGGTATAGCCCAAATCGACAGCCGAACCTGTGTAACGGTGGTATTGCTCAATGTTGATAGTAGCAAAGGAAATAAGAGATTGTACATCAACGAGCGACACCGTAAGGTTTAGCCCCCTTCCATTGATATTCCAAATACTAGTTACAAATTTAAGCATGATGCTATTGGAACTGGACTGTACATCGACGTTATAATATTCTGAATGACTTGTGGTTCCAAATTTTCCCAAATAAGCACCGCTGGTACTCGTTCCATCATATACGCTCATATACTCAGAACCTTTATACTGATTATCATCCGTTTTAGCAGTACCTGTAATCCTAACTGCATAGCCCAATGGAGCCGTTATAACGAGTTCCTCATTCAAGTTGTACCAATCTTGATCATGGTTCTTGCCACCACAATCATAAACATTGAATGTACCCTTGCCGTCAGATATATCCTGTTCTGTTAATGTCAGTGTGTGATTGCACTGTCTCGGCATAGTGTAATAATAGTGTCCTGCTGTACCCTCGGGAATTTCGCTGTCTATAAGCAGGTTCGCACTCGTCAAATCGGTTGCCCATGCCGTCTGTGCGGTCATGGTGAGCAGGAGCGTGGCGAGCAGCATTCTGACTGCTGCCAGCCGAATGGTTAAGCGTTTACTTCGTTTCATAAGCGATTCATGTTTTTATTTTTAATTAAAATATTGTTTATTCGATAATTATTTGTATATTTGCACCCGTAAACCCAAACATGTTAGGATTATGACGACATTTGCACTGAACAATTTATGGACATACATCGAAGGTCTTTCGCTCAAGCAGAAAGACCGTGAGTGGCTTGCCGGCAAACTGTTGGAACCAAAGGCTGACGATGCTAAGACCGCCAAGCAGAAGGCATACGTGAAAGAAACCTTAACCCGCGCACTCAACGAGGTAAAAGCCGCTAAGCGTGGTGAAGTGAAAATGATGACAGAAGAAGAGTTCTTAAAAGGCCTAAAAACTGAGGGCGTCATATGAACGTAAAGATTATACCTTCTGCCGAATTCGACCGTCAGTTCAAACTTCCCATGCATCCTTGACTGTTTTGATATATTCATTACGTTCATCACCTAATTATCTTATTTCATGCATCTTTTCCCTGCTTGAGATACTCGCTGGGGGCCATGCCGAACTGGCGCTTGAAGGCACGGGTGAAGGTGGGCAGGTCGCTGTAGCCACAGGCTGCGGCTATCTCACTGATCTTTCGCTTGCCCTGCT
>JAFUFD010000085.1 GCA_017470055.1 Prevotella sp. | reverse complement strand
CATGAGCATGAAACAAAGGACTTGAAGCAGGAAAAGACACATAACACCTTGACTTAGAATATAAACGCAAATCTGTGTCCTCATTAATCTTTCAGAGGTAGCTCAATAAGGAATACTCTTTTTAATTCCGCCAACGGGTTAAAACACTAAACACTTATGAGACCTAAGAATCAGAGGGCGTAAGGGACAGGAACCTGTTTCATCCTATTTTTTCTTTTGATTCTTTTGGCGATTCAAAAATTCTTAGTATCTTTAAAACAAGTTTTTAAGATACTTTCGCTCGAAAATATCCAAATAAATTTGGTATTTTGCTCACTTATTCGTATCTTTGCGGTGTTCTCATACCGAAGCCCTGCATGAGTGTGGGACTGTAAGGGTGAGGACCTATATATAGGAAAGGCGTTACTTGACGCTTTGTGCTTGACCCTTAGGAATCTGGCAGTTCCAAACAACTAGTCAAGAAACAAAGCAACAATGACGCTCATGGGTATGTAATATCCTTAATAGTTGTATCCCTTATTGGATTATGACTATTATAGTTGATTATACATACTGGCGTGGGCTTCGGCGTTGCTCGTTCTTACTAGTTGGGCGATGCCAGAGCCTCTAAGGGTGGGACGGGTAACAGGTAGAACTCCCACGCTTTTTATGTATATTAGCAAAACTCTTGATTATAACTGAAGGTGAAGGGAGGCACCTCTTAATTCGATGTGCAAGATGAACAAAATGTTTTATCCCAATGACGGTAGACCTCCCATTTCATTCACCTCTAAAGAGGCTATTGCAGAGTATATGGGAGAAATTATGAATGGTTTTGGACCTATTGAAATAGAAGGAGACTCTGTATTAACTCAAATACAAGGACATTATCTTAAAATAGGAGAAGTTAAATAGTCAAACTGATTAAAAATGGAAGAACAGATAATGAAAGAATGGCAAGCACGCAACAACTTGTTACAGGAAGCGTATAGAGCCTATTTGCATGCAACGAAACAAAAAGAAAAAGACGAAGCATATGTAAAGATTCAAAGGGAGTTAGAATGGCATCCTTTTGAAGAGTTATGTATTAAGCATTCAGCCCCTATTTATGGTATAAGCAAATATGGGCTGGACTATGTGTCAGAAAAATGTATTGACATGATTGATAAGATAGCAAAAGGTGAAATAAAACATGAACTCTAATAATATAAAACTTATGAAACATTTAAACATTAGGATTATACTTGTTCTTTTCGTAACAATAACAAGTGTAAAAGTATCTTCAAAAGTAGTTATAGAAAATGAAGACGGTATTGGTATCGAATATAATTTGAGTGACGAGGGAGCCTCTGTTATAAATATTTCGTCAATCCCATCTTCTATAGCAACAGGTGAGTGTTTTGAACTTTATATTCCTGAAAGTGTGACATATAATGGGAATATATATTCTGTTTATGGGATTTCTTTGGCTGGTAATTTAAATTATCAGGCTTATTACATATCTAAATTATATATTCCTCAAAGTATAAAACAAATATCTGGACTCTTTAGAGAAAGGCTGAAAACTTTAATTTTTGAGAATATCAGCAAAATTTTTTACGGAGGATCATCTATATTCTATAGTTGCAAATTAGAGAATGTAATTGTAAAGCATATTAATGACCCTGACGATTATTACGATAGATTTGGTAGTGTTTATACCAACTATCAAACTGACATATTTACTCAAAATACATATAAACATGCCAATTTATTTGTTCCTGTTGGTACGTGGGCAGACTTTGCATATACAGAAAACAGAATTCCTGGTTGGAGTAATTTTATTCATATTCGAGAAATGGCTATGGATGTAGAAGGACTATCAGAATCTAAAGCATACGCTTTGATAGATACTAAGAATTTTAATTATTATGTTTATGATGTCGTCAACAATCATATTACATCAAGAGGGTCACATTCTAACTTTGATGAAAGTAGCCCTTACAATAGTTGGCAGATAGTCAAGACTGATGATGGCTTTGCATTATATAATATTGGTGCAAAAAGATATGCGACACTTACTACAAATGGAGAGTTAGACCTCTCAATAGTTCCTACTATTTTACCAATGGAGAATGCAAGTAATGGAATTACTATGGGTAATTCACAATTCGGATTTGTCTTGAATGAGAATGTAAACATTGACCAGAGTGTTACGTCCATTGGCAAAAAAGTAATTTATGAGAACTCTATTGCAAAATATTATACTTTAGACGGACGAAATAGTGATGTTCCACACAAAGGTCTAAACATTGTCCGTATGAGGAATGGCGAGACAAAAAAGATACTTGTCAAATAAGAATAATTGAATACATGGTAAATTCCTCCATTAATTTTCACGGCAACTTGTGGACTGACTAACCCACAATATTCAAGAATAATCATACGACTGGCAGAGCAATGTTCCTGCCAGTCGTTATTTCTATTTCAAATACACGTAAATTTTTAGTTTTTAATATCACAACATCACCAAATTGATGCAAATGCCGATAAATAAAGGGCGGAGCCTGTAGCATGGTTGGTGCTAACCCTGCTACAATGGTGCTACAACCCTGCTACAGGAAACGAAGCCCCTACATCCTCCCTTCGAAGCCCGTACCTTCGACCCGAGGATGTGCCACCTCCTGCCCTCGAAGGTACGGGCTTCGTGGCAAGGAGGCGGCACCTCCGTAGATTGTCGCATAAAATTATTCTATTTTTATTTGGAGGTTAGTACCAAATTTAGTACCTTTGCGACAAAATCATATCATAATGGTTGCAAAGAATAAACTGAAGGAACGATTCAAAAGACTCCCCAAAGACTTTACATTTACAGACATTTGAAAAATAACCAATTAATATAAGGAGGAAAGTTATGGATTATTTAGAGTATAAAGGATATAAAGGATCCGTAGAATATAGCAAGGAAGATAATTGCTTAGTAGGCAAGGTTCAAGGATTAAGTAAGGCTCTTATACTATATGAAGGTCAGACTCTTGAGGAACTTCGTAAAGATTTCGAGGATGGCATTGATGACTATCTGGAAGGTTGCAAGGCTGATGGTGTTGAGCCTTGTAAGCCATACAGTGGTAGGTTAAATCTCCGCATGACCTCAGAATTGCATTCTCGCATTGCTGCATTCGCAGCCTCTACGGGTTTGACTATCAACGATTTTATTAATCGTGCGGTACAAAAGGAGTTGTCACATGCTTATGAGACTAATGCCATGCTTGCCTCTGAGCCTTTACTTCCTCCAGAAAAGGATTAAGATGATAACTTCATACTTGATAAAGGACACAAAACACCGATAGCCACTGGCTTTGCAACCTTTTTGAGGTCGTCAAGGTTGGCACAAGGTTGCATAAAAAAGTTTAGTCAACAAAAATCAGTCGTTAACTGAAGGGTGGTCTGTTACCGACTGATTTGTGGGAATGATTTGAGGCTTACTTTCGAGGTGTTTGTGGCTTACAAACGGGTCGAATGTAAGCCACAAACGACCCGTTTGAAGGCTTCGTTCGAAGATACTCACGTTCAAAAATGCTCAATAAATTTGGTTTTTCACTCGCTTATTTGTACCTTTGACCTGACGGTCGAAAGTACTCTCGCTTGGAAAAACTCAAATAAATTTGGTTTTTCACTCGCTTATTTGTACCTTTGCCCTATAATTCTACTAAAACGACAGACAGATGAAGAAGATTATCCTTTACCTGCTAACCCTTTTGCCTATGGCAGTGACCGCTCAGTCCATCACACAGAAGGAGATGAGCCGCATTTACCAAGAGGTACGAACACCCTATAAATACGGAATGGTGGTCGTTCCCACAGACAACTACCACAAGATAGACTGCCCTACCGTGTTCCAGGAGGGTGATACGTGGTATATGACCTACGTCTGCTATAATGGGAAAGACGGCACTGACGGGCGAGGCTACGAGACATGGCTTGCGAAGAGTGATGACCTGTTACATTGGCAGACACTGGGACGGATCCTTGCCTACCCTGCCGACGGAGCCAACCTATGGGATCAGAATCAACGAGGCGGTTTCCCCTCCCTTATCGACTATAACTGGAATGGCTCCTACCAAATGTTTCCCTATAAGGGTCGTCACTACATGACTTACATCGGTGGTCCTGGTACGGGGTATGAGGCTGTCAACGCTCCACTCAGCATCGGCATCGCCTCAACGGATGAAGATATCACGAAGGCTCACCAATGGGACACGCAGTCCATGCCTTTGATGAGTTATGACGACAAGGATGCCCAGTGGTGGGAGCGTATGACCCAGTATAAGAGCACTATCTATTGGATCAAAGACTCCAAGCAACGTATCAGGGGAGAAGAGAAATATCCCTTTGTCATGTTTTACAATGCCGGTGGAAAGGACGATACACATCCTAAAGGGGAGCGTATTGGCATTGCGTTATCCAAGGACTTGAAAAAATGGAAGCGCTATCAAGGTAATCCGATCTTTGCCCATGACAGTGACGGCACCATCACGGGCGACGCACAGATTGTCAGAATAGATAATATCTGGGTGATGTTCTATTTCTCTGCCTTCAATCCTACTCGTGAATACAACGCTTTCAATACTTTCGCTGTCAGCAATGACCTCATCCACTGGACCGACTGGACAGGAGACGATTTGATTATCCCCTCCAAACCATACGATGAGATGTTTGCCCACAAGAGTTACGTGGTGAAACACGACGGTGTAGTGTATCATTACTATTGTGCCGTGAACAATGCCGGACAACGTGGCATTGCCGTCGCCACCAGTAAGCATATGGGCAAAAGTGAGGTAAACTTCCCTGTCCCAGAGCCTACAGGTCATCGTTATGTACAAGCATTAAACAATGACTGGGAGATTACCTTCAATGGGAAAACCTTTACCCGTGACATTCCTATCAACCTTGATGACTATTACGGTGCACTCCAAAAAGAACATGGCAATCTCCACGGTAAGGCAGTTTTCACAAAAAACTTCATAGCCCCCAATCTTCCTGATAAGCAATATTTTCTCCGCTTTGAAGGTGTTGGAACTTACGCAGACATCACACTTAACGGTAATTTCCTTGGGCACTATGATATTGGACGAACGACAGAGACTATTGATATCACCCCATCTGTCAAGATTGGAACAGAGAACACGCTTTGTGTCAATATATCCCACCCCGCTGGTATCACTGACATGCCATGGGTATGTGGTGGATGCAGCAGTGAATGGGGCTTCAGCGAAGGCAGTCAGCCTTTCGGGATTTTCCGTCCTGTAACCTTGGAAGTGACCGACCCTGTACGCATTGAGCCTTTTGGGGTTCATGTCTGGCATAACCTCTCCTGTGACACACTTTTTATTGATACTGAGGTAAAGAACTACAGTAAAGAATCTGTCACTATCGACCTTATCAACAAACTCTGTGAAAAGAGTGGCAAACAGGTCATACGCCTTACTGACACTATCACGCTAAAGGCTGGAGAGACCAGAATTGTCCACCAGTCATCACTCCTCAGTAATCCTAAGCGTTGGACACAAGAGAAGCCATATCTATATCATATTAACACCATCCTAAAGCGAGAAGGCAAGGCAAGAGAAAGTACAGATACCCCTTATGGTTTCAATACTATTTCCTGGCCCCGCTCCACAGGACGTTCCGATCATACAGATAACCGTTTTTTCCTTAACGGTCAGCCTGTCTTTATCAATGGAACATGCGAATATGAGCATGAGTTCGGACAGAGTCATGCTTTTTCCAATGAGCAGATTGAGGCTCGCGTTAAACTGGTAAAGGACCTCGGCTTCAATGCCTTCCGTGATGCCCATCAACCCCATCATCTCCACTATCAAGAGTTACTCAACCAAGAAGGCATTCTTTGGTGGCCCCAATTCTCTGCGCATATCTGGTATGATACTCCCGAGTTCCGTGAGTCATTCAAACGCCATTTACGACAGTGGGTGAAAGAAAGGCGTAACTCACCAAGCATCATTCTATGGGGCCTCCAGAACGAGAGTACGCTACCCAAGGATTTCGCCGAGGAATGTTGTGCTATCATCCGTGAGATGGATCCCCGTTGTGGTACCGAACGGTTGATTACTACTTGCAATGGTGGTGAAGGGACAGACTGGAACGTCGTTCAGAACTGGAGCGGCACCTATGGTGGCAATATCGACAACTATGGCAATGAGATGAAGTCGCCTGAGCAACTACTCAATGGCGAGTATGGCGCATGGCGTACCCTCGGCAACCATACTGGTGAGAACTATACAGAAGAGCGTTTCTGTGAGATCCTAAAGAAGAAAATCCTGCTTGCAGAAAGCGTTAAGGATAGTATCTGTGGACAATTCCATTGGCTATTGGTCAGTCATGACAATCCCGGACGTCGTCAACCCGATGAGGCACTGCGCCGTGTCGACAAAGCAGGACCATTCAACTATAAGGGACTCCTTACTATCTGGGATCAGCCCACTGACGCTTTCTACATGTACCAACAGCATTATAACCCACAACCTATTGTCCCTACTGCAAGCATCATTGATGAGCGTATTTTATCACCCATAAAAGGTTATCAGTATATCTATCGTCTAAACTGTGGTGGTGACACCTATACAGATCAGATGGGGAATCGCTGGATGCAGGATAATACTCAATGGTCACACTCATGGGCAGAACAGTATATTAGCGACTCTTTGCATCTTTCACACTATCAGGCATCCCAGACCTTTAACGACTCCATTTCGTCACCTCTCTTCAAGACCTCCCGTTTTGGTCGCCATCAATTGAGTTTCCATTTCCCTGCCGCTCCAGGCAAATACCGTATAGAACTTTACTTCATTGAGCCATGGTATCGCCAACATGATGCGGAAGGGCTCCGTGTCTTTGATGTTGCCGTCAATGGGAAAACCTGTATTCATGACTTGGATATCTGGGCACAAGTGCATTATGGAAAACCTTATAAAAGAGTCATAGAGATGGAAAACCAAGGGAATGAGATCATAATTGATTTCCCCAAGGTAAAAGCAGGTCAGGCAATTGTCTCCGCAATAGCCATTGCCGTTGATAGTAGTATGCCTATGACGACGAGCCAGAAACAGGAACTCCTATCCACCCCTAAGACTTTATGGGCAGATTTCAACAACGACATCCTTGTCAAGACCCCAGACTCCCTGCTGCCAGCAAGAGCAAAAACCGCTATTGAAGTAGAAGGGAGGAAAGTAAAAGACCATCTGGAATGGGACTTTAACGTTGGAGTCGCTAAAGTCTATGCGTTAAGGTGGAAGTACTATAATCCGGAGAAGACACGCCAGTTACGGGTTCGTATTACCGATTCAAAAGGAGTCGTGTACAAAGATGCTGATATCTCCTTCTTACAAACCCAGCAAAAGAAGACCAAGCGTAAGATGACCAGTATCACAACAGGAACCCAGATTAACGCTGGTCACTATCATGTGTCACTCAAAGGGGACGGCATCAATCATATGATATTTGACAACCTCACTATAGAATAAGATGAAACAACTGCTATTAATACTTTCCCTGCTAATCTCCCTCCCCGTCGTATCACGAAATCATCACGACTGGGAAGATAACCATGTGTTACAGATTAACCGTGAGCCGGCACGCGCTTATTTCATTCCTTTTGACAAGCAAAAGGGTGACCGTATGTTATCTCTTAATGGTATCTGGAGATTTCGGTGGACGAAGACACCAGATGAGCGTATCAAAGACTTCTACCGGACAGACTTCGACGCCTCTGGATGGAAGACACTGGCAGTCCCAGCCAACTGGGAAGTAAATGGTTACGGGACTCCTATTTATATCTCTGCAGGTTATCCTTTCAAGATAGACCCTCCCTACGTGATGAAGGAGCCTAAAAAGGAATGGACGACCTACGAGGAACGCAACCCTACAGGGCAGTATAAAAGGACTTTCACGTTACCCAAGGATTGGAATAACGGACAGACATTCTTACGCTTTGAGGGAGTCATGAGTGCTTTTTATGTCTGGATAAACGGTAAAAAGGTTGGGTACTCACAGGGATCTATGGAACCGTCTGAGTTCAATATCACCCAATACTTACAAACGGGGAGTAATCAGATTGCCATAGAGGTCTACAAATATAGCGATGGCTCTTATTTAGAGGATCAGGATTTCTGGCGTTTCGGTGGTATCCACCGGGATGTCCTTCTATATCACACTCCCAATGTCAGACTACGTGATGTGGCTATCCGCTCCTCGATGGACGGTGTATTGCAAATCAACCCACAGTTCAGCGTATATGACGGTGAGACTGGTGAAGGCTACCACCTCGTGGCTACCCTCATGGATGGCACTGTTACCATAGGCTGCGATAGCGTTGCGGCACAGGAGGTCCTCGACCTTCAGCACAAGGCAGCACGCATGAACGAATGGTACCCCCAACGAGGATACCGCAAGTTTGACCGCATGACTATCAAGGTAGACAAACCTCGGCTATGGAGTGTCGAGAATCCTAACCTCTATACGTTGTTGATGCAGTTGCAGAACGCTGATGGAGAGACCATCGAACAAGTCACCCAACAGGTGGGATTCCGTACCATTCAGATGGCAGACGGTCAGTTGCTGATCAACGGACAACCTATTAAGATACGAGGTGTCAACCGCCATGAGCATGATCCTCATAAGGCACGTGTTATGACGGAGGCTTTAATGGTGAAAGACCTGCAACTGATGAAAGCAGCCAACATCAATGCTGTCCGTCTCTCACACTATCCTAACTGTCCCCACTGGTACGAGTTATGTGACTCTATGGGTATGTATGTCATGGACGAGGCAGACTGTGAGACACATGGATTACGTGGCACATTAGCATCAACTCCCGACTGGGCAGACGCCTTCATAGACCGTGCCGTCCGTATGGCAGAGCGAGACAAGAACCATCCCTGCGTTATCTTTTGGAGTTTAGGCAATGAGAGTGGCTATGGTCCCAACCAAGCCGCCATGTCTGCATGGCTGCATGAGTTCGACCCCACCCGCCCTGTTCACTACGAAGGGGCACAAGGTGATCCAGATCCTTCTACTGTTGATGTCATCTCCCGTTTCTATCCCCGTGTGATGCAGGAATACCTCAACCCTGGCATTCCTGAGGGCTCTGACCAAGAACGTGCCGAGAACGCCCGTTGGGAACGTCTCTTAGAGATTGCCCAGCGAAAAGGCGACCACTGTACATGGATTGGTTCTGATGGAGGTCCACGTCCCGTACTGACCAGTGAGTATGCCCACTGTATGGGTAATGCCCTTGGTAATTTCAAGGAATACTGGGACGAGATTAACTCCAACAAGCGAATGCTGGGTGGCTTTATCTGGGACTGGGTAGACCAGGGAATCATCGTGAAAGAGAAAGTAGGAGACAAAATCATAGAGAAAGTACTCTATGGTGGTGATTTCGGTGACAAGCCCAATCTCCATGCCTTCTGTATGAACGGTATCGTAATGAGTGACCGTACCTTGACCCCCAAATACTATGAGGTTCAAGCAGTCTATGGCAATGGCACACCGTCTTTTCCTGAGACATCTCTGCCTAAGCCACGGAGCATCAAGGCGAAACCTCTCCCCGCTTCTCTTCTGGCATCTATAAAGCCTCAGGTATTCCGTGCTCCCACGGATAATGACAAGAGTTTCGGCAACTGGCTTGCCAAAGACTGGAAGCGTTGCGGTCTCGACACACTGACCATCCCCATGACGATGGAGCAACAAGGCAACGAACTGACTTTCACGTTTACAATTCCTGAGGGTTTGCCACCTCTTCCCCGTCTCGGTATCGTCATCGAGTTACCCCGTGACTATGAGCAACTGTCATGGTATGGACGCGGTCCTTGGGACAACTATCCCGATCGTAAAGAGTCATGTCCTATCGGCATGTGGAAGTCGACCGTCGGTGAACAGTATGTCCACTACCCACGTCCGCAAGACTCAGGCAACCATGAGGAGTGTACGCTTGTAGAGTTGAAAACCAAGAAAGGAAAAGGAATACGCATTGAGGCTATTGATGCCCCCTTCTCCTTCTCCGCACTCCCCTATTCCGCACCATATATTGCCAGTAAGTCGCATGACTATGAACTGCAAGACCAAGAGAAGGTCTATCTCTCCATAGACTGTGCTGTGATGGGCTTAGGAAACAGTAGTTGTGGACCTGGAGTACTTAAGAAATACACCGTGCCCACAACACCTCAAACATTACGGATTCGTATCTTGCCTATCAATTAGACATCTCTGACTATACCCTTTTACTGGTCTGATAGAGCCAAGTAGCAAGGAAGCCTACTAAGAAGATAGTACATGTCCCTAAGACAATGGCAAGGTATTCATGTAGATGGATACCAGGAAGGCTCCACATGCCAGCCAATGAAATCCATGCGATGACTAACACGCCACAGATACATCCTATCAAAGCGGCAGTCCTGTTGATTTTCCGAGGCATACAACCTAAGAGAAATAGTCCTAACATTCCCCCAGAGAAGATACTTGACAGTGTCCACCATGCGTCAATAATGCTCTCCACACTCAGCATGGCTATAGCAACGATGATACCCAGCACTCCCACGCCTACTGACGACAGACGCAAGATGGCAAGTTCCAACTTCTGATGCTTGTGATGATCATTGGGGTCGTGGTGACGAAGACGGTCTGTAACATAACGTGCCTTTAGGAAAAACGGACGGAAATAGTCCGTCAACAAGATGGTGGCAGCAGAGGTCACACTGGTAGACACCGTACTCATACCTGCTGCGAAGATAGAGGCTATCAGCAACCCTCGCAGACCGACAGGTAACTCATTGACTATAAAATAAGGAAACACATAGTCAGGTTTCTCCGCTATCTCTGCAGGCAATGGAGCCACTCCCGCCGTATAATAGGAATACAAAGCGGAACCTATCAGGAAGAACAACGCTGACACGGGAATAAAGAGGTAACCGCCAAAGAGTGCCGAGAACTTAGCGTCCTTGTCTGTCTTCGCCGCATGGTACCGCTGTACATAGTTCTGATCAATACCATAGTTCTGCAAGTTGATGAAGATACCATAGATGAGACAGACCCAAAACGTAGAGGTCGTCAAGTCTGACGTGAACGCGCCCAACGAGAACTTATTCCCCTCTGGAGAGTTGATGGCAATATCAAAAGTCTGCATAGGTCCCTCCGGCATGGAGAACATCAGGATGCCAAGACACACTATCGCCCCTCCTATCAGGATAATGCCCTGTATCGCATCCGCCCAGATAACCGCCTTCAATCCGCCTAACATCGAGTAGATAATGATACCGATGGAAGTGGCAATGATGACGATATGCAAATTCCATCCCATCAGAATATACATCGGGACGGCAAGCAGATAAAGGATACTACCCATACGGGCTATCTGGGTAAGCAGATAGCATGCCGAGGCATAAAGACGTGCCCACGCCCCGAATTTCTCTTCTAAAAAGGTATAGGCTGACACCGAACCACTATGACGGTAGAAAGGTACGAAGTACTTAGCGGCAAAATAACTCGCAATGGGAATAGACAGGGAGAAGACAAAGGCATTCCAGTTAGAGGCGAAAGCCTTTCCCGGATAACCTATATAACTGATGCTTGACACATAGGTCGCAAAGATGGACATTCCCACGACCCAGCCAGGAATGGAGTGTCCTGCGGAGGTGAACTCATCCGCAGAACTTCCTTTCTTGAAGAAGGAACAGCCAAAGACTACTACTCCAAGTGTAAAGACGATAAAGATAATAAAATCTATCAGATGCATAGTTTGCCGTCTTTGATAGGTAGTGCTGCCAGTGCCTGACGAATCTTCTCCCGTTCAGGCTCCTCAAACTTATAGAAGGGAGAGGCTACGAAATCATCATTGATGATACCCAACAGCGATAGGGCACACTTCAGTCCTTTCAGGTAACTGGAGCCGTGCTTGCCGACTGTATAGATAGAGGTGGATATCTGCATGATATACTGCTGCAACTCCAATACTCTCTGGATATCACGATTACATGCTGCCTCATACATTGCCACATATAGTTCAGGGAACATATTGGCACCACCGTTGATACCACCATGACCACCCAGCAGCACGCACTCACCTGTTATCTCCTCAGGACCTACGAGCATGGCAAAGTCTGGACGCTCCTTCATCTTATACATCACAGACTGGAAATAAACCGCATTGGCAGAAGAGTCCTTAAATCCAATCACCTGAGGATTCCGGGCAATACGACGAACGGTATCCGGGGCGAAACTAACCTTTACATGACTGGGCATGTTATACAGGAACACAGGCAATGGCAACTGGGGCACTAACTCCTCATAGAACTGGGCAAGTTCTGGTTGACCTGTGGCAAAGTAATAGGGGGGAGCAGAGACAACACCATCGGCACCACACTCTGCGGCAACCTTAGCAAGTTTAATACTCTCCACGATACTGGTGTCTGTCACGCAGACCAACAGAGGCAGACGACCTTTGTTGATACGTGCAGACTCACGAATCATCTGCTGACGCACGCCATAACTAAGACTCTGCTCCTCACCAGTTGTACCGAGGATAAAAAGTCCATGAACACCACCTGCTATCAGGTGCTCTATCAATCTCTCAAGACTCTCCACATCAAGTGTCTCATTGTCTTTCAGTGGAGTAACAAGGGGCGGGATAATACCGCTTAGGGGATAACTTTTAATCATAATCTTTTCTTACTAACTTTTCTATGAAGACGAAGAATGCTCGCTTTTGTAATGATGAGCGGTTACAAAAGCCATTGAATGGAGTCATTATTTATAAATAATGATTCTTATGAAAAAGCATATAACAGCAATGCTCATCATGGCAGCATGTCAAATGGGCATGAAAGCGCAATCTGCTGACGTAAACACTCATCGGCAGTATCTGAGTGGAACAGGATGTGACGACATGGTGCAATGGGACTTCAAATGCACCGATGGACGAAACAGTGGTATATGGACGAAGATAGGTGTGCCCTCCTGTTGGGAACTCCAGGGATTCGGCACCTACCAATATGGAATGCGTTTCTATGGTAAAGCGACTCCTGAGGGTATTGCCGACGAGAGAGGCTTGTATAAACATGAGTTCACCCTGCCGCAGGAATGGGCAGGGCGACAGATTCTGCTCGTCTTTGAGGCTGCCTTTACGGAGATTCAAGTACAGATTAACGGACGCAAGGCAGGCAATGGCACCTATCAAGGAGGCTATACCCGTCACACCATTGACGTATCAGACCGTGTCTTCTTCGGAGCAAAGAAGAACCGTCTGGAGGTGGAGGTGCTGAAAGAGAGCACAGTGCCACAGGTCAATCTCGCAGAACGCCGTGCCGACTATTGGAATTTCGGTGGTATCTGGCGTCCTGTGTTTATCATCTCGAAGCCTTCACAGAATATCCAACGTGTTGCCATTGACGCCAAGGGCGATGGACGGTTTATGGCGGATGTCTTTTTAAATCGTGCTGTTGCAGGTAGTTCTGTATGCGTCGACATTGTCGACGCAAAGGGGACAAAAGTGGCGCAAAGTCCTGCCTTCACGATTACCAGCGACCAGACGAAGGTAGACTTCAGTGCCAAGGGTATCAAGACGTGGAATGCGGAACAACCTAACCTCTATACGGCTATCTTTACCTTAAAAGACAAACAAGGCAAGACGCTCCATATCGAACGTCAGAAGTTCGGGTTCCGTACCATCGAGTATCGGCATCAATATGCTGGCGACAAGGAGGATGGTCTCTTTATCAACGGCAAGAAAGTCATCGTGAAGGGTGCCAACCGCCATTCCTTCCGCCCCGAGACTGGTCGTACCCTTTCTAAGGCTAAGAATATCGAGGATGTCAAACTCATCAAGTCGATGAACATGAATGCCGTACGCCTCTCCCACTACCCTGCTGACCCAGAGTTCTTGGATGCCTGCGACTCGTTAGGTCTTTATGTGGAGTGTGAACTGCCTGGTTGGCATTGGGCACATGAGACCATCATTGGCTCCCAGTTGGTAGAGGAGATGGTGACCCGTGATGTCAACCACCCCAGCATTATCTTCTGGAGCAATGGTAACGAAGGAGGCTTCAACTATGAGTTAGAGCCTTTCTTTGGGAAGTTCGACCCTCAGCAACGTGTGGTTCTCTATCCTTGGGCAAACCGCAACGGGTTTGAGACCAAGCATTACCGCTCATGGGGAGAGACGGCTGAGTATATGCGCCAAAAGGAGATTTTCATGCCTACCGAGTTCCTGCATGGTCTGTATGACGGAGGACATGGTGCCGGTCTGAAGGACTATTGGGAGTTGATGATGTCGAATCCCCGTTGTGCCGGTGGTTTCCTCTGGGACTTGATGGACCAGGGTGTGGTACGTACCGATATGAATAACATCGTGGACTGTATGGGTAACTTCGGCTCTGACGGTATCGTTGGACCACATATGGAGAAGGAAGGCTCGTTCTATACCATTCGCGAGATATGGAGCCCGATACAGGTAAAGATGAGAGATGAGAAGTTAGAGATTAGCAATTGCTATAACTTCACCAACCTAAAAGAGTGTCTGTTCAGTTATCAATACCTGAAAATGCCTACCTTTGGTCAGTCGACTGTAAAGACCGTCAGCCAAGGAACCCTGAATATGGGTAGTGTGGAGCCGTTTGCCTCTACCACGATTGACAAGCCTAAAGGTTCCGGTGACGTACTGCAAATAACAGCCACCAATCCGAAAGGCGAGGAAGTATATACATGGTCGTTCAAGTCCGATGCAATTATCGTAAGTGATGGTGCCGGTACTGACTGCACCCAGACAGAGACCGCTGATGAGTTGTCGGTCAAGGCTGTTGGCAAGACCTATACTTTCTCGAAGAAAGACGGTCACCTAAAATCTGTTTCTGTTGGTGGAAAGACCATTTCATTGAACAACGGTCCCCGTTTTGTAGCCGCCAAGCGCTCTGACCGTTCACAAGACGGTTTCTATAACCATGATGACAAGGAGGCTTTCCAGAAAAAGACCGACTATACGGAGTACGCCGACATGGGTGCTTTCTGCGGCTTTGACTTCAAGGACGGTGTGTTGACGGCTCACTACCAGCACGGTTCTCTGAATACCGTTACATGGGCATTCAACAGCAATGGCGAGGTCGCCTTGCATGCCGACTATTACTTCAATGGTGTGGTAGACCTCTTAGGCATTGCCTTCGACTATCCAGAGAGCAACGTCAAAAGCAAGCAATGGGTAGGACGTGGTCCTTACCGTGTATGGCAGAACCGTCTGGAAGGTCCCCAATACGGTTATTGGCAAACCGCTTATAACGACCCCATCCCCGGTGAGTCTTTTGAGTATCCTGAGTTCAAAGGCTATTTTACTGATGTTGATTGGATGCAAATAGAGACAACAGAGGGTAAGATTGGCATCATCAACCCCTCCGACTATGTCGGCATCTATACCCCTCGTGACGGTCGTGACCACCTTCTCTATACCCTTCCCGAGACGGACATTGCCTTCTTCAAGGCAATCCCTGCCGTGCGTAACAAGGTGAACACCACCGACCTGAACGGTCCTTCCGCACAGCCTTATTGGAGTAAAGGAAAAGGTACCATCAATACAATCCTAAGGTTCGAATGAAAAAGATAATTCTCTCTGCTGTTGTCCTGTGCCTTGCGCTGTCAGCGCAAGGGGGGGACACCACCAAGCCCTGGACATTCTGGTACTGGATGTACGGTGCCGTTTCAGAGCAAGGTATCCATGCAGACTTGCAGGCGATGAAAGACGTAGGATTAGGCGGCTGTTACCTGATGCCTATCCGTGGAACACAGGAAAGACCCGAATACCAAGGAAGGGCGCAGCAACTCACCCCAGCGTTCTGGAAGATGATAGACTATGCCATGCAACAGTCCGATTCCCTTGGTTTGGAGATGGGTATTCATATCTGCGACGGGTTCGCACTGGCTGGCGGTCCTTGGATTACCCCGGCAGAGTCGATGCAGAAAGTGGTGTGGAGCGACACCCTTGTCACCATCACCCGTCAGGGGACAACGATACCTGTGCCTCGTGCCGTTATTGGCTATGAGGAATATTACGAGGATATCGCCACTTTCGCCATTCAGGCAGAGCAGCCATTACCTGCCGCTCAGTTTTCCGGTACTATCATACGGGATGAGAAAGGGACGTTCCGCTCCAAAGAAGCAGGATATATCCAAGTCTCCTATGAGCAGCCACAGACGGTCAGAAGTGTGGAGATCATACCCAGTGGGAATAATGTACAGGCACAGCGACTGCTCGTACAGGCAAGTGATGACGGACTCACCTTCCATGATATCCGCCAGTTGACACCTCCCCGTCAGGGCTGGCAGAACACAGATCAAGACTATACCTACTCCTTGCCTGAGACCACGGCAAGGTATTTCCGTTTCTATTGGACCCCAGAAGGGACAGAGCCAGGCAGTGAGGACCTTGACGCCGCCAAATGGTCGCCTGTACTGAAGATCAAGGATCTCCGTCTCTCCGCAGAACCACGTATCGACCAATATGAGTCCAAGAACGGTTCTGTCTGGAGAATAGCCGCTACCTATCAGACTACATCACCACTTCCCAAGGTTATTAAAGTCACTCCCCAGACCGTCCTTCCTACAGGTCTTTGGCGTATCATCCGTTTCGGACACACCTCCACAGGACATACCAATGCTACGGCTGGCGGAGGAAAAGGACTGGAATGTGACAAGTTCTCCGTCAGTGCCGTCAACAAACAGATTGACGGGTGGTTTGACCGTTTCATGAGACGTCCGCATGCCAACGTCGTTAAGTATATGCATGTCGACAGTTGGGAGTGTGGTTCCCAGAACTGGTCCAAGACTTTCGCCCATGAGTTTCAGCAGCGAAGGGGCTACGACCTGCTTCCTTACCTGCCCGTCTATGCCGGTATCCCGATGGACCATGCAGAGCAGGTGTTACGGGATATCCGCATCACTATCAACGAACTGATTAACGAGGTGTTCTTCACAACCCTTGCATTACGGGCTAAGGAATACGGAATACAACTTTCCTCTGAGAGTGTCGCCCCGACCATGGTCTCTGACGGTATGGAGCATTATAAGTATGTCGACCTGCCAATGGGCGAGTTCTGGTTGAATTCCCCTACCCATGACAAGCCCAATGATATGCTTGATGCCATTCATGGCGGACATGTCTATGGCAAGAACGTCATCCAAGCAGAGGGTTTTACCGAGGTTCGTGGGGTATGGGATGAGACACCAGCAAGCATCAAACCCCTACTCGACCGTAACTTCTGTCTGGGTATGAACCGTCTTTTCTTCCATGTCAACACCCATAACCCGTGGCTCGACCGAAAACCTGGTATGACACTCGACGGCATCGGACTATTCTTCCAGCGTGACCAGACATGGTTCCCAGAGGCAAAGGCATTTGTTGATTATGTCACCCGTTGTCAGACCATGCTGCAAAAAGGTAAGCCTGTCGTCGACATTGCTGTCTATACGGGGGAGGAAATGCCCTCCCGAGCACAGACACCAGACCGACTCGTGCCAATGCTGCCAGGACTTTTCGGTCCAGAGCGTGTCGCCTCCGAACAAAAACGACTTGCCAATGTTGGACAGCCGATGGAGGAAAGTCCTGTGGGTGTACGCCATTCCGCAGGAATCCTTGATCTGAAAGACTGGATTAATCCGTTGCATGGTTACCAGTATGACTCCATGAATAAGGATGCACTGCTGACACGGTCTTTCAACTACAAGGCATTGGTCATCCCGCAGGGCTGTCTGATTTCCAAAGAGGCACAAGAGCGAATAGCACAATTACGCCAACAAGGTGTCCTGATTATCGACAAACCGTACCAGGCAGAGACCCTTGAGGGGGTGGAGCCTGATGTCATCCTGCCAGAGGGAATCGCCTATACCCATCGAGTCACTGACGACCAAGACATCTATTTCCTCGCTAATCAAGAGGACAAGGAGCGTCAGATAACAGCGTCTTTCCGCTGTACAGGACATATTCCTGCTGTCTATAACCCCGTTACGGATGAGTGGAATAAAGTTGCTTATACGAAGGAGAACGGTAGGACGAAAGTAACCTTCACGATGCCTGCTTATGGCTCCGTATTTATTCCCAACGTGGGGAAAAAACATTCCCAATGTGGGAAAAAAATATTCCCAACGTGGGAAAAAAATATTCCCAACGTGGGAAAAAACATTCCCAGCGTGGGAATAATCACTACTCCCTATCGTATCACTTTCAAAGAAAGTAATATCACCCTCGACAACCAGCAACTCTTTGACTGGAGTAAGCATACTGACGACCGGATCCGCTATTTCAGTGGACATGCTTTGTATACCACGACTTTCAAGCAGAAGAGACTGTCTAAAGGGCGTACATGGCTGGTATTCCCCGATATCAGGGACATCGCCCATGTATGGGTAAACGGCATCGACTGCGGTATTGCTTGGACAGCGCCTTACGAGGTGGAGGTGACAAAGGCTTTGAAGAAAGGCAAGAATACCTTGGAGATAGAGATCGTCAACACCTGGCACAACGCCCTGCGTGGTATGGACCAAGGAAAGGCACCCTATGAGGGAATCTGGACCAATGCCAAATACCGCACGAAAGGTGACCATCTATTGCCTGCCGGTCTGTTAGCACAACCTGAATTAAAAATAGAACCATAATATGAGACGCATCACATTCTTTTTGATCACGTGTTTATTATCGCTCAGCACCTCCTTTGCGGAGGTAAGACTCCCTCGTTTCTTTAGCGACAATATGGTGTTGCAGCAGCAAACCGAGTGTAACCTTTGGGGAACAGCCGATAAAGGTAAGACGGTGAAAATCACAACCTCATGGAATCAGAGGAGTTATCAGGTAAAGGCTGACCAGAACGGGCGGTTTGAGGTGAAGGTACAGACACCGAAGGCAGGTGGACCGTATGAGATCACTTTCAATGACGGCAAGTCGTTCACCCTGCATAATATCCTCATCGGTGAGGTATGGATCTGCTCCGGACAGTCGAATATGGAGATGCAGATGAAGGGATTCAAGCAGCAACCCGTCGAGGGAACGACGGAGGAACTGCTACGTTGCAAGGACTCCCAGTTGCGGCTGTTTACCGTTAAACGACACGTATCCCTGACCCCGGAATATGACGTGACAGGACAATGGAACGAGGCTAACAGTGCGAGTGTCCGTGATTTCTCGGCTACCGCCTACTATTTCGGACGTGCTTTACGATCCACCATGGATGTACCCGTAGGACTTATCGTCACTGCATGGGGCGGTTCTGCCTGTGAGGCATGGATGAAAGCAGACTGGTTGCGTGCCTTCCCGAAAGTACAACAAACTATCACGGAGGCGGATGTCAAGAAGTTAGAGCAACGTTGTCCTACCGCCCTCTATAACGGGCAATTGCATCCCCTTATTGGATATACGATGCGTGGTGCCATCTGGTATCAGGGAGAGGATAACGTACCCCGCTACGACTACTATGCTCCCCTCCTCAAGACGATGGTAGAGGGTTGGCGCAGTGAGTGGAAACAAGGCGACTTCCCTTTCTATTACTGTCAGATAGCCCCTTACGACTATTCCCTGATAGACTGGAAAGACAGCCAGTACCTGCGGGAACAACAGGCAAAGGCTGAGACGATGATTCCCAATGCTCGCATGGCTGTATTGATGGATGCAGGTCTGGAGTATGGCATCCACCCCCGCAAGAAACGTCAGGCTGGTGAGCGACTTGCCCTGCTCGCCCTTGCCAACACCTATGACGTGAAGGGACTTCCTGAGTTTGCGTCTTATAAGGAGGTGACCTTCCAGAACGATACCGCTGTCGTAGCCTTCGACCGCTCCAAGGAATGGGTCTATTTCGAGCATGGCACCACCTCCAACAACTTCGAGGTGGCAGGCTCAGACAGAGTGTTCCACCCCGCCACCAAGGTGTGGGTGTCCCGTAATCGTGTCTATATCACTTGTGATGCTGTCCAGCAACCTGTCGCCGTACGCTATGCCTTCAAGGACTGGGCGGATGGGGATCTGATGCACGACGGTCTCCCCGTCTCTTCCTTCCGAACAGATAACTGGTAATCCCTATGACAAGAAGCATACTACTATCCATCTTATTAGCGTTCTCGACGCTCATTCAGGGAAGCGACTACACGCCGAAAGACTATGTCTGGACAACTCCCAGCAGGAACTCCAGTGAGTCGATGCCCTGTGGAGGTCATGACATCGGCATGAACGTATGGGTGGAGAACGGGGATGTGCTCTTCTATATCGCCCAAAGCGGATGGTTTGATGAGAACAACACCCTGTTGAAGGCTGGACGCTGGAGACTGCATTTAGACGGTGAACCGTTCAAGGACCAACACTTCGAGCAACGGCTATGCCTCGATGAGGGTGCCGTCTATATCAAGGGAAAGGATGTCAATATCCAGATATGGGTGGATGTTTATTCCCCCGTTGTGTTTGTGGAGATGTCATCGCCACATGCAAAACAAGCGACGCTCAGTTATGAGAGTTGGCGATACAAAGACCGTTCTGTGACGAAGGCGGAGTGTCAACAGTGTTCCTATAAGTGGGTATTGCCTACCGACTGCAAGACGTTCGCAGACAACATTCAAGCAAAAGGAAGTCAGTTGACTTTTACCCATCAGAATAAAGCAGAGACAGTGTTCGACTTCACGGTCAGTCGTGAGCGTTTGGATGCTATCAAGGACGACCTCTATAACCCCATCGGCAATTTAAGAATGGGTGGAAAGATGCAGGCCGACGGATTCTCGTACATAGGAACCACGGAGGGCGTATACGCCTCGACAGACTATCGCAGTTGGAACTTCCAACGAAAGAAGATGAAGAAAGGAGTTATCTCTATTCAATTATATACTGGTAAAGTACCTACTTCGTCTGTCAATGCGACGGTATCAAAGGAGAGAAGCGCATCATGGTGGCATAAGTATTGGCAACGGAGTTACATACAGAGTGACTGCGAACTACGGGAGGTGACACAGATGATCCGCAACTACGAATTGATGCGGTATATGCTGGGATGCAACGCCTATGGTGAGTGGCCTACGAAATTCAATGGCGGACTCTTCACCTTTGACCCCGTCTATGTTGACTCCACGATGACGTTCACCCCAGACTATCGTAAATGGGGAGGCGGTACAATGACGGCACAGAACCAACGACTGGTTTATTGGCCTATGCTTAAAAGTGGTGACTACGAGGTACTGAAGCCACAACTCGACACTTATCTGCGGATGCTTCCTAATGCCATCGCATGGTCACGCCACCACTGGGGACACGGAGGGGCATGTTTCAGCGAACAGATAGAAAACTTCGGACTGCCCAATCCTGCCGAATATGGTAAGCACAAGGAGGAGGACGACTGGGGCGTCGAGAAGAACAAATGGCTGGAATATGAGTGGGACACCGCCTTGGAGTTCGGAAAAATGTCCCTCGATATGTTACCATGGTACCCTGACTCTACTTTGGAGAAATACCGTGTCCTCGTCACTGAGCCCTTGCGTTTCTTCGTCGAACACTATCCTAACTTCGTTATCTATCCTGGATCAGGCTGTGAGACTTATAAGATAGCACGCAATCCCTCCTGTACCGTCGCTGCCTTGCAGGCACTGAAAAACTATCTCGTCGATGTTGGTACGGATATTTCCACCATCCCTGACATCCCCCTTCATGTGATTGACGGTGATACGTGTATCGCTCCTGCCATCAGTTGGGAACGGATACAGAACACGGAGACACCGCAACTATACCCTGTCTTCCCTTGGCGCATCTATGGTATGGGACGACCACACCTTGATATCGCCCGCAATACCTATCTCAAAGATCCGCATGCTATCGAGATGCGTAGTACGAAAGGATGGAAACAAGACAATATCTGGGCGGCATGTCTGGGTATGACCGACGAGGCGACACGTCTGAATACGGAGAAGTTGGCTAATGGTCCCTATCGTTTCCCCGCCTTCTGGGACCCTGGTTTCGACTGGGCTCCTGACCATAACAGAGGGGGCGCTGGTATGATTGGACTGCAAGAGATGCTGCTACAGGAAGACCTCGATCATAAACCTATCCTCTTCCCTGCATGGTCTCGTGAGTGGAACTGTCGCTTCCGACTCTATCTCTCTGGACGACGTTGTGTCGATGCGGAAATAAAGGATGGTAGAATCACTTATGCCATCGATGGGGTTGATTACTCTGATGATTTAGAAGCCCCTGAGAAGGCTCTGTGGATTGGTGCCATCACAAAGAAGGAGTCACGATTACCTGAGGGACGCAACTACACTGGTGCCAAACTGAAAGAGCCTCTGGTGAAAGAGGCATGGAAGAATGTCGATACCCTGAGTCAACGGAGTATCGTACTACGCAGAGACATTCCCCTCAAAGGGAAAGTATTCAAGGCAACCGTCTCTATCGTCGGACTGGGTTTCTATGAACTCACCATCAACGGTAAGAAGGTGGGTGACGCATCCTTTGCACCTCTATGGAGCGACTATGACAAAACAGTGTTCTACAATACTTACGATGTCACCTCTTACCTCAGCCAAAAACCAACTGCTGTGCAAGTCCTGTTGGGCAATGGTTTCTACAACGAACAGGGACGACGTTATGCCAAGATGAAAATCTCATTTGGTCCTCCCACCCTCCTGTTCCGCATGCACATTGAGTATCTCGACGGAAAGACAGAGGATATCGTCAGTGACGGGCAATGGCAGTGGGCATTATCACCTGTCACCTTCAACAGCATCTATGGCGGTGAGGACTATGACGCTCGCTTGGAGAATGCTACCAACTGGCACCCTGTCGTCATCCAAGAGGCTCCAAAGGGTGTCCTCCGCCAACAGATGGCAGAGCCCGTCAAAATCATGGAACGCTATCCCGTCAAGGATACTATCAGGAAAGACTCTGTATTAGTGCTCGACATGGGACAGAACCTGGCAGGATTCCCAGAGATTACCGTCAAGGGACAACAGGGACAATGGCTGAGACTGACTCCTGGCGAGACCTTGACAAAAGACGGATTGGTGAATCAGAAGCAAACGGGTCGCCCACATTATTATACTTATATATTAAAAGGTGACAGCCAACAGCCAGAAAGATGGCATCCCCGTTTCTCGTATTATGGCTATCGCTACATGCAAGTAGAGGGAGATCTTGACGTGCTGAAGAACATCCAGTCATGCTTCGTATATAACTCTGCACAAAAGACGGGCGACTTCGAGTGTTCCAATCCCCTCTTCAACGACGCCTACCGCCTAATAGACCGTGCCATCCGCTCCAATTGGCAGGCAGTATGGACGGACTGTCCCCATCGTGAGAAACTGGGTTGGTTGGAACAAGACTGGCTGAACGGCGAGGGACTCCTTGCTAATTACGACTGTCGTGCGATGATGGAGCAGACCATGCAGAACATCGCCGACGCACAATACCCGCATGGCGCCTTGCCTGAGATTGCCCCTAACTACGTGATCTTCGAGGGCTCATGGGCTCCTCCTTTCTTAGAGTCACCTGAATGGGGAGGTGCTTTCATCGCCCTACCCTTCCTCTATCAGTCGTTCTATGGTGACGATAAACTTATCACCCGCTATCGCCCACAGATGAAGTGTTATGTGGATTATCTGGCGACGCAGGACTCATGCTATATCCTTCGTCAGGGACTGGGTGACTGGTACGACTACGGACCAAGGCGTGCGGGATTTGCCCAAAACACTCCCATGGCGCTTGTCTCGACGGCTCATTACTATTGGTGGAATCACCTGATGGGTGAGGCACGTGCAGACAGTATCAAGGCTGCGTTCATCAAGGAGTTCTACAACCCTACCACCCACCAGTATGCCACAGGCAGTCAATGTGCACAGGCGATTGCCCTTGAGATGAACCTGGTACCAGATGGTGACCGTGAGGCGGTGCTCGGGCAACTGATAAACGATATCCATGCCCATGGAGACCGTCTGACAACGGGTGACGTAGGCAACCGCTATCTGTTTAACGCCCTCATCCACAACGGACAGCAGGAACTGCTCTACAAGATGCTGAACCACTACGACGTACCTGGCTACGGCTATCAGATCAAACTCGGACATACCACGCTGACGGAGCAATGGAACCCAGAGCACGGTGCCTCCATGAACCATTTCATGATGGGACACTTGAACAACCTGCTCATACCTTATTTCTTAGGCATCTGGCGGGAGGGTGACCATATCACGATAGCCCCTCATCCCGTGGGCGACCTCACCTGGTGCCGAGGACGGATGGAAGACGTAAAGGTTGACTGGCATTTTGAAGGCAATACCTTTGTGCTGAAGGTGGACATTCCCACTGGTAGGAAAGCAACCATCCGACTCCCCTATAACGGACAGACAACGGTGGTTGGCGAGGGACAGCACATACTGAGAAATCAAAGACTGACATTATGATGAATACTTGGAAACTGAATCTTGAGGAGACAAAGAAACGATATATCAACTGGTGGAGCCACAAGGGTATCATCCTGAATATGTGGGAACACTTCCAAGAGGGGGTTACCCCTCATGCTGACATCCCTATGCCACCAGCCCCCCGTGACTTGAACCAGAAATGGTTCGACCCGCAATGGCGTGCCGACTACCTCGACTGGTATGTGGCACACTCGTCACTGATGGCTGACATGCTGCCTGTGGCTAACACCCAACTGGGACCAGGCTCCCTTGCCGCCATCCTTGGTGGTGTCTTTGAGGGAGGTGAGGATACGATCTGGATTCATCCTGACCCTCACTACAAAGATGATATCGTCTTTGACCCCAACCATCCCAACTACCTGCTGCATAAGGAACTGTTAAAGGCTTGCAAGCAGAAGGCACAGGGACACTACTATGTGGGCATGCCTGACTTGATGGAAGGACTCGACGTGCTTGCCGCCATCAAGGGTACTGACAAGGTGTTGCTTGACACTGTGATGCAACCAGAGGTACTGGAGCACCAGATGCAACAGATCAACGATATCTATTTCCAAGTGTTCGACGAACTCTACGATATCATCCGTGAGGGTGACGAGATGGCTTTCTGCTATTTCTCCTCATGGGCTCCTGGCAAGATGTCGAAACTACAGAGTGATATCTCTACGATGATCAGTGTGGATGACTATCGCCGTTTCGTACAGCCATTTATCCGTGAACAGTGTCAGAAGATTGACTATACCCTCTACCATCTGGACGGTGTGGGTGCCATGCATCATCTGGACGCTCTCTTGGAGATTGAGGAGTTGAACGCTATCCAGTGGACTCCAGGTGTGGGCGAGCCACAGGGAGGCAGTCCCAAGTGGTATGACCTCTACAAGAAAATCCTTGCCCACGGCAAGAGCATCATGGCTTGCTGGGTGACACTCGACGAGTTACGTCCGTTGCTCGACAATATTGGTGGTGATGGCGTACATCTGGAGATGGACTTCCATAACGAGCGAGAGGTGGAACAGGCAATGCGCATCATCGAGGAGTACCAAAGTCATGACGAGGTGGACGAGGAGGTAAAAGAGATTATCCGACTCATCGAATCCCCCACTGAGACTGCCAAGAATGACAGACCCGCCTTCCCTACCGACCGTATCCTTGTCCTCGACGGTGCGATGGGAACGATGATTCAGCAATACCAACTGCGGGAGGAGGACTTCCGTGGGTCACGCTTCGCCCATCATGACTACGACCTGAAAGGTTGTAATGATGTACTGTCGCTGACCTGTCCTTTCATCGTTCGGGATATTCACCGCAAATACTTAGAGGCGGGTGCTGACATCATTGAGACCAACACGTTCAATGCCCAACGCATCTCGATGGGTGACTATGGGATGCAGGACTATTGTCGTGACATCAATCTTGCCGCTGTGAAGATAGCCCGTGAGATGGCGGAGAGGTATTCCACACCAGAGAAACCACGCTATGTCGCAGGCAGCATTGGTCCGACCAGTCGTACGACCTCTGTAGCCACCTCTGGTGTTCCCTTGTCCAAGGAAGAACTACGTACAGCCTACGAGGAACAGATCAAAGCACTTGCCGAAGGAGGTGTGGACATACTGCTCATCGAGACCATCTTCGATGTGGAGAATGCCCGTATCGCCATCGAGGCGGCAACACACATCGCACCCGACCTCCCCATCATGCTCAGTTTCTCCGTCTCTACCCCTGATGGTCATAACATGCTGGGGCAGAGCATCCTTGATTTCCTCCATGAGGAGAAGAAGGAATTCTTCTCTATCGGTGTCAACTGCCTCTCAGATATCCAGCAGATGACTCCACTGATCTGTCAACTGTCCCAGTACGGAACAAGGGTAAGCCTCTACCCTAACGCTGGAATGCCCGATGCCAAAGGACAATATACCAAGACACCAGAGAGCCTGTTGGGCGACGTATGGCAGTTGTTGGAAAACCATTGCCTGAACATCATCGGAGGATGCTGCGGTACGACAGATGCACATATCCGACTGATGGCACAGGCGGTAGAGCCTGTCCCTGGAGTATATCTATCGCCTTTAAATCCCAAAAGCGGTTCTCCCAAAATCACCCAAATTGCTCAATCCCCCAAATCCCCCCAACCGCCCCAACCTGCCCAGCCTGCCCAATCATCCCCCTCTGAACGCCTCTATCAGGCGATCCTCGATGGTAAGAGTGACGATGCCGCTGCAGCCACAAGGGACGCTATCGCCCAGAACATCGCTCCGCAAGACCTCATCAACGGACAGATGATTCGTGCGATGAGTGAGGTGGGCAGACGCTTTCAGGACGGCAAGGCTTTCGTGCCTCAGTTGCTGATGGCAGGACGTGCTATGAAGGCGGCACTCGAACTGTTGAAGCCGATGATGGCAGGTACGGCAAATACGTCTTTGGGGAAGGTGGTGATTGGCACTGTGAAAGGTGACCTGCATGATATCGGCAAGAACCTCGTTGCCTCCATGCTGGAAGGCTGCGGTTTTGAGGTGGTGAATATTGGTATTGATGTCTCTGCCGACGCCTTCATCGAGGCTATCAAGGAGAATCAACCCGATATCCTTTGTATGAGTGCCCTGCTCACCACAACGATGGGATATATGAAGGAGGTCATTGATGCCTTGGATACTGCTGGCATCCGCAACCAAGTGAAAGTAATGGTAGGCGGTGCTCCTGTCACTCAAGGTTTCGCTGATGAGATAGGAGCCGATGGTTATAGCGACAACGCTAACTCCGCCGTCACTGTCGCCAAACAGTTATTAGGGAAATTGTAAGACTCAATCAGTGTGTCGGACGTAGTTTCCGCTTAAAACACTGTTTGAAATCACAGAGCCCACAGGTATAGTCCAGATGGCGGACATCCTTGCCCAGTCCGATGATACCACTGACAGACTTGATGGGTACCATCAGGGAGGAGTCTGTCAGACGGACTCCACAGGTATGTCCTTCGAACAAAGGGAAGAGCAGTTGCTGTTGGGACACATGCCAGCCACAATAGCCAGGAGAGAAACGGTTGGTATGATGCCAACCTAACTTATCGATACTCTCTTGCAGACTCACCTCCATCTGGTCGGCGCAATGCTCGGCAATGACAGAGCCAAGGGCATCGGCAATGAATACACGTACCATATCCCCCTCGTCCTTCAGTCGTTGCTGGTATGCCTCATACGCCGTGCCACTCGTACAGACAAAGAGGGCATAAGCCTCTGCGCCACGCAACTGACGAGGGATAATCTTACCCATGTCGAAGGCGGGCAGGTCTTTTACGACTTGATAACAGAACCGGGGGCGCAGCCAAGGACGTACCTCGTCCATGACGGCTAATGCCTCCCGTCGTGTCGCCTCATCGGGTTCCACGTCGTGATAGCCCATCTGCTCATAGAGATCAGCAGGGGTTATACCTAAAGTATCATAGTCAAGTGTCTTCTCCGTCATGATTGCTCATTCCACTCTTTGAGTGCCTCAAAGAAGGCATCCACGTTATGCTGTGGCGTATGCGGTGGTGTATCACAACCGCTGGAGAGGACGAAGTTAGGATAATCCCGCATCTTCTCCAACAAGTCTGTCACGGTCTGGTGCATCTGCGAGGGCATCCCATCCTTGAAAACACTCACGGGGTCGATATTACCCATGGCAAGGGCAGTAGGCGGTACGTCACGGATGACTTCCTCCATGCGGCACTTATTACCGAAGTGGTATGCCGCCGCACCTGTGCTGACCATCGCACGAGTACAATGTCCCGTATTACCACAGTTATGGAGAATCACCAGGAAGTCGTCAGACTGCACCTCATTCACGATATAGCGCACATAGTCAGAGGAGAACGTCTGGCAGTCCTTGTCCGACATTAGTCCTGCGGCAGGCTCCGCCATCATGACACCTCCTACTCCTGTCTGCTTTAAAGCCTGACAGTATTTCTTGATGAACATCGTACACTTACTGAGCAATTGATGGGAAGCGTCAGGGTTCTCATAGATAAGCATCATCAACTCTGACATATCATACAGGCGACCTGCAAGGGAGAATGGACCGATACATCCTGCAAAGACAGGACGATCTGTGATATGGCGGGCAGCAAGCAGATTTGCTTTCAGATAGGCAGGGATGCGACCAGCCGAGAGAGAGGGAACCTCCAGACGCTCAATAGTCGCCACATCCACCAAAGGATGTCCTACCACGGCAGGTACCGCGATATCGCTGAAAGCAATCTCCGCACCAAAAGCCTCAGCCTCTGTCGTCAGGTCCATGATAGTAGCCGCAGCCACTGTAGGATAACGATTGACCAAGGTCTGCACAGCCTCATAGTGAACCCGTCCGTTGCTGACAGCCTGTCGCACGGTATTGCCATTCATCTCGATACCAGGGTGAGTCATCACAGGCAATGCCATGACCTCCTTCCGTTGGATGACATCCGCTATCCATTGTCTCATATTCTGCTTCATCTGTTCCCTTTTTTCATTAAAGACGACAAAACTACCGCTTTGTCACTATCCAAAGTGGTGACATTTCAAGGTTCTTCACGTCTTTAAAATATGAAACAAACACTAACCTGTATTCTTCTATTACTTATCGCCAATATCTCTCATGCAGGTGAGATTGTCGTCAGGGAGGGTGAGAGTATTCACGATGCCTTACGACAGGCACGTGAATGGCGACGTACCAATGACCCACGATGTGAGTGGGGAATTACCATCATCATCGAAGGTCGTCACTTTATGAACGAGCCTTTGTTCCTGCGCCCTGAGGATAGTGGGAAAAACGCATCATGGACCACTATCCGTGGAGGGACGCTCTATGGTGACATACGCCAACGGCATAGGCAACTCTTCCCCAAGGAAGGGATGGAGCGCATGATAGATTTCAACACTACCAATCGTACCATCACCATTCCCACACCCCCGAAGGAGGTCCTGGATACCAAGAATCTGGAAATGGTAGTGCATCAGCGTTGGGCGATGGCCATTCTTCGAGTCAAAGAGATGAAGGTGCGGGGCGACCAGACGATTGTCTCTTTCAAGGAGCCTGAGAGTCGCTTGGAGTTTGAGCACCCTTGGCCTCAGCCTGTCATCGGTGGGGAAAAGGGCAATAGTTCCTTTCTCTTGAGAACGACAGAACAGCGGGATGGAGTGGAACAACTGGTCATCGTCGACGGTGCCGACTACGTCAAATTCGAGGAAACCACCTTCGAAAATACCTGTTGGAACCGTCCGTTACATAAGGGACACGTCACCCTGCAAGGCGGTTTCCCACTTATTGATGCCTATAAACTGAAGGAGAGTCCTGGACTGCCTTGGGATGAAGGACTGGAGAACCAAGCATGGATAGAACGACCCACCGCTGCTGTCACTGTTCGCAATGCCCAGACAATCTTTTTTAAAAACTGTCGATTTCAGCACTTGGGCAGTACTGCCCTCGACCTTGAAAGTGTTAATCATGGCACTATTGTGAACTGCACATTCGAAGACATCGGTGGAACGGCAATCATGGCAGGCTCTTTTGCAGAAAGTCCTCGTGAGGTGCATCGTCCCTATAACGACCTTGCCTCGCAATGGAAACGTTTGCTCATCAAGCATAACACCATTTACAATGCCGCCAACGAGGACTGGGGAGCCGTCGCCATCAGTTGCGGCTACGTGCGTGACTGCGTCATAGCCCAAAATGATATTTCTCACGTCAACTACAGTGGCATCTGCATCGGCTGGGGATGGACACCCCTTGACACAGGCATGCGGAATAATCACATTATCAATAATAAGGTGAGCGACTATGCCCGTCAACTATACGATGCTGGTGGCATCTACACCTTATCCAACCAACCGGATTCCAGCATCAGGGATAATGAGATCAGCCAGCCCTATCCAGCCCCATACGCTACCAACAACCGTGGTTTCCGCATCTATCTCGATGCACGGACAGATGGCTTCACCATAGAGAATAACAAAACAGAAGACCGACTGATTCGTCGTGACGAGATTGGCGACAACCACCCTGGTCCTAACCTCATATTCAAACAATGAAACAAACTAACTACTATCTTTTTGACTTCATGGACTTTGACCCGACCCTACAGCGGGACGAGAGCCTGTGGAAAGCCTATGCGCCCACAAAGGTTGTAGAGCGTGACGGGGATATCATCATCACCATCCCTTACCAGAAGCAGAGACATCAAGAGGATATGGAGCCTGACACAGAGACTCCCCAGCAGACCTATGACCTCATCATCCGTTCCTATGAGCCTAACATCATCCGCTTGTTTACGACGATGACGGATGACGAGATGACGGATCATGACGAGATGCTACAGATGGCACCAGCCGTGAAGCGCCAGCCCCTCCATCTCCATGGTTCCGTATACTGCGACATTGTCGCAGCGAATGACAAGAAAGTCGCCACCATTAATCTGGAAACCCCTCGCCTCGACCATTGGAGCGACCTCCTGCCTGCTCCGCAACCAGCACCGTTTATCACTTTCTATCCTGATGGTGACACCTCTAAGCCTGTTGCCCTCAGCGACGACCATTTCTCACCACCCCGCTATGATGCCCTGCCGCTCGGTTTCTGTTCCTTATGTTGCGACACTGTTACAGCCCCAAAGCCTGAGCGAGCCACCATCTCCTTCAGATGTGACGCTGACGAGCACTTTGTGGGTACTGGCGAGCGGTTCCGTAAGATGGACCTGAGCGGACAGACGTTCCAGTTGAAGAACCAGGACGGACAGGGTGTCAACAACCGTCGCTGCTATAAGAACATCCCGTTCTACCTGTCCAGTCGCATGTATGGTGTCTTTTACCACACCTCCGACTACTGCAAGTTATCCCTCGCTGACCATAGCGCAAGGAGTGTGCAGTTTATGTGCGACCGTGCTACGCTGGATGTCTTCCTCATAGGGGGACAGAACCCGGAGGAGATTCTGAGAGGATATCGTATGCTGACGGGTTTTCCTGCCATGCCTCCCCTTTGGAGTTTCGGTATCTGGATGAGTCGTATGACCTATTTCTCCGCTGATGAGGTGGAGGACATCTGTCACCGTCTGCGAGAGGAGCACTATCCCTGTGATGTCATTCACCTCGATACAGGCTGGTTCCGTACAGACTGGCTCTGCGAATGGAAATTCAACCCTGAGCGTTTCCCCGACCCCAAGGCATTCATCAGCAGACTGAAGGAGCAAGGTTTCAAGGTGTCCCTCTGGCAACTGCCTTATATCGCCCAAGGCGCCGAGCAGTTGGAGGAGGCAAAGCAGAACAATTATATCAGTCAACCGACGAAGGAAGAGGACACATCAACAGGTGGAGCCTCCAACTTCTCCGCCCTCGACTATGCGGGAACGATTGACTTCACATATCCCAAGGCAACCGACTGGTATAAGTACACTCTACTGAAGCCGCTGCTGGACATGGGGGTGAAGTGTATCAAGACCGACTTCGGAGAGAATATCCACATGGATCACCAATACCATGCGTCGACACCAGAGAGACTGAATAACATCTATGCCCTGCTCTACCAGAAAGCAGCCTATGAGGTGACCCGTGAGGTAACTGGCGACGGTATTATCTGGGCACGTGCCGGGTGGGCGGGCTGCCAGCGTTACCCTCTCCATTGGGGTGGCGACAGCGAGAGTTCATGGGCTGGTATGGCGGGCTCTCTCAAAGGCGGACTCCACTTAGGGCTCTCTGGCTTCGCTTTCTGGAGTCATGACGTACCTGGATTCCACTCCACGCCCGACTTCATGAACTCCCCCATTGATGAGCAAGTCTATGTGCGATGGACCCAGTTTGGAGTGTTCACCTCCAATATGCGCTATCATGGCACCTGTAAGCGAGAGCCTTGGCATTACCCAGAGATTGCCCCGATTGTCAAGCGTTGGTGGAAACTCCGCTATCGCCTGCTTCCCTATATCGTAGAACAGTCTGAACTTGCCTGCCAGAGTGGTCTTCCTCTCGTTCAGGCATTGCTGTTCCACCATCCTCACGACCGTCAGGTATGGCATATCGACGATGAGTACTACTTCGGCAATGAACTGCTGGTATGCCCTGTGATGAACGCAGACAACCGTCGGGATATCTACCTGCCCGAAGGAACATGGGTCAACTTCCTGACAGGTGAGCGCCTGGAGGGCGGTCGCTGGTACTATCAGGTGGAGGTGCCCCTCGACCAGATGCCCGTCTTTGTTCGTCCTGACACTGTCATCAAGACGTACCCGCATGATGTCAACTCCACCGACGATATGGATCTCTCACAATCTACTGATATCACCATTACACACAACTTTAAAGGCATTACCCTATGAATACACATTACATGCATTCCTTAGACTGGATGATCCTGGCGATCTATTTCATCATCCTACTTGCCATCGGCGTATGGGCAAGTAGCAAACGAAAGAAAGAGGGTTCCCTTTTCCTCGCAGAGCACTCCCTGCGCTGGCACCATATCGGTTTCTCCATGTGGGGAACGAATGTCGGTCCCTCCATGCTGATTGCTTCTGCCTCAGCGGGATTCACGACAGGTATCGTCTCCGGCAACTATGCGTGGTATGCCTTTGTGTTCATTGCCCTGCTTGCCTTTGTCTTTGCTCCCCGTTACTTAGGGGC
Source organism: Prevotella sp. (assembly GCA_017470055.1). Taxonomy (GTDB): domain Bacteria; phylum Bacteroidota; class Bacteroidia; order Bacteroidales; family Bacteroidaceae; genus Prevotella. The sequence continues at coordinate 23,946 of JAFUFD010000085.1, read as the reverse complement.
CAAGGTGCATACACTGCCTGAGTTCATGGGATTGCGCTTCGGACAGTCTACGAGGAATATCCTCGCTTGGTATACCATTGTCACCATCATCATATCCTGGCTTGCCCTGACACTCTTTGCCGGAGGTATCCTGATCCGTCAGGTATTCGATATTCCCATGTGGATGTCAGCATTGGTTTTGCTGATCATCTCCGCCTTCTTCACGATGCTGGGAGGACTGAAGGCTGTCGCCTATACCAATGTCTACCAGATGGTATTATTGATTGTCGTTTCACTTACATTAGTCATCATCGGTCTTGACCGTGTTGGAGGTGTCTCTGCCTTGGTCGCCAAGGTTCCTGCCGACTATTGGGTGATGTTCAAGCCCAACACTGACGAGGCATTCCCTTGGTTACCTATTATCCTCGGCTACCCAGTGATGGGCATCTGGTTCTGGTGTACTGACCAGAGCATGGTACAACCTGTCCTTGCCGCTAAGGATTTACGAGAGGGACAACTGGGTACTAACTTCACGGGATGGTTGAAGATTCTGGATGTCGCCCTGTATATCCTGCCAGGTATTATCTGCTTTGCCCTCTTCCCCACACTGGAGAATCCCGACGAGGCATACCTGACGATGGTGGAGAACCTGTTTCCTGTGGGAATGGTAGGCTTGGTGTTTGCCGTGCTGACGGCATGTCTGGTATCCACGATAGGCTCTGCGCTCAATGCGTTAAGCACCGTATTTACCATGGATGTCTACGTCAAGAACTTCAAACCTGGTGCTCCACAATGGGAGATTAACCTTGTGGGACGTTTGGTTACTATCATCGGTGCCGCCCTTGCCATCGTCCTCACCATTGCCATTGATGCCATCAAAGGGCTCAATCTCTTCAATGTGTTCCAGAGTGTTCTGGGCTTCATCGCTCCCCCGATGGCGGCAGTTTTCGTCCTTGGTATTTTCTGGAAACGCACCACGACACGTGCCGCCAACTTTGCCTTGACCGTTGGTACCATTTTCTGCCTGACCGTCGGTATCCTCTATCTATGGCCGCCCGAATGGCTTCAGTTCCCTTGGCCGCACTTCATGCTATTGTCGTTTGAGTTATTTGTCATTCTTGTTGTCTCGATGGTAGTGATCAGTCTGACGGACAAAGACAAGACCGTCTACGAAATACCGGCTCCCGTACATGAGAGCCAGTCGAGACTTGCCATTGGGCTATGGATTGCCTTGGCGGTGGTAATGATAGGACTATACGTCTATTTCAATTAATGGATGATGGGGACGGTTTTGGTATATGCAGAATTAGATTTACCATATTCAGACAAAATATGTAAAACCCTATTTACACTTTTCGCTTACAAGAAATCTAAACCCCAAACAATTTTCCCCTTTTTCTTTTTTGTTTCAGAAATAATTCTTATCTTTGCAGCATAAAGCCCATAGGAGGCTTTTAACAGACATTGTGGCTATATTGAATTAACGTATTCAGTTCCAAAGGGGCTAAGTTCGAAATTAATGTCCGACCAACATTTCTGTGAACCCGAGGAATGATGATACGCTTATCCTGATAGGCGTATCTCTTCCTTTCATTTCACAGAAGAGGTAAAATCTTTGGTCGGACGCTACCTGAACTTAGGGATGAATCCAGGAGGAGCATACGCTTTCTTTATGCCCGTGGAAAAACATCGTGGTTTAACTTAGATTTTGTAAAGCGTCCGACCAGACATGCCAGCAAATCTAATAACAGAGAGGGTATCTTGTACCCATTATAGTCATGCGTGAGGCTTCTCGCACTAAGAGGACCTTACAGAACTCCAGAATGTCGCTAATGCTTTTTCTGGTGCAAATCGTTGTAGGCTTTTACTCACGAAAGATTTTCCTTGACTATCTGGGTGCAGAAATACTAGGACTTAACACTACGTTAGGTAACATTCTGAGTTTTATGAACCTTGCCGAACTGGGAATCGGAGTTGCCATGGCGACCTCTCTCTATAGGTTCATTCATGAGGAAGACCAAGAGACTATCTGTGAGATTATTTCCGTTCAAGGGTGGCTTTACCGCCGCGTTGCACTGCTGATTCTCTTTGCAGGCGTTGTAGTCATGGCATTGCTGCCCTTCATCTTCCCCGATACCGATTGTGGACTTGCCTATGTCTATTCTTCGTTTGTTGTTTTCTTGTTTGGCACGCTAACAAGTTATTGGTGGAACTACCGTCAGGTGCTTATCAGTGCTGACCAAAAGAATTACAAACTACAGCCATGGATGCACGTTGTGCGCTATGCCATCATGGTCTTTCAGATTTTCAGTCTTTGTGTACTCAATTGGGGCATCTGGGGATGGCTATTCTGGACGTTTGTAGGAAATGTTGTGGCAGTCTTTGTCATCAATGCAGTACTGAAGAAAGAATATCCCTGGCTACATCAATCAAGAGTGAAAGGCAGAGAGTTGCTGAACAAGTATCATCACCTGATTGTAATGACCAAGCAACTCTTTGTCCATAAGTTAGCAACTTTCGTTTTAGAGCAGACCACTCCGCTTGTCATCTATGCGTATGTTTCTCTTTCCATGGTGACGCATTACGCCAACTATATGATTATAGTTGGTTATGTGTGGACCTCCGTAGGTGTCGTGTTTGCAGGCATGAGTGCATCCATTGGCAGTCTTGTGGCAGAAAACAATAAACAGCACACACTTGCGGTGTTTTGGGAATTATTGGCTTCCCGCTTATGGATTGCAGCACTTGCTTGCTATGCTATCTATCTGTTCATGTCACCTTTCATCTGTTTGTGGATTGGCAATGATTATCTTTTGGAAGAACAAACCCTGCTACTGATACTTGTTGGAGCATTTATACGGTTGTCGCGCAGCATTATTGATTCGTTTAAAGATGCCTATCAGTTGTTTGCCGACGTGTGGGCACCAGTAGTTGAGGCTATCATTAATTTTGGTGGCTCTATCCTGTTTGGCTATCTGTGGGGATTGAATGGAATCCTGTTTGGCAGTAATCTCAGTCTGGTACTGATAGTACTTTTATGGAAACCCTATTACTTGTTCCGTTATGGGTTCAAGACCTCTTCGGTGATCTATTATGCACAGTATGCATGGCTCATCCTCATACTGCTTTTGTGTGCTGTGGGATGCAATCTCCTTATTCCAAATGCGTCAGAAAACAATCTGGCGCAAATGCTCCGCCTTCTCCCAGCCTTTATTGCTTATGCCTCTTTAACCTATATGCTTCTATATGTAACGAACAAAGGGATGAGGCAATTTACTCTACGAATTATTAATATCATTAGGCATTAACCCATGAAGGTAAGTATCATTATTCCAGTCTACAACGTTGCTCCCTATATCAAGCGATGTCTCGATTCTGTTGCTGCACAGACATATACCGGCGATATGGAGTGTCTGTTAGTCGATGATCGTGGATCAGATGACAGTATATACATAGCAAGGGAATGGATAGCAAGTTATACAGGGAAAATACGTTTCACCATTTTTTCTCATTCAGCAAATCAAGGTCTTTCAGTTGCACGTAATACTGGAATTGAGGTGGCTTCAGGAGACTATATCTATTTCTTGGACAGTGATGATGCAATAACACCAGACTGCATAAAGATTCTTACAGATTTGGCTGTTAAGTATCCAGATGCAGATTTTGTACTTGGAAATATAAATAATGATGGAGTGGGGTTGGAAAATCACCATTTTAGGGAAATAGTTCCAGAGTGTGTCGCAAGTCGTGAGCAATTAGATTACATCTTATTGTCTGCTACAATATATAATTCATGGAATAGACTTATTAAATGGTCTTTTATCATTCGGTATGGATTGTTTTTCCCCGTAGGGATAGTTCATGAAGATGTTTATTGGCTCTTCTTTCTGGCAAAACATACTCAGAAAGCCGCATTCACCAACGAGGGGACATACTATTATTACCACAATGGGGATAGCATTATGAACTCAAAAGCAGCAATGGCAAGCCGTATTCATAGTCATGGAGTTATCATAGATGCTTTTTTTAAGGACTTGCAACTACACGGATCAACAAGTACATACCAGCGCCAGTATTTTGCGGATGCATTCATCAACTATATGCAACTTCTTGTTTCTTTTTATTCTCTCAGCAAGTGGAGTTCATTCTGGATACGATTGCTTCGGATGGGCTGGGATGCTCGTAAAAAAATAACTCTCTATCGAAGCCTGTTTTTCTTTTGCACTATGCCACCATTGTGCATATTGACCGCTTTTAGATGGTGGCGTTGGAGAGTGCGCAATTACATAATCGCTAAAATATAATCATCATGAAAATAAGTATTATCATTCCTGTTTACAATGTCAGTCAATACATAATCAGGTGCATAGACTCTGTATGTGCGCAAACTTACCCACCTTTTGAGTGTTTGCTGATAGACGATTGTGGCACAGACAATAGTATTGAAAAAGCAGAGCAATATATCAAAGAGTATAAAGGACCAATTCTTTTCAAGATTATAAGTCACATACATAATCAGGGACAGGGAGTTGCCCGAAATACTGGCGTTTACGTAGCGACGGGCGACTATCTGTTATTCATGGATAGTGACGATGCCATTACACCAGACTGCATTGAGACGCTTGTAGCCCTTGCAGAGAAGCATCCTGATACAGATTTTGTACAAGGTAACACTATAAAGGGAACAGGCTGTCTTGTTACTCATCGTTTCCACCGCCAGGTTCCTGAGTATTGTAATAGTAGGGATGAATTGGAGAAGTTGATACTATTTGACACGGTAACAACAGTATGGAATCGCCTCATCAGGCGCTCTTTTTTGGTAAATAATTCCTTGTATTTTCCAGAAGGTATAGCAAACTGTGAAGACCTGTATTGGATATATTTTCTTTCACAAAGGACGAGTTCTGCTGCTTTTACTAATAGAGGTACTTATTTTTATTATATTAATGCGAATAGTTCCACGACATCTCGTTCAAGTTCTTATATCGAAAAACGTGTAGAGTGGCACTTGTTGACTGCGCAAGCCATTTATGATGACATGGTTAAATCTGAAAAACCAGTTGGTCGGAATTATTGTAGATACTTGGCTAATTTCCTGTGTAATTGTATGTTTCAACTTAGCCAATCCCACTCGCTGAAACAATGGCTTGTATTTTGGAAGATGTCAAGAAAAATATATAATGGGGTGTTGAAGACAAGTTGCGGTTTTTTCTTTTACCTCTCAACAATGCCACCCTTCTGCTTCTTGATAATTTTCAATTCGTGGAGGTGGAGATTGAGGCATTATATAGTAAAATACATTTGAAATGAGTACAAATCCACTCAGATACAATCATCACTTATGGGCAGGAGTATATACGCTCCTGTCCTTCTTTATTCACACGCCTACCTCATACGATTATTTTTTTCTAAAAACATCACAAACATCACTCGTGCTGATTATCAGATGGTTAGGGGTGATGTTTGTGGTGTTTGCGTTTATTAGTCCCAAGACGTTTTCCGTCACTAAAGTCTCCGATAGTGAAGACAAGAGCCTTCCATCCTTGATATAAGAGTCTTCCATCAGCCACCGGAGAGGGTACACTCCTCTATCGGAGATATGATAGTCTTGCGGTGGAGGCTTACATTCAAGGTGTTTGTAACGTTCAAACGGGTCGAATGTAAGCCACATTCGACCCGTTTGAAGGCTTCATTCGAATCATCTATTATTGTTCGATACCAAAATCCTGTTGTTGCTTCTCCACTTCCTCCAATTCCCTACGACGTTGCTCGTCAGAAATAGTTGTCTGGGATTGTCCGCCTTCCACTTTCCTCTGTGTCGCAGAGGAGGACTTTTGTTTCCGCTGGTGATCGGCAGCATATACGGGTAGTTCGTAAGGAACACTCTCTATCTCAAGCGTATCTGCAATGGGGGCATGAACACCCTCATAGGCAGGACGGGCGATGATACGAATCTTACCTGCACGATGCGTACTGCGTATCAGACAAGGTGCACTGCCCCACTCCACTAAACGGGGATTGGCACCAATAGCGGCATCGCCGATGATCTCGCCCTCTCCCTCCACGGAGAAAGCCACCTGCTCACGGGCAAGGCGACGCACATTGCCATTATCGTCAGTGATCTCAGCCACCACCACCATGAAGTCGGAGCCATCGGCAACTAACGGTTTTCCCATCTCATCCGCATACAGGCGTATCTTGGTGCTACGGCGGGACGGCATCTTCTCCTCACGGCATACCACCTGACCGTCCTTGATACCCTCCGCTACCAGTCTCACATCTTGCCAACGACGATTGGTATAACTCTGCTCACGTGCTTTCCAGAAGTTCCAGAAGCCTTTGAAGATAATCGGTGTGTGAGGAGTACCCTCTGGCTGGTGTACCACAGGAAGCGTAGCGGACTTCCAACCGTTAAAGGCTGTCAGGCGCACACTGTCGCAATTACTGAACACCACCACGTCACTGTCTGAGAACTGCGTCATCTCATGAGCGACAAACACCATCGGGGTGTCATCTATCTGCGAGCGGAACATCTCGAAGGCATACTTCTTCTGGCGGAAGGCATCATAGATACCACCCAGATAAGCATCGGGATGATAGCCACGCTGATGGTCGAAAGGATGCCACTGGCAACCTCCGATAAACTGTCGTTGTCCACGATACATCATCCCATAGGTGTCGGCAAGGGAGAGTGCCGCCGTCACCTGAGCCTGCTCGCCCCAGCCGCGTGCCGCCCTGTTGATGGCGTTATGGGCATACCAGTCATCCACATACTCACCCCACTCACGGGTGAAGATACATTTGTCTGTATCCAATGCGCCCTTTCCAATATTGTCCGCCCAGTCATACAGCACGTCATAATGCTCTTTCACTCCTTCCGAGTTCAGGTCTGCCACAGCCACAGGACGACCCTCGTAAGGATACTCCTCACGGGTAATCTGCAATGCCTTCAGCGCAAAGTCCTTGGGATAGCGTGTCTCGTTCAAGATAGGCTCCCACATCAGCACACAGGGGTGGTTACGGTCACGACGGATGATATCACGAGTGTTCTGGTGCACCATCTCCCCCCACTGCGGGTCTTTGTTCCAATACTGCCACCCAGGAGTAGGTACGATGATAAAGAGCCCCAACTCATCACAGGCATCCATGAAGGACGGATCCTGAGGATAATGGGCAGCACGGATGATGGTCATGCCAGCCTCCCTCAACCGTTTGGCATCACGCCATTGCTGAGAGTTTGGCAGTGCGTTGCCCACATAGGCAAAATCCTGATGACGGTTGCCACCAATCAACTGGTGATAGGGTTTGCCGTTCAACCAAAAGCCATCCTTTCCACGGAACTCCGCCTTACGGATACCCGCACGGACCATACCACCATCCATCACCTGCTTGCCGCTCATCACAGAAATCTCCACTTGATAGAGATAAGGATCCTCTGGCGACCACAGGTGGGGAGACGGAAGGGATGATGTCAGATGGAAGACGGAAGAGGTTGCTATCTTTTTAGACTCTTTGAGTGTCTTGACGAGCCGCCCTTCCGCATCCTTGATGCGGGCAACGACGGTGACGTTACCCTGCCCTTCTACGTCCACATCGACAAAGATGTCAGCACGCTTCTCTGAGATATCCCCATAATGGATAAAGACGCCACCACCGGCGACCTGTCCACGCTCAATGGCATCTGTGATATGGACAGGTGACTTCCCAATCAGCCAGACATCCCGATACATGCCCCCATGATAGGCAAAATCAAGTTGTGTCTGTTTCTTACCTGGAGGATAGGACTTGTCATCACTATTATCTGCCTTGACGGCTATCAGGCAGGTGTCACCAGCCTTGACCCCCTCTTTGGAGAGGTTGATGGTGACAGGCAGATAACCACCCAAATGCTCCTTGACCAGTTTGCCGTTAACATAGACCCACTGCTTACCCATGATAGCCTCGAAGTGGACGGTGACCTCCTTACCCCGCATGTCCGCAGGAACCACAAACCGCTTCCGATACCAGCACACCCCTTGATAGTTACGGCATCCACTGACATCAGCAGGTTCCAGACGTACCGTGTGGGGAGCGCATACCATCTCCCACTGGGAGTCGTCAAAGTCGGTAGCCTCCGCACCAGCGACATCACCGAGTCTGAAGCACCAGCCCTCGTTGAAGTTATACACGATGCGACCACTATTCGCCACAGGGAACAGTCCTGCGACAGACACAGGCTCTGCCATGAGAGGCATCACCCCAAACAGGGCAAGTAATAGGAAAGAAATCTTCTTCATGATGATTACGGGATAAGTTCTACATGTTTGATACGTTGCCGACGCCATGTATAGATGGCATGGAGATGTCCGTCACGGCTCTGGATGATAGAGGGATAGGAGTACTGTGAGATTGGACTGTCCTCCAAGGTAATCCAATGGTCCCAATGGATGCCGTCCTTACTGCGAAGGATGGAGAGCGGTGTGCGGGCTCCCTTCTCCTTTGTGGGCTCAATCGGCCAGTCATTACAAATCATGGCATAGGTACCATCCTGTAGGGTCACTGCGTCGATACCACTGTTATTATTAGGTGTCTCCAAGAACGCCAGTTTGCTCCATGTCTCTCCATTATCACTACTGTAGGTGACACCGATATGACGGCTACGAGTACGACAAACCGCCTCCAGTCGTCCGTCAGGCAGTAGCAAGATACTGGGTTGAATAGCCTTCACGTTCTTGTCCGCCTCTACGAAAGCAGTCCTCCGCCATGTCTTCCCCATGTCGTCAGACAGTTCGAAATAGAGTTTCCATCCGTCACGCTCATCACTGGTAGGTGCTATCAGACGCCCCTTGTTCAGTATTGGTTTGTTCTTGACAGGTCCATAGAATCCCTCTGGCAGTTTCTTCCGTTGGCTCCACGTCTTCCCCCCGTCTTTGGAGGTGACATACCAACCCAGCCAGCCTGCCACATTAGGACCAATCTTGAAGTATAACTGCAGTTCACCATCAGGTGTCTCGAAGAGGACCGGATTCCAACATGCCTCACGGTAGTTGTCGCCAATGGCATACTCTCCCCTATTGCCCACCCATTGTGGCAAGGGCATAAACTGTGCGCCAAAGGCAGGCTTCGCACTGGTCGTCACCTGACTGACCTTTCCTTGTGGATTCGGTTTCAGAGGCTGTAACTCCACACCGTCTGCAACCATCTGAGGCTTTGTCCATTCCTGACTGCCCTTGGGCTTACGACTCACCCAGATACAGACATCCGGATTGCGCTCCTTCGTACCTCCGAAATAGGTGGCGATCAGGTCGCCCCTCTTCGTCTCCACGATACTGGCGGAATGGCACTGCGGGAAATCAGCGTTTTTGTAGAGGAACTCATCCACAACCACCTGTGGTCCTCGCTGTGGCAGGTCACGGGTGATGTCATAACTGCCAGAACCTATGTTCTTCGTCTCGTCATGGGATAAGAAGAGCGTCGCCTTGGTATTAGCGGGAATCTCCACATGCCAATAGAGTTTCCCATGCTCCTTCTTCCAGCGACTGACAATCTTTCCATAGATAGACTGGTAACTGGCGTCAATATCATCCATCTCGTCCACCGAGAAGTCGGGCTTCATGGTAATATGCTTGAAGCCTACATCTGCGGCTCCGATACCTGCCACATCCTCATAAAGCCATGAGAGCAGGTCGCCGAGCAGCATCACATGATTGCCACTGTTCATCTTCGGTGAGGCAGTGTCTCCGTTCCATAGTTCCCAAATTGTGGTGGCACCATGTTCCGCCATATACCCCCATGAGGGATATTTCTTATTGGTGGCAAGCAGCCAAGCGACATCCGAACGCCCCATCCTGGTCAGCGCATGCATCAACCATCCCGTGCCGATGACTCCCGAGGTGATAGCCCCTTGGTCGATAATCGCCTTCACGATATTCTTCTCCACCTCTTGCTTCACATAGGGGTCATCTATCATTCCGAAATAATACGGTAGCAGATTCGCTGTCACGGTGTTATTGCCGTAGAAGGTGCTGTCTGGATACAGGATATGTCCGGGTACTGTTGTCGTCCCTTTCTTGAGGGTCAGGAACTCCTTGTTAAACGCAGCCTTGGTCATCTTTGCCTCTTGCTCGAACCATAGGGCATCTTCCTCCAGTCTCTGCATACGGGCATACCCTGCCATCATCTTACAGAGGTAATAATAATAAGCGGAGGATATCAGGGTGATATCTGTCTTACGTGCCGGATCCTGACTGTGTATCAGTTCCTGTTTCTCGGGAGGCACACACCAGTCTCCGTATTTCCCGCAATGGATCAGTCCGTTCTGCTGATACTGGCTCTTCATGTGCGCTAACCAGCGTTTCACGTTAGGATAGTATTTCCGCAACGGAGCCTCATCGCCATAGTGACCAAGCAGCATGGAGAGAGACATCGGCAATGCCGCAGCCCATGTCAGGTCATCGCTATAGTAGTTCCAATAGGCTGGAGCCACATCGGGAATACAACCGTCCTCCCGCTGTGCCTCTGTGATATCCCTCGCCCATTTGGCATAGAGAGGACCGTTATCAAAGAGATACGCCTCACCAAAACAGCCACGGGTACGATCACCCAGCCATGGTTGACGCTCGTCACGCTGCGGACAGTCAACAGGCATCCCCTTATAGTTACTCAAGATACCCCAATAGGCATTACGGTACACCTTATTTAATATAGTATCTGCAGAGACGAAATGTCCCGTCTCCTCCATGGCGTCACTGACAACCTCACCGATGAAGTCATCCTGACTGGCGTTCCTCAGTCCAGTAACCTCCGCATAGCGGAAACCATGATAGACAAACGTAGGATGCCACCAGCGTCCTTGCTCTTGTCCATTGGCATAGTAACGATCGGTACTCTGCGCATGACGGAAGTTCTCCACCCAGATGTTACCCGTCGAGTCCAGTTTCTCCGCAAAACGGATAATGACAGAGTCACCGGCGGCAACAGACGAGATACGTAGTCTCAACCAACCCGCCATATTCTGTCCCATGTCGACAATCAGTTTATCGTCCTTACGCTGGACATTCTGGGGTCTCAACTGCTTGAGCACCTTCATGTTCTTAGCCATGGCGCCACGAAGGGTACCATAGGGAATCGCCGTGCGCTCCGCCTTCTTCCAACTGGCGTCATCAAAACCGACTTCCGTCCAGCCGTCAAACTCCTTGCGGGCATCATAGGTCTCACCATCATACTCGTTATTACTACGGATGGCACCGTCAAGGCATATCTTCCAACGCTCATCCGACGAGATGGTCTTTTGACTTCCATCCGCAAACTCCACCTTCAGGTTCAAGCGCAGCGTAGGATAACCGAAGTTGGTAATCTTATAGGGTTTCTTGTCCTGCTGCATGGTGTAGAAACGACCATTACCAAGAACCACTCCTATGGCATTCTTCTGCGACAACAGACTGGTCACGTCATAGGCGTTATACAATATTGTACGACGGTAATCGGTAGGAGCAGGTGCCAATACCTGATCACCTACCCGCTTGCCATTGATAAACACCTCATACATACCCAGACCACTGATATAGAGCGTTGCCTGCCTCACCTCCTTGTCGAAGTCGAATTGTTTACGGAGATAACGTGCCGACAGCCGACTATGCTCTGTCTCCACGTCCCAAGGCATCGCATGGTTCCAGCCAATCCATCTGCCTCCCCAATCCGATTCCGTCAACAAACCGACATTCCACATAGAAACGTCGCTCCAGTCTGTCTCACCCTTCGTCGTCGACACTTTCACACGCCAGTAGCAACGGGTGTTGCTCCTCAAGGTCTTCCCTTGATAAGGTACCCACTGTGAGCGGTCACTCTCTAAGGTCGCATCCCACAAGTCACCCTCCAGCGCCTCCGCCTTCTCACGGGTAGAGGCCACAAGGATATGGCACCGTGTCTGCATCACCTCTTTCTCTGATGACTCGATACGCCAACCCAATCTTGGTGTCGGTGTATCAACAGTCATGGGGTTAACCAGTCGCTCCGTACGGAGATCCGTTACGCTGACAACAGGTTGTGACTTCTTGGCGGCACTGACAGGCAAGGCAAACAAAGCCAGTGCTATCCAACAGATATATCTTCTCATCATCCTATTCGTTTAAGTCTCTTGCTTTACCTGAGAGTGACATATCAGAAACTTGCGTCTGATCTTTCTGCAAATAGTCCTTCGTAGCGTCAATAGCGATCAGCACTCCATCCTCGATACCTACCCCTTCCTTATGGATACGGAAGGTGAGGACCTTAGAATCAAACTCTCCTAAATAGCGCAGGGCACCCGTTCCTGCATTCATCCACCAAACCTTCTTCTTATCACCTGATATCTTGGTCAGGTCGAGTTTCATGATGCGACTGGTGTAGTTATAGACCAGCAGGTAGTCATTGCCACGAGTCGCTATGAGACGGTCATACTGTGTTCCGTTCTCCTGAATGATGCTCTGGTCGGGTACACGCTCGAAGTATGGGAGCGACAGCATGAGTTGTTTCAGGTATTTCATCTGGTTGAATCCTGGGTCGTTCAGTCCCTGATACCATGTCTTCACATCCCCTGCGTCCCCGTAACTCGTGGGATAGCCTGGTTTCAGCATCTGCATGATGGCATTATGTCCGTAGGTATGTCCGCAACTGCCGGCAAACACGCTCCAATAGGCATAGCGGCGCACATCCCATGCCTGCCAGCGAGCCTCGTTCTTGTCGTGCAGTCCCATCGGGATATCCTCATAACTGGGTTCTGCGTCAAGCACGGGCTTGATGGGCTTATATGCCCATGTGGAGTCCACATACATCCAGTTATCCTCCTCGGTATTGTCAGGAATAGGATAGTCGGCGTTCCCCATGCGCTGTCCGTATTTACGGTGACCGCTCTGGAAGGTATGGAAATCGAGCCATGGAGCCTTAGCCCACCATTTCGCGGAGGTATAGCGTCCACGAGGATGATAGGTCATCAGGTGTTTCTTGTCTATCGACTTAATCGTTGTCGCCAGCGCATTCCACACCTCTGGTTTGATATCACCCTGGATGTCACCACCCATAAACCAGATGATATTGGGCTTGTCTTTGTAACGGTTGGCGAGGAAGGCTCCGTATTGTTTTGCCTCCTCTACACTCAACTTCCCGTCTTTGACCAGACCGCCCCAAATACACACCATTCCGATATAGATACCGTTCTGTTGGGCAAGGTTGATGATATAGTCCAGATGGTCCCAATAGCCATAGACACCTTTCTGGTTTATATTTGTGAAGTTCCACCCGTCGATATTCGAGGGCTGCCCATAGATATTATAGGCAGGAACTCCGTCGATGACCTGTATCTGTACCACGTTATAGCCAGCCTCCCTGCAACGTTGCAGGTACCACTCCGCCTCTGCACGGTCCAGACGCTCTGGCAACAGCCATCCTGTCTCACCCTGCCAAAAGAAGGGCTGCCCATTCTCAAACTGCAGATAACGCTGGTTATCTGACACTTTCAATAATCCGTTTTCCCACGGTTTGCCTGCCTGTACCGACACCGTCAGCAACAGGAGACTCCATATCGCTATAATCTTTCTCATAGTCATTGAATTACATATTCCCCACCTGCCTTGGTGGATAGTATATACACATTTTTCTCCTTGGTTCCCCTCAATCCTTTCCCCTTCAAGGACGTATTACTGCGAAGACGACAGATGCCGCCCTGACGGGAACGGATAACGGTTTTAGCCAATTTACCGTCTCTCCAATCCATGTCCACCTCAAAACCGCCACGTGCCACCAGCCCCTTGACACTGCCATCCTTCCATGCCTTAGGTAGAGCCGGCAACAGATAGACAAAGCCGTCATGGCTCTGTAGCAGCATCTCTGCGATACCTGCGGTACACCCAAAGTTACCGTCTATCTGGAAAGGTGGATGAGCATCGAACATATTGGGATAGGTGCCGCCCGTCTGCTTTGTGGCACCGAAGATGAGGAAGGTATCCACGGTCAGTGTCAACTGGTCCTGTATCAGTTTATAGGCATGCTCACCATCCAGCAGACGCGCCCATGAACAGACCTTCCATCCCATCGACCATCCCGTAGAGACATCACCACGTGCCTCCAGGGAAGTACGTGCCGCCTTCCATAACTCAGGAGTGCGGAACGGTGATATCTGGTTAGAGGGATACAGTCCATAAAGATGGGAGAAATGGCGATGGTTGTCTTTCGGATCATCAAGGTCGTCAAGCCATTCCTGCAACTGTCCCCATTTACCAATCTGCATGGGAGGCAGTTGGGAGAGTTGCGTGCGGATAGTGTCTAAAACACTTAGTTTTCCTTGTTCTCCTATATTCCCCAGAACTTTCGCCGCCTCCAGCACATTGGTATAAAGTTCTGTGATAATCTGGTTGTCCATCGTCACACCTGCGTCTAATGGAGTCGGGCGTCCCTTACCTCCATGCTCTGGAGACTCTCCTGGGCATATCACCAAATAACCCTTCGTCGGGTGCTTGACCAGTATCTGGGTATAGAAGCGTGCCGCCTCCAACATGATAGGAAAGGACCGACGTAGGAAATCCTTATCACCTGTGAAGAGATAGTGTTCCCATAGGTGTCGGCACAACCACCCTGAGCCCGTAGGCCACAGACCGCTGGGAGCATGGTCTACGGGACCCGTGATACGCCATTGGTCAGTATTATGGTGTAGCACCCAGCCATCAGCGCCATACATCTTCTTTGCCGTCTCTTTTCCTGTCACACTGATCTCATCAATCAGACGGAACAAAGGACCGTTCATCTCTGTCAGGTTAGTAACCTCCGAGGGCCAGTAGTTCATCTCCAGATTGATATTCGTCGTGTATTTCGAGTCCCACGCAGGAAACATCTTGTCGTTCCAGATACCCTGCAGGTTGGCGGGGTTGATATTATCAGGTTGTGAGGAGGATATCAGCAGGTAGCGTCCAAACTGGAAATAAGTCGCCACGAGATAGTTATCCTGATGTCCCCTGAACTGGTCGATACGCTGGTCGGTGGACACCTTCGGGAAAGTATCAACACCAAGATCCAGTCTCACCCTGTCATAATACTGGTGGTAAAGTTGCTCGTGACGAGCCTTTAACTGCTGATAGCCCATAGTCATCGCTGCATGCAGGCGGTCTTTCGACTGTGCCACCTCATTCCCCGTGATGTCTTTGTAATTAACGACATTCGTTCCCACTGTGACATAGATAGTAGCCTCGTCGGCACCCACCACACTGATGATGCCATTCTTCTGTGTGACCCTACCACCTTCTGCCTGTGCGGATAGTCTTCCCTGGAAACGGACCTTGCCTTTCACACCCTCATGCTTAGAGGTTACCCCTAACAAGGTAGCCTCCAGTCCCTCACCAGCGACCAGCACATTCTCATGGGGCGACTGCATATAAGTGGTAAAGGTTATCATCCCTGGTTTCGACGCTCGCAGATGGATGGCGATAACTTTACTACCCAACGGGGCGATGGTCTCCCGCTCATAGTCCACACCATCCACCTGATAGCGTACAATGGAACGGGCGTTGTCCAAATCCAACAAGCGTTCATAGTTCGTGTAGTCTGCCCCACCTGCCATCGCTATATACAGGTCGCCAAAAGGCTGATAGGGCATCCCGCTATTCTGCCCGGCACCCACTGGCATCACTTTCTGGTTGGCAAGTTCCTGTGCCTCCTTGTACTTCCCCTCAAAGATCAGTTGACGCACCTTCGGCAGGTATTCCTTTGCCTCTGGATGACAGACACTGTTCGGCTGTCCTGCCCAAATCGTCTCCTCATTCAGTTGGATACGCTCTACGGAGGGCGTACCGAAAACCATACCACCCATCACGCCATTACCAATAGGCAATGCCTGCGTCCAAGTCTTGGCGGGACGATCATACCAAAGTCTATATTCATGAGCCGATGTCGTCATAAACACCATGACTCCCATGATGACACTTATTAGTTTCCTCATTTGTATAGTGATTTAAGTTGTTCGTCTGGTTCTATCTCTATCTTACTCTCATCCAGCATCGCACGGTCAAGGTGGAACACATCAATGAAGAAGTCATAGACCGCCTGTCGTTTGTTCTTTCCGAAGTCATGACGCTCTTTAGGCAGATGGACATTACGTACCATATCCTTTGCTCCGTAAAAACCATAGACACGCTGCAGGTAGGGGAACTCCAATGTCGGCACACTGCTGGTCCAGTCACCACCGTCACTGACGATGAGCATCGGCTTGGGAGCCATGACAGCCGCCAATTCAGGCTCACAGGTACCGCCTGCCGCAAGTTGTACGGGCTTACCGCTCTCACAGGGACAGCCACCGTCGAAATGCGAGGCAAGGTGTACGACGGGAGCCGATGCCGTTACCCGCTCGTCAAGCAATGACAAGAGGACGGTATGCGTACCACCACCAGAGCCGCCCATCACCCCAACACGCTCCGTATCGATATCCTTTCGGTTCTTGAGCATATAGTCCAACAACACATAGCCACAGGCTGCCTGATAGACATGGGCACGACTGGTATGGTGTGCTTCTGCGCCCACCTCTTTCTCTGACTCTCCCCAGCCATACAGGTCGAAGTCCACACAGACGGCACCCATCCGTGCGAGTGTCCCCAACCGTTGTTGCTCATCCTTACGATAGCGCAAGGGCCAGTGACCGTCAGGACAGACGATCAACGCATGCTTTCCTTTCTTCGTCGAGGCATAGATAGTACCGAAAAGATGCTGACCGGGGGTCAGTTCGATACAGATGTTCTGGGTGGTATAGCCATCGTGCTTACGGACTTTGGAGAGTAAGGGCTTGAGGGTACAGGAGTCAAGGAAAGCATCCAACTCCAAGCGCTGGCGCACCTCCTTGCGAAGACTGTCACGCCGAGCCTCCCACTGCTCCCTATTATTATATAAGGTGGAGAGGTAGTCCAGCATCTGCCGTCCCTCATCCTCATGGCGACGGGGATACTCATAGCGTTTGATCTTATAGAGGTTGCCCGACTGCTTCCACCAGTTCCAGTCGAAGTGCTTGCAGATGTTATCGAGGGTCTGCTCGATGCTATAGGGACGGATGCGGAAGTCGGCATAGGTCAGGGTAACTCCTGCCGTATCGACATTCGCATCAAACTTAAACCGCACGTCAAAACGCCTTGCCACGTCCTGCATCACGTCACTCACAGGACGACAGAACTGGGTCTCATAACTTTGTGATGATGCCTCCATGGCAAGGAGGGTCATCATTGTCATCAATATCTTTCTCATTTATATTCCAGTTTACCAATGTCTTTACGATTTGCGACTACCTCACCATCAACCATCAAAGTCAGTCCTGTTCCCTGGTGATAGCGTTGTCCGTCCTTATCCCAGAGAATGGTGAGGATATGCCTACGGTAACTGACACCGTCCAGACAGAAATAGCCCCATTTGTCTTGCGGTACGAGGGGATTCACCACGATGCTCCCATCCTCCTGAGGACGGAGTCCGCAAACACCTGTAATCATCAGGTCGTTGAAGGTCGAGTGGTTATAGTAGCGGCTACGCTCACGGTCACCCATCAGCCAAGCGCCATTCGTCTCGTCAAGATACTCACCGATATAGGGTCGCCCACGATGATGCTGCGACTCCACATAGAGTTCCATCTGACGGAAGAACACTCCATCCAGTCCATTCAACCCATGACCCTCATTCAGATAATTGGCAAGTGCCGTCAATGTCTGTGCTGTGGCAAAGGGCCAGATGGCACCGTCCCACTCACACTTGCCGAAACCATGACTACGGAACAGGGGATGGCGGCGTTCCGCCGTGGTCAGTCCATAGGGTGCCGAGAAACCTTTCTCGTCAGTTAGTTGTTGCCAAGCGATCTCGTATTTCGAGCCACTTTCTGGCATATTGAAATACCAAGGAATATAGCCAATCGCCTCACGGACATTGGCGGAGGAGTCACCCCGATGAGTCTCGAAGAACTGCTGTTCCTCATTCCATAACTTGGTCTCTATGAGATTCTTCAGCGTGTCAGCCTTCAACTCATAGTCTGCCGCCTTGGTCGCCTCTCCCGTCATACGGTTCATCACAGCAAGTGCCTTGGCATTACCATACATATAACTATTGATGGTAGGACGCGCATATTGCTTCCTGCGTCCTCCACTGATACTCTCCTCCATACCGTCCTGCACGTCACCCTGCCAATAAAGACCGTTCGCCAGTCGGTTGGTATGCTCCCAACGGGCATACTCCTCCTCCAACCGTGGCTTCAGTCCCAACATGAAGGTCGTATCGCCTTGTACCTTCCACATCTCCAAAATGGCAGCGGGATTCCACGACGAGAACTTGTTCATCTTCGTCATCGCCTTACCGTCATTGCCATAGTACCAAGTACGGAGTATCTGGTGCAGATAGGTAGTATCCCTCAGCCAACGGCTCTCCATCACATGATGACCGATGGCACAGGCAATGAGGTTATAGCGGTCAGCATACGAGCGTTGCACCAAGAACTCCGTCATGCCATAGCCCACAGGAGTCCGTTTGATATGCTTGCGCAAGGTCCACCAGCGATAGTAATACATCTCTTGGAAGTTCTCCTGCGGACAGTCGAACAGCGGGATATTCCGACGCATCCATTCCGACGACTGCGCATTGGGGATGGTGGTGACGATATTCTCATCCTCCATGGTGTTGAAGTGGTCGGCATAATGGGCATAGTCATCATAATCGAGGACGGCGGTGACACGACCGTCTACAGGACGACTGGTGATATTCGCGATACCGAAGGATGCTGTTGGGTCGCTCTCGTCGGCACGGGGCATATCGAAGTCCTGATCGGCAGGAGTATTGATGTCGGGCTTGTCAAAGGGCATCCCCGTACGGAACACGATACGGCTGATGCTCTCCACAGGGGTGTCGAACTGTCGCTCACACGCTTTCTTGCCATTCAGGTAATACACGGCACGATACAAGGAAGCGGACAGCACGGTCTTGATATGATAGACCTGACCCGCCTCATAGTGTCTTAAAAGAGTGCCATATCTGGCACCACCCTTCACACGGATGGCTCCTGTGGAGTCAACCACGATACGGGAGCAGACATTACCACCGTCATCCAGAAACTCCACATCCAGTTCACCATGGGTGTTCTGTGCGGTCTTCAGGTCAAACTCCACCTCCAGTTCCTTGGTATTGGGAATCAGTCGCTCCACCTTCGCATAGTCGTAAGGATCACAGTCGCTCAACTGCAACCACTCCCCTTGCAGGGACACAGGAGCCCACTGCGGTGAATAGATGTTCCAGTCGGTAAGGTCTGCCAACCTCACTCCCTGTCCAAAGGGTACCGCATGACGGGTTGCCTCCAGTCTGACTGGGACAGGAATGCGGCTCACCCACATATCCTCCTTGTTATTGGAGTAAGTGACCCAGAGGTCGTTGGGGAGGTGGCTGTTAGCCATTTCGTTATTCTCGATGCCACGGACATATTGCGGACCATAACTCTTATACTGTCCACCATGACGCAGAGGTGTCACCTCACCATGGATGAGCGACAGCGTGTTATACTCCAGTCCGTCCTGACTGAGTGAGACGGCGAGAGGCCAGCGGTATTCCGCAGGGTTATAGACAGTGGCATAGGTTCCGTCCGATAACCGCTGTCCCCATATCTTCGCATTGGAGTTGACGAAGCCAGGGGCACGGTCACAGCCTAACTTCCCGTTTACATCGACCAGTCGCCACGTATTCCCTCCGTCAGCCGACAGGCTCGTGACGGCATGTTTCCACAAGGCAACCTTCCTGCCGTCAGGCAGGGTATAGCCGCTGAATGCCTTATACGGCTTGTTCAGGGGAATAAGCGGGTCGTTGCGGTCAGCCTCCTCCACCCACTGCATCCGTTGCATAGGGTCGGCAAGCATGGCGTCGACAGCGGTGACAAAGCCTTTGTCCTTACTCCTCTTATAATAGGGGAAGTCGGTGTTCTTCTCACTGAAGCCGTGGTTGTAGTAGATAAAGTAGATGGGACCGAAAGAACCGTCTTTCTTGATCTCACGGACCACACGACCGATACCATTACCGTCATTGGGGTCGTCCTTAATGGTCAGGCAGATGCCATAGTTGGCAACAGCAAGCAATCGCCCGCTTTGCCTGTACTCGTACCACCCCATCCTTTGGTGCATCACCGCCTTGAGATGGTGGGCGGGCGGGAAGTCCCTATCCTCTTTCGTCCAGCCCTCTGGTACGTCATACTCAGGAAACAGTTCCACGGGGTCTGTCCATGTATAGCCGTCCTCGGAGGTCTGCAGCATTGTCTTACCGGGTGCCTCATGCTCATGACGGGGGTCGGTCAGGTAGTGCATATAGAACTTACCGTTCCAATAGGCAAGCATCGGCTGATGGTTGTAGGTCCACGGCTTCTCCCCTCGCATGGTCTGGACGGTATGCACGCCGACAACGGGTTTCAGACCTCCGTCATGACGTTCTGGACGTGCGATGGTCGTACCGCTATAGTGCACCACATCACGGTTGTATTTGATGAGTCCCTCCACCAGTTGCTCATCGGCAAAGAACACGGTACCGTGCTTATGCCCTACAGGGAAACTGACGGCGCCCGTCTGGTCTTGGAAGGTCTTGAAGTCCTTGGTGCGATGGGCACCGTATATCTTATAGCGGTAACTGTCGTAGTAGATATACCACCAGTCACCTACCTTTGCCGTTGAGGGACCTTCCGTAAACGACTCCGTGAAGGGCGCAGAGGCACTGCTCCACGGACCGTAGGGCGACTTGCTGAACGCCACCTTGATATTCCGCATGGGGCGGGAGTTGTCCTTCACCACCATTACGTAGTCATCCTTCCCCCGCTTTACCAGTGTTGCGTCAATAGCACTGAAGTCTGGGTCGTAGAAGAGTTGTGCCTTCGAGAACGTCTTGAAGTCACGGGTGGTCATATAATACAGGCGGTGGTTGTTCTTAGGGTCCTCCTGATAGTCAGGGAACTTCCCTGGTACACACGAAGCCCAGATGATGAGGAACTGCTTCTTCACGTCGTCATAGAACAGTTCAGGTGCCCAGGTGTTCACCGTCATCTCGTCCATCCCTGTGGAGATAAACCGCTGCTTCGTCCAGTGGATCAGGTCTTTCGATGAACTATAGCCGAAGCCACGGTCACCACGCCAGGAACTGGTCCACACCAGATGGAACGTGCCGTCAGGTCCTTTCACGATACTTGGGTCACGCATCACCTTTTGCGCTCCCACCTCAGGACGCAGGAACACCCCTTGTATGGAGTCCCACCTCACCCCATCATAACTATAGATGAAGCGCAGTCCCTCGGTAGCGGGCTCATGGAAAGAAGAGGACACGTAGATATCTTTCGCCTCCACGGAAAGCGTCAGACACCATGCCCAGACAAAATACAGCAGTTTTCGTTTGTTCATAGTCTTAAGTAGTTATTTCTTTGGCACAAAAATACTCATTTATTCTGTAACTGCCAAGAAAAAGAGGAAAAAAGAGTGGCGACAGCCTTATAGCCGTCGCCACTCCTTTATTATTAATTAAGGTGAATACTTGTTAAAGTACTTCTTGTCCTGTTCTTTGACACGAGGTCAAAGCGACTTCGTCGATGACTTGATGACGATACCCTTATAGTTCTTATCTACACACTGACTGCTCTGGTTATGCAGCAACCCCTGTACGAATAACCTCCCGATAGAGCATTGAATCTTCTTCCTCCTCAAGCAATACTGGTTCTATCAATACGCTTACCTTACGAATATCAGCCCATAAATCAGCCCATTGTTCCCATCTATTCACAATTTCGTCAGACGAAACAATGACTGCAACATCAATATCGCTATCAGGATTAGCCTTACCTTTTGCATACGAACCATACATAATAACCTTAGGCTCATTATGATAACGCGCCTTTATCACTTGTTTATAGGTTTTCACTATAGCAAGTGCATCGTCAAAAGTCAGAGTTTTTGTTCTATCCATTGTATAAGTTCGTTTGTTTTATTAAGAATATATCGGCTAGCCTCTTTATTCAACATCTTTGCTGCATCCAACTTTTGTTCTGGATATCGAGCCTCAATATACATTGGTTCGATAAGAGTTATAAAACGCAACTGCTCGTCGGAAAGGCTATCAATCAAGCCGCAACCATTTAGAAGTCTTGTATGGCTATGTGTGAAAGGAGGGTCATCATCATGTGTTGCCACCCAATATGCCTTTAAAGTCTTTTCTAAAGCCTGATGACATAAGAATGCAGCATAAAGCCAATAGCCATGATTATGATTCAATTCTGCTACCTTTAAGTCTTGCTCAACTATATCGAGCCATTTCTTTACGACATCTTTTCTTGCCATATCAAATACATTTCACATTGCAAAGATAGACATTCTTTTGATAACCTCCAAACAAATCATAAAAAAAGTGGCGACAGCCTTATAGCCGTCGCCACTCCTTTATTATTAATAAGGTGAATTACTTGTTAAAGTACTTCTTGCCCTGTTCTTTGACACAAGGTCAAAGCGACTTCGTCGATGGCTTGATGACAATTCCCTTATAGTTCTTGTGTCTACCTTCACTGATGGAATTAAGTGGTAGGTTTATTGCCTAATAGTTGAATTGTCTCTAAAAATTCGTCAACAATTTCTTTCAGATATGGATTGTCATTTCTTAGAATAATGGCTGCATAATTGACATTATTGTCTTCATCCAACAGTGAAGAGGAAAGAAACGTAAAACTCCATTTTCCTTCATATGTTTCAAACCATCGTTCAAACAAACGACTTCTCATTGACTGTTTATTATCGCCAGTATCACAAATATACAACAGGGTGGTATTGTTTTGTTTGAAGAACTCGTCAACGATACATATTATGGTATCTTTTACTTTCGGGTCATTAGGGGATTTTCTATGGTTGGCATTAACAATGTTAAGATGATAGGCCTCTCTACTTAGTAAGGCATCATCCTCAACAAATTCCACTCCATAATGAACACCATAATCCGTATAGAATTCTATACTCCCTTCTATTATTTTAACTTTGTAAGGTGATTGTTGATTTATTAAGTTAGCAGATAGACAATTCATAATGTAGCGATGTATTTTGCCTTTAGTCCCGTTTGATTCTCATAAGCAGAAGCGACCTTTTTCTTTAAGGCAGCCAAACTCTCTTCCTTTTTCCTTTTCGAAGCCATAAACCTCGCCATTGCCTCTTCTCTTGTCATATCCGTATACTTTGTTAATCCTTTGCAAAGTTACGACTATTTTCTGAAACCGCAAACAAATTCATCGAAAACTTATATAGAGGCATTAAAAATCCCCCTCCCTTTTTGGGGGAGGAGGATTGATATAGAATATCTAAGGTGAATTACTTGTTAAAGTACTTCTTGCCATTCTTAATGACAATTCCCTTATAGTTCTTGTCTACACGCTGACCAGCGAGGTTGTAGATAGGAGCATTGTCGTCAGCGGCAGCATCCACGTTGACGGTGCTGATACCGGTAGCAAGGTTGTAAGCATCAATTGCATTCTGCAGAGCCGTATTGGCAGCGTCGATCTCAGCCTGAGTTGTAGCAGTAGCCTTAGCAGCCTTAGCAGCGACAATAGCATCACTCAGAGCCTTTTCTGGAGAGTCTGCAACGGTTGCGTCCTTACCTTCCAGCAGACCTTCTGCGGTAGCAATAGTTGCATCGAGGGCTGTCACGTCGAGTTTTTCAACAGTGATTGTCCAACGTGGGTCACCAGCAGTAACACTTTCAATGTCACTCGTTGTAGCGAAGGTTCCACCGAAGTCACCCTCAGCAGCGTTGGTGAATGCAACGACACCGGCGATACTGTTCTGAACCGTCTCACCTTCGGTAGTGTCACCTGTATCCTCGGCTGCACTTGTGTCAGCACCGCCGAAGTTGAAGATGTTGCCCTTAATCGTCCAAGTCGGGTTAGCGCCCCCCTGACCACCGTTCAGACCCTTGATGACCTGACCGCTCTTACCGCAGTCTACGAAGATGTTG
>JAFUFD010000084.1 GCA_017470055.1 Prevotella sp. | reverse complement strand
GAGACCTGGAAGAACTATTGGAAAAATGCTATCACCCTGCCTATCGGATAACGGACAAGTGATATTCCAGCCAGAGTGATTCCCCTTCACAATGGGAGTAGAAGCAGAAAGACGGGAAACTGAAATCAATCAGTGTCTCCGTCTTTCTGTTTTTTATGATGTGCTATTCCGTCCGTCGTTCATCCCCTCTGCTGATGCGTGGAAAAGAGCATGGGCTTGAAACGGGCGGGGCTTGTGTGGGAAATACGCTCGGAGCCTGTGGAGAGGAAGATTTTCCATGCAAGTATCGCCCGTTTCGTATAAAGCCCGTGCTACCTTTGCATCGGCAGAGGAGGTGAAGTGGACGGGAAGGGTATTATGTTCCATCTGTTCTATGAATAATACAAAACTCATAAAAAAAGTAGCATAACATTTTGTTGTATCCAAAGAAATGATTACCTTTGCACTCGATGATGAGTCATAGTATGGTTGCAGGCTCAGCATCAGGTGTTCTTTGATGCAGTTTATAGCAGAATGTGGAATTGAGTACGGTTGCCAATTCGTAACCCAGATTTTCCTCAATCCCCCAGACTGCCTTTAGATAAAGAAAAGCTGAGAATTCCTACAAAGTTACGAAAAGTCGAGAGAAGAACAAAACAAATTCATTTGTTTTTTCTTCCGAGACGGAGTAACTTATCTAAAGTTACGAAAAAACGAGAGAAAAGCCAAATATATTTGGACTTTTCCGAGTGCCGAGTAAGTTCGACGAAGTCAAAGTTACGAAAAAATCGATGAAGTGTGAACAGAATAAATGAATTTCTTTTGTTGAAAGAGAGAAATCCTATCATTTGCAAATATTCCCAACGTGGGAAAGTAAGATTCCCAATGTGGGAAAGTAGGATTCCCAGCGTGGGAATAATGGATTCCCAACGTGGGAATTTTCCTGAGGAACTTACAAAAAAGAGCGCCTACATCACGCAGGCGCTCCTTAGAAAGATTGTTTATGATTGTATTTGATGGGTCAAATTAATACAATTTAGAAGCATCAGTAACTGTCTTATACCAGTCTGCTGGAGCATTTGTCTTTGCATATTCAGCAAACTTAGCATAACCCTCAGTGATGATAACACGCTCCTGCATCCACTTAGTATTGCTGGAAACAACAATCTTCTGAGGAGCCTTGCCCTCTGGAGCATCCAAAACTGTGCCACCAACCTTGACAGTAATCAAGTTTGCATTATACTCTTTGCTATAATCTGTGCTACCCAAGTATACACGGAAGATAACAGGAGTTAGACCATCTATACCATTACTTGCGTTGGTGTTAATCATCTTAGAAGTAGCCTGTCCGAACAACTCGTGAACTTCTTTGCCTTCAATGGTCAGAGATTTGGTACCACCAGCAGCCCAAAGTGTGATAACAGCATATTTCACATTGGTATTATTCTCGTATGCGTCAATGAAGTTAACATCAAATATGGCATCGTTGAAGTCCCAGTCACTCTTGTCAATCTGAGAGAGGTCAGTTGCAATCAAGTCCTCAACCATCACACGCTGGCGATTCTTATAAAGTCCAGGAACGATGCGTACAATCCAGTCACTGTAGTAGCCGTCAGCAGCAATCTGTTGGTTAGGCTCATTACCTGTTGACTCGAAATCGAAACCTACGAAATACATACCTGCTACACTCTCGTCAATCTCGTCACCAGAAACGATGATGTACTTATCATCCTTCTGCTCAGAACTCTCGCTGGTAATATAGCCGAAGCACTCTGAACTTGAGTTTTGCATCAGAGTGAAACCATTCCAGTTCTTGTTATCGCCATAGTTGAAGTTGTTGATGTGTTCATCACCTGTTCCACAAGTTAATTTATCCATGTGAGCGGAACCTATGATACCTGTGGAGCCATTACCTGCAGTATATGCCTCAGGACAAGCCTCTGTAGGATTCGTGCCTCCTTTGTAAACTTGCTCTACCCAGAACTCAGACCAGTTTACAGAAGCACCCTCATAGTTAGGATGAGTCTGGAACCAATCACGTACGACTGCTTTCTGAGTTTCTGTCAAAGCAGCAGGAACCTCCATATAATTTGCCCATTCGTTGCCGTTTACATTGGCATCACGCATACCAATGTATTTGCCGTCTGCGTCAAAAGCAGTAGCCTGTACATTAACAAATCCCCAATTTACACTAGCATTAATCTGACCACCAACAAGTTCCTCGAAAGCAGCCTCATACTTCTGCTCCTGAGTCAGTGGAGTCACTTCCTTGTCACTTACGCAACTTGCGAAAGCAAGGGCTACGAAACCCATCAAAAATAACTTTTTCATCTTTCCGATTTTTTAATGATTATAAATTTTGTTATTAAGAATATAGTCTCTCTTAAATAAGTGCTGCAAAAATACATTATTTATTTAATAAATTATGACAATATAAAGTTAAAAAATATAAAATTGTACGGAATCGTTTGCACGGGTCAACTTTTTAATGTTAAAATGATTCATACTTCAACCATTTTTTGTAATTTTACACCCCAAAAATAGAACGATGATGAGAAAGATTCTTGGAAATATATTATTGGTAACAATTGTAATTGTCAGTGTCTTAACGGCTTGCGTTAGAGACAAATTCAGATATTATGGCTATGAAGACCAGTTGGAAGGCTATTTTCCTGTGGACTCCATTGAGAAAGGACACACATGGACGCTAACAAATAATTGCACAAGTTTCGTAAGAGGTGATGTGAATGGTGCTGCCAAGGTCTGTATTCTTTCAGGTGACCCCTTTACGTCCACAGGTGTGGAAATTCTTGCAGAAGCCTCTACGAACTCAAGGGTTAGCAAGCAGTTAAATTATATGGTGCCTTCTGCACAGTCGAGGATATTTGCCGTAGTGCTTGACGAAGATGGCAATTATCTGCGTATAGCACAGGCTTCCACCAATCAGGAGACCATCACTTTAGGTACTACAGAACCTACAGGTACTCCCAATGCTGTCAGCCGTCAGCGTATCTTTTATTGTTTCGAGGCCGACTACCCCAATCCAGGTGACTGGGACTATAATGATGTCGTGATGAGTATCACCAAGGAGCCAACAGACAACGAGGAGGTGGTTGCTTTGAAGGTGAGGCTTGATGCGGTGGGCTATCTTTCCCAGATTGCTGCGGCAATCCGTTTGGTGGGCTATTCCTATGAGTCAGTGGATATTACACAAGACGAGGCTACTACCTTTGTGCGTGAACCAGATCGTGAGCGTCTC
Organism: Prevotella sp.; assembly: GCA_017470055.1. GTDB lineage: Bacteria > Bacteroidota > Bacteroidia > Bacteroidales > Bacteroidaceae > Prevotella. The sequence continues at coordinate 29,699 of JAFUFD010000084.1, read as the reverse complement.
TTCATTAAGCAGAGTGATGTGAAACTGAAGGCACTTAATGGCAATGCTGTTATCAACCTTTTCGACGATGCTCATCTCGCCATGTTCCACCTCGCAGCAGACGGCTCTGTCTATCGCCGCTATTTCAACACAATACAAAATCCTACCTCCAGCAATAACGGAGCCGTACAGCCTCCAGTTATAGTTACTTACTATATCAATTTTCACGATGCCTATCAGGCACGTAATTTCACCCTTGCTGAGATTGACCCCTTTATCGTCGTGCAGTATGGACAGACGGGTGATAATTTCTGGGAGGTGCATACCTATCCCTATAAACTGTCTGAGGTGCTCTTCAACTACTACAACGGAGCCGCCCAGAGTTACAACAACGGATTCAGTTGGGCGCTCACCGTTCCTTATGGCAAGTTCCGTTACCCTTTAGAGGAACAGGCTATTGGCGAGCGCAAGAACACGATAGTGGCTGGCGCTTATCAGGAGAGTGGGCACTCTTGGGGTGAGTGGATTCTTGACCACGCCAAAGCACAGGACTGGTATCTCTACCCTGCCACGGGGGCTGTGTATTAGCCTTTCAGAAGGGCTAATGCCTTGTTCTCAGCGGCTTCCATGATCTCACGCTCCCCTGGTCCTTTGTCGTTAATGCCACAGAGATGGAGAATTCCATGGATGATGACACGATGCAGTTCCTCGTCGTACTCCTTATGGAAGAGTTCGGCATTGGAGCGTACGGTGTCAAGGGAGATGACGAGGTCGCCATTCAGTATGTCTCCCTCGTCATAGTCAAAGGTGATGATATCGGTATAGTAGTCATGTCCCAGATATTGTCGGTTGACTTCCAGGATATGCTCATCATCACAGAAGAGGTAACCCACCTCCCCCACTTTCTTACCGTAGGTGGCTGCCACACGACGAATCCAAGCGGTGGTCTCACGCCGCTTGATATTCGGGAAACGGACATTTTCTGTATTGTAAGTGATCATTCTCTCTACCTTTTACATTTGTGAATCGAGTATCACTCGCTGGAAATTCACTCCCCAGATCTTCTGGATATCCAGGGAGGAATAGCCACGCTTTATTAACAGGCGTGTGAGATTGATGACATCCGAAGCGTCGGCAAAGCCCGGTACACCACCGTCACCGTCGAAGTCAGTACCTATTCCCACATGATCGATATCCATCACCTCAATGGCATGCTCCAGATGGGCAAGGACATCTTCGACAGTCGCTTTCCCGTCACTGCGCAGGAATCCAGGATAACAGGTAATCTGCAACACGCCGTCCTTTTTGGCAAGGGCGCGCATTTGGTCGTCAGTGAGGTTGCGGGGATGGTCGCAAAGGGCACGGCAGCAACTATGGCTGCACACAATAGGTTTCTTGCTGATTTCCAAGGCGTCATAGAAACTCTTCTCGGAGGCATGGCTGAGGTCGACGACGATGCCCAGTTTGTTCATCATCTTAATGACTTTCTTCCCAAACTTGCTGACACCGTTATGGGTCTGACTGCCTTTGGCGGAGTCGCAGATGTCATTGTCGCCATTGTGGCAAAGGGTCATATATACGATGCCACGGTCGGCGAAGTGCTTCAGGTTATCCAGTTTTCCGTCAAGGGCAATACCATTCTCTATGCCTAAGAGAATACTTTTCTTATCTTGTGCTTTGTAGAAATAGAGGTCGGTAGGACTCTTGGCAAGGGCGAGATGATCCTTATGCTGCTTGACAATCTCCTCTATCTTGTCGAAGATATCATCGGCATAGGCAGTGGGATTCTCCGTGGGCTGGGGCAGATAGGCGACCATGATGGCAGCGTCATGGTGTCCGTCCTCCATCTTATGAAGGTCAACCAGAATCCTGTCGTCTCGTTTCCCAAAGTCAATACCCTGTGGGAAGAACATCGGGGTATCACAATGGGAGTCGAGGGTTATCATGTCCTGATGGAGGGCGCATGCCTGACGGAATAGTTTCGCCTCCTCAACAATCCACTTGAATATGGGAAGTCCTTCTTCCAGACACTCAGGATGCCATTGTACACCAAGGATGGGTTTGAACTCCGCGCTCTCCATCGCCTCGATGATACCGTCTTCCGATGTCGCTACGACACGGAACTTTTCACCACACTCGCATACCGCCTGATGGTGGAACGAATTGACGGCAAGTTGTGTCTTCTCATAGAGTTGATAGAGAATGGAGTCTTTCTCGATATTGACCTGATGCGTAGCCACGGAACGCTCCTCACTTTGGGAATGATTGATAGTTGCTATATCCGTAATGTCCTGCTTGACTTTCCCATCCAATGTCATGGCAAGCGTCTGAATACCACGGCATATTCCCAAAATGGGAATCTGCCTATTGTAGGCAAGGCGGGTGATAAACAATTCGGGAAGGTCACGCTCCTCGTTGATCTCTCCTAACTTGGGGTCTGGCTCCTCCCCAGCATAGTGGGGGTCATAATCACCTCCGCCACTGAGAATCAGACCGTCGATTTTTCCCAAAGTATTGATGATCACATCAGTATCAGCGAGAGGCGGGATGATAACGGGTACGCCTCCAGCCTTTGCGACAGACTTATAGTAGCCTTCTGCCAGTTTACAGGTGAGTTCCGCATAATTGCCCGTTATGCCAATGACAGGTTTAAAGGTTGCCTCAGGAAATGTCGCATAGGCTTTCTCCGCCAACTGCGACTGCCAGTCGAAACGATTCATATTCTCTTATTCTTCTATACTGACGGGAATCTCACGTTTGATGCTCTGTTCCAGAGAGATGAGAGTCTCTGTTGCCACCACACCGGGAATGTCCTGTAAACGACCGTTAAGCAAATGCATCAACTGCTCGTTGTCACGGGCGTAGAGTTTCACCAGCATGGTGTATGGACCTGTGGTGAAGTGGCACTCTACAATCTCTGGGATGTGTTGTAGCCGCTCTACCACGTCTTTGTACATCGAGCCACGCTCAAGGGTGATGCCCACATAGGTGCAGGTGCTGTAACCCAGGCTCTTGGGGTTGACATCAAAGCCACTACCCATAATGACATTTGCCTCTATCAGATGCTGCACACGCTGATGGATGGCGGCACGTGACACGTTACATTCCGCAGCGACATCCTTGAAAGGGATGCGTGCGTTCTTCGACAGGATATTCAAGATTTTCTTGTCGAGATTGTCAATTTTTTCTGCTGTTGCCATATCTTAAATGGTTGCTAAGTTTACAAATTGTAAGCAAAAGTAAGCATTTTAATCGATATAGGCAACATTTTGCTCGAAAAATTGTGTGTAATTAAACAAAAAGAGCAGATTGATGGTCTGCTCTCCTTGTTTTTTATTTGTTGACAATCTCCAGAAGTTCTATTTTGAAGATCAGCATGGAGAAGGGTAGGATGTCGTTACCCTGTTTATGCTCACCATAGGCTAACTCTTGGGGAATATACACCTCCCAGATAGAACCGACAGGCATGTGGGTGAGTACCTCCGTCCAGCCTTTGATGACTTGTTTACAGCCAAACTCAGCGGGTTTCCCACGTTTATAGGAACTGTCGAACTCCTTACCATCGATGGTGTGCCCCTCGTAATTGACCTTTACACGGCAGGTGTCAGCGGGAATGGCTCCCGTTCCTTTCTGCAGCACCTTATACTGTACGCCACTGGGCAGCACCTTGACACCTTTCTTCTTGGCGTTCTCAGCAAGGAACTTCTCTCCAGCCTCCTTGTTGTAGCCGTATTGTCTGAGTGTCGTTTCTGCCTTGACCGTATTAATCAATCCAGGCAGGACGGCGTTAGCCTGTTCGTAGGTCATCAGTTGGTGGTTGTTATTCACACCATCGTTAAAGCCCTTCATAAAGAGGTCGATATTAAACCCGTCGGTGTTCGTCGAGTCGTTGCCATAGACATCCTGTCGGAACTGCTCCAGGAAGCGTAACAGTCCCTGTGACTGTGCCATACCGAAACAGTAGTTCAGCGAGTCTGCACGTGACTCAAGTCGCTGGGCTTTTGCGGAATGGAAAGTAGCACCCATCGCAAGGATGAGTGCTACCATGATGATTCTTCTCATCGATTACTTTCTCTTAGGGTTAACCTCTAACAGTTCAATCTTGAAGATCAGCATAGAGAATGGCTTGATGTCATTACCCTGCTGACGAGCACCGTATGCCTTCTCCTGAGGAACATATATTTCCCAGACAGAACCTGCGGGCATGTGGATAAGAGCCTCTGTCCAACCCTTGATAACCTGGTTGCAACGGAACTCAGCAGGCTCACCACGCTTATAAGTGCTGTCGAAGATAGTGCCATCGAGCAGACGACCCTCATAGTTAACCTTCACACGAGAGGTATCAGCAGGGATGGCACCAGTACCCTCCTTGATGACCTTATACTGAACACCGCCCTCAAGGGTCTTCACTCCCTCTTTCTTGGCATTCTCAGCGAGGAACTTCTCTCCAGCCTCTCTGTTAGGACCAAACTCTTTCTCCATGGTCTTTTCCTTGATGCTCTGCATCAGCGCCTGGGCTACCACCTGGGCAGAGTCAACAGTCATCAGACCGCCCTTGCCAGTAGTACCACTGATAAATCCAGCCATAAAGTTCTTCAGCGAGATGGTCTTGGTAGAGTCATTGCCAAACAATTCGTGGTTGATACCTTTTACCATCTGGTTGCTGATCTGCTGACCAATCTGAATACCGGCATAGTAAGCAGCCTTCTTCTTGTCGTCACCAGCATTAGCACCTTCGTTCAGACCTTTGATAAACTCGTCCATATAGGCAGTATCAATGTCCAGACGATTCACCAGGTAATCTTTCAGACCATTGGTCTGTGCCATACCAATAGCATAACTGAGGGTATCAACATCACTCTTCAGGTTTGCCTTGGGAGCACCATTGCCGCAAGAGAACAAAGTCACAGCGGCTACAACTGCAATAGCAGCAAAAGTAAACTTTTTCATTTTTCTTATTATTTCGTTATCTCGTTACATCACTTGAATCAACTCCACATCGAAGATAAGAGCGGCAAACGGAGGAATGGAGGCGCCTGCGCCACCCTCGCCATAGGCAAGACGGTAGGGGATGAAGAAACGGTACTTTGCACCCTCCTGCATCAGTTGCAGGCCTTCCGTCCAACCGGCGATGACCTGCTGCAATCCGAAGACTGCTGGCTCGCCACGCTCTACGCTGCTGTCGAATACGGTGCCGTCAATCAGGAATCCCTCATAGTGGCACTTCACGCTGTCCTTTGCCGTTGGCTTCTTGCCGTTACCTTCCTTCAATACCTGATATTGCAGTCCACTAGGCAGGGTAATCACTCCGTCTTTCTTGGCGTTCTCAGCGAGGTATTTCTCACCAGCCTCCTTGTGTGCCTTGCCTTGCTCAGCACGCTGCTTGTTGATTTTCTCCTCTTGCGCGGCGAAATAGTCTTGTACTATCTGTTGTGCCTCACGGTTGGATACTTTCAAATCATTACCAGCAATCACATCCTTAATAGCGGTGGCAAAATCGTCGATATTCAACTCGGTAGCACCCATCTGGGCAAGTTGGCGACCAATGCCTAAGCCCAGTGCATAACTTACTTTATCCATTCTTTACTTTCTCTATATATTATAATAATGTGTATCTTATTTGTTGATGTTCTCGTTATAGTTGGTAGGACGAGGACCATAAACCACCCTACGCTCCTCTGTTCGTTTCTGATAATCCCTGATTTTACTTATTTCCTGTTGCAAATTCGCATTCTCTGCTTTTAATGCTCCATTCTCAGCCTTCAGCACTCCTATTTCCTCTTGGGCGGCTTTGTAGGTCTTCTGAGAGACACAGGAACCAAAGCCCAAAGCCACGATAATGGCGGAGAGCACGAGGTTGATAGATTGACGAATTTTCTTCATAACTCAAGCGTTTTGATGATTTCGGGTGCAAAATTATGGATTATTATTGAATAAACGGTTAAATAAAGATTATTTAACTGTCTGGTTAGGCTCTTGAATTCGTTTCAGGTGACACAAGATGAGGTTACCCTCTTCGTCACGGAGGTGCATGCCGTTCCCTCGGCAATAACGCCAATAACGGCAATCCTTGCACTCGCCCTTGCGCATCCAGTCTCGATGCCGATAGGGCGCATAGCGCTTTTCCCATACCTCCATGAAGTCATCTTCATAGATGTTTCCCTGCTGGTAGTCGGCACGAATACTGGCACATGCCGCTATCGAGCCGTCAGCCATCACAGAGCCTACGGTCACACCAGCCTGACAGTCGAAGAACATCTCACGAACTTCTCCCTCATAGCGTCCAAGGAATCCCTCACAGCCATACGAGGCGTTGATCCTGCCTTCTTGACGGGTCTGACGGATAAAGTCAAGCATGCCCCGAAACTGCTCGTTGCTGATTTGCATCATCGGGTCTTTTGCCGCACGTCCTACAGGAAAGATGGAGTAGATGCGCCAATAGCCGATGCCTTTGCTAATGAGGAAATCCCGTATGGCAGGCAACTGGTCGTAGTTACGCTGGTTGACGCAGGTCACGACATCGGAGGCGATCTGCGGGTTTGCCACTAAGAGGTCTAACGACTGGCTGACCATCTGGAAACTCTGTGGATGACGGCGCATCCAGTTATGGCTGTCTTCCAGTCCATCCATACTGACAGTGATGCTGTGCATGCCCGCTTTGCGTAGCGACTCGAAACGCGCAGGAGTGAGGGCAAGTCCGTTCGTCACCAGTCCCCAGGGGAACCCTCGCCTGAAGATCTCCTCTCCACAAATCTCCAGGTCGTCACGCAGTAGTGGCTCTCCCCCCGTGATGGTGACAAAGACCTGATGGGGATCCGTCTTCCTCGCAATACTATCCAGAACCTTGAGAAAGTCCTCCCGAGGCATGTCCTTGACCTCTGAGAGTTTCCTGCAATCGCTGCCACAATGGCGGCAACTGACATTACAACGCAGAGTGCACTCCCAGAACAATTGTCTGAGCGGATGTTCCTTACGGATGTTGCTGCCGATCTGTGCTGCTAGTTCCAGCGCAATGCGCTTGCGGAGCCCCAGTTCACTCATCCTTTGCCAATTCCGGATTCTCCTTACCGTCCTTAGGTAAAACCAAATTGAGAATGACAGCGAGGATGAAGACGACGGCAACACAGTTCTCTGCGAAGACGGTCTGTACGATCTTCGGGAATATCTGGAACATCTCCGTTGCCTGTGTGAATCCTAATCCGACACTCAGCGAGAGGGACACGATAATCATGTTACGGTCACTGAAGCCACACCTTGCCATCATGCGGAAACCAGCAAACATAATCGAGCCGAACATCATGATAGTACAACCTCCCAGCACCGCCTGAGGAATGGTTGTCAGCAGGAATCCGACAGCGGGGAAGATGCCACCTAAGATCATGATACAGGCTCCTGTGGCGATAGCGAAACGGTTGACAACGCCCGACATGGCGGCAAGACCTACGTTCTGACTGAACGAGGTGATGGGCGTACATCCGAAGAGTCCTGCGAAACTGCTTACAAAGCCGTCACAGGTGATACTATTTCCCAACTCTCTCTTATGTGGCTGGCGACCCAACGCACTCTCGCAGAGCGCACTGGTATCACCTATCGTCTCAGTGGCAGACACCAGATAGATGGCGACGATAGAGAGGATGGCTCCTATGTTGAACTCTGGCTTGAAAGGCAGGAAATTGGGTAGTGATACAATACCTACCTGCTGGAAACCAGAGAAGTCGACCATCCCCATGCAAATGGCAAGGATATAACCCAACACCAAGCCGATCAGTACGGAGAGGGAGCGAAGGAATCCTTTGGCGAAGATCTGGAAACCCAGACAAACGAGGAGGGTAAAACTACCTACGATCCAGTTATGGGCTGCTCCAAAGTCGGCGGCACCTTGTCCTCCCGCAAAAGAGTTGGCACCAATCGGCAACAGCGAGAAACCGATTGCTGTCACGACGGTAGCCGCCACGATATGGGGGATGAGTTTAAGCCAATAGTGCGCACAGAGTCCTAGCAAACCCTCGACAATACCACCTATGATGACTGCTCCCATCAGCACGCCCATTCCTTGGGTGGAACCAATGAAAAGGGCAAGAGAAAGGAAGGTGAAACTGATTCCCATGACGATAGGCAGACGGGAACCGATGCGCCAGATAGGATAGAGTTGTACGAGTGTTCCGATACCAGCGATGATCATACAGTTCTGAATCAAGGTGGCGCTCACGGTGGGGTCGATGCCCACCACATTCGCAAGGATGATGATAGGGGTGATATTGGCAACGAACATGGCAAGCACGTGTTGCAGTCCAAAGGGGACAGCCTGCAGGAGGGGTACCCTGCCATCCAATTGATAAAGATTACTCTTATTTTCCATGATAATTATTTCAGTTTGATTTCATTATTCTCTAAAGACTCTATAATGGCAAGTGACTCAATGCGTTTGATGCCATGCTCCAACAACACTTTCCTTCCATGCTGGAAACCTTTCTCGATGATAAAGCCCATGCCGACGATGGTGGCACCAGCCTGACGACAGAGGTCGATGATGCCCAGTCCCGCATTGCCGTAAGCAAGGAAATCGTCAACGAACAACACACGGTCGTCACTCGTCAGATACTCACGACTGACGGTCAACGGATATTCACGTTGCTTGGTAAACGAATGGACGGTCGACTGGTAGAAGTCACTCATGGTAGAGGGCTTTTTCTTCTTGGCGAAGACCACGGGCAACTCCATCAGATAGCCCAGCATGATGGCGGGGGCGATGCCTGATGCCTCCACCGTAATAATCTTGTTGATGTCCTCGTTGGCGAAACGGCGGATAAACTCAATGGCGATTTGCTTCATCAAATAAGGGTCCATCTGGTGGTTGATGAAACGATCCACTTTTAGGATGCCGCCCTCCAGGCAGCGTCCATCTTGCATGATTCTGTCACGTAATACTTTCATGGTTTTATTTGTTTATTTTTGCAAAATTACGAAATTCTTCCCAATTATTTGCTATATTTGCGGAATAAAATTCAATGCTTATGAAGAAGATTGTTGTTTTGACAGGTGCGGGAATGTCCGTGGAGAGTGGTTTGAAAACGTTTCGTGACGCAGATGGCTTATGGGAGAACTATCCTGTGGCTAAGGTTGCCACCCATGAGGGGTGGGAGGCAGACCCCACGTTAGTCACGAACTTCTATAACATGCTGCGTAAGAGGTGTGTGGGGACGCAACCCAACGAGGGACATCGCTTAGTGGCAAAACTTGAGGAGCAGTATGAGGTGACGGTTGTCACCCAGAATGTGGATAACCTCCATGAGATGGCTGGCTCTACGAAGGTCATCCATCTGCATGGTGAGTTGATGAAGGTATGTAGCAGTCGTGACGTGGACGATCCTCGTTATCAGATCACACTGACTCCAGAGAATTGCGAGGTGGAGCCAGGTACGAAGGCGGGCGACGGCTCCTTGCTACGTCCTTTCATCGTTTTCTTCGGCGAGGGTGTCCCCATGATTAGTGCCGCCGCGGCAGAAGCGATGCAGGCTGATATCTTTATCATCATTGGCACCTCTCTTAATGTCTATCCTGCCGCAGGTTTGGTACAGTATGTGCGTCCTGGCGTACCCGTCTATCTCATTGACCCCAAACCCGTCTCTGCTGGAGCCAATGTCCAGCAGATACAGAAGGGAGCCAGTGAGGGCATGAAGGAACTCTCCGCCATCTTGATGAAGTAGCCTAATAGTCGAACGAACTGCCTCCCAGGAATTCTCTGAGAAGAGAGGTGGGTGGGATATGGTCTTCGGGAATAGGTTGGATATAGCGCAGGAACTTTAAGAGACGGTATGCCTCTGCATACTCGACACAGTTCTCTGGCACTTGCTCCAGCACAGGAATCGCCTGTCCGCGAATCACGGCGAGTTCGAACAGCATGGCAGTATTGAACATGGCATCGGCATTCTCCTGATAGGGGAATATCCAACGGTTCTCACCACGTCTGACAGACGGCCAGCGACGGATTGTCTCTTGGGCAGAGGTGCCACGATACTTGTAGTCGCGGATGATGCGTCGCAACAGACGGTTGTCCGTCGTAGGGATATAGTTGTGATTGTCAAGTAGGATCGTGGTCAGTGCTGAGGCATAGATGCGGAATTTCTGGTTGTCAGGTATCTGTGCGGTCAGTTCTGGATTTAGCGCATGGATTCCCTCCACCACCAGGACCTCATTGCCTTTTAGTCGCAGTTTCTTCCCGCTTGGGCGATTTTGCCCCGACTGGAAGTCATAGCGGGGCAATTCTATCTCCTCGCCACGTAGCAGGGCGTTCATCTGTTCGTTGAGCAAGGGGATGTTCAAGGCGTGCAGGTGCTCAAAGTCATAGTCGCCTTTCTCGTCCCTTGGCGTCTGCTCGCGAGAGAGGAAATAGTCGTCGAGGGAAATCTGCACAGGTTGGATGCCGTTGACAGCAAGTTGTACGGAGAGGCGTTTGCAGGTGGTTGTCTTACCACTGCTCGACGGTCCTGCTATCAGTACCATCTTCACCTCCTTGCGGGATGCTATCTCATCGGCAATCTGTGCGATCTTCTTCTCCTGCAATGCCTCGCTGACCTGTATCAGTTGGGCGGAATGTCCGCTTTGGATGGCACGGTTCAGGTCGCCCACCGTGCGCATCTTCAAGATGTCCTGCCAGCGATGGTGCTCTTTGAAAATCTCGAACATCTTGTCTTGTCTTACCAGTTCGCCCAACTTGGAGGGGTCAGAGGCGGTGGGGATGCGCAACAGCATTCCGTCGTAATAAGGCTCCAGTCCGAAGAGGTAAAGTTGTGAGGTGTTCGTCAACAAACTGCCATAGTAGTAGTCGATGTACCCGTCAATATCATAATAGGTGGTATACAGACTCCCTGAACTCTCCAAGAGGCGCACTTTAGAGTAGGACTTGCTCTCTTGGAACATCCGGATGGCGTCCTCCGTGGTTGTCTCATGGCGATGGATGGGGATGGCGGCATCAATGATCTCCCGCATTCGCTGGCGAATAGCGTCTACATCCTCCGTCGTCACGGGGCGGTCGAGGCGAAGGTCTACATAATAGCCGTTTGACACAGGGATGTCGATCACTACCGTGCAGTCGGGGTATAGTTCATGGGCAGCCTTGTTGAGCACGAAGAACAGGCTTCGGGTATAGGTTCGTAGGGCTGAGCCGTCATGCATATCGAGAAACTCCACCTCCTTTGGTTTATATACTCTGAAGTGCATTCCCTCCACTTTGTTATTGACTCTTGCCGTGATAGGACCATAGTCCATCTGAAGCCCTGCCTGAGAAAATATTTCAGAAAGTGTGCTTCCGATGCTGATTTCTAAGTTTTTTTTATTATTTTTGCAACGGATTTGGATTTTTTGTTCCATAACTCCAGTTTTAATAAAGTTTTGGCAAAGATACAGAATATAACTGACAATTGGTAATTTGATAATAAATATTTATGTCATTTTTGTTAATTTTTAAACTATTAGGCTCACTTGCCCTGCTGATGTTCGGTATGAAGGCAATGAGTGAGGCATTACAGAAAATGGCTGGTCCACAATTGCGCCACGTCCTTGGTGCAATGACCACCAATCGTTTTACAGGAATGTTGACAGGTATGTTCGTCACAGCGGCGGTGCAGTCGTCTACGGCTACAACCCTGATGACCGTCTCGTTTGTCAACGCAGGTCTGCTGACATTGTTGCAGGCTATTTCCGTCATCATGGGAGCACACATTGGTACCACGGTCACCGCATGGATTATGTCGCTGGGATTCTCTTTCAACATCACAGACTTTGTCTACCCCGCCTTCTTCATAGGTATTATCCTTATCTATATGAAGAAGCGCCGCATCATAGGTGACTTCCTGTTTGGTGTCGCTTTCCTGTTCTTGGGATTAGGCACCTTGAAGGACACAGGTTTTATGCTGGTACAAGATCCTGCGACCAGTGAGAGCATAAGTGCGTTCTTCGCCAATTTCAATGAGGCTAATTTCTGGAACTCGTTGTTCTTCTTGCTCATGGGTACTATTCTCACCCTCTGCGTACAGTCCAGTGCCGCTATTATGGCTATCACGATGATGCTGTGCTCTACGGGTGTCCTACACATCGACCAAGGCATCATGCTGGTACTGGGTGAGAATATCGGTACCACCATCACCGCCAATATCGTGGCTGCCGGTGCCAACGTACAGGCTCGTCGTGCCGCTTTCGCCCACTTTACCATCAATGTCATCGGTGTTACATGGGCACTTATCCTACTGAAACCTTTCTATGGAGCAGTCTGCCATGTAGTAGGCTTCGACCCCTCTATGTCAGCGGCGACACCAGGCTTCGCTATCAAGGCGTCGATGGTACTTGCCACCTTCCACTCCGCATTCAATGTCACCAATACGTTCCTACAGATATGGTTCGTACAATATATTGAGCGCTTCGTCTGCTGGGTGATCAAGCCTAAGAAGGTGGACGAGGAGGAAGACTTCCGACTGCACTTTATCACTTCTGGTATCATGAAAACTCCAGAACTCTCCGTGCTGGAGGCACAGAAAGAAATACGCTCTTTCTCCGAGCGTATGCAACGCATGTTCGGCATGGTTCGTGAGTTACTTACCTTGAGCAGCAGTGAGACGGCGAAGAAAAATGACGCACAGACGGGTGATTTCAACAAACTCTTCACCCGTATTGAGAAATACGAGGGTATCTCTGATAATATGGAACTGGAAATTGCCAAATACCTCGATCAGGTGGGCGATGCCCATCTCTCTGATGAGACGAAGGCGAAAATCCGTGCCATGCTGCGTGAGATATCTGAGTTGGAGAGTATCGGCGACGCTTGCTATAACATGGCGCGCACTATCTCCCGTAAGTATCAAGGCAAACAAGATCACTTCAGCGACAAGCAGTATGACCATATCCATCAAATGATGGAACTCACTGACGAGGCATTGACTCAGATGAATGCGCTCTTGGCAGGACGTAAGGAGGCATATGATGTCAATCGTACCTTCAATATCGAGAGTGAAATCAATAACTACCGCAACCAGTTGAAGTCGCAGAACATCAATGATGTGAACAACCACGAGTACACTTATGCCGTAGGCACTATCTATATGGATATTGTCAACGAGTGTGAGAAACTCGGCGACTACGTGGTGAATGTGGTGGAGGCACGTATGGGAATACGCTAATTAAGGAATTTATAACATAATAACCATAACAAAAACAAATGAGCAAAAAATTAATTCTTTTGGCTGTTGTCATGATGGCATCTCTGATGTCAATGGCACAAGTGACGACATCAGGCATAACAGGTATTGTTACTGCAGATGATGAGGAGGCAATAGGTGCCACAGTCACTGCCCGTCACATCCCTTCAGGGACTATCTATCGTACTGTGACCAATATCAATGGTCGTTATACTATTACAGGTATGCGCAGTGGCGGTCCTTACGAGGTAGAGGTGTCGTATATCGGTTACCAGACGAGTAAGATGACTGGTTTCCAACTCTCGCTCGGACAGAACACAGTAGTGGACGCCACCCTCACCCAAGGCAGTGAGTTGCTGCAGGAGGTGGTAGTGACGGCTCAGGCAAATAATACGATGCGCAGCGACCGCTCTGGTGCCGTGACCAACCTGAATAGCGCTGCGATGTCAGTCATCCCCACAGTAGGTCGTAGCATGACAGATATTATGAAGTTGACCCCCCAGAGTAGTTCCGCAAGTGGAATGGCTATCGGTGGTGGTAACTACCGTCAGTCGAGTGTGACCATCGACGGTGCCTCTTTCAATAATGCTTTCGGACTGGGTTCTACCCCACTGCCTGGCGGTGGTACTCCAATCTCTTTGGATGCCCTTGACCAGATGACTGTCAGCATCACTCCCTATGACGTTCGTCAGAGCGGTTTTACAGGTGGTGGTATCAATGCCGTTACCAAGAGTGGTACCAATGAGTTCAAGGGCAGTGCCTATACTTATATCACCAGCACCAGTTTGCAAGGTTCTCGTGTAGGCGATGCGACCCTGACCGTCGACAGCGGACACAACGACACCTACGGACTGTCTCTGGGCGGTCCTATCCTCAAGGACAAACTCTTCTTCTTCGTCAACGGCGAGATAGAGGATAATATCACTACAGGTCCTGCGGCACGTGCTGGTAATGGCGGTACTCCCTATACGGCAACCAACCGCCGTCCACGGATTGAGGAACTGGAAAGTCTGTCCTCTTATATGCAGAATACCTACGGGCTGACAACGGGTCCTTGGCAGGGCTATAACGTGAAGACTCCCGCCTACCGTTTCCTCGCTCGTCTGGACTGGAATATCAATGACAATCATAAGTTCAATATCCGTTTCACGAAATCCAACCGTAAGGTGTCTAACTCTGCCTCAGCCTCACGCTCCATCGGCAGCAACCAGGCAACGGCGATCTATGGTGGTAACCAGAACAGTTACGGTAGTTTGACCAACTACAGTATGAACTCTTTGTCCAGCCGTTACTATGCTGAATACCGTTTCACCTCTTTCGCTGCCGAACTGAATAGTAAGTTCGGAAAGTTCAATAACACGCTACGTGGCACCTACTCTTTCCAAGACCAGCCACGCTCTACCGAGTATAACGATGCCGCTCCTGTTGTAGAGATTGTCATGAACGACGGGCAAGACCACTATCCCTCATGGGCGCTCATGGGCGATGTGTTCACCCTTGGCAATCTCGCTCAGACGAAGAACACCGTGATCACGGATGAGTTGAATGTCACTCTCGGCAAGCATAACCTGTTCGCAGGTATCCAGTTCGAGCATAACTATGCCGCTAACGGCTATGCACAGGCTGCCGCAGGCTATTATGCCTACGAGGCTACTCCTGAGGAGGCTGCCGCAGGCAACTGGGCCGCTGTCTTCGGACGCCAGCCACGTGTGTTCGGCATCACCTATGGTAATAACGAGGGGCATAGCATGTTCACCTCCGAGATGAAGACCAACCAATGGTCGTTCTATCTGCAGGATAATATCAGTTGGTCTGACCGTTTCCGCACCTCCATTGGTGTGCGTTTCGAGTTGCCTTCCTACCCCTCTTTGAAAAACAACTTCAACGAGGAATATTATAATATTGACTTCGGCGGGCGTCATTTCCGTACAGACAACGTACCCGATGCCAGTGTTAGTTTCTCACCACGTGTGGGCTTCAACTGGGACATCACAGGCGACCGTAAGTACATCCTTCGTGGTGGTACGGGTCTCTTCGTAGGTCGTATGCCGTTCGTATGGCTCGTCTCCGCAGTCGGTAACTCTGGTATGGGACAGACCTCCTACGTGGCTACTGCCGCCAACGGAAAGACCATGCCCTCCTTCACGATGAGCCAGCAGGAGATGCTGCAACAGATCAACGCTACCAGTAGTACTACCGTACCTGCCAGTCCCACTATCCTAAGCGATGACCTCCGTATGCCCAAGACCTGGAAGGCGTCTCTCGCTTTCGATGCCAAACTGCCTGGCGATATCGACTTCACCTTGGAGGGTATCCTTAACAAAGACCTGAACCCTGTGGTTGTCTCTAATGCTGATATCTACTGGGATGGCACCTCTACCGTTGACCTCGGTCATGGCGATGTGCGCCATAAGATGTCATACTACGATGCAGGACACTCTGCCTACGTATTGGAGAATGCAGGCTCTAAGGCATACTATATGTCACTGACAGCACAACTCCGTAAGTCATTCGACTTTGGACTCGACCTCTCTGCATCCTATACTATCTCCAAGGCAAAGGCATATACCGAGGGCATTGGCGATCAGGTGTCATCCGCCTATAACAACTACCGAAACTCCATCAATGCCGTCAATGACAACGAGACAGGCTATGCTACCTATGTGGCTCCTAACCGTCTCCTGCTGTCGGCAAGTTACAAACTGAAGGAGTCGAAGAACGCCACCTCCACCTTCAGCCTCATCTACGACGGCTACCAATATGGTTATTTAGGCAACTACTCCTATAGCCGTTATTCCTATATCTTCAGCAGTAATGTCAACAGTGACCCCTCCGCACCAGGCAACCTTATCTACGTGCCTGCCTCCCGTGAGGAACTGAACGGTTGGGACTTTGCCGACAACGGCACCGTCGATGGCGAGACCTATACCGCCAACATGCAGCGTGACGACTTCTGGGCGTTCATCAATCAAGACGACTATCTGAAAGACCGAAAGGGACAGTATGCCGAACGTGGTGGAGCGAAGATGCCTTGGCACCATCAACTCGACTTCAAATATACCCGTGACATGAGCATCATGTTGGGCAAGCAGAAGCATACCTTGCAGTTAGGGCTCGATATCCTCAACCTGCCCAACTTCCTCTGCAAGGACTGGGGACTCTTCAAGCAGGTTACAGGCAACGACTTGCTGACCTTCAAGGACGGCAAATACACCTATAACACCGTTAATGGAGCCCGTCACCTCAGCACTACACAGAATTTCCTCAGTGCCGCCTCTACTTACCAGATCATGTTTACCATCCGCTATCTGTTCAACTGATACGAGAGAGAATACTGATAAACTTTGCCGAATAATTCACATTATATAATAATAGGTATATAGGTTTATGAAAATAGCATTGATAGGCTATGGCAAGATGGGCAAGATGATTGAGCAGATCGCCCTTGACCGTGGTCATGAGATCGTGAGTATCATTGATATCGACAATCAGGAGGATTTTGACGCTCCCGCCTTTGCCTCAGCGGATGTCGCTATTGAGTTTACGGCTCCGCAGGCTGCCTATGGCAACTATCTGAAGGCTTGGGAGAAAGGCGTGAAAGTAGTATCGGGCAGTACAGGCTGGATGACAGAGCACGGTGATGACGTGCGCAAGGCTTGTACGGAGGGCGGTAAGACTTTGTTCTGGGCGTCGAACTTCAGCATCGGTGTTGCCATCTTCTCCGCAGTCAATAGGTATCTTGCCAAGATTATGAACCAGTTCCCCCAGTACGATGTGGAGATGGAGGAGACGCACCATGTGCATAAACTCGACCATCCCAGTGGTACGGCAATCACCCTCGCTGAGGAGATTGTGGAGCGTATTGACCGTAAAGAGGCTTGGAAAGAGGATACGACAGACAAGCAGTTCCTCCGTGTCGACCATATCCGTCGTGGGGAGGTGCCTGGCATCCATACCATCCGTTATGACTCCGATGCCGACCTGATTACGATCACCCACGATGCCCATAGCCGTAAGGGCTTTGCCCTCGGTGCCGTGCTTGCCGCAGAATATACCAAGGAGCATCAGGGACTGCTCACCATTTCAGACATGTTTAAATTCTAAGTGATGGAAGACAGAGAGAAGAAAAAACTGAACATGAAAGTCCAGTGGACTAAGTTCATCATCGTATTGGTATTATACCTCCTTTTCCTCTACTGGGTGAAGTCATGGTGGGGACTATTGGTAGTACCCTTTATCTATGATGTCTATATCTCGAAGAAGATACGTTGGCAGTGGTGGAAAGACGCGGAGGGACCCGTCAAGTTCGTGATGTCGTGGGTCGACGCACTGGTGTTCGCCCTCGTCGCCGTGTATTTCATCAACCTGTTCTTCTTCCAGAACTATGTGATTCCCTCCAGTTCCTTGGAGAAGAGTCTCTTGACGGGCGACTACCTCTTCGTGTCGAAGGTGAGTTATGGTCCCCGTATCCCAGAGACACCGCTGACGATGCCTCTGACACAGCACACGCTCCCTTTGTTCCAATGCAAAAGTTACATCGAGTGGCCTCATTGGGACTATC
The DNA here is from genome assembly GCA_017470055.1 of Prevotella sp. Classification (GTDB taxonomy): domain Bacteria; phylum Bacteroidota; class Bacteroidia; order Bacteroidales; family Bacteroidaceae; genus Prevotella. The sequence continues at coordinate 11,969 of JAFUFD010000084.1, read as the reverse complement.
GTCGTGTGAAAGGATTGGGGAAGGTGGAACTGAATGACATCGTGGTGTTCAACTATCCGGCAGGCGATACTCTGTGCAGTGCCCCGCAGTATCAGGCTTACGACTTCTATCAGATGTGCTACCAACTGGGTTATCAGATGTATCCGCAGCGTCCGAATCCTGATTCCCTGACGGTGGAGCAGCGTCAGCAATACTTCAATTTCCTCTATCAGTCAGGACGTAGTGAGATCGTACGCAACCAGCAGGAATACGGCCTGATAGACACCCGTCCCACCGATCGTCGTGAGAATTATGTCAAGCGTTGCGTGGGATTGCCTGGACAGACCTTGCAGATCAAGGATCGCATCATCTATCTGGATGGCAAGGCTAACAAGGAGCCAGATAACGTACAGTACACTTATAAGGTGAAACTCCGTCAGCGCCTGGATGATGATGTCATGAAGGAACTGGGTATCACCATGGAGGATGTCATGTCGCTGAATACGGCAGGATACATGCCATTGACCCAGCATGCGGCAGAGGAACTGAAGAAGAGAGGCTATGCGGAGACGGTCACCTTGAATACCGAGGCAAGCGAACTGGATGTCTATCCCCTTAACGGGAATATGCACTGGACACGTGACAACTACGGTCCCGTCTGGATTCCCGCCAAGGGCAAGAGCATCCAGTTGACGATGGAGAACCTGCCTGTCTATGAGCGATGCATCCGGACTTATGAGGGAAACACCTTGGAGGTGAAGGACGGCAAGATCCTCATCAATGGCAAGGTCGCCACGTCCTATACCTTTACACTCGACTACTACTGGATGATGGGTGACAACCGTCATAACTCTCTCGATTCTCGTTACTGGGGCTTTGTGCCGGAAGACCATATCGTGGGTAAGCCTATCTTCATCTGGTGGAGCAGCGACCCGGACCGTGGTGGCTTCTCTGGCATCCGATGGAACCGTCTGTTCCGCTTCGTAGACAATATCAAATAAGATGTCTGACAGGCTGAAGTTCGTGATAGCACTTGCATCAGCGTTCGTGCTGGTGCTTGCTTTCCGTGCTTTGGCTTTTTCCGTATATACCGTCGAGGGTGCCGGACTGCAACCTGTCTACATCAGTGGCGACCGTCTGCTGGTCAACAGATGGAGTTATGGCTTGCGGGTGGATGGCAATGGACTGCTGCCGTATAGCAGGATGCTGCGCCAACCCGTAGAGCGTGGCGATATCGTGCTCTTCGACCTGCCTGGCGACTCCATACAAGGCGAGTTTATCGCCCGTTGTACGGCGGTGCCTGGCGATACGATACGGATGCAGGACGGAGTGGTCGTCGTCCCAGGGTTGAGAGACTGTGCCGACGCTGACTACTACTGGCTGGAGTCCATCCATCCCAAGAATCCTGCCGACTCCCGTCATCTGGGGTTTATCTCGGAGCAGCAGATTATCGGACGTGTCGTGACCATCCTCTATAGTCATGACGACAGCAAGAATTTCTTGGAGGGCTATCGTAAGGAAAGGATGCTCCAATGACTACCGCCCTATTGCAAACCACCTATTTCGGTCCCGTACAGTGGTATCAGAAACTGTACCGCTATGACCATTGCCTGATAGAGCAGTGCGACTCCTACCAGAAACAGACCTACCGAAACCGCTGTGTCATCGCCACGGCGAATGGGCTGCAGGCACTCACCGTACCTGTGGAGCATAACGCTCAATTATCAATTGTCAATTGTCCGTTAGTCAAGGACCTCCGCATCAGCGACCACAACCAATGGCGGCGCATTCATTGGAATGCCTTGCAGAGTGCCTATAGCGAAAGTCCTTTCTTCGAGTATTACGTGGATGACCTCCGACCGTTCTTTGAGCGCAAATACGACTTTTTGGTCGATTTCAACGAGGAGATACGGCAAAAGATCTGTGAGTTGATAGATCTCCATCCAAAGGTAGAATATACGACAGAATATCAAAAGCCAATGGCTAACAGCCAAAGTCTGGCAGCCATTAAAGACTTCCGTGATATCATCCACGCCAAGCATCCGCAGCCAGACCCCGACTTTGAGGCGAAGCCCTACTGGCAGGTGTTCCAGCATCGCTATGGCTTCCAACCCAACCTCTCTATCCTCGATCTCCTTTTCTGCATGGGACCCGAATCCGTGTTCTATTTGTAAACCGACTTAACCCATTTAGGGATTCAGCAACCGCCAACCGATGTCGACAGACATCGCCATCTGCTCACGTCCTTGCTGGTCTAAGCCGCACTCCACACTCGCCATGGCAAGGACGAGGTCGCACCAGACGCTCCTCGACTCCTTTTTCATGGGTGGCAGTGGCGTTGTGGGGGCGATGCCCGTCAACTTGCTCACGGTCTTGATATATGCCTCTACCTGGTTCTCCGTCTCTGGTGCCCATCGTCGGATGATCTGTCGGATGGTGGTGCAACCGTACTTGTGGTGGTAGGCTCTCAATAGTTTTAAGGCTGCCCGACAACCGAGTCCCATGGTCTCAAACTGGCTGAAGGTCTCATCCCTGCCAGGAACAACCTCTCCCAGCCAAAACACTTTGTCGCTCTTTTTGATATTTAACGGATTGTTGTTGCGCAATCCTCTTGCTTGTTTACTCATATCTGTTTTTCTTGTAGTTATATTTATAAATTCTGTGTTGTAACTCGTTCAGGTTCCCTGTCTGCTGGCAAGGGTGACAGGAGTAGTTGAAGCCGATGTGTAGCCATACCATGTTACCACGGATAAAGATATACAGTTCGTCATATCCTACACCCTGATAAAGAAACCGTTTGTGTATCTTGTCGAACAGGCTGACGGCATGTGGCAATCCGTCACAGTTGATATCCACGGCAGACCCTTTGGTATGCCAGTCTCTTTCCCGCTCGATGATATCATCATTGGTCATGGGATCCAGATAGGCACAACGGATCATGGGAATATAGTCATCCTCACATAGCGGTTCCAGAAAATACTGGCATAGTACTCGTAGATGGCATATGATAGACTGTGAAGGCGGTCGTGCGGGCACTCGGACCTTCTTGGCTCCCTTGATATTGACTGCCGTTAACTGCGCCAGCGTGAAATGCTTACTGATACGTTCATTCATTGTTTTTTGAGTTTTGTTCTGTGTCACTATTGACGGTGCGAAATTAAGGCATAAAAGAAGCCCCGACAAGTTTTGTCGGAGCCTCAGACGATTTTTCAGAACATTTAGAATGTTTTTCAGAACTCGGCAATTTTATTTTAGATGTTCCAAGAGATAATTTCCTAATCTTATCATCTGCTCGGTAGCGCCATTCCCTTGCCACTTTTCTATGTTCCCTATCATCTTTCCTGATGCTATGGGTTTTTGGATAGCATCATAAGTACAGGCGAAATCAGGTTCTTTGTTCCATACCCATTGAGATACCGCTAAGATAAATTGGCTGATGTTACCTTTATACCCCTTCATCTGATAGATTCGATAGACGACAGCCCATGCTGTACTTGCCCACCAAAGTCCTTCAGACATTGATAACCATACAACCTCCTGAAGATTCTTAACTCTTTCTTCTTTTACTTCTTCAGCCTCCACATACTCCCCATCTTTATAATGATGGTAGTTATCCACGTGCTCAATATACTGATAGTTCCCGATTGGACCATGAAAGTTGATGTTATTGACTATCGTTGTTTTAAGTTCACGATGCATATCTATCCTCCTTTCCGTCGCCAAAATAGTCAGAAACTCTTCCTACAGGTGCATTGTAGGAAATAATATTAAACACAATAGGAATCTGGATGTGAAAGTTGAAATCCAGAGTTAGAATCTGAGGACTGTTCTTTAGACTTTCATTAAGAAGTTCCATCAAGACCTCCTCTTCTTTTAAACAATTCATAGTTTTAATTATATAATAAGTAATAAATGTGAACAATGTGATAAAAGATCTCCCGTATCTCACGACACAGGAGATTTTTGATTTCAAAATCAACTATTCTTTTTTAATAAATCTTAGGAGAAACTACTCTTCTTCAACCGTAATTGAAAATTCCGTAATTACATCTCCTCCTGTTTCTACAGATAGCGTATATTCTCCAACAGCGTATGTCGACAGGTCGTACACAACCACCTGACCAGACACAACGCTGGTGTTATCACTTTCAATCGTTACTCCATTTTGTGAAATAGAGATATTGACAGAGTTAATAGTGGTGTTAAACAAAATTGACAACTCGCCCGTCTCTTCGTCAATATTTGCAAGGACAGGATGATTGGCAGGGATTTTGGGTCTAATGGGAGTGGGATAAGGTTTTAAATGGTTAAGGCTATAAACCTTATTACCAGCATAAAGATTTCCCGAAAGTAGAAGTGCAACTCCTACTAATAATGTTACAAATACTTTTTTCATAATTTCTTTTTTTTAGTTTTCGCTGCAAAAGTATCAATTTCAATGTAATTCTCGAAGTATCTTCTAAAAAACTTTCATCTGTACCCGTTTCACCAAAAACGGGTTGTAAAAGACATGTTTTCAGCCAATTACATTTATAAACAGAATATTTATACGTGAATAAGCAACGCTTTTTACGCCCCGAGATACTTATAATGTATTGTTTTTATGACTAAATTTGCAGAAAATATGAAAAAACTTAATAATTCTTTGTAACTTTATAGCCCCAAATGAACGTCTATGTATAAAAAGTTATTTATTGGTATTGCTATTGTCATTTTATCTTTTGGATGTGGAAAACACTTTACTTCAAGTGACCTTAGCAAGATAGATTCATTAGTAAGTGCGGAGAAATACGACTCTGCTTATCATGAAGTACTAATGATTAATCCACAAGCGATTCTCGATCCAGAGGACAAGGCACACTATAATCTGCTTTTGACCCAGACAAGTTGCCTCATAGGGAAGCCATGTCTTTCTGATTCTTTGATAGACTTTTCTATTTCTTTCTATGAGAAGATAGATGATAATGAAAAATTATGTGATGCACTATATTATAAAGCGGAGTTATGTATATTCCAAAAAGACTATGATCAAGCAATTGCATTATGTAAAAAAGCAGAAAAGTTAGCAAATCAAATAGGAAATAGCCATCTATTATTCAAAGTTGTTGACAGCATCGCTTATATTAATGGTATATGTGGCAATTATGATTTGGAACTGCAATATGCAAAACAATCTTTAGAATATGCATTAAAGGCAGAGAAGATGAGTTGGGTAGCATCCTCTTATTGTAGAATATGTGAGGCATATCAGATTTTAGAGAATACAGATAGTGCCATCTTTTATGCAGATAACGCTTTAGAATGTATAGAAAATGCAGATACAGCCGACTTACCTTACTATTTAAATACTATTGGATTTGCATATCTGGAGAAAGATTCTCAAAAGGCAAAAGAATATTTTGAGAAATCTCTTTCATACAAGCCTTTAACTAGAACATTAGAGAATCTTGCATGGGTTTACCACATGGAAGGAAACGAGGATAAGGCATATGAATATTGGAAACAAGCGTTGCTAGCGGAAGACAACGTTCCTAAAGCAAATATCTTGCATAACCTTCTCCAATATGATCTGGAGCATCATAATATTGAAGGGGCGTGTGAGCGATTAGGGGATATTGTCAGCATCAAGGATAGCCTCAACAACGTTTTGAAAGACAGGAGCATCCAAAAGATACAACAGGATTTTGACGAGAAAGTAGTGCAAGAAAGACATGAGCGGATTGTGTTCAAATGGACTACCATAGCATTGGCGCTAGTCGTTATTATCCTTTTATTATTAAGTTATATCCAATATCGTCGACACAAAGCAAGGATACTGTTGGCAGAGCACCAGATGCTTATCTCCAACTATCAAAGTGAAATCAATAGTCTGAAGAATAACCAAGAAGGGACAGAACAGCAAATAACAGACCTTAACCAGAAGATTATAGATCTGTTAGAGCAGGATTCTCCGAGACTTTACAATGGCAAGATGTTGTATGACCAAATAATGGAGAATGGGACAACCGTCACATGGTCTCAAGAAGACTATCGATGTTTCATTGACTTCTATAAGGCGACCCATATTGCCAATTATACCCGTATCACCAAGAAATACCATCCTAAGACAGCCCACAATATTTTCTTCCTCATCTTGTGTGACATCGGGAAAAAGGACACAGAGATAAGACAAATCATGGGTATCACCCAAGAGGCGATCCGTTCCATACGATATAGGATTAGCAAGAATGCGAAGAAGTAAACAATTATCCACAATGCACAGAGTCGCTTTTGCTATCTGTGAACTGTGGATAATTTTGGAAATACAACACCTCTATCTGTCTTTCGTGGATGTTTACAACATAAGACTTCGTGTTGCTTCTCAAAGAACGTAAGATTATTGATTCTTTTTAGTAATGGAAGTGAGCGTGATTATAAAAGACTCGGTACCTACGGGAGCATCAGATGTATTCATCTTTTTACATCTACCAGAGAACATGACCTCCAGTCCTACTTCCTGAAATGCCTCATTAAGTTCAACAGGATAGTAGTCTTTCACCAAATCTATACTTCCTTCTTCGACAGTGTAAAGATACCACATACTGTTTCCACTATTGAAACGCACCTCACCTTGCAGATTACTCACGACAGTTTCATTGTTATCTGAACTGTTGTCATCACCGCATCCCGTCATGCTGACTGTACCTATCAGCAGCAGAACGATAGAAATAAACATTGTTTTTTTCATATTCTTTTTTCTCATATATAATTTCAACGAAGTCAATACTGGTGTTATTATATAATTTCACAAGATTTCTATCTTATGACTTTAATCTGATTGATGATTCGCCCTTCTTTAATCACTTTGATGATATAGAAGTCTGCTGGCAGAGAGTTTAAATCAATGTTGTATGAACACAACGACGTGTTAATTGTTTTATCAACAATGGGACCATCGTCTATAATCTGTTGGGCAATAACACGATTCGTGAAGAAAAAACTAATTGCCAATAAAAATAAATACTTCCTCATAAATTAATAATTTAAATTATAACTTATTGTGATTTGTCAGGTTTGACAACGTTTTGGCTAATAATACTCATCGGTATTAAAGGCATTACACAACCTGCAAGAGGTGTGGATTTTAAGTTCTTTACGAGCATTCCACGTAAAGCACCTAAAGCCACACTGATAAAAGTATTTATTAATTGAGGCTCAGTTGTTCTGAATCCTTTCTCTTGTACTTGCACGACCTTGTCAAAGGGATCAATTTGGAAAACACAATATACAACCTCTTTAACTATCACTTCGTTTGATTCCTCTGGGGTTATTTCCACAAATAATTTCAGTGCTATTTCCCCTTTTTCTTTATTAGGAATCATTTCGTGGGCAAACTGATAGGCTATTTGGTCTTTATTAATGGATTGATAATCGAATTCGGGTTTGTATTTGAATTCTGCCTCATCCATCGTCAGAATTTTATATTTTATTTCCATAATTAAACAGCATCTAGTGTTTGACTTAAAATATTGGTGAGGGTCCAGGAGGATCGAGGACGCATAGCAATCTTTCTGGCATTTCTTTGTGCTTTAATCACACTTTCTGTTTTTGCATTGACAGTTGTCATGGTAGTTACATCTAGCAATTGTATTCCCAAAGCCTCTTCAATGTCAACTAAAGTGTCAGAAGTAAAATTGCGTTCTCCAGAAAGCCATTCAGAAATAACCGTAGTGGATTTCCCCATCAGTTTTGCAAATTGTCTTTGATTATAGCCTTTTCTTCTCATGGCTTCATCAATTTTGGCAGCGAGCATTAATCGCTTCTGTGTCCTGGCAAATTCTTTCTGATCTATTTGCGCCAGGACATCTGCTATTACTTTTGAGGTCTTTCCTGTAATTACTTTCATACTTTAAATCTTTATTAGTGTTCCATCTTCTTCTATTCGCAATTCGCCACTTTTAATAAGTTTCATGATTTCTTGGGCAATGTCTTTAATTTGCTGCGCTTTCGTATTGAGTGGCGGATATTCTTGATAGGATTTCACATGGGGTGGTTTATATCCACCCGATCCGAAGAGAATCACCGTGTCATTGAAATAGATACCATACAATCTGAGGCGACCCGTATGATTCAATGCAACAACACCGTCAGCCCACACACCCTCTCCTTCTTTAAAAAAGTTCTTTCTACACCCAGTAATGTCAGCCATCTTTTTTATTTTAGCAAAGATCTTCTTCATTTCTTTGGAGTATTGTTGGGCATTTTCTTTTACAAATTGTTCTAGTAGGGAGTCTTCTTCACTTTCGAAGACGACAGAATAGACATGAGCCTTTGCTCCTGACAATTCCTCTATCTCTTTAAGGTCGAACTCCATCTTTATAATACATTTAGGCTGCAAAGGTACAAAAATGTTCGGATATATCCAAACTTTTTTGCATTTTTGAAAAGATTTCTTTATTTTGCATACACTTTACTATACCTTTATTAGTCTTCGTGGATGTTTGCAATATAAGATTCGTGCTGTTTTGAATTTTTAATTAGAAACAGTAATTACTGCACTCATCATTATATAATAATTTCCTGAAACGTTTGAGGCAGTAAACCGATATGATGTCACTATTGAGATTAATTGCTTGATGCTTTCTGCTGACACGTAGTTCAGAAGATCGTCTGCACATATTATCCCTTTAAGCAATGTAGTACCATCGGGCTTAACGCAGATAGTAATTCGTATCCTTTTACCAGCAAGTTGTTTTTTTATATTATAACTTCTGCAGAATGAATCATAAACAAAATCCCTGAATGCCAATAGTTTCTTTGTTGGTCCTATATGCTCTGTGCCTTCAGGAAATAACTTCTCGTAAGGAACCTGTTGCGACGTATTATTTAGGTTGTGATAGAGTGTTCTATTGGCTGGTGTTGTATATTCGAAAAATTTGCCATTATTTGGCAAGTCAACACGACTCTTTAGTACACCGTCGACTAAAACAGTACCCTTTGCCATACTGTATGTGATTCCACTAACAGAGATGACAAACAACACAATAGTTCTTACAATATAAATATTTAATTTCGAGTTCATATTTTCAAAAATAACCAAGATCTATAGGAAGATAGCCTGTTTTCTCATATTTCATCAGTGGTGTAGTAAAACGGAAAGAGTTGACCGTATCAAATATATTCAGAATTTCCCTTGCTGTAAACAACTCCAGCAACGGTATCTTTGTCCTAATCTTATAACAGATGACACTACCGTCATCAACTATGAGTGACTCTGCAAAGTATTGTATCTCGTTATGAGACAGATTCCTCTTATTTTGACTCATGCACGAGACATACAGGCTGTCAAGGCTGTTTGTCTCTCTTTGCAGTTGTTGGGGGTTATTCTTTATGGGATAAGTATATTTTGCATTGTAATTGAACTCCTTCTTTTGTTTCTTTATGATATTCACTCTCTCCGTAATATCTGCTACGGTATAGTAATAGTAGGTATTCTCTTTGCCGTTCCTTTTCTCCTCTATAATTGTTCTGTTCCCGTCCTTGATTGTACGGGTGGAAGTTTGGGCGGCAACATCGGATACAAACATCAATAAATACATACCTGTTATAATAGAGATAAATCCTCTCTCGAAAAACATTTTATTCATATCTTAGTCTATTTTATTTTTTCTTAAATGTTAATGCCAATATCAACAGAAGCATAGAAAACTTTTGCGAAAGGACTATATCCGACAGTTCCCATCAGTTGCAGACGCTGTTTGTTGATTCTCATCTCGTAGCCTCCACCTGCATAAGCGCAAAGTGTAAAGACATACAAGCCTCCACGAATGAAGACACTGGATGGTTGAAAAGGGGTGAAACGGTAGACACCTCCGCAGTCAACATCAGGCCACACCTTCATTTTCTTCTCTGTCTTTCTGATTGTTTCACTACCTCCTCCCTCATCTAGTTCTCTCCAAATTATCTCGGTTCTTTCCTCTGTCTTTCTATAGAAACCTAGTCGTGCCATCAAGAGAACAGACAGATAGGGATTGGTGCGGGTGAAGAACACTTCTCCTCCCAGTCCAAGACGCAGAAGCATGGAATTATATATCTGATCATCATTATTCCTGAAATAGCCTGCGCCAGCCTCCATGTGAAAACGTGATTTCTCGTTATTGGACTCCTTAGCACTATACTGGAATTGGACACACTTTCCACTGTCAGTGCAGAAATCCTCATTATACTTACGGATAATCTCAACCAGATTGTCAGCCGTGATATCTTTCTTCCACAACTGCTTTACCGCATCATCACTCTTATTCAGCATCATGGCTGCATTCCGTACGTTTCCTCTCCTTGCCTTGGAGGCTACATACGGATCCAGATGACCGTAGGATTCTTTTTTGACACTGGCAATGTTCCCTTTGTCATCTGCAAGGAAAAACAACTCATCATCGTCAATCCCTATATATCGATACAGGCTTATCCCACCTTGCAACAGACACTCGGCAAACAGAAGGGAGTCAGTCTCAGCGACAGGAAGGTGACATGAAACATAATATACGCCATTACTCTTAAAGCGATAGCCTTTAATCTCTGTGGGATAATAAGTACGAAAAGCACTTTCCCCATCAGCGCAAAAGTGACAGACTTCAGCATTCTTTGCACCAGACAAATAGTCAATTCTTCCGAAAATGGTGTCATTCTCATTCGTGATGATATAGCCCCCTCTCGGATTGTTTTGGGCATAGATCTGAATTGTAATTAGATCCAAAATGATTAGTAATATTGTTTTCATCTTTCTCCTTTTAGTTGTAATGTTTTGCTGACTATTTGGTTTTAAACCCAAAATGGATCATAGAAACTATTTTATTAATTTACCCTTGTTAGCCAAGGCATCTTTATTCAAAGAAGAAAGTCTTGGCAAAGTTACGAATAAGTATAGAAAACACCAAATATATTTAGGAGTTTTTGCACGAAACACTTAGAGTACCCTATTTCGCTTTTCTGTGAGTTGTGGATAATTGTGGAAATGCACCACTACTTTTTTAATCTCCCTCTGCAGTCTCTGGAGAATCTGACTCTTTGGGCTTCATGAAAAGTTCTTGTATAAAGTAGTGGTCTTGTGCAGGCTTGCTAACGCAATTGGTTCCTAAATCGACCCCCCATCCGATGAGCCCTCCAATGAGGATATTCCCGAACGTCCAGGCATTGACAGCCTTTTCTAACACGATATCCTTATACTGGTGGTGCTCGGACTTGATATTAATTCGTTGCCCGTCAATCTTATGACGATTCACCTCAACCATATATGGTAATACGACATCGCTGTACACGTTCTTCTCCGTTGTGATTGTCACAGGCTCATCCACGGCACCGTCTATAAGGATTTTGGGGTTACCACCTGCAAAGAGTGTGGCGCAAGACGAGAAGAATAATGGCATAACTGCCAATAGAATACTGTTTTTAATAATGTGTCTTTTCATAACTTATATTACTTTTATTTGTGTATTTTTCTTTGATCGTGCAAGGGGTATTTATCCCACCGCACAAAATAATTAGTGGATCATTGAGAGTCACCGATTTCCGACGTTTTCTCTGTCTTGTTACCATGATACTCTATTCGATTCCCTTGTTTCAACATCTCGCGAGTGACAAACAATGTGTCATAAAAATGCTCTTTACATATCTCAGTCCAAGTGTGATTCCGTGCTGTCTCCAACTTAATGATAAAGAGATATGCTTTATGTTCTTTGTTATGTGTGAATAGAGAACCAGACTCTGCATAATCTGCCGTAGAATCTTGAGGAATGTAGTCATGAGTCCTTATTTCAAGCATTCCGTGACTGTATTTAGATAGGGCATAATTACCATGAAAGACCACTAACAACTATTTATATCCTGCTCATTTTCAATCACTTTTGATTTTTAACACTTGATGGTTGGAATTTGGTAGTTACCGAATTTCAGTATATTTTTGCAACGTATTTCTACCGCGAGGAATTTACGGGGCTTCGATATCGTCACTT
>JAFUFD010000083.1 GCA_017470055.1 Prevotella sp. | reverse complement strand
GATTGCAAACTGCAAAATCAGGAGTCAAGGAACGCCAAAACAATAACTAGCACGCCAAAAACACGCCAATTTAGAATAAAAGAAATCCGCTAAGTGCTGATTTTCAGCGACTTAGCGGATTAATTTGTTGGGGTACTCGGTAGATATCGTCCAGTTCTTTCGCCGTATAGAGTGTTCCCAACTCCGTGGGGAAGGTGATATACACCAAACCGGGGAACACCGCATGGGCATTATTTCCGTCGTGCATGAAGTCGTCAAGGTATTTATCGAGCACTTTCGGGTCCATCTTCCCCTCCGTACCAGGCAGGGTGATAATCTTATGCTCCGTAAACTCGACGGCACCCGCCTCATGGACGTTGATATGCCCTGTCTCCACACAAATCACGCCTTCGTACTGGTAAAGCATAGAGTCGATGGTGGTAGCATTGGTCTGTGTGCCTCCCGTCAGAAAGAAAATCTGGGCATCAGGCATGCCACATGCCTCACGGATGCGCTCTTTTGCCCGCTCACTAAACTCATCGAAGCCATAAGGGGTCGTCCTTACGTCATTATACCTCACGAGGTTTTCCAACACCTTTGGGTGAGCCCCGTTATTATAGTCACACTCAAATGAAATCATAACTATGAACTCTAAATCAAAGTGTCTCTAACATACGTTTGATGACAACACTACATGAAATCTCACGGTTGGCTGCCTCTGGGATGACGATAGAGTTAGGGCTCTCAATCACATCATCAGTCACGATCAAGCCACGGCGAACGGGCAGACAATGCATAAACTTACCATTGTTGGTCCATGACATGTGCTCGGTATCTACTGTCCATGACATATCCTTGGAGGTAATCTTACCGTAGTCGGCAGGATTTGTCACACCAGGGTTGCTCCAGTTCTTGGCATAGATGAAGTCGGCACCCTCGAAGGCTTTTCTCTGGTCGTACTCCACACGTGCATTACCCGCAAACTTCGGATCCAGTTCGTAACCCTCTGGATGGGTGATGACGAAATCAACATCAGCGGCGTTCATCCATTGAGCGAAAGAGTTGGGGACAGCCTGTGGCAAGGCACGACAATGGGGTGCCCAAGTCAAAACGACTTTAGGTCGCTTTACCATCTTGTATTCCTCAATCGTGATAAGGTCGGCAAAAGCCTGGAGGGGATGGACGGTTGCCGTCTCCATCGCGAAGACAGGCTTGCCACTATACTTGATAAACTGGTTAAGCACCGTCTCGGCATAGTCGTATTCACGGTCTGTAAGTCCTGCAAAAGAGCGCACCCCAATCATATCGCAATAACAGCCCATCACAGGAATCGCCTCTAACAGGTGCTCACTCTTGTCACCATCCATGATGACTCCACGCTCCGTCTCTAATTTCCATGCACCGGCATTGACATCGAGTACGATGACATTCATGCCCAAGTTCATAGCCGCCTTCTGGGTGGACAGACGGGTACGAAGGGAGTTATTGAAGAAAATCATCATCAAGGTCTTGTTCTTGCCCAGATGCTGATATTTAAAACGCTCGTTCTTTATCTCTTGTGCTTCCGCCAGTGCTTTCTCCAGCGGACCAATATCTTCTACATTAATGAAGGTTTTCATAATTATTCTTTTTTGCGATATAACGATATGGCGAGTTATGGGCGAATTTGCCCCTCGCCCTCAATAAGCCACTTATAAGTAGTGATCTCCTCTAAGGCCATAGGACCGCGCGGACCAAGTTTCTGGGTAGAGATGCCGATTTCGGCACCTAATCCGAACTGCGCTCCATCGGTGAACGACGTAGGAGCGTTCCAGTAGACACAGGCCGCATCTACCTGCTGTTGGAACTTCCGTGCAGTTTCAGGATTGCGAGTAATAATCGCCTCGCTATGTCCAGAACCATATTGGTCGATATGCTTTAATGCCTCTTCCAAAGAGGTAACGGTCTTAATCGCCATCTTATAGTCCATGAACTCCGTGCCGAAGGAGTCTGCCGTGGCAGGACGTAACAGGATATCAGGATAATGTCCTGTCAGCAACTGATAGGCAGGGGCATCCGCATAGATCTTTACCTTATGTTCGAGCAGAGGTTTTACCAGTTCCAGCAAATCACCTAACCGCTCTTCATGGAGGATCAGGCAATCCAGTGTGTTACAGACACTGACACGACGAGTCTTGGCGTTACAGATTATCGCCTTGCCCATCTCCAAGTCACCGTCTTTGTCGAAATAGGTATTCACGACACCTGCACCCGTCTCAATGACGGGGATGCGTGCCGTATCACGGACAAAGTCAATGAGACGTCTTCCGCCACGAGGAATGCAGAGGTCGATATAGCCGACCGCATTCAGCATCTCGCCAGTAGCCTCATGGGTGGCAGGCAGTAACGTCACCACATCAGGATTAACGTCAAAACGCTCCAATACCTCATGGATGAGTTGTACGGACTCTTGATTCGACAGGTCGGCATCACTTCCACCTTTCAGGACGCAGGCATTTCCACTCTTGAAACAGAGTGAGAACACGTCGAAGGTCACATTGGGACGTGCCTCGTAAATCATACCGATAACTCCAAAAGGTACAGAGATACGGCAAAGACGCAGTCCGTTGGGTAGCGTCTTCTCCTTAGTAATATGTCCTAAAGGAGTGGGGAGTGAGGCGACATTACGCATATCAGCCGCAATATCGTCCAGTCGCTTCTCTGTCAGTTGCAAACGGTCATAGAGCGGATTCGTCACATCCATCTTTGCCAAATCCTTTTCGTTGGCAGCAAGGATGCGCTCTTTGTAATCCACGATAGCGTCTGCCACAGCCACAAGTATTTCATTTCGCTGTGTGTCAGAGAGAAGAGCCAAACTCTTACTCGCTATTTTGACACTCTTGAAAGTATTTGTCAGGTCCATAATCTTGATGGGTTTAATGAGGTATAATGAGGTTAATGGGTGATTCCTGGGATGAACTCCGTATGGGGAACACTCTCCTTTCTCTCAACAAGGTCGATTAATATGTTATCACGTTCACCATTAGCAATAATGACACGGATACCATCTTGAGATATCTTGCTCGCAGTAGTATATTTCGAATGCATACCGCCTCTGCCAAAGGCACTTTTCTCCGTTTGGATATACTGACTGAGATCTGTGCCAGGCTCTACATTACGGATGAGTTGCGAGGCGGTGTCTTCAGGCTGTCCTGTGTAGATGCCATCAATATTGGAAAGCAGAATCAATGTGTCGGCATGCATCATACGGGCAATCAGCCCAGATAACTCATCATTATCGGTAAACATCAACTCGGTGACGCTAACAGTGTCATTCTCATTGACAATAGGCAAGACACCATTCTCCAGCATGACCGTCATACAGGCACGTTGGTTCTCGTATTGCTCACCGGGTTGGAAGTTCTCTTTCATGGTGAGCACTTGACCTATGTGGACATGAAACTCCCGGAACAGATCGTAATAAAGTCCTATCAGTTTGACTTGCCCTAAAGCGGAAAACAACTGGCGCTGCTCTACGGAGTCAAGGGAATGGTCAACCTGCAGTTCTCGTCGTCCACAGGCAACGGCACCAGACGACACAAGGATGACTTCCTTGCCGTTCCTCATCAACCACGCTATCTGATCGACTAATGCAGACATACGGGTAACATCGAGTTTGCCGTCAGGGCGTGTCAGCACATTGGAGCCGACTTTTACTACGATACGCTGTTTCATTTCTGCTTGTCTTTCTCTCTGATTTCTACACGACGTATCTTACCACTGATGGTTTTAGGGAGTTCGTCAACAAACTCTACAATACGTGGATATTTATAAGGTGCTGTCTCCTTCTTAACGTGCTGCTGCAATTCCTTTATCAAATCTTCACCTGCTTTGTCTTTCCACTCCTTGCCAAGTACAACCGTTGCCTTGACCACCATACCACGGATATCGTCAGGAACACCAGTGATGGCACACTCCACCACGGCAGGGTGAGTCATCAAGGCACTCTCCACCTCAAACGGCCCGATGCGGTAACCACTCGACTTGATGACATCATCAATGCGACCTTCAAACCAATAGTAACCATCCTCGTCACGCCAAGCAACATCACCCGTATGGTAGAGACCGTCATGCCATGCCTCTTTGGTCAATTCTGGATCACGGTAGTATTCCTTGAAGAGCCCGATGGGTTTCTTGTCACCTACACGAACAACTATCTCACCCTTCTCACCATCCTCACAGGAAGTACCGTCAGGACGGATGAGGTCGATGTCATACTGGGCATTAGGAATACCCATGCTGCCTGGCTTGGGTTTCATCCATGGGAAGGTGCCCAATGTCATGGTGGTCTCTGTCTGTCCGAAGCCTTCCATCATCTGGATACCTGTTTTCTCCTTGAATTTCTCGAAGACAGCGGGATTCAACGCCTCACCTGCCGTCGTGCAATATTCTAATGAGGAGAGATCATATTTCGACAGGTCCTCACGAATCATAAAGCGGTAGATCGTGGGAGGAGCGCAGAAACTTGTCACCTTGTATTTCTCTATCTGGCGTAGTAGTGTGTCCGCATTGAACTTCTCATGGTCGAATACGAAAACGGTAGCACCGGCAACCCATTGTCCGTAGAACTTGCCCCAGACAGCCTTTCCCCATCCTGTGTCGGCGACAGTCAGATGCAAGGAACCCTCGTGAAGATTATGCCAGAACACACCAGTAGAGAAATGCCCCATTGCGTAAAGGTAGTCATGGGCAACCATCTTAGGCTCTCCACTGGTGCCACTGGTGAAATACATCAGCATCGTGTCCTCATTGGTGTTGACAAAAGAGGGTTTGACGAATTGGGGAGCCTGTTGCCATTCTGCCTGCCAATCGTGCCATACCCCGGCGTTTTCTGTTCCTATAGTCCCTATAGCATTTCCAACGACTATCACTTTCTTGACCGTTGGGCTCTCGGGCAAGGATAATTGAATCTGCTCTGTCACGTAGGCGTCATCGACACAGACGATTGCCTTGACACTGGCACGGGTATTGCGGTAGACAATGTCGTGCTTGGTCAGCATGTGGGTAGCGGGAATCACGATGGCACCAATCTTATGCAGGGCGAGCATGATGACCCACCATTCATAGCGGCGTTTCAGAATCAACATCACAGGGTCGTTCTTGCCAATACCTAATGACTGAAGATAGGAAGCCGCCTGGTCAGTCTGCTCTTTCAACTCCGCAAAAGTGGTGCGTATCTCATCCCCTTGGTCGTTGGTCCATAATAGGGCAAGACCATTGGGTCTCTCTATTGCCCAGGCATCCATCACGTCATAGGCAAAGTTAAAGTTCTCTGGAATGATGAACTCCAGATGCTGATTATAGTCCTCCACCGAGGTGAAACTTGTCTGCTTTAGAAATCTTTCTATCATAGTCTTTTGTGTTATTCTACTGTAAATGCAAGGAATTTCACTGCCTTGTTGCCGATGGCAAGCATTCCGTGAGGCTTGGTGGAATCAAAATAAATGCTGTCTCCCTCCTCAAGAACAATCGTCTTACCACCGATATATAGTTCCATCGCTCCCTCCAGCACGAGGTTGAACTCCTGTCCGGCATGGGTATTCTTATAGATAGTACGGACACCGGGCTTAGGCTCAACGGTAACGATAAAGACATCCGCCTTATGGTCGACAAAGCCACTCACCAGACTCTGATACTTATATGCCTTGGTACGTTCCACGCTCATACCCTGCCCCTTGCGCACTACAAAGTAAGACTTCATGTGTGCTGACTCCGCAAACATCAGTTCCTCTGCGGAGATACCATATTTGTGGGCTATCTTCATGAGATTGGAGATGGTGATGTCCAGTTCTCCTTGTTCTATCTTCTCATACTTCTCCGTAGAGACACCAATCGTCTCAGCCATCTCGCTCACGGGGACATCAAGCACGTCACGCAGTCCACGTAAACGCTCCCCTATCTGTTTTAGTTGTTCGTCCATATTTCAGTCTTTCAGTTTTTCAATCTTTCATTTAACACCTGCCTTTAGTCCACGGATGACGGCAGAGGTGAACCCTGCATGCTCCATCTCATTGAGCCCTTTAATAGTCAACCCGCCAGGGGTCGTCACCAAATCAATGGCGGCTTCTGGGTGCAGACCGCTTGCTTGCAATAACTCTACGGCACCCTTCATGGTCTGCATCACAATCTGCTTGGCGTCATCAGCCTTGAAACCTAACTCCACACCACCTTCTGAGGCAGCACGGATATAGCGCATGGCATAGGCAATACCACAGGAAGCAAGGGTGGTACCTGCGGCAAGATGCTGCTCATCTGTAATAATCGTCTGCCCCATCTCGTCGAAGATGTCTTTCACCAGTTCTGTCTGCGACTGGGTCGCAGCACAGGGGACGAGGAAGGTCATGGAGGCAAGTTGGGCAATAGCGATATTAGGAATACACAAAAACAGGGGCGGGCAATCGGGCAGCCACTCCTTGATCTTCGCTGACGGAACGCCAGCGGCGATGACGATGAGGATCTGCTTTTGAGGATTCAACACACCCTTGATACCAGTCAGCACCGATTCTACCAACCAGGGTTTCACACAGACACAAACGATGTCTGCATTCTGTGCCGCCACCTGATTATCTGTGGTCACAGACACACCCTGTCGGGCAAATTTGTCCACTACCTGTTGTGATGGATCTGCCACTGTGATGTCCTCGTTTTTAAAGTGCTCACCCTTGATGAGCCCTTCTACCGTCGCGCCCCCCATGGCACCGGCGCCAATCATTGCTATCTTCATCATGATGCTAATACTTTCTTTAATTTCTCAATAAACAGGTCTGCCTCGCCTTTGGTCAGGCAAAGCGGTGGCAAAAGACGAAGAATGTCAGTGCCTGCACAGCCCGTGAAGCAGTGTTCTTGATAAATAAGCGGTTGGCGAACTTCCTTATGAGGAATATCAAGGTCAATACCAATCATCAGGCCACGCCCACGAATATCCTTGATGTGGGTAGTTGTGCCACAACTACATAATGAGCGAAGCCCTTCCATCAGGTACTCACCTACCTCATTGGCATTCTCCACCAGTCGCTCCTCTTCAAAAACATCTAATACAGCAAGAGCAGCGGCACATGCAAGATGATTACCACCAAAGGTGGTGCCTAACTGTCCGTAGACAGGTTGGAAATCAGGACTGATCAGCACACCTGCCATGGGGAAGCCATTGGCGATTCCCTTGGCAACGGTGATGATATCAGGCTGGATGTCCAACCACTGATGGGCAAAGAATTTGCCGCTACGCCCATAGCCACACTGTATCTCATCACAGATCAGGATGGTATTATGCTCCTTACATAGTTTCTGTAGTCCTTGAGCGAACTCCTTGGTGGCAAGTTTGATACCACCGACCCCTTGGATACACTCTAAGATGACCGCACACACATCGCCTTTTACTAATTCCTTTTCCCATGCGGGCAGGTCGTTCAAAGGCAGGTAGGTCACATGACCGTTATTGTTGATAGGAGCGATAATCTTCGGGTTGTTGGTCACCTCTACGGCAAGGGAGGTACGTCCGTGGAAAGCCTTCTCTGCGGAAAGCACACGAGTTCTGCCATTGGTAAACGAGGCAAGTTTCAAGGCGTTCTCATTAGCCTCAGCGCCACTGTTAACCAAAAACAACTGATAGTCATCGTACCCGCTGACACGCCCAAGACGTTCGGCAAGTTCTACCTGCAACTTATTGATGACGGAGTTGGAATAAAACCCAATCTTACCAAGTTGCTCCGTCACCTTTTGAATATAATGAGGATGGGAGTGACCTATTGAGATCACAGCATGACCTCCATAAAGGTCCAGATACTCCTGACCTTTATCGTCCCAAACCTTACAACCCTGTCCTTTCACGATATTGACATCAAACAGGGGGTATACGTCGAATAAATTCATTCCTTTTAAAACCTTAAAATAATCGTTGCAAAGTTACGGTAAATATCCGATATATCGCACTTTTTCTGTCTTTTTTATTTAGAAAGCAGATGCTTTTAGTCGCAATCCTGCCGTCTCGTCGACACCGAACATCAGATTCATGTTCTGCACAGCCTGCCCCACGGCTCCTTTCAACAGGTTGTCAATGGCTGCGGTAATCAGCAACTTATCGCCATATTTCTCTACATGTACTACAGCCTTGTTGGTGTTTACCACTTGTTTCAGGTCAATACTCTTCTCACTGTAATGGGTAAAAGCGGCATCCTTATAGAAATCTTGGTAAGCGTCAATGATATCCTCAACAGGAGCCTTGGTCTTGACGACCATCGTAGCGAAGATGCCACGGGCAAAGTCTCCACGATAAGGGATGAAGTCGATATCAGCATCCAGATAGCCCTGTACTTGTCTCAATGACTGTTTGATCTCCGCCAGATGCTGATGGGTAAAGGGCTTGTAGATGCTCAGGTTGTTGTTACGCCACGAGAAATGCGTGGTGGCTCCAGGCTTCTGTCCCGCACCCGTAGAGCCTGTGATGGCATTGACAGCAACATCCTCCTTCAACAGGTTTAGGTTTGCGGCAGGCAACAGCCCGAGTTGGATACAGGTAGCGAAGCAGCCAGGATTGGCAACATGCTGCGCTTTGACTATCTCCTCCTTGTTAATTTCAGGCAAACCATAAACGTAGTCATGGTCACCCTTAATACGGAAATCCTGAGCGAGATCGATAATCTTCACATTGGCAGGAATGGTATGCTCTTTCAGGAAAGCCTCGCTCTTTCCATGCCCGAAACAGAAGAATACGACATCCACTTGGTCAAAAGGCATCGCATCAGTAAACCGCAGGTCTGTCTCTCCAATCAGTCCTTCATGGACATCACTAACCAGATTACCTGCATTGCTCTCTGAGTTGGCAAAGACGATCTCCGCCTCAGGGTGGTTCAGCAACAGGCGGATAAGTTCTCCACCTGTATAGCCTGCCGCTCCTAATATTCCTACCTTTATCATCTCTTCTCGTCCTTATGAATTCCATAGTAAACTCTCAGAGGAGTGGAACTTACTTTGATAAAGCCTTTTGCCTCATCGGCAGTCCAACCCGTCTGGGTCTCACCATACTCACCTAACTTTGACTTTGTCAAGTCGTTGTCGGAGTCGACACCAACCGTCTCAAAACCATAGGGGCGTAGTTTTAGGATTGCCGTACCCGTCACGTTACGTTGTGAGGACGTCAGCATTGCCTCAATATCGGGCATCACAGGCTCCAGATACTGGCTCTCATGCAAAAACATGCCATACCAATTGGCGACCTGATCCTTCCAATATTGCTGCCACTTGCTCTGTGTCGATTTCTCCAACAGGCGGTGTGCCTCGATAATCAGTTTCGGGGCTGCTGCCTCAAAACCAACACGTCCCTTAATACCGATGATCGTATCGCCTACGTTGGCATCACGTCCGATGGCATAAGAGGCACCTATCTCCTCAATTTTCTGGATAGCCTTTACCTTGTCGTCGAACTGCTCGCCATTGACAGCGACTATCTCGCCTTTCTCAAACTGTATCTTCAACAGCGATTCTTTCTCGGGATTAGTGACATGCTTCAAATAGGCTTCCTCAGGAAGTCCTTGGGTAGGATCGAGCAACTCGCCACCACAGATACTGGTGCCCCAGATACCTACATTATAGGAGTATTTCAGTTTCGTGAAGTCTGCAAAGAAGCCATGCTCGTTCAGATAGTCTACCTCTTCCTTGCGAGTCAGTTTCTTATCACGGGTCAGCGTGATAATCTCCACACCTGGAGCCATCACAAGGAAAGTCATGTCGAAGCGAATCTGGTCATTGCCAGCACCCGTGCTACCATGGGCGATAGCATCGGCGCCGATCTCCTTAGCATAGCGGGCAATGGCTATTGCCTGGAAGATACGCTCGCTGCTGACAGAAATAGGATAGCAGTTGTTGCGGAGTACATTACCGAAAATCATGTATTTCAGAGATTTCTCGTAATACTCCTGCGTCACGTCGAGAGTTACATATGCCTTGGCACCCAACTTATAGGCGTTCTCCTCATTCGTCTTCAATTGCTCGGCACTGAAACCACCTGTATTGGCGCATGCCGCATATACATCCCAGCCGTCCTGGGTCAACTTCATCACAGTGTAGGAAGTATCCAAACCTCCTGAAAATGCTACTACTACTTTCTTGTTAGCCATATCTTTTTACTTTTTATTTATCGTCTAATTTCTTAATTCTCTCAATCACATCCTCAGGGATCTTTGCCGGTAGATGCTCCTCCGGGTCGTAGAGCATCGCAGTGCAGATGCAGTATTTGCGACCAGTACGATGCAGCACATCCACATTGACACATCCCTCGCAGCCTCGCCAGAAAGCCTCATCATCCGTCAAATCAGCAAAGGTCACAGGCTGGTAGCCCAATTCCGTGTTCATCTTCATGACAGCAGCGCCACTCGTCAGCGAGAAGATTTTGGCATGGGGCCAGCGAGTTCTCGCCAAGGAGAAAGTCATGTCCTTGATTTTTTTTGCCACACCCAGTCCACGGAAGTCAGGATGAACTATCAGTCCACTTGTCGTCACATACTGTTTATTACCCCAAGTCTCAATATAACTGAAACCAGCAAAGCGGTTACCACTCAGGGCTATTACGGCTTTCGCCTCTTTCATCTTTGTAGTGAGATACTCATGGGTACGCTTAGCAATACCTGTACCACGTACCTTAGCAGCATCGGCAATAGTCTGAAGGATGGTGTCAACATACTTCTCGTGCTCTGGACCTGCTACTAATACCTGTATTTCTCTTTCTTGTTGCTCCATCTCTACTTTGAACCTCTTACTTCATATTAGGTACAACTTCACTCAAGGCATCAATCACCACATTCTTATTGATACCTTGCTTAATGACGATGAAGATTGTGTCATCACCTGCTATCGTACCAAGTATCGACTCTATATGGCTATTGTCAATATTGTAGGCAATACTACTTGCATAGCCAGGACGCGTTTTGATAACACCCATATTACCAGAGAAATTGATGCTTAAAAATCCTGGTACCTGCATCATCTCTTTGGCACTTTGAGGTGTACTGACACGTTTATACATCGTCTCATTAGGCAATACATAGACATAATTGCCACGCATGGAAGCGGCTTTTGCCACCTTCAACTGCTTTAAGTCACGACTCAAAGTGGCTTGAGTAAGTTGAAATCCCTCATTCTTCAACGCTGTCAGCAACTCTTCCTGACTGCCTAACTCCTGACTGGAGATAATCATTCGCAGTGCCTCTAATCTGTCATTTTTTACTTTCATCCTTGGTATATTTATTCAAATGGCGGTGCAAAATTATACATTTTTCTGCATATACACAAACTTTTTTGTATAATTTTGCCTCTCCTAACTATAAATACTAAGGAAGGAAGACACGCTCTATCTTACCATTATAGGTCGGAAGGGTCAGTCGGATAGAGTCCAATTGCACTGTATCAGGTAGAAGAATGCTCACATATCGACGGCTCGTATAATATTCTGGAACGTCTGCTTGGTCATGCAGGAAGCGAAAACATGCCGTTCGAGTTTGGTCGGCATTAAGCCGGATGGTATCTTGCGCCAATCCCACACTATGCACACCATCCTCTCCATCCACCTGCCCTGTCTTAAGCAATAATCCAAGATTGATATATTTCCCATTATGGCTAAGCCATGCACTTTCCACGCCAATAGGGTCTTCGGGTTGTTTCTCCAATTTCCAATGCTCACGAGCCCGAAGGGTGGGAACAAAGCCAAGAGATACCGCCTCAGCACTTGCATCACTAAGCGTATTGAAATAGAGGACTGCACGATAGGTGGTATCCGCCTTCTGTATCCAAGAGGCGGAGACTGCCGGGGTCAATATATAGCGATTACCATCATCGGTCAAGAAGTTCGTCGCCTCCTTTTGGGAGTTAACCGTTAAGTCAACCAACTCAGCCTGCATCAAGGAGTATTTTCCCTCTCCTTTGTCATAGGCATCCGTTGTGCAGGCCGTGAATACAGACAGCCATAACATGGCTACATACCATAACATTTTCTTCATTGGACAGCAAGATAATTACGTAAGGGGTTGGCATACATAGTCAGCATCCGTTCACGGAGAAAAGCCTCATCCTTATTAGGAATCTTGATCTTTTCCATCTGAGCGGAGAGGTATTCCTCAAAGCGGGTCACATCAGCAGTAGTGTAATTCATAGAAGAACTATTATTCCCAGTAGAGCCAGAATGCTCCAAGAGGTCCAGTGCAATATAGTTACAAGGGTACAGGTGGTAATGGCGATGAATCTCCGTATCCATCCGCTGCGCCACCGTTTTGAAGAAATCATTCTTAGGCAAATCTTTCAACTCATCAAGCCACTCATTGATAGGAGTTCCACAATGATAATGCACTCTGCCCTTATAACCAAAGATACCCGTCTTCATATTGTCAAGGTCATCTTGTTTGCTCTTCTTAAAGGAGGGATTGTCACGCTTCTGTTGAAACTCCTGCGCTTTCAGGTAGTCACAAGGATCATACTCATAACTGATAGTCAAGGGCACGATATTCAAATCACGCAACTGGTCTGCAAAAGCGCCCTCGCCACCCATGGCGAGCATCTTCAGTACAGAATCTTGAGTGCGGTCATTAGAGTCTTTTGCCCTACCCTCTCGTTGGGCAATCCAGATATTCTCTTTCTTCTGTGTGACAGCATAGTGAATATAGCGACTCATCAATTGGCTACTACGCATCATCTCATGAGCAGTCAGTCCACGACGAACCGTGAATGCCTTATTCATCCTCACTAACCGCTTAATCCATGGATAGATCAAGAGGTTATCACCAATACCTATCTCCACTGTCGTGGGATAGCCATGTTTGCTAAGCAGTACGTCCAGGAAAGCGGAGTCAAGCACAATGTCACGATGGTTGCTGACAAAAGTGAAACGCCGCTCTGACCGTTTGCCAAGTACGGAGTCATTGAATGTGAGGCCATCTGAATGTTTCCGGATAATATACTTGACAATGGGTTTCATAAAACGAAGTTGGAAGTCAAGAGGAGTCTTTACCCCTATAAAGGCAAGGCGCAACAAACCATTACGTACTGTTTTCGGCAACCAGGGCACAAATCCCTGAAGTATCTTTGAGAACTGTCGATCGTTAATCAGTTCCTCAAACGCCTGACTCATCTCCCCTTCCTCATAGGGGCGTATCTCATCAAACTCGTTCATTCTATGAGAATTGGTTTTCTACTATATCTGTCAATACATCTGTCATAGAGAGACCTGCCGCACGTACCTGCTGAGGTATGAAACTCGTAACGGTCATCCCTGGTGTCGTATTCACTTCCAGCATGGATATCTTACCCTCGGGAGAGATAATGTAATCAACACGGATAATACCATTACAGTGCAGGATATCATAAATATGACTGGTAATCTCACGGACACGGCGTGTCACACTCTCCGACAGTCGTGCTGGCGTAATCTCCTGAACCTGTCCATTATACTTCGCATCATAGTCGAAGAACTCATTCTGGGTCACCACCTCAGTGGCAGGCAATACGACCGACTTCTCCTTCGTCTTATAGACACCAATAGAGATCTCCGTACCCTCCAGAAACTGTTCCACCATCACCTCTGGGCTCTCCATCATTGCCTTACGGATAGCAGGGGCCAGTTGATCTTTCTCCTTGACCTTCGACACGCCAAAGGAAGAGCCGTCAGCGGCAGGCTTGACGAAACATGGCATTCCTATACGACGTTCCACCTCATCATCACTGACCAGTTCCTCATAGCCCTTGCGAATCAGAAGAGAGTCAGCGACTGTGATACCATAGCCGCGCAGATATTGATTGAGGACGAACTTATCAAACGTCATCGCCTCTACCAAGACGCCACTGGTACTATAAGGTACTCGAACCAGGTCAAAATAGCCCTGCATGATACCATTCTCACCCGGAGTGCCATGGATGGTAATATAAGCATAATCAAAACGCTTTGCCTTGCCGTCCTCTACAAACGAGAAGTCGTTACGGTCGATACGTGCTGTCGTACCGTCACGCAGTTCCACATTCCAGTCCTGCCCTTTCACATCCACAATATACACATCATACCGCTCTTTGTCGAAGAACGAATAGAGACCTTGGGCTGAGCGCAACGACACATCGTGCTCAGAAGAGTCGCCACCACAGACGATGGCTATCACACGTTTTTCTTTTTTCATATATATTTCTTTTGATTTTTCGAGATTATAATATTCCGAGATTACAAACGTATTTACGCCACTTATCGACCAACGCCGCCATATCCTCGGCAAGTTCCGATGTGAAGTCCATCTGCTCGCCTGTGACAGGATGAACAAAACCCAGCGTCTTGGCATGCAATGCCTGACGGTTACAGAGTTTGAGACAGTTCTGGATATACGCTTTGTAAGACGCAGTGCGCTCTCCTCGTAGAATTTCTGTCCCTCCATAACGCTCGTCTCCAAAGAGCGGATGTCCTATATGCTTCATGTGCGCTCGGATCTGATGGGTACGTCCTGTCTCCAGACGGCATTCCACCAAAGTGACATAACCATAGCGTTCCAATACCTTATAATGGGTGATGGCACTCTTTCCTATCTCCGAGCCGGGAGGGAAAACCGCCATACGCAGCCGGTCTTTCGGGTCTCGTCCGATATTTCCCTCGATGCGCCCTGTGTCCTCGGTGAGGTTTCCCCATACCAAGGCATGATAACTGCGATGCGTATCGTGGTTGAAGAACTGAGCCCCCAACTCTGTTTTCGCCTCTGGGGTCTTGGCTATTACCAATAGCCCGCTGGTGTCTTTGTCTATACGGTGCACCAGACCGACAGACGGGTCATTGGGGTCGTATGCCGGCAGGTCACGCAGATGCCATGCAATAGCATTGACCAATGTGCCATGGAAGTTTCCACATCCTGGGTGCACCACCATTCCCGCAGGTTTATTGATGACCATCAATTGGTCGTCCTCATAGACAATCTCCAACGGAATGTCCTCTGGCTCTATCGTTGTATCATAGTGTGGACGATCTAACATCAGGGTGATGACATCTCCTGGACGCACTTTATAATTGCTCTTGACGGGTTTGCCATTGACCTGTATAAAACCAGCGTCAGCGGCTTTCTGGATGCGATTGCGAGAAGAGTGCTGGACATGCTCTGACATGTACTTGTCGATACGAACAGGCTCTTGCCCACGGTCTACTTCCATCCGTAGGTGCTCATAGAGCACACCTTGCTCCTCGTCTTCCTCTATCAAGGTGATATCTTCCAGTTCCTCTGTCATGGTGCTGTTACCTCCTCAAAGTCATCCACCTCATCTGCCGCAGACGGCTCATTCATTCCCTCTGTTGGATCTGCCTCATAGGTAGGCTCCACATAGTCGCTTATCGCGCCATCATCCTCGTCATACGAACCTGTTCCTATCATCAGTGTCAATGGGTAATCAATAGGAATACGGTCGCCATTCGACACCCGTCGTCCTCGACATATAATACCATATACCCAGTCCTTCTCGCCCACCACCTTCTGTGGCTCTGTCAGTTTAAAGCCCATCGCCATCAACTTCGCCTCCGCCTCACGGAAACTGGAGTTATCCACGATGTCAGGGATTGCGAAAGTAGGAGACGAGGGAGAGTTGACCGTCACATAAATGGTGTGTCCCGACTTCACCTTTGTACCGACACCCGGCGTCTGCGCCAAGATACAATCAGCAGGAATCGTCTTCACATAGCCGGAGTCACTGACCACAATATTCAGGTCATTTTCCTCCAACAAGAGTCTTGCTTTCAGGTAAGACATACCTTTCAAGTCGGGCACGTCAATGCCTTCTCCATGATGGGTATAAAGAGCCAGTCCGAATTTCACGCCCACACACAGCAATATGATGACCACCGCCATGGCAAGCAGGTTGATGAGCACATAAAAACGTCCCATCTTGCCGCCTATCTTGCTAAAGAATTCCTTCGCGTTCATTATTATATATTATATATACAAATATCCAAATGGCAAAAATACAAAGAATAATCGACAATGCCAAATTATAAACAAAAAAAATCGAGAGTTGACATATAGTCTTCTCCCGACATTTCTTCCTTTACTCCTTGATAGACGGAGATTACTTTCCGTGATGCTCGTCAGAAACGGTCAACTTTTTGCGACCTTTCGCACGGCGAGAAGCCAATACGCGACGACCATTCTTCGTTGCCATACGCTCGCGGAAGCCATGTTTGTTCACGCGGCGACGATTGTGCGGCTGAAATGTTCTTTTCATTGTCTTATTATCTTTTTATTGTTATTATTCCACGAATCGGGTTGCAAAAGTACACATTATTTTCCAAATACGCAAGTTTTACTCCGTTTATTTTGGATTTTTCCGCTTTTATTCGTAATTTTGCAGCCAAATTTTTAATATAATTCATACAATTATGATTAATTCACAAGACATTAAGAAAGGAACCGCTATCCGCATGGATGGCTCTATTTGGGTTTGCATCGATTTCCAGCACCGTAAACCGGGTAAGGGCAACACCATCATGAACATCAAGATGAAGAACGTCACTGACGGTCGTGTCCTGGAGCGCCGCTACAACATCGGTGAGAAACTGGAGGATGTAGTCATCGAGCATCGCGACTACCAGTATCTGTATGAGGATCAGGAAGGTCGTATCTTCATGAATCAGGAGACTTTTGAGCAGATTCCCATTGCTAACGATCTCGTTATTGGTCATGAGTATATGAAGGAAGGCGACGTGGTATCTGTTGTCAGCGACACCACCGACGGTACCATCCTGTATGCGGAGATGCCCGTAAAAACCAACCTCCGTGTGACCCATTCGGAGCCAGGTGTTAAGGGCGACACCGCTACCAACGCCACCAAGCCCGCAACACTGGAGACTGGTGTAGAGGTTCGTGTACCTCTATTCATCAACGAGGGTGACCTCATTCAGGTTGACACTCGTGACGGCAGTTACCTGAACCGTGTAAAAGAGTAAATGAGATACTCGGTCATCGTTCCCGTATTCAATCGCCCCGACGAGGTGGACGAGTTACTGGAGAGCCTCTGCTCCCAGACTCTCAAAGATTTCGAGGTGATTATCGTGGAGGATGGCTCACAGAAACCATGCAAGGATGTTTGCGACAAGTACGCAAGCATCCTTGATTTGCATTATTACTACAAGGATAATAGTGGACCAGGACAGAGCCGCAACTATGGTGTGGAGCGAGCACAGGGTGAATACGTACTGATCCTCGATAGCGACGTCGTACTGCCCACTGGCTATATACAGGCAGTAGACACCCTGCTAACAGCCCAGCCAACAGCCGCCTTCGGCGGTCCCGACGCATCCCATCCCTCGTTCACTCCCGTCCAGAAGGCCATCAGTTACTCCATGACCTCATTCTTCACTACTGGAGGCATCCGGGGCGGCAAGAAGAAACTCGACAAGTTCTACCCACGTTCCTTCAATATGGGCATCCGCCGGGATGTCTACCTTCAATTAGGCGGCTTCTCAAGGATGCGCTTCGGCGAGGATATCGACTTCAGTTACCGCATCGTGGAGGCAGGTTATCAGCCTCAGTTGTTTCCTGAAGCATGGGTCTGGCATAAACGGCGCACGGACTTCCGTAAGTTTTTCCGACAGGTATATAACAGCGGGATTGCCCGTATCAACTTGGAGAAACGCCATCCTGGCACGCTCAAACTGGTACATCTGTTACCTACCGTTTTCACAGTCGGGGTCATCGGATTGGTTCTTATCTCCGCTATTGGACGTGTCCTGATGCATTATGATGACGTACACCGTTGGTACTGGCTTTGTGCCGCACCATGGCTGCCTATCATCCTCTATAGTCTCATCATTCTCATCGACTCCACTATTCAGAATAAGAGTCTGAAAGTGGGGCTGCTCAGTATTCCCGCTGCCTTTGTACAACTGATGGGCTACGGACTCGGTTTCATCGAGAGTTGGTGGAAACGGTGCGTAAAAGGCAAAGATGAGTTCCAAGCATTTGAGAAGAATTTCTATCAATAATCTCTTTTAATCGTCAACTATTCAATATGGATAAGTTAAAGATTACCTTATGGGCGGAAGAAGATCGCCCACGTGAGAAAATGATGCGCCTCGGTGCTGAGGCACTGAGCAACGCAGAGTTGCTTGCCATCCTGATAGGGTCTGGCTCTACCAAGGAAAGTGCTGTCGACCTGATGAAACGTATCTTGAACGACTGCCACCATAACCTGAACACCTTAGGCAAGAAAAGCATGAGTGAACTATGCCAATATAATGGCATCGGGGAGGCTAAGGCGATTTCTATCCTCGCTGCCTGCGAGTTAGGGAAGCGACGTCAGATGGAGACACCAGAGGAGCGCCCCGACTGTGGAACGGCAACCCGTATTTATAACCATATGCACCCCGTGATGCAGGACTTGGACGTAGAGGAGTTTTACATCCTGCTCATGAACCAGAACTATAAACTTATTAAGAAAATGCGCGTCTCACATGGAGGCATCACCGAGGTGGCAGTGGACATCCGTGTCATCCTGAGAGAGGCAATCCTTGCCAATGCCACCATCCTCGCCGTATGCCACAACCACCCATCGGGAAGTCTAAGACCCAGCAAGGAGGACGACAATCTTACCGAGAGCCTGCAGAAAGCCTGCAGGGTCATGCGCATCCATTTCCTCGATCATGTCATTATCACCGATGGTGCGTATTATAGTTACCACGAGGAGGGTCGGCTCTGAGCATTTTGCAACCCAGTTGCAGAAATTCACACTTTTCTTCCATTTGCAACCAGGTTGCAAAATACTTTCCATACCTTTGCACGCAGAAAACCATTAAAGCGTAAAAAGTATGTCACACGAACATCATCACCACCATGAGTGCTGCGGGCACGACCACCACCATGAGCATCATCATGATGGATTGGTAAAACAATTGTCATTAATCATTGCCAGCGCCATCTTATTAATACTTGCCGTCATCATCGAGAAGAGATGCTCACTCTCCACCTGGCAACTCCTGTTAGTCTATTTGGTACCTTATCTGCTCATTGGGTATGACACGCTGAAAGAGGCTGTGGAGGGTATTGTCCATGGTGACCCCTTCGACGAACATTTCCTGATGTCGGTGGCAACCATCGGTGCCCTCTGCATCGGTTTCCTGCCGGGTGCTGAGACGGAGTTCCCGGAGGCGGTCTTCGTCATGCTGTTCTTCCAAGTCGGAGAACTCTTCGAGGGCTATGCGGAGGGAATGAGTCGGGAGAGCATCTCCCACCTGATGGACATCCGACCGGACTTTGCCTGTCTTGAGAATGGGGAAAGAGTCGCGCCTGACCAAGTGGCAGTCGGCTCCGTCATCGTCATCCGCCCAGGTGAGAAAGTACCGCTCGACGGAGTCGTCATCGAAGGCACCTCCTCCCTCAATACGGTGGCACTGACGGGTGAGAGCCTGCCCCGTGAGATTGCTTTGGATGACGAGGTCATCTCCGGTTGCGTCAACCTCTTAGGCGTGATCAAGGTACGGACGACCAAGAACTTTGGGGAGAGTACCGTCTCGAAGATCATCGAACTGGTAGAGCATGCCAGTGAGCATAAGTCACAGAGCGAGGCGTTTATCACGAAGTTCGCCCGTATCTATACCCCTATCGTCGTCTTCGCCGCTATTGCCATCGCCATTCTCCCACCCCTCTGGATTGCGGTAGCAAATTCCTCACTCTCCACTTTTCACTCCTCACTTCCCACCTGGCTCTACCGTGCGCTGATGTTCCTGGTCGTCTCCTGCCCCTGCGCTTTGGTCATCAGTGTGCCTCTGACTTTCTTTGGCGGTATCGGCGGAGCCTCCCGCAAGGGTATCCTCATCAAGGGAGCCAACTATATGGATGTTCTCGCCCAAATCGACACCGTCGTCTTCGACAAGACAGGTACACTGACACACGGACAGTTTGCGGTGGAGGCAGTGCATCCCGACTCCTGCGATGAACACCAGTTGCTGCACCTTGCCGCCCATGTGGAGCATTTCTCCACCCATCCTATCGGCGCCGCCCTGCGTGACGCGTTCCCTGACGAGGCGACAGACGGCTGCCATCTCTCTGATGTGGAGGAGATTGCAGGACAGGGAATCCATGCGACAGTAGAGGGAAAAGTCGTCTGTGTCGGCAACACCAAACTGATGGACGCCATAGGTGCCAAGTGGCACGACTGCCATCATGCGGGCACCATTATCCACGTAGCCATTGACGGAACCTACGCCGGCCATATCGTCATCAACGACAAGATCAAGGAGGATAGTGCAGAGACCATCCGACAATTAAAGGAGTTAGGAGTCAACAGGACCATCATGCTCACTGGCGACCGTGAGACGGTGGCAGCCCATGTCGCCCAGCAACTCCACATGGACGAATACCATGCGGAACTCCTGCCTGCCAACAAGGTCGCCATCTTGGAACACCTCACTAATCACCCTGTCGCCTTCGTAGGTGACGGTATCAACGATGCGCCAGTCCTTGCCCGCGCCGATGTGGGTATCGCCATGGGAGGACTGGGCAGTGATGCCGCCATCGAAGCCGCCGATGTGGTGCTGATGGACGACCAGCCATCGAAGATAGCCCTTGCTATCCGCATCGCCCGTCGTACCATCCGCATCGCCCGTCAGAATGTATGGTTTGCTATTGGTGTGAAAGTTGCCGTACTCATCCTCGCCGCCTTCGGTATCGCCACCATGTGGCTTGCCGTCTTCGCCGACGTAGGTGTCACTGTCCTTGCCGTACTCAACGCCATGCGGACCCTGAGATAAACACCTTCTTTCCCCGATGGATATAGATGCCCTTGGAGGTTGGCTTAGCAGGCAGACGGATGCCCTTGAGGGTGTACCATGGATCATGGTCGTCGCCCTCTACGCCAAAGGTCACAGGACCTGACGGCTCGATTGTTGTCGTCTGCTCTTCCCCGATACCGTCCATTCGGATTCCAATGCTATCGAAGGTGCGCACGCCAGATGTCTTCGTCTGATTAGCCCAGACAGCGGTAGGCAGTTGGGCGGTAGGCACACAGAGGTATGCCGTATTGGCGGCAAGGGTATTCCTCGTATCAGCATCCGCTGTTGTCTCCCAGATATGGAGTCGGTAGAATCCTGCCGCCTCCGCAGCCTTATAAGCCTCAGCCTCATCTTGGTTCAGCGTATGCTCAGTGTTATACGTCCAGTGGATATTTGTCAGGATGAACTTGGTATAGCCTCCCTGTGTCTCACTATCTTGCAGCGACTCCGTCACATTCGGGTACATCATATTACCCGTTGTGGGGCTAAAGTCCGCATCACTGCTGGCAAAGGTAGTGATGGCTGGATAGAACAGGGGCACCTGATGCTTGCCGCTCGCCTTATGCACCTTGCCGTCGGTTAGATTGGTTAGTGCGTCCAGTTTCAGCACCACGCCTTGAGCGCCATCAACCTGACTATCACCGCCTCTGACATAGCCATCTGTCAGTTCCATCAATGCCACCGTCGCCGTATTCAAGTCGTAACTGTCATAGCGTACGGTAAAGGCACGCACGTCATTCTGTGTGAACTCATGCGTCAGACTGGGGTCTATATTCACCTTACGGCTCTCCGTAGCCCAAGCACGACCACCCACCTCGCTCATCGGCTTCAGGATGTTCGTCACACCAATCAGGTCGATTGTTACGTTGCCGGCGAACGTGATCTTCACGTCATCGTTGCTCTCAGGGATATATTCATAAACACCTGTTGCCGCATCCGTGATTTTAGACTCGGAGCCGTCTTGATAGATGGCATTCACCACCGCATCAGGCTTGGAACTTGACTTCACATAGATATAATATTTTGTGAAGTCGTCTGAGGGCTTCGGTATCGTCACCGTACCGCCACCCGTCAGCGTCACGTGTCCCTCACCATCACCCGTCAGTGTATAAGCCCTCTTTGAAGCCCTTCTTCGTGAAGGTGCGCTGCCACCACCGCCATTACCATTGTCACTGTTATCAGGAGGCGTCACCGTTGCCTGCATATCGAGTGTCAGCCCACCATGTTCCTTGTCGTTAAGGGCGAATCCCAAGCCTGCTGTCTCAGGGAGAATACCGTTAGGCACTGCTGGGCTCACCAGTTGGGCGCCATCCACAAAGTACGACTGGTACTTTCTGGTGTTATACCCCGTTGTGTTAATTTTGTTCTTGTCTGTGGCTTCACCACTTTCCTCGACATTTTCCCATGTATCTGTCACCTGTCTGTACTCATGGGCTCCTGTCGGATTTTTGCCATCGAATGCGGCATAGTAGGAGTCTTCGACGGTCGACCCATCATTGGCACTCTCCACTTGCCCCTTTGTTTGACTCAGGTATTTGGTGAAGTCCCACGTGTAGGGATACTCCTGCTTGGGCTGTTCGCCGAAGGTGATGACCCATGTGTTACGACCTGCCAGATACTTTTTGTTCTGCGAGAAACTGGTCAGGGTAACATATGCCTTGCCCCAGCCACTGGTGTATTTAAGCCATGCGCTATTCTCTGCATAATGACCTGGCTTATCCTTAATTTCCGTGCCTCCTTTCTCTGCGACAAGAGTCCCCTCGTTGTCAAAGGTTATCTCCCATTCTCCAGGTCCACCGACAGCATCCTGGCTGGCGGTATTACCAAACACCATGGTCTGCTCGCTACCTGTTCCCACCAACTGCAACGGCAGTTTTTTGCTCGTGCCGCCATTAAGTGACCCCGAAGGGGCATCGGACATACTGGAGTCATATTCCCATCCTGGCTCGTGGAGTATAATCTGCTGTATGCTGACATAAATGTTATCCGATACGGTAATAACCGCATCGACAGTTCCGTCATCATAGAGTTCAACTGTTTCCGTAGTGACTGTTACGCCGTCACTTTTCAATTGTTCTCCTCGTGCCACTTGGAAGAAATAAGAACTTTGGTTATTGGGGTTAGTATAATAGCCACCATCTGTTGGCTGGTAGAGATATTGACAGTGGGTAATCTTGTAAGTCTGGCTGATATAGGTACCGTTGACGTCCAGCAGGTTCTCCATCGCCATTCGCTCACCTTGGTCTTCCTCGTGGCGGGTCCAGCGTATCTCTATCCACTGACCAGGCTTTACCCGTGGTACGATGAGTTTGGCACCCAGTTTCAGCATCAGGTTGCGTATGTCGTAAGGCTTGCCGTCATCAGGCACATTAGGAATACCAACACCATCTACACGATTGCTCATCATTTCCACACCCAACTGCATACCGCTCTTGGTGGATTGTATCTGTAAGCCCTGCGTCTCTGGGATAATCAGCGCATTCAAGCCTTCGGACGAGTGGTTATAATAATAAATAATAGCCGTTTCTGGTCTCGTAGATACACGATCATGGCGGTCACCACCTATCTTACGGCGGAACATCCAGTGCTTGCTGTCATCCAGATGATAACTGATGTCATCAACAGGTTTTTCGAACGTAGCCCCTTCTGCCCACAAACCATCTTCTGCAGGTGTATTCCACTGAGCGAGTTCCCCCCACATGTTTCGTTTGAAGTCCCAAGTATGTGACTGATAGGCTACGGTCAGCGCACCCTCTAACCCAATGCCTGTATTGGGTGAAAGGTCATAGGTCGCATAAATGGGAATCACGCCACCCGTTCCGTCACCAGGCAGATTCGTGATGACGCAGGTAGGCGAATCGTCTGTATCTTTGCCCTGAGTGATAGTGATATTGCCAGCCTTGTCCTTCAAGTCACCCATGATACCTGCTTTCATCTTGTCTATATCGAACTTGAAATTACTTACGCTTGCAGCCATGGTGGTCTTAATGGTATAACTGGTTGCATTATTGCTGTAGATGACAGGAGACGGTACTTGGAGCGAGGCGCCAGTAACCGTGACTGTGAATGCCACCTCAACCGATCCCAACGTTGCCAGCATATTGACCTGAACGGCTCCATCGACAGTCAGGGTCTGCGCTCCCTCCACGCCTGTCAGGACTGCCATTGTGCGTACGTACTCACTGTTCTTCTTTTCTGGTATGCTATAAACTACCATCTTCTTCATCTGGTCAGCAGTCATGTCGGCACTCGAACTTGTGATGTTTGTAATAGCACTAAGGTCAGTGCTATTGAACACCCATGGTTCGGACTTGACATCTTTATTAATCTCGTCCATTGTCATATTGACAACATGTACCTTATAGGTAGCGCTCTTGCCTGCGCCGTTATCCGTCACCGTCACGGCGTACTCACCCTGTGCAGTACGTAAGGTTGCGGTACCGTCATCACTCAGGCTTTGGACAATGTCATTCGTTTGTATGGCTTTCCACTCGTAGGAATAAGTCGTATTGGGGTTCTCATTGAGCAATCGATTCTTGAAGGTTGAACCCTGTAAGGCAAACGTCTCCTCGCCATACTCGAACACCATGTTCGACGAGACCTTAATCCAATGGATATATAAATCAAGATTACCCGATGAGTTAATGATCTCAAAGAAACCATCATCCGCAGCAAGGAAGTACTGCGACTCCTGGGTAGTGTTCACATAGAAGCGCTCAACGGGATTGCCCTCCGTATCAGTAAGTCCTATGAGTTCCATCTCCGAGTCATCACCACTGGCATTGGCGTTAATTTCCACCATCATACCTTTCTTGACGGGCACTTTCAGTTGTCCGCCCATCTCATATCTGGCAAGGTTATCCTTACTTCCCTTACCGAAAAGGTGCATATTGCCATAATAATTCGGTGACGTATTACTGAACTGCATACGCATCTTGTAGCGGGTCTGAAGCGCCATCGTCATCGAGAGAGGTTCGCCATAGTTACTATCATCTGTCTTGGTAACCAATATGTACTCATAGTTCTCGGTGTCACGTTGTCGTGAATTACCATTTTGTTTCCAATTGCCATCATTTTCATCGCCAACACTAACCAACTCATAACTGAAATTTGAACTGCGGAACGTACGGAAGTCCCACTCGCCCGACAGCACCTGCAGATGGAAATCGGCAGTGAGAATGGGGCTGGTGCTGGGGTCGGCAGGTGTCAGGGTTGCCTTGACAGTCACGATACCCTCGCCATCTGCAGTGATTATCGTCTTACCATCAGAACTGGGATAGGCAAGCGTGTTGTCCGACGTGGAGTAGGTCACCGTATAGCCTGAGGGCACATCTGCCTCATTCAGTTGCACCTTTGGAGTCACTTGGTCGTTCTCAAATGCGAAACCATCTCGCTTGGGGGTGGTGGCAATGTCCAGTTTATCAATCATATCGAGTGTTACGACATTGACGTCACCCTCTACCACTTTCAGCGTACACGATGTTGATGATACACTTTGTAAATAGTCGCTGCCTGCAAAACTTGCCGATAAAGTCTCCTCACCTACTGATTCTGCCGTTAACAGGTTACCATTTTCAGTCACATGCCCCCCAGTTGACACGCTATACACCACGCCACGCAGTTTCTTCGGAGTGGTCTCTGGCTCTATGGCATCTATCACGTTGCCTAAAGCAAGTTGGTAAGTCGAACTCCCATAGTTCAGTTCTGTCGCAAATTTACTGCCATCAAGCAATGTAGAGGGATCAGCAGTTCCCGTACTCTTGTACTCTACGCCTATCTTCTTCACTTCACCGATGATATCCGTAACATCCAAGGTTTCCGATGAAGATGCTGGCTTGAACCGCTGACTGGTGCCATCAGTAAAGTATAACGTGGCGGCAGTAAAGTTAATATTCTCGGCATGGGATGGCAGATAGTGAGGTGTTACCACAATGTGACCCGTATTCAGCATCTGCAGAGTTGTGCCGTCAGCAGAGGTCAGTACACCATTTCCTCCTGAGAAAGTCAGTTGCAGATTGGGGATAGTACGGTCCAGCCCACCACCGTCGGCATTGGTTGTACCCATCAGCATTAACTGGCTGACATCCACCATCGTACCTGTCTGTGTTGCGTCACTGCTGACAGTGACACTCACAGAGAACGTAGCGTCAGCATGGTTTACTGGGTCCAGCGAACGTATCTTTCCGTTGATAGTCACCGTACCGCCTGCGACACCAGTCACCTCACCAGTGTTCGCATCCACTCTGGCTACGCTGGGATCACTACTCGTACAGTCATAGAAAGAGCCAAACAGACTGCCATCTATTGCGTCATTGTATTTGTCCTTATAGATAATATTCGCAGGCAGAGCCGATGAGCCTATAGGCAAATCATCTCCCGTATTGTAATCTAATGTGGCGTTTGACTGGGGAGGAGTGTAAAGGTAGATGGTTCGAATATACATAAAAGTATTACCATCGACTTTATACATCACGTCGCCATCGTCCTTAACTTTAAATATATATGTTCCACCAGTACTATTAGGAACCAGCAATGTAGTAGCGTCTGTTCCGTCTGTATAATTGAAAAGGTTGGTCAGCGGATTATTTTCTGAATTATTTGTATGCGCACGAAGATTGAAAGTAATGACTTGGTCTTTCTTTGCGGAAGGTATTATCACTCCACCTGTCGCAAATATACGCATATCAACACCATAATTCGCTTGTACTCTATTAGAACTATTGCTATGGTTATTATACCATTTCAAACCGTTGACGACATCCAAGCCCAAGTCAAGAGACGTGCTTTTCAAATTTTGGAAATAGTATTCTGTAGGAGTTCCATTATTGATATATTGCGTCCAACTATTCATTGTTGTACGATCCTTCTCAGTCCAGAAGGACGCATCATTAATTAACCATCTCCTGTCAATATTCACATTCAGCCGATAACTTGCAGATACTGATGACAGCATACCGACACCTGCGGCATTAGCGGTAATGGTAGTGATACCACTCTTACCCGTCATCGTTACCGTACCCTCATCATCGACAGTGGCAATACTCTCGTCAGACGAGGTATAGGTGATAACGCTACCAGGCATATTCGACGTGGCAACATTCTGGAATGTCTGCCCATCATCATAGAGTTTATAGATGTCCTCACTCTCGTCTGCAAAAGTACAAGAGGGGTTTGGCATGTTGACCTCTATCTCCAAGGTCACTGTCTCGCCATCCACCTCAGCACTGATAATGCTTCGTCCCACGTTGCCACTCAGCGAATAACTTTTGCCATCCTCGCTCACTTCTACGGATGTTCCCTCTACCAGGGTGTAGGTGGCGTCACTAACTACTGTCCCATCAGCCCTATACAGTGTCGCCATCGGCGAAGTTTCGTTAATACCAAGTATGCGGGTGACATAAGAGGGGGAGAAATAAGGGAGGGATTCTGATTGTAATACCCTGATGTTCATAATACTGTAATTCTTTCCAACTGTTCCAGAAAGTATATTATTACTTGTAAGGGTATATTCATATGTTAAGTAGTCACCGTTTCTTGTAGAAGATTTTGCGTCGACATTAGAATTGGTGATTCGTTCACTTGTATTGTCGTTTGTTTGCCCTTTATGTGTAACAATTTCTATATAATTGCCAGACTTCAAATTCAAAATACCAAACGTTCTTCCACCTGAACCTGCATTGTATAATCCTGCATTCATGTTAGGAGCACGTAACATCCAACTATTGTGGTTTGAACCACTAGTCGCATATTGTAAAGTAAGTCCATCTAGTGGTTCTTTACAATATCTTCCACCTGTAGTCGTAGCCGTAGATTCTACCCATAGGTCTATATAATTATCCGACAATCCCAAATCTCTGGATATTTGCATAAAATCCCACTCTTTCGCCTCAAACTCATACGACAGACCATAGAATCGGAAGTTTTGGGGATTACCAAAGAAGTAATATTTCTTGCCAGGCTCTGCCTTGAACTCACAAACGGCACTAAAATTATCACCCGAGCCTTTCTCTATGAAGCGATAGTCTTCAATAGTAGTGTCATCAACACGCAGCAGCGCAAAGTTCACACCGTCATTCTTCAAATATGCTATACGCATCGTTCCTCGCCGTTCCACCTCCATAATAACGTATGCTCCCGCAGTAGGGATGTCAGGCTGCTTAGTCAGCGAGAAGCCGTCAATAATCTTATTTTCGCCTTCCATGTTGGAGGCATAAACATTATAGGTGTAAGTGTGGGCAGAACCCTCATTTGTATTATTGCGCCCGTTATCGTTTGTATTTTGTGTGTTCCATGTCCCTGCACTATAGGTCACATACACGATAGGCTGTCCTGCAAACGAGATTGCCGCCTCTTTAGTACTCCCCAATTTTGCACCATCCACACCGTCGTAGTATCGCTTGACAGAATCGACTCCCCACGCCCCCTCCACGCTAATAACCAGCAGGAACAGGGGAAGGAGGATATACTTTGTAAGATAGCCAAAGGTAGTATACGGATTGTTCCCCTGTAGGAAACTGTTGGTTTCCTTATGGGAAACCACTGGTTTCCTTATGGGAAACTGTTGGTTTCCTTGAGGGAAACTTTTCGTTATCTTGCTTTGTTGATGTCTCATATATCGTTCTTCGTCGTCTTTAGTCTGCTACCGATGCCTGTCAAGGCTCGGTGTTCTTGCCTATCTTAGTCAGTTCTGAGAGTTTCAGGCGGTAGATATTGTCACGCACCACCCCATAATGGGTGTTGGCAACATGGGTGATGGGATAGGTATAGTACATCACGCCGTTGGTATATTCCGTGCCTCCAATGGTGGTAGTGACATTAGCACCACCCTCCGTGCCGTAGAGGTTGTAGTTGACAATCACATTGGAGGCATCCTTGAAAGTCACCTTCAGCACGATACAGGTAGCATCATCCGCTACGGATGCTGTACGCTCTCCCACATAACAGACATCTCCAGGCTTCATCCATCCCGTCCTCGTACTCGTATAGTCAGCATCATAAGGGGCTGTCCACATCGTGCGCTGCTGGTTGTTGATGGCATTCTCGCTGTCGACAAGAGTAGGATCACTGGGCGCAGGGCGTACCGCCCTACTGGTCTGGTTGCGCTTCGCCACCGCCCACTCCACGGAATGCACCTTCAATTTGTTCGCTGTATTGCCATTGACGGTGATGCCTGTGGTAAGATGGATATCAGGATCAAGGGTGATCTTGGCGGCGGCACGCTCCACCATGACGGTAGTGCCGTCGCTGCTTTTCGCCTGATGCTCTTTCACAAAGACATTGGTCACCTTGACCAAGGTCGTTATATCACTGCTGCTGAGGTCCTTCACGGGGGCGTTCGACATGAAGAAACCGTTAGTGGTATTGCCGATACTGGTCAGTGGGAGACTTTGGAAATCACTGAGGGTTTTGCCTGTCCAGTCTGCGCCGCCTACCTTCAGTTTCTGATCACTATCAACCGTAAACTGCCCCTGACCGTTGAGCAGGACCAGGGCATAGAGAATATCGGAGGTTAGGAGATCATCGTCCACAGAGAGCGACTGCACGACATGGGTGCTTTGCGTGATACTGTTCAGTCCATCGTCCTTGAAGCCCTCCGTGATCTTGTAGGCACGCCATACCTCCGCTGTCGCCTCCTCATCGGTACTGTTCTTGAAAAGCACGAGGATAGCGTCCTTGACCGCAAACTCCTCCACGGTGCCGTGGTCGTTGCTGGCACGCATGACAAGTGCGGGCTGCGCCGGCGCAGTGACACGCAGACTGACCCACAGGGAATCAGTACCCGTAGCGACAGGGTCGCCACCAAGCGCATCGTCACCGCTGCATGCCGCCACAATCATGGCAAGCACCACCCACAGGGCTGTCAACAGATATCGTCTCGTCTTCTCCAATGCTTACGGTTCTTATAGGGTTGTACGCTCTATACGGAGGCTCCAGTTCAGCACGTCGATGCTGATTGTCATATATTTCCACTCGTTGCCCACCAGGACAAAGTCAAGGCGGTAGTCATAGGCACGGTCGAGATACTCCTGAATGCCATAGCGGTTCTCGGCGGCGTTACGAGCCAGCGAGAGGTAGTACACCAGGTCGATATCGACAATCGCTGCGCCGTCGGCACGGTTGTTGATCAGCAGGCGGGCGTTCTTGCCCGACTGGTCGTAACTGAACAAGCGTCCGAAACTGAGGTCGTAGTGTGCCACCCGCTCCACCAGAGTGTTGGTGTTGTCGAGGGTCTCCGTGGTCCATGCGTCATAGGGGTCATAGCGCAGTGCCTCGTCATTGGCAAGCAGGTTCTGATAGTCAAGCAGCGTGTTATGGTCGGCCACCCTCACCTCATAGTTCTCCGCATAGTTCTCCGTCGGATTCTGCGTCTGCACCAGCATGATACTGAGATTCTTGGTGTCACGCACCAGTCCTACGGTGTACTCCGTCGGGCTCTTCGCCTCCACGACGACAGGCTCCGCGCTCACGCCATGCCATATCGTGTCGAGGGGCTGCGAGGCATCCACCGCATAGCGTCCATCGGCATCCGCTGCCGTCGCATGGGGAATACGGAGTAGCAGCCCTGTGATGTCATCCCCCTCGTCAAGGTCGGTAGGCAGGAAATTCGTCAACTCGCTGA
This sequence comes from Prevotella sp., assembly GCA_017470055.1. GTDB lineage: Bacteria > Bacteroidota > Bacteroidia > Bacteroidales > Bacteroidaceae > Prevotella. The sequence goes on along the minus strand of JAFUFD010000083.1, from coordinate 12,034 downwards.
AGTCACGCTGGGCACCCACGGCATAGGCGGTATAGTTGCCTGCGGCAAGTCCCTCGAAGTTGAAGGCGAACGACGACTCTTTCAGCGGCTCATTGCCGTCACGGTTGGCGGCATACTGCTTTGCCACGATACGGTTGCTGCCGTCCACCACATAGCAGACAGCGGCGCCTACATGGTCGTTGAACATATCGGCACGCTGCAAATTATAGTCGTATCTCAACTTGATGCGCAACGGGTTCTTACAGGTGGGACAGTCGCTCCTGTCCTCCTGCATCGCCGAGCATGCCGAGAGTGCCATGACCGTAGCCAAGGCAACCATGATCCTGTATATACGCTTGCGATTCATTCTCTGTTAGGTTCTTTCTATATATATAATAATGTGTAATCACTCCTTGATCTCCTGCGACTGGTCGAGCCATGGCATGATTGCCACCCGCAGGGAGAGCGCCTCCTCGGCACTGTCGTCCCGGGTATCATCGGCAGGAGGTATCACGGGTTCCCCGATGCGGTTCACCGCCTCGATGGTTGTGTCGTACCAATGGTTGCGCACCACGCCATAGCGTCCCAGGTGGTTCTCAGCAGTGTAATCGCCAGTGACCCATGGTGTGAGACTGTCGCCGAAATGCTTGATAGGTACCCGATAGTAGCAGTAGCCGTCTGTGTATTTCTTGATGGTGAGTTTGGAGTTGACATAGCCGTTGAGTCCATCATATAAGGCAAGGAATTCAATATTCTCCGGACTGTCCGAGGCATGGCGTGTCTGCGATACCGTCACCGTGCAGACTCCCTTGGCCTCAGGAGTATCAGGAGTGCCTATCTCAACCTTCAGCCATTTCTTGTTGCCCTCAGCATGGGTGTCTAACCAAGTCTTGACCTCGGGTTGCCCGGCAAGCCAGTCGACAAGATAACTGTTGATTTTGTCGTCACTTGCCGCCCTACGCCGTGCAAACGACTCACTGGCACTGGTGCCCTCCTCCGTATTCTCCGAGTCATCGGGGGTATATACCAGACTGCCCTCTACGGAGACAGTATAGAAATCGCCGTCATACACCTTGATGCGCACAATAAGTGCCGTGGTGTTGCGCAGGGTCTGACGGGTAATATCGAAGGTATTCTCCGCACAATAGTACAGGGGATTGTTGTCCAAAGTGACAAAATCAGTGATTCCCGACAAGTCGGTGGCATCCGCATCGTAATTGGCATCCTTGCCCCAGTTGGTGCGGTAAACGCCTGCGCCTGTCTGCATCTCACTCGCCTCCACCATTCGGTAGGTATAGGTTGAGCCTGCCGATGTCGCCCGGTAGCCTAACCAACTCTTGTCGAACTGGCGGGTCAGGTGGTAACTGGTGTTATAGCGGTCGAGTGCCACGGCAATATCAGTCTTCTGAAGGTCCTTCCCTGTATTGTTGAGTTTGATACTGTCCTTGCCCTCAGGGATTCCTGCCGTCACCTTGACAGCCGCCCGCTCCACATAGATGGCAGTGGGCACGCCTGCGGCGGCATCCTCCGTATCCTTGATACTGGTTGATGGAATCTCCACCAAAGTAGTGACTGTTGCCCCGGAGGGATTGCTGGTGTCGCCTGCCTTTGACGACAGGGGGGCGTTCGCCATGGCAAAGCCGTCGGTCTTATTGCCGATATCCGGCATGGACATGGTCTTGACATCGGAGAAAGACGTCCCGTCGGCAATCGTCGGGAGGATATTCAGTACGGCAAGGGCGTAGAGCCTATCACCGGCGTTGATATTCTTATTGGATATCCTGACCGTGCGCTTGTCCACCTGCTTGTCTATCAGACCAGAGGCTATTGTGGTGGTAGACGGACTGCCGATGACATAACTGCTGCATACCGTCACTGCATCCTCCCCGTCAGTGCTGGCACCATGGAAGAGGATGAGGGTCACGGTCTTGACATCGCTCTCGCCGGTACCATTCTCTGGAGTACCGACAGCACGCATGGTATTGTCGGCAGGCACCTCGATGTCCAATGACAGGTAGGCATACCCCTCGTTATTGAAACAATCAAGGATATCGGGTGGTGTGGCTTTGTCTGCCACATCACTGTCCGAACAGCCTGTCAGCAGCCAGCCGACAGTCAGTCCCATCAAGAGATAAGCCCCGAGTCTACGCATTCACCTTTCCTTTGTTTACAGGGTCACGCTCTCCGAATGCTTCGCCCACTTGGTGACGTAGATAGTATAGGAGATATACTTGTCGTGGTCGTCATCGGGAGTAGTATCGTCTGATGGATCGGGAATAATTGGCTCACCAAGATGGCTGATACCATCGATGGTAATCTGATACCAGTTGTTACGAACGACACCGAAGCGACCCAGATAATTCTCCGCACTGGGCGTCGTGCCATAGATGCTGGTATAGGTGTTGCCATTAGACGTGCTGGCAAGCGGTGTCTCATCGTTCTTGTCGAAGTGGTGAATCAGGATGGTGTAGTAAGCATTACCTGTGGGGTAGTACTTCAATTTCAGTGTGGTGGCAAGATCACCAATAGCGGTGTCTAAATCTGAATCGTCCGCACCGGCATATTGACCTTTCAGCGTCACAGTACCATTCGCGTTTCCAGTCAAAGTAACAGACAGTTTGCTCTCGTCTTTACTTCCTGTAGTAATATAGGTCTTCACTGTAGCCATGCTCTTAATGTAAGTCAGCGTGGCAGCCTCTGCTGCTGTCTTATCCAGAATCTTGTCCTCACCGTTCATGGCAAAGAAGGCTGAAGCATTAAAGGGCACCTTCACCAGCACACGGGTGGTCTTGTCGTGCGTCATACCCCACTCGTTCATGGTGTTCTCGAAGGCATAGGCTGTACTACCCGTAGCCACTTTGATATCATCAGGATCGGTCACCGTGGTGAACAGGTTTGTAGCATCAAGAGACTTCTGCGTTTTATTATAGTCTCCGTCAGTGTAACTATAGTGGGGATCCTCAGCCCAGAACAGGCGGTAGATCTCTTCGCCGGCTTTTTCCTTTGTGTCTGAGATGAAACGATAGTCATCTCCAGCGGTTACTGATGACTGATAGCCAAAATAGGTTGTCGAGAAATTGCGGACAAGGTATGTAGTAGGCTCTTGGTTGTCAACCACCCATTTGATACCGCCCTTGACAGCATCTGTCACCAAGCCTGCAGCGTCTTTCGTCCATGTGCCAGTTGCCAAACCAACACCCACCTTGGCAGCCACACGCTCCACATAGATAGTAACGGGAACACCTTGCGACGCTTCCTCTGTTGGTTTCAGGTAGGTCTCATCAATCTTGGTAAGTGTGGTGACAGTAGCCGATGAAGGATTATTCGTACCACCAGCCATATTAGCCAGTGGGACATTCGTCATCAGCATGGCAGACTCTGTACCATAATTGTCAATCTCCTTTTTCTGGAAGGTAGAGAACTTGACAGCATCGGATGCCTTATAGGTGGTGAACTCTGATTTACCAGCGTTCTTCACCTTCAAATTAATTCCATCAACAGCGAATACTGAACCGGGATTGGCAATGACAAAGGCATAAAGGAAGTTCGAGCGGATAACATCATTGTTCTTAACCGTTACGGTATAGGTCTTCTGGATATTGTTATCCGCAGCAGCACCTGCCGTCAGACTGGTCAAAGAATAGGCAGCCTGGAATGTAGCGTCACTCTCGTTAGGTCCAGCAAAGAGCGCCAGAATGGCACTGCCCACAGTAGCCTCTGCGTCAGTAGCCTCGCCCTCAAAAGTGGCGGCACGCATACCTGTGGTAGGCTGATTAATAGATACCGTGAGGAAAGCCTCACCATTGGCGTTGAACAGACCGGAGTTGTCAACAGCCGCTGCCTCATTATCGCTGCTGCATGAGGTTGTCAGCAGACCTGCTGCGAATACGGCAAGCAGAAAAGTCAGTTTCTTCATATTCTTAATGTTTTTAGTTATTGTTTTATCTTGTTATTCTCTGGTTTCACTTCATTGCATGAGACGTAACTCATTCAGGTTACGAGCGGCATCGGCACTGCCTTGCTGCTGTGCCTCCTCCAACAGGCGACGTGCCTCGTCCATCTTACCCTGATAGGCGGCAAGGACACCACGGGCGTTCAGTGCCTGATGACTGTCGCCTGCCTTCTGCAGGTAACGCTCCGCCTCGCTGAGGTCTTTCCGTTGCAAGGCGATGATGGCGGCATTGAGGTTGGTGGTCTCACTGTCGGGATACATCCTGACGGCAGTGGCGAAGATGTCGTTATACTCCTGTGAGCCGGGCTCGCAGAGTTGGGCGGCGAGGAACATCTCATTCAGACTGAGTTGCTGTGGCTTCGTCTTGATCAACTCACGTGCCTCCTCCGCTGTGAACGGACGGATGGAGTAATTGACGGTATAGTCGGAATGGCGCAAGGCAGGATAGATATCCTTCAGGATAACGGCATAGTCCTGCGGATAGTCTTTCCGCAGTTTCCTGTCCTTGGCATCGGGCTCCAGGTTGGAGTCGATGACGGCAAGCAATTCTGTACGGTGAGGTAGGCTCCCCGACTCCACGGCACGACGCAGTCCGTCCCAGTCCTCTGGGGTCGACTGCACGTCCGTCACCTCGTCGCTGAAACTGAACAGTGAGCGCAGGTACTCCATGAAAGCGGCGGAACGCTCCCTTGCCAGACGGGTGTTGTTGGCATAAGAGCCCTCTGGAGAGGCATAGCCATGAATCGTCAGACGGGTGATGGTGATATTGGGATCGCTGTTGATCTCACGCACCGTCTCCACCACCTTGTCCAACTCCGCCTGATTGTTACGGTAGTCACGATAGATAACAGTCTTGTTGACAGGGAAGTCGAGGAAGGCGGAGCCATTGAACGCACGTTCCTTACCCGGCTCTGCCACTGGCTCGAAGAAAGGAAGGGCAAAGCGAGGCTTGAAGGCGATCTCGTTCGTCGTGGGCACTTCTATGACCTCAGGCTTCGCACAGCGACCGTTGCCAAACAGATAGACGATATTCAAGGCGAGTTTGGTGGGACCCACATAGTTCTTATGGTGAGTCCCTAAGAAATCACCGCAATACTCGTTCACATACTTGTCGAACTTGCTATGCACATACCCCACACCAATGGCTGCCTCCAAGTTCCAGTGGCAACCGATAGACCAGGCATAGCCTAAGGTCAGTCCACCACCATAATAGGTTCCCTCATTCTGGGTGTCTTTGATGGACTTATAGATTCCAAGAGGAAGAGTCACCCCCCCCCACGTTAAACTCACCACCGACCAGATGGATTCCTCCAAACCATCCCTCGAAAGGCTTACGTTTCCAATAGCGGTACTCTGGCATCACCGACCAATGGCGCAGGGACTTGCGGTCACTGAACTTCCAAGGGTTATAGCCATAGAATACCTGCACACTGGAATGCCCGCCAAGGGAAACCTCCAAGCCGAGGTTCGGGGTCGTCGTGGCATCATAAAGTAAATTGGTTTTCAGACCTACTGTCTGTGCCTGCACCTTGAATGTCGAGACAATAAACAGCATTGTCACGGCAAGTCCGATACGGCCTCTCATCTTTTTCCTTATCATTAAACAATCTATAGTCTAGAGTTAGTAGTTATAACTATCGTCATACAAAGATATTGATATATTTTTGTATAACAAACTGTCTATCATTACTTTTTAGTGTTTTTTAACCCTTTTGCCACTTTTTATGACAAACATGCCCATAAGTTCCAATAATTTCCTATCTTTGCAGAAAATTTAGGAAGCAATGACACAACAAGAAAAGACACAACTGGAAGAGCGAATCGTAGACGTGCTCAAAACCGTCTACGACCCAGAGATTCCCGTTAATATCTACGACCTCGGCATGATCTACAAGATTGACGTGCAGGAGGATGCGTCGGTAGCGTTGGAGATGACCTTCACAGCGCCTAACTGCCCTGCCGCCGACTTCATATTAGAGGATGTACGCACGAAAGTGGAGAGCGTGGCAGGCATCACCTCCGCCAATGTCAACCTCGTCTTCGAGCCTGCCTGGGACCAGAGCATGATGAGCGAGGAGGCAAGAGTCGAATTAGGACTGGATTAATATGAAGAATGTCTATTTCCTTTCCGATGCCCACCTTGGGTCACTTGCCATTCCGCATCAACGGATGCAGGAAAGGCGGCTGGTGCGTTTCCTCGACAGCATCAAGGGGAAGGCTGCCGCCATCTACCTGTTAGGCGACATGTTCGATTTCTGGTATGAATACAAATACGTGGTGCCCAAAGGGTTCACTCGCTTCTTAGGGAAACTCTCAGAACTGACGGACATGGGCGTGGAGGTGCATTTCTTCACTGGCAACCATGACATCTGGGCATACGAGTATTTAGAGAAGGAGTGTGGGGTCATCCTGCATAAGAAGCCGGAGACGACGGAGATTTACGGCAAGGAGTTCTTCCTGGCGCATGGTGACGGCATGGGCGACCCCAATAAGTCATTCAAGGTGATTCGTGCCATCTTCCATAACAGGGTATGCCAATGGCTGTTCTCCGCCCTTCACCCCCGTTGGGGATTGAGTTTCGGACTCGCTTGGGCGAAGCACAGTTATATCAAGCACAAAGAGACGGACGAGCCCGTCTACTTAGGAGAGGACAAAGAGCATCTGGTACTCTTTGCCAAGGACTATATCAAGGAGCATCCCAATATCGATTACTTTATCTTCGGACACCGCCATATCGAACTCGACATCAAACTGGCACGCCACACCCGTCTGATGATTCTCGGCGACTGGATCAGCCAGTTCACCTATGCCGTCTATGATGGTGAGCACATGTTCTTAGAGGAATATGTAGAGGGAGAGAGCCAACCATAACAGTTTATGAGGATAGTAACTTTTGGCGAGGTATTACTTCGCTTCTCGAAGGACGACAATCTAAGAGTCTCTCAAGGAAACACAATGAGCGCCAACTATGGGGGCAGTGAGGCGAATGCCGCTGTCTCGCTCTCCATCTTAGGCAATGAGGTGCGCTATGTGACACGCCTTCCCCAGAACGCCATGGGACAGGCGTGTATCTTGAAACTGCGTGAGATGGGGCTTGACACCCGTTTCGTCTGTTGGGGCGGCGAGCGCATCGGCACCTATTTCTTCGAGCAGGCGGCATCCCTACGCTCCCCTCGGATAGTGTATGACCGCAAAGACTCCGCTTTCTATACGCTGAAGCCCGGTATGATTCCCTGGCGAGAGGTCTTCCGTGACGTGGATGTGTTCCACTGCTCTGGCATCACCTGCGCCTTGTCGCAAAATGCCGCTGACGCAACCTTCGAGGCGGTGCGTATCGCTGATGAGATGGGACTGACGATTGCCTGCGACATCAACTACCGCAAGAACCTATGGAACTACGGTGCCAAGGCTGCCGAGGTACTTCCCCGACTGATGGCGTATAGCGATGTCATCTTCGGAGACGCAGGGGAGTGGGAACTGTCCAGTGGACTGCCACGCATCCCCTTCTTGGCGGAGTCCTCCGACTACCCCATTAACGCTGTCGCCTATACGAGGATGTTCGAGCAGATAGCAGAAAAATTCCCCCGCTGCCAGAAGTTTATCTTAGGACTGCGCAACGAGGTGTCCACCAACCACCACCTGCTGAGTGGGGTTCTCTATAATCGGGAACGTCTCTTCACGACTAAGATTTACGACATCAACCCTGTCATCGATCCTATGGGTGTCGGTGACGCTTATCTTTCCGCTTATCTCCATGCCTACCTGAACAGGAAGGACAACGACCAGCAATGTCTTGACTTCTCGTTAGCGGCCTCAACCCTGAAAAGCACTATCAGCGGAGACTTCAACCTCTCGACAGAGGATGAGGTGCTGGCACTTCTATAAAAAACGGGCTTGTCCATCGACAAGCCCGTTACAATATAACATTACTCTACTACAATAGATTCATCGTATCAGTAGCAATCATCAACTCCTCATCCGTTGGGATGACAACGACCTTCACCTTAGAGTCGTCAGCGGAGATGATTGCCTCCTCACCACGGACATTGTTCTTAGACTCGTCGAACTTGATACCCAGGAACTCCAAGCCCTTGCAAACCTCGGAGCGCATGCTGATCTGGTTCTCACCGACGCCAGCGGTGAAGACAACGACATCAACACCGCCCATGGCGGCAGCATAGGCACCGATGTACTTCTTGATGCGGTAGAAATACATATCCTGAGCGAGTTTAGCACGCTCGTTGCCCTCCTTAGCGGCATTCTCTACGTCACGCATATCTGAGGAACCGCCAGTGATACCGGCAACACCACTCTTCTTGTTGAGTAGGTTGGACATACCATCAGCGTCCAGTCCGAGTTTCTTCTCGATGAAAGTCACAGCACCACCGTCGATATCACCGGCACGAGTACCCATCACCAGTCCCTCCAGCGGAGTGAGACCCATGGAGGTGTCTACACACTTACCGTCAACGACAGCGGCGATAGAGCCACCATTACCCACATGGCAGGTAATCACCTTGGTTCCCTCTGGCTTCAGACCGAGGAACTCAAGGGCACGTGCTGACACATAACGGTGGGAGGTGCCATGGAAGCCATAGCGACGGATGCCGTACTTCTCGTATAACTCATAAGGAATAGCGTACATATAAGCCTTGGCGGGCATGGTCTGATGGAAAGCGGTATCGAAGACACCTACCTGAGGCAGACCTGGCATCAACTCCTTCACGGCATTCACACCCTTCAGGTTTGCGGGGTTGTGCAGTGGAGCGAGGTCAGAACACTCCTCAAAAGCCTTCAGCACTTCATCCGTCAGAATCACTGATTTATTGAACTTCTCGCCACCATGCACCATACGATGTCCCACAGCGTCAATCTCCTTCAGGTCCTTGATGACACCAATCTCCGGGTCAGTCAGCAGGGAGAAGATGAACTTCACACCCTCTGTATGCTCAGGGATGTCGTGCATAATCTGCTTCTTCTCGCCATTGGCAAGTTTCACTTTCACAAAGGCACCGTCCAAGCCCACACGCTCTGCGCCGCCACTGGTCATCACACTCTTGTCGTCCATGTTGTACAAAGCGTACTTGATAGAGGACGAGCCACAATTCAATACTAATATCTTCATATCTTCTCTAAACATTAAACGCTAAACTAAGCCTTCGCATCCATTGCCTGACAAGCCGTGATGGCAACCATGTAGTAGATATCCTCTACAGAGCAGCCACGGGAGAGGTCGTTGACAGGACGCGCAATACCCTGCAGGATAGGACCAATAGCGATGGCATCACCTAAACGCTGCACGAGTTTATAGCCTATGTTACCTACCTCCAGGTTGGGGAATACGAGAACATTTGCATGACCAGCGATCTCTGAGCCTGGAGCCTTCTTGGCACCTACGCCGGGAACGAGGGCTGCGTCAGCCTGCAACTCACCGTCAATCTTCAGTGACGGGTCGAGTTCCTTGGCGAGTTTAGTAGCCTCAATCACCTTGTCTACCACCTCATGGGTAGCAGAGCCCTTGGTAGAGAAACTCAGCATAGCGACACGTGGGTCTGCGAAGCCAGCCACCGACTTAGCGGTCTGAGCGGTACATACGGCGATCTGACTGAGTTGGGCAGCATCGGGCATGGGGGTCACAGCGACATCACCCACAACGAGGACACCATCCTCACCATATTGCTTCTGCTTAGAGATCAGCAGCATACCACCACTGACACAAGTGATGCCAGGAGCACACTTGATGATCTGCAAGGCAGGACGCAACGTGTCACCAGTGGTAGACAGTGCACCACTGATCTGTCCGTCAGCACCCTCGGTCTTGATAATCATACAACCTAAATACAAGGGGTTCTTCACCAACTCACGAGCCTGCTCGATGGTCATGCCCTTCTTCTTACGCAACTCAGCGAGCAACTGGGCATACTCCTCACTCTTCTCACAGTTCTCCGGGTCGATGAGCGTAGCCTTGTCGATATGCTGCAAGCCCTTCTCCTTGGCGAGGGCATGCACCTTCTCTGGGTTACCAATCAGAATAATGTCTGCGATGTCGTCGGCAAGTACCTTGTCTGCCGCACACAATGTACGCTCCTCCTCTGCCTCTGGGAGCACGATGCGCTGCTTGTTTGCTTTAGCGCGCGCTACGATTTGACTTAATAAATCCATAGTTTGTTTTTTATTATTAGTTTTAAGTATATCTCATGAGATGCAAAGGTACAAATTAAATTTCTAATTCCTAATTTCTGATTCCTAATTTAATATTATTTACATCATTTCTTTTGTCAGGATGCTCTCCAGTTTCTCTGCCGTCAAACGAACTTGGAGTTCTGACTTGATAGCAACAGTAATGCCACCCGTCTCCTCACTGACGACGATAGCGACACTATCGGACTCCTGCGAGATACCGAGGGCGGCACGATGGCGCAGACCAAGTTCTTTGGGAATATCCAAGTTATGACTGACTGGCAGGATGCAGCCAGCCGCCTCAATACGTTTGTTGGAGATAATCATGGCTCCGTCATGCAGTGGGGAGTTCTTGAAAAAGATATTCTCTATGAGTTGCTGACTGATATTCGCATCTATCCGCTCACCTGTCGCCACGATATCATCCAATGGCATATTCCGCTCTATGACAATCAAGGCACCCACCTTGCGCTTGCTCATATTCAGGCAGGCCATCACTATCGGCATTATCATTTTCTTTAACTCCTCAGCATTGCCCGACTTACCTCGTCCTAAGAAACGAGTCAGCGTGCGCATTCGCTCATGGGCGCCAAGGTTATATAGGAATTTACGAATGTCGTCTTGGAAAAGAATGATCAAGGCGATCACTCCCACACTGACCAATTTGTCCATGATAGAGCCTAACAGGCGCATCTCTAATACCTGGGAGACCAGCAGCCAAAGCACCACGAACATCATGATACCAATAAAAACATTCAACGACCGTGACTCCTTCATCAGCCGATAGATGTAATACAACATCAGGGCGACAAGGGTGATGTCAATGATATCCTTTATTCCAAAGTCAAAAAACATAGCAACTCCTTTTATGTCATCTATACTGCGACATGGTCGCAGCCATTATCTTCACGCACTCCACAGCCTCTTTGACATCATGGACACGCAGAATACTTGCCCCTTTCTGGAGCGCAACCGTGTTCAGCACGGTCGTACCATTCAGCGCATCAGTAGGCTCAAAGCCCAGTTTCTTGTAAATCATCGACTTTCGCGAGACACCCACCAACACCGGCAACTGCACCAACCGCAACTGGTCCAAGTCACGCATCACCTCATAGTTTTGCTCTAACGTCTTGCCAAAGCCGAAGCCAGGGTCAAGGATGATGTCTTTCTGTCCCAAGGAGCGCAACATATCCACTTCACGGGCAAAACACAATAGCATCTCCCGTATCGTAGGCTGGACAGACATTAATATATAAGGTACACGCAGGCGAGCCACCATCCTGAACATCGCAGGCACCGTGCCCGCCTCTTGCTCCAAAGGGGTATTCACAATACCTGTGATACCACCCTCACTGACATCGTTGATGATATCCACGCCAAACTCCTCCACCACCATACGAGCCACAGCAGGGCGATAGGTATCGACACTGACCACCGCATCAGGAGCCTCACGACGGACAAGGGCGAGAGCATAGCGCAACCGTCTCATCTCCTCCGCCTCATCCACCTCCTGTGCGCCAGGACGGGTCGAGAATCCACCCACGTCAAGGATGGTACCGCCCTCCTCCAATATCTGATGGGTACGCGCCACGATTTCCTGCTCTGACTGCTTCCGACTTCCCGCATAGAACGAGTCGGGCGTCACGTTCAAGATTCCCATCACCTGAGGGGTGCTGAGATCCAATAATCTTCCGTTGCAATTGAGCGTATAATCCATATCAGCCACAAAGTTACGAAGAAATGAGAGAAAAGCCAAATTTATTTGGACTTTTCCGAGTGCTAAGTAAGTTCGGTGAAACCAAAGTTACGAAGAAATGAGAGAAAAGCCAAATTTATTTGGACTTTTCCGAATGCTGAGTAAGTTCGGTGAAACCAAAGTTACGAAGAAATGAGAGAAAAGCCAAATTTATTTGGACTTTTCCG